>JBKBOA010000057.1:0-21943 GCA_046295035.1 Phreatobacter sp.
GGGGGGGCGGGGGGCTGGCCGGGCCCCCCCGGGGCCGGAGCAACAGCGGGTGCCACCGGAGCAGCGGCCGGCGGTGCCGGAGCCTCCGGCGGCGGCACGGTGGCAAGCTGCGGCTCGCCGCCCGCCCCGTTATCCTCTGCTTCCGGTGGCCGGGGCGGCGGCAGGGGCGCCGCCGACAGGGGCCGGGGGGCCTGCTCGGCCGGCCGGCGGGCCGCCGGCGTCGCCGGACGGGCCGGTGCCGTGAGGCCCGGTGGCCGCAGATCGAGCTGGGCCTGCCCGGGCGAGACGGTCAGCGCCGCCCCGGTCGCTGCGAGAAGGAGGAGCCGGACGATGGATGGCATGGCGCCAATCTAGTCGAGCGGACGGGCCGAGGCCAATCGCGCCGTCACGCGCAGCCGGGCCCTGCGGTTTCGATGGCTCGCCCGCAAGCCGGATCGGCCGGGCGCTGCCGTCATTCCGGGGCTGACCGCCCCGCCGCGCTTACGGATGTTTGAAGCGGCCCTGTTCTGCCGTGTCAGCCTTGCCGGGCGCTTCGATGGGCGGCTTTGCGACAGCTTGTCGCATGTCTGGCGGCTGCCGCCAGTTTCTCGGGGTCTTAGCCTTGCGCGGTGCGGGGCTCGCGAACGGGCCGCGCCGACCTGGTGTGTCTGCGGAGATCGGGGACCATGAAGCGATGGATGGTGAAGGCCGCGGTGGCCATGGCAATGGCCGGCGGCCTCATGATGATGGATACGCGGATCGCCGAGGCGCAGTGCGTGGCCCGATTCTCCTGCAGCCCCGGCGACAGCCCGACCTGCTGGTTCCGGCTGTTCTACCGCAATGGCACGACCAATGTGTTCACCGTGCGCGCCGGCGGCGAGCGGCGCATCTTCGGCCTGCAACCGGGCGATGCCTATTGTTCGTCGAACCGCGGCATTCCCGGGGTCAATTGCCCCGCGCGCCGCGTGCGCATGAGCTGCTGACGCAGGTTCGGACGTGGCGAGGCCCCGGACGCGGTCGCGCCGGGGCCTCTCAGGGCATCAGTCGGCCTGTAAGCCGGGTTCTGTGCGGCGGGATCGCTCCCGCCCGACGACCATTCCTCTAGGGCGGCGATTGCTCGACGCCTCTGGCAACCTACCCGGACGGCGGCGCGGATCCTCGCCCGGGGTTGCCCCCTGCCGTCCCTATTCGGTTTTGCTCCCGGTGGGGTTTGCCGTGCCGCTTCCGTTGCCGGTCGCGCGGTGGGCTCTTACCCCACCGTTTCACCCTTGCCGGAGCGGGCTCCGGCGGTCTGTTCTCTGTGGCACTGTCCCTGGGGTCGCCCCCGCCGGACGTTATCCGGCACCGTGGTTCCGTGGAGCCCGGACTTTCCTCCCCCACACCCTTTCGGGTCTTGCGGCGGCGGCCGTCCGGCCGGCTGATGACGGTCAGGTGCGGGATGCGCGGGCCGCTGTCAAGACCGGCGATCAGTCGGCCGAGCGGCGCCCGTCCGGCGCCCCGAGGCCCGTCTCGTTCGAGGACAGTTCGGGCGGATCGCTCGCCGGAAAGGTCTCGCGCAGCGCCTCGTCCAGCTTGGCATCGGCTTCGCGCCCGGCCTGGCGGGGCGGCATGTCCGGTCCCTTGCCGGCCACCGCCGCATCGAACTCGCGCGTGCCCTCTTCCTGCAATGCGGCTGCCTTCTTCGCATCGGCGGTCATGGCGGTCTCCCTCGACCGGCGGAAGACGGCCCTGCGGGCCGGGTTCCGCTTGGTGGCGCGACCGGGGCTCTGCTAAGCCTCGTCTCGCCGCTGGATATAGGTTGCCGATGTCCGTCTCGCTTGTCGCGCCGCTGTTCGGATCGCCGGTCATGGAGAAGGTCTGGTCCGATCGCTCGGCCATTGCCGCCATGCTGGCCTTCGAGGCGGCCCTGGCTGAGGCAGAGGCCGACGCGGGCGTGATCCCGGCATCGGCCGCCCCGGCCATTGCCCTTGCCTGCCGGGCCGGTGACCTTGATGCGGGCGATCTCGCCGGGGCGGCGGCCACGGCCGGCAACGTGGCGATCCCCCTCGTCAAGCGGCTGACCGCGCGTGTGGCCGATGCCGACCCGCAGGCCGCCCGCTGGGTCCATTACGGGGCCACCAGCCAGGATGTCCTGGATACCGGGCTCGTGCTGCAGCTGCGCGAGGCCCTGGGGGTCATCGACGCCGATCTCGCCCGCGCCATGGCGGCCGCGGCGAGGCTCGCAAGGGCCCATCGCGACACGCCCATGGCCGGACGGACCTGGCTGCAGCAGGCCCTGCCGGTGACGTTCGGGCTGAAGATGGCCGGCACGCTCGATGCGCTCATGCGCCATCGCGACCGTCTGGCCGAGGCGCGCCCGCGCATCCTGGCCCTGCAGTTCGGCGGCGCGGCCGGCACGCTCGCCTCGCTCGGCGACCGGGGGCAGGCGGTGGGCCGGCTGCTGGCAGGGCGCCTCGACCTGTCGCTGCCGGACATGCCCTGGCACGGCCAGCGCGACCGCGTGCTCGAAGCGGCGTGCCTCATGGCCGGGCTGGTCGCCTCGGCTGCGAAGGCCGCCCGCGACATCGCCCTCATGATGCAGACCGAGATCGGCGAGGTGCTGGAGCCGGCGGCGCCCGGTCGCGGCGGCTCCTCCACCATGCCGCACAAGCGCAATCCGGCGCTGTCGGCGACCATCCTCGGCGCCGCAGGGCTTGCGCCCCAGCTGCTCGCCGCCGTTGCGGCTGGCGGTGCCGGCGAGCACGAGCGCTCCGCCGGCGGGTGGCAGTGCGAATGGCTGGCGGTTCCGGAGCTGTCCCGGCTGACTGGCGGGGTGCTGGCGCGTCTTGTCGAGCTTCTCGAAGGTCTGGACGTCAGACCCGAACGCATGCGCGCCAATCTGGAAGCCACCGGTGGACTGCTCATGGCGGAGGCCGTGCAGATGGCCCTGACGCCGGCGCTCGGTCGCCTTGCGGCGCACGAGCGCATCGAAGCGGCCTGCCGCAAGGCGCTGGCCGAGGGCAGGGCGCTCCTCGACGTGCTGGCGGCCGATGCCGAGATCGCCCGCCATGCCGACCGGCAACGGCTTGCCGAACTGCTGAACCCTGCCAACTATCTCGGCGCGGCCGGACTATTCGTGGACCGGGTTCTGGAACGGTACGAGACGACGTGACGGCGCCGGCCGCAGCGATCCCGGATGCCTCCCGGTCCGCGGCGGCGCTTGCCCACCGTCTTGCTTGGTCGGAGGATGCGGTTCGGTCGCAGGCGGCCACAGGACTGCGCGTTCAACCTCCATAAAGGCCCTTGTAGGTCTCGCGCAGGACGTTCTTCTGCACCTTGCCCATGGTGTTGCGCGGCAGGTCGTCGACGATGATGACCTTCTTGGGCAGCTTGTACCGGGCCAGCCGGCCCTCCAGCGCGGTCAGGATGGCGCCGGGGTCCAGCGTCGCGCCCTTCTCGGGCACCACGACCGCCGTGACGCCCTCGCCGAAATCGGGGTGCGGCACGCCGATCACGGCGCTCTCGGCGACGCCGGCCATGCCGTCGATCTCGGTCTCGACCTCCTTCGGATAGACATTGTAGCCGCCCGAGATCACGAGATCCTTGCCGCGCCCGACGATGTGCACATAGCCGTCGGCATCGATCTTGCCGAGGTCGCCGGTGATGAAGAAGCCATCCTCGCGGAACTCGGCGGCGGTCTTTTCCGGCTGGCGCCAGTAGCCCTTGAACACATTGGGCCCCTTCACCTCGATCATGCCGATCTCGCCCTTCGGCACCGGCGCGCCGGTTTCCGGGTCGGTGATGCGCAGCGACACGCCCGGCAGCGGGAAGCCGACCGTGCCGGCCACGCGCGCGCCCTCGTAGGGGTTCGACGTGTTCATGTTGGTTTCCGTCATGCCGTAGCGTTCCAGAATCGCGTGGCCGGTCTTGTCCTGGAAGCTGCGATGGGTCTCGGCCAGCAGCGGGGCCGATCCCGAGACGAACAGGCGCATGTGGCGCGTGGCATGTCGGGTCAGCCGCTCGTCCTGAACAAGCCGCACGTAGAAGGTCGGCACGCCCATCATGGTGGTGGCCTTCGGCAGGAGCGCGAACACCTGTTCGGGGTCGAACTTCGGCAGGAACAGCATGGAGGCGCCCGCCATCAGGATCGTGTTGGTGGCCACGAACAGGCCATGGGTGTGGAAGATCGGCAGGGCATGCAGCAGCACGTCGTCGCCGGTGAAGCGCCAGACCTCCTTCAGCGTCAGGGCGTTGGAGGCGAGGTTGTCGTGGCTCAGCATGGCGCCCTTCGAACGCCCGGTCGTGCCGGAGGTGTAGAGGATGGCGGCCAGATCGTCCGGCCCGCGCGACACGGTGTCGAAGACCGGCTTGGCCTGCGCCGCCCGGTGGGCGAGCGAGCCGTCCTGCGCGCGCCCGAGCGTCTCGATCGCCTTCACCCCGGCCGCCTCGGCAAGAGCGGCGATCCCGTCGCGGCGCGCCGGATCGCAGACCACCAGCGCCGGTTCGGAATCGCCGATGAAATAGTCGAGCTCGGCCAGCGTATAGGCCGTGTTGAGCGGCAGGAACACCGCGCCGGCCCGGATGCAGGCCAGATAGAGCAGGATCGCCTCCGGCGACTTCTCCACCTGCACGGCCACCCGGTCGCCCGGCCTGACGCCGAGTTCGGTCAGGACCTGGGCATAGCGGGCCGTCTGGGCGAGCAGGTCGCCATAGCTGACCGTCCGGCCGGTCTCGGTCTGGATGAAGGTCTTGGTCGGCTCCGCGGCATGAAGGCGGACAAGATCGAACAGATGATTGGCCATGGCGCGCTGGGATGATGACAGGAGGCGCGGACCATGCCGCATCGCGCCCTCGAGGTCGAGGGGGCAGCAGCCCCGCTCTGGGGCGGCCTATCCGGCGGCCGGCATCGCCTGGCCCACATGATCGGCATGGATGGTCGCGCGCACCTGTGTTCCCACGCCCGGCCTGGAGCGGATGGTCAGGGCGCCGCCATGCATGTCCACCAGCTTCTTGACGAGGGCCAGCCCCAGCCCGGCATCGCCATTGCCGTGCGGCGTGTCGGCCAGCGGATCCAGGGCCGCCGCGATCTGGCCGGGGCTGACCCCGCCGCCGGAATCGATGACGTCGATGACAAGTTCGCCCGAGGGGCCGCGCCGCGCCGCGAAGCTGACGAGGCCGCCCGCCGGTGTGACATCCACCGCCCGTGCGACCAGCTCGCCCATGACCTTGCGCAGGACGGCGGCGCTGCCGGACATGGTGGAGATGTCCGGCGTCCAGACCACTCTCAGCTTGACGCCGCGCGTCTCCGCGCGCGGCCGGTAGATGAGGTTGATCTCGCCGATCAGCTTCTCGATCGAGGTCCGGTCGCGGGTCGGCGGCGCCTCGAAGGTGGAGGCGCGGGCATAGTCGATCACCTCGGCGAGGCGGCGGGCAAGCTGGGCCGATTCCTCGCGCGCGGCATCCACCAGGGCATCGATATCGGCAGGGTGGCGGCTGGTGCCGGCGCGCTTGGCCATGATGTGCAGGCGCTCGATCGGCTGGCGGAACGAGCGCCCGATCAGCCGCACGATGCCATCGCGCATGCCGTGAAGGCTCTGGACGGTGACCAGCGCGCGCGCCAGCTGGTCGGTGAGCAGGCCCACCTCGCGGGTCGTCTCCTCCAGCCTCTCGTCGCGCTGGGCGAGGTCGGCCGCCAGGCGCGCGGCTTCGCGGCTGGCCTCATCGACCGCCGCCTCCGTCTGGGCCAGCTGGTCCTTCACGCCGCGGATCTGGGCACGGAAGATGTCGATGGCCCGGTTGTATTCCTGGGCGATCTGCCCGAGCTCGCCATCGGCATCCGCCTCCAGATAGGCGAACATGCCGCTGTGGCTGTTCACCGTGCCCATCTGGCTGACCAGGAGCGCGACATCGGTGGTCATCCGGTGTTCGGAGACGTTGAGGCCGGCCCGCTCCTGTTCCGGAGCCACCCGCAGGGTCATGACCATGCGCGCCAGCAGCAGGGCGGCCACCATGATGGTCGCCGCCCACGAGACCTGCGCGATCAGGCCGATGCCCTGGATGACGAGTGCAGCCGGGGGCATGGTCCCGGCCGCAACCGTCGCCAGCACGCCGAAGGCTCCGGCGAACAGATGCACCGAGGCCATGCCCAGGGCATCGTCGATCTCCATGCGCTCGAGCAGCCAGGCCCCGCCGATTGCCGCCGCGGTGCCGGCCGCGCCGATGGCAACGGCCAGCCACGGTCCGAACAGCTGGGCACCGGCCGAAGCCGCGACGACCCCGGCAAGCGTTCCCTGGATCAGGTTGATGATGGTGACGCGGCTCGGCCATATCTGATTGGCGAGGAAGGCGGCCGTGGTGCCGGCCGCCCCTGCCAGCACCAGGTTCAGCACCACGGGAGCCAGCGGCAGGCCCCCGGCGGCGGTCCTTCCGATGGCGATGCCGAACCAGCCAAGCCAGAGCAGCAGGGCGCCCAGAACCGCAAAGGGAAAGCTCTGGCTCTGGATGATGGGCAGCCGCCGGTTGCCGGAGAAGCGGCCGATCCGCGGGCCGATCAGCGCCGCCGCCGCGATCGCCGCGGCTGCCGCCGTGACGTGAACCACGCCGGCGCCGGCCAGATCGACATAGCCGAGCGCAGCCAGCCAGCCCGGCGTCGGGCCGCCCGCCCAGGCCCAGTGCACGATCAGCGGGAAGATGAGGGTCGAGAAGACCAGAACGGCGACGGCATGTCCTCTCAGGGTTGCGCGTTCCGCCGTCGGTCCCGACAGGATCGTTGCGGCTGCGCAGGCCAGCGCGATGTCGAACAGGAGCGGTCCGGCGAGCTGCGGATCGGCGGGCGCAAAGGGACCGCGCCCCGACAGCGGGCCCCCATCGCCCATCAGCCCGTGACCGATCATCCAGATGGCGAGGGCCGTGATTCCGGTCTGGACGAGCGCCTTGGCGGCGGCGTTGACGCTGTGCTTGGCGCGCACGAGACCGCTTTCGAGCGTCACGTGTCCAGCCAGGACGAGCAGCACGCTCAGCGCCGCAGCGACCTGCCAGATGTCGTTCGCCTGCGGGGAGGGCATGGGTCGCTCGGACGGCGGCAGCGGGTCATCGATCCGTCCGATCCTCGTCCGGCACGGTTAATGAACGCTTATCAGCCGGTATCAGGCTCCCGGACCGGGGCGGGCGCGCTGCTGGTCGCGCCAGTCCCGCGGCGGCATGAAGTCGCCGGCCCACAAGCCGCGGCGTTCGGCCCGCGCCGTCGCTTCCTCCGCGACATAGGCTCCGTAGGAGACGGCCAGACCGGCCGCCACCATGGCCCGGCCGAGGTCAACCCCGTCAACCGAGCAGACCGCCACGGTGCGCCCGAAGCGATCAATGTCGCGCCGCTCGCAGGTGACCGGCTGGCCGGCGATCAGCGCCACGAGATGGCGGAGCGCTTCCCGACCGCACTGGACCTCGCGCCCCTCGCGGGAGCATCGCTGGAACAGCTCGGGCGCGTCGATGCCGTAAAGGCGCACCTCCACGCCGCCCACGGCCAGACTGTCGCCGTCGATCACCCTGGCACGGCCCGAAAAGACGGCTGGTGTCCGGGTCTGGGTGAGGAGATAGGCAAGACCCGTGGCCGCGGCGATGAAGGCGAGCAGCACATAGGTCGCCAGCCCGCGTCGCCTGGGCCGAGTCCTCATGGTCTGGCGATGGGCTGCAGGCGAGCGCATGGGCCTCTCGAATCGGCTCCGGGACGGCGTGTTCACGGTTCGTTTACCATGGCGGTCAGCCCGGCGTTAATCAAAGCGCGCCACAATTTGGTCGCGAGTGGCGTTGCGCTGGGGGAAGGTCCGCCCGGGATGGTCGTTGAAGTCGTCGGCGGAGATCAGGACGGGCGGCGGGCCGCGCGTGCCGACGAGCACGCGCAGAACCGCAAGCGCGTCATCCGCCAGGTGCGCGACGCCCGCGACCGCCTCACCTCATCCACCGGGACGCGCCGCACGTTCGACTTCGAACTGATGCGGCTCTATGCGCAGAACAAGCTGTCGGCGGGGCTGGCCGTGGTGCTGCTGGCCGTTGCCACGGGCTGGGTGGCCGCCTGGATCGCCAATCCGCTGGTCGGTGCCATCGGCGCCGGGGTCGTTCTGCTGATCCACGGCTTCGTGCTGCTGCTTGCCCGTTCCTTCATGCGCCTCGACCCCGAGGGCGCCGACCTGAGGGCCTGGCGCCTGCGCTTCGTCCTGGCGGAGACCGCCCAGGGGCTTGCCTGGGTGCTGGCCCTCACCATCGTGATGCGCACGGACCTGCCGGAGGCCAACACCTTCCTGCTGGTCGGCATGCTGATCATCGTGGCGGTTTCGGCCATGATCGGCTCGACCCTGCCGGGCGCGGTCCTGGCCTCCTCGCTGCCGGCCGGGATCCTGGTGATCGCCTATTTCCTGACCATGCAGGGTCTCAAGGGCGCGATCCTTGCCACGATGGCCGCCGGCACGCTGGTGTTCTTTGCCATCATTTCCAACCGCCTCTATCACACCAATCTGGCGACCCTGGAGGCGCGCGCCGAGAAGGATGCGCTGTTCGGCGAACTGGAGACCGCCAAGGCCAATTCCGACGAGGCCCGGCGCAATGCCGAGATGGCGAACATCGCCAAGTCCCGCTTCCTGGCCCAGATGAGCCATGAGCTCCGCACCCCGCTCAATGCCATCCTGGGCTTTTCGGAGGTGATGAAGGGCGAGATGTTCGGGCCCCATTCCTCGCCGCAATATGCCGAATATGCCCGCGACATCCATGCGTCCGGTCAGCATCTCCTGTCGCTGATCAACGAGATCCTCGACCTGTCGCGCATCGAGGCCGGCCGGTATGAGCTGAACGAGGAGGCGATCACCCTCGCCCATGTGGTGGAGGAATGCCACCATCTCCTGAAGGTCCGCGCCAAGAACAAGGGCGTGGAGATCGTCGAGCGGTTCGAGCCGAACCTGCCGAAACTGTGGGCCGACGAGCGGGCCATCCGCCAGATCGTCCTGAACCTGATGTCGAATGCCATCAAGTTCACCCCGGCGGGCGGCGAGATCACGCTGAAGGTGGGCTGGACCGCGTCTGGGGGCCAGTATGTGGCGGTGAAGGATACGGGGCCCGGCATACCGGAGGACGAGATCCCCATCGTCCTGTCGAACTTCGGACAGGGCTCGAATGCCATCAAGAGCGCCGAGCAGGGCACCGGCCTCGGCCTGCCGATCGTGCAGGGCCTCGTGTCCATGCATGGCGGCACGTTCACGCTGCGATCGACCGTGCGGGTCGGCACCGAGGTGACCGCAACCTTCCCGGCCGAGCGCGTCATGGAAGCACTGCCCGCCATCGAAAGTCCGCCGATCGAGCCGGTGGATGTGGTGCCGGCCGCGCCGGTGCCCGTCGTCGAACCGAAAAGCGGCAACGCGCTGCGTCGGGCGCTGTTCGGCACGAAGGGCTGACGGGGACAGCGGCGGCCGGCCTTCGCGTCGTCCTGTCGCCGCCCGGGGATCAGGCGGACTGCTGGGCGGCCCCCTCGTCGTCGTCGGTAAGCTCGCCGTCCTCCCAGCCCAGTTCGGACCGCAGATCCCGAAGCGCCCGGATGGCCCGGTCGAGCCGCTCCGAACGTCCCTCCGGAACCAGCCGCTCGACATCGAGTGCGCAGGCCACCAGCTTCATCAGGGCGAATTGCAACTCGGCCTCGGATTTTGTCGATCTGGTCATCGCGATCACCCTTCCCATCATGCCACCCGTGAGATGGCGGGCACGATCGACGGGGACAGGACCGGTCCGGGCACGTTGAGGGCGGCCCGGCTCTTGTCCAGCGTGTCCTCCCGGCACTGCAGGTGGACGGCCACCACGAACTCGCCGTTCATCTCCTCGGCGATGCCGAGGGGGGTCACCTTGAATCCCATCTGGTGATGCCGGGTCATGAACTTCGGCTCGTATTCCACGACGATGTCCTTGATGCCGTTCATCAGCCCCCATTCGATGGCGGCGATCTCGACCCTCGAGGCGATCTCGCCCCAGCGGCGGCCGCCGCGCACGGCCGGATCGACGCAGTAGCGGGTCCATTCCCACACATGCGGCCCGCGTGGTTGCGGGCGGTAGCACAGGTGGGAATGCTTGTCGGCCAGCAGGTGCGGCCGGGTCGTCGGATTGAGGCGGACATGACCGCGGACGATGCCGTCCTCCACGGCCAGGATGTAGACCGATGCCGGGCCGTCGAACTCGTCGACCTCGCGGCCATCCGGCCGGGTGAGGTCGGTCCACTGCTTCTCGCCGACGAAAACCCGGTGACGCAGCCGGAAGGCCTGCTCGAGCAGGGCATTCTCTCCGGGGCGAACCCCTGTGATGACGTGAATCATGAGCTGTCCCCCACGCGCGGGATGCGCGCGGAGGGAAGTCTCGAACGGTCAGCGGAAACGGCCCATCATGGGAAACCATGAGGGCCGCAGAAAAGCCCAAGTTCGACGCCGGTCAGTCGATGAAACGATTGCGCAGGGCAATCGCGACAGCCTCGACTTTGTTTGACGCATTCAGCTTTCGATATGCATTGGCCAGATGCGTTTCCACCGTTGGCAGCGAGATCATGAGCCGGTCAGCGATCTGCTGGGAGTTCTTTCCGTGCGAGGACCACTTGAGGACTTCCAGCTCGCGCGGCGACAGCTTGGGATCCCAGGTGTTGGGCTTCGGACGCTCGCCCATGATCTCCATGGCGCGGATATGGGCGTAGATGCCGATGACGATGAGCGCCTTGAGCATGGCCGGGCTGGCATCGTACCGGTCGCCGCCGAACATGACCGTGCCGATCTCGCCCTTGACCGTCTGGACCGGGACGTTGAAGCCCGCCGAGAGCCGGAACTCGGCCGCCTCCATCATCATGTCCCAGGCATCGGCCTGCTGCTCGCGCTCGCACGGCACCTCGCGCCACTCGAAGGGCACCTGTGACCGGCGGATCCGCTGGATGATCGGATCCACCGCCAGATATTCCCGTTCCAGGTAGCGTTCGTGCCAGCCGGCTGGCCATTTGTGCACGAAGGTATAGCTGGGCAGAAGCTCGGTCTTGGTGGGCAGAGCGGTGATGCCGCAGGCGCGGTCGAAACCGCAATCCGCGCCCGCGCGCGCGAGAACGGCCAGAAGGTCGTCAGGCCGCTTGGCCTGGTCGATCGCCGCCGTCATGTCGATCATGAACTGCGACCGGTTCATCTCCCCCCATCCGCCCGGATGAGCACGCCCCGCAAGGCAGTGTGGGTGAGATTCAACCGGCGGTGCATCAGGGAATCACCGGATGCAGCCGCGCCTCCGCACGCGGCCTCCGCCGGGTGGCCGGCTTGACCGCTTGCGCGCCCCATGATGCGGATGCCGGCAACGAAACCGCCGCACAGGACCGGGAGTGATGCCATGAAGTTCTACGATACGCCGCTGGCCCCCAATCCCCGGCGGGTCAGGGTCTTCATGGCCGAGAAGGGCATCACGCTGCCGACCGTTGTCATCGATCTCGGCAAGATGGAGCACAAGAGCGAGGCGTTCACCGCCATCAACCCGCGCCAGCGGACCCCGGCGCTGGAGCTCGACGATGGCACGGTCATCACCGAATCCGTCGCCATCTGCCGCTATCTCGAAGCGCTGCACCCGGAGCCCAACCTGTTCGGCCGCACGCCGCTGGAGATCGGCCTGATCGAGATGTGGAGCCGGCGCATGGAGCTGAACCTGCTGGCGACCATCGCCTCCGCCTTCCGCCACCTGCATCCGGCCATGGCGGCCATGGAGGTGCCGCAGATCAAGGAATGGGGCGAGGTCAACCGCAACCGCATCGTCGATGAGCTGGCCTTTCTCGACCGGCACCTGAAGGGGCGGGAGTTCATCTGCTGCGACCGGTTCACCAATGCCGACATCACCGGACTGATCGGCATCGACTTCCTGCGCCCGACCCGCGTGCAGGTGCCGGACGAGCTGGTCGACCTGAAGCGCTGGCATGCGGCCGTCTCGGCGCGGCCGAGCGCCAGGGCCTGACAGGGCGGCGATGGGCGATCGCCCGGAGGCGCTGGAACGGGACGTCGCCGCCTGCCGCATCTGTGTCGAGACGCCGCGCGGCCGCCCCCTGCCGCATGCGCCCCGTCCCGTCCTGCGCCTGTCGGCCAGCGCCCGCATCCTGGTCGCCGGCCAGGCACCCGGAACGCGGGTCCATGCCTCCGGCATGCCCTTCACCGACCCGTCCGGCGACCGCCTGCGCGACTGGATGGGCGTCGATGCGGCAACCTTCTATGACCGCGCGCGCATCGCCATCATGCCGATGGGCTTCTGCTTCCCCGGCCAGGATGCGCGCGGCGCCGATCTGCCGCCCCGGCGCGAATGCCGGCTCGCCTGGCACGACCGGCTGATGGCGGCCATGCCGCAGATCCGGCTGATCCTCGCCATCGGCGCCAGCGCCCAGGCCTATCATCTCGACCGCCTCGGCCTCGCGCACCTGCGCGCGACCTCGCTGACCGACACCGTCGCCCGCTGGCGTGCCATCGCCGATGCTGCCCGCGTCCCGCGCGTGATCGTGCTGCCCCACCCCTCCTGGCGCAACAACGGCTGGCTGAACCGCCATGCCTGGTTCGGCCGGGAGCTCGTTCCGGCCCTGCGCGCCGAGGTCGCGCGCCATCTTTGATCCGCCGCAAGGCACCGGCCCCGACGGTGCGTAAAAAATTCCTAGACTGCCTTAATTTGACGGCAGTCTTGGCGCAGGATGACGAAAGGTCAATCGACCGGGAGGTCTTGCATGATCCGCCGCCTTCTCGGGGCCGTCATTGCCTCGATGCTGATGCTCGCATCGGCCCATGCGCAGTCCGAGACCCGCCTGGCGCTCGTGCTCGGGATCGGGGCCTATCAGACCAACCCGATGCCGACCGCGCTGAACGATGCCGGCCTGATGGCACGCACCCTGCGCGATCTCGGCTTCTCGACGGTGGAGGGCGCCGACCTCCCGCAAGCCGAACTGCGGCAGACCGTCAGCAACTTCATCGCGCAGCTGCGCGAGGCCGGCCCGGACACCGTGGCGGTGATCTATCTGTCCGGCCTCGGCCTCCAGCATGAGAGCGACAGCTACATCCTGCCGTCCGACGCGGTGATCCAGCGCGAAAGCGATGTGCCGATTGCCGGCGTGCGCCTCAACGACATCGTTCGGGCCCTGGCCTCGGTCCCCGCCCGCGCCAAGCTCGTGCTCCTCGACCTGTCGCGCCAGCATCCCTATGCGGCGGTCGGCGAGCCGGTGCGGCCCGGCCTCGGGATCCTCGACGGCGCGCCCGGTCTGCTGATCGCCTCGGCGGCGGCGCCCGGCATGGTCTCGGCCGCCAACGACGCGGCCTATGGCCATTTCGCCACGGCGCTGGCCGAACAGCTGAGCACGCCGGGCCTGCCGGTCAACCAGGCGGTGGCCCGTGCGCGCCTGCGCGTCCATCACCTGACCAATGGCCGCGACACGCCCTGGGAGGTCGCCAGCCTGCCGCCACCCGTTCCCGTGCTGAACGCCGGCGACGAGTCCCCGACGGGCTCGACGGCTCCCCCGCCGCCGCCCGCGGCCGATCGGCCGATGGAGGGCCTGTCGGCCCAGGAGGCCTATGCGCTGGCCGTGGAGCAGAACACGATCCGGGGCTATCAGGCCTTTCTGCGGCTCTATCCCAACGATCCGCTGGCCCAGCGTGTCCGACGTCTCCTCGCCACCGAGCGCGAGGCGCTGGTCTGGCGCCGGACGGTGCGTGCCGGCACCCCGCGCGCCTACTGGACCTATCTGAGGATCTATCCGCGCGGCCCCCATGCCCAGGAGGCGCGTCTCCGCCTGGCACGGCTTTCGGCCCCGGTGGCGCCGCCGCCGGATTTCGAGGAGATCGTCTTTGACGACATCCCGCCGCCGCTTCCCGATGTGGAGGTGGTCTATGCACCCGAATACTGGGAGGAGCTGCCGCCCGCCTATTACGAGGCCATTCCGATTGCGCCGCCGATCTATCTCGGGCCGCCCATCGCTCCCGTCTATGCCCTGCCGCCGCCGCCACCACCGACCTGGGGCGTGCTGCCTCTGGTGGGCGCTGCAGCACTGATCGCGGCACCCGTGGTGATCCCGCGCATCGTCCGGCCGCGCCGGGATCCGGTGGTCATCCGTCCGCCGCCGGGCTTCGGTCCCGGAGGTCCGCGCCCCGGCTTCGTTCCCGGGCAGGTCGGGCCCCGCCCGGGCTTTGCTCCCGGCGGTCCGGGCTTCGGCCCCGGCCAGGCGGGGCCGCGTCCCGGCTTCGGCCCCGGCAGCGTCGGCAGGCCCCTGCCAGGTGCGCCGGGTGGGGCCGTGCTCCCCGGCCAGGGTGGCCCCCGGCCAGGCTTCGGCCCGGGTCAGGCGGGTCCGCGCCCGGGCATGGGTCCGGGCCCGGGTGGCCCTGGTCCGGGCGTCGTTCCGGGTCAGGCGGGCCCGCGTCCAGGCATGGGGCCGGGTCCGGGTGGCCCTGGTCCGGGCATCGTTCCGGGTCAGGCGGGTCCGCGTCCAGGCATGGGGCCGGGCCCCGGAGGTCCGCGCCCCGGCTTCGGTCCGGGTCAGGCCGGTCCGCGTCCGGGCATGGGACCGGGCCCGGGAGGCCCGCGCCCCGGCTTCGGTCCGGGTCAGGCGGGCCCGCGTCCGGGCATGGGACCGGGCCCGGGAGGCCCGCGCCCCGGCTTCGGTCCGGGACAGGCTGGCCCCCGACCGGGTTTCCAGCCCCGCCCGCAGATGCAGCCGCGTCCGCAGATGCAGCCCCGCCCGCAGATGCAGCCGCGTCCGCAGGGCCAGCAGCGCGACCCGCGCCGCCGCCCCTGATGGCAGCGTGAAAACGACAAGGGCCGCAGCCTCGGCCGCGGCCCTTGCGGGTTCCGGTTCAGTGACGGGATTACTTGCGCTCGAGCCGCGCGATCAGGCTGGACGTGTCCCAGCGTCCGCCGCCCATGGCCTGGACCTCGCCGTAGAACTGGTCGACCAGGGCGGTGACCGGCAGGTGAGCCCCGTTGCGCCGCGCCTCGGCCAGGCAGATGCCGAGATCCTTGCGCATCCAGTCGACGGCGAAGCCGAAATCGAACTTGCCGGCATTCATGGTCTTGTGGCGGTTCTCCATCTGCCACGAGCCGGCCGCGCCCTTGGAGATCACGTCGACCAGCTGCTCGATGTCGAGCCCGGACTTCTTGGCGAAATGCAGGCCCTCCGACAGGCCCTGGACCAGCCCGGCAATGCAGATCTGGTTGACCATCTTGGCCAGCTGTCCCGATCCCGGACCGCCGAGCCTGCGACAGGCGCGGGCTAAGGCCATGATGACCGGCTCGGCGCGGGCATAGTCGGCCTCCTCGCCCCCGCACATGACGGTCAGGACGCCGTTCTCGGCCCCGGCCTGACCGCCGGAGACCGGCGCATCGACGAAGCCGATGCCGCGCGCCTTCGCCGCGGCCTGCAGCTCCCGGGCGACATCGGCGGAGGCCGTCGTGTTGTCGATGAACACCGATCCGGGCGCCATGGCCTGGAAAGCGCCGTCCGGCCCGATCGTCACCTGCCTGAGATCGTCGTCATTGCCGACGCAGGCGAAGACGAAATCCTGTCCGGCGGCGGCCTCCTTCGGCGTTCGGGCCGCCTTGCCACCATGCTGGGCGACCCAGGCCTCGGCCTTGGCGAAGGTGCGGTTGTAGACGGTCAGTTCATGGCCACCCTTGGCCTTGAGGTGCCCGGCCATGGGATAGCCCATGACGCCGAGGCCGAGAAAAGCGACTTTCGCCATGCCGGATGCTCCGATGCGTGTGAGGGGGCCGCACCCTTCCCGCGCCGGCAGGCAAGGTCAAGCCTCGGCAGGGCCGGCGTGCTTGCCGGCCGGATACGGACAAATCCGTATGCTTGCAAAAAAATGTCCCATGCCAAGCTGCAAGGCTGGCATGCGTCTGTGAATTGTGATTGTGTCCGCGCCAACGAGTTCCGAACGGAACCGCCAAGGTTTTTCGTCTCTTAGAGGGAGAATGCTGCTCATGGAGCGCCGCGCTTTCATCAAAACGGCTTCTGCAGCCGCCGCCGCCACTGCCATCGCCGCCCCGGCGGTCGCGCAGACTGCGCCTGAGGTGCGGTGGCGCCTGACCTCCTCCTTCCCGAAGTCGCTGGACACCATCTATGGCGCCGCCGAGGTCTTCTCGAAGGCGGTCGCCGAGATGACCGACAACCGCTTCCAGATCCAGGTCTTCGCGGCCGGCGAGATCGTGCCCGGCCTCCAGGCCATGCAGGCGGTGCGCGACGGCACGGTGGAGGCCTGCCACACCGCCTCCTACTATTACAGCGGCATTGATCCGACCTTCGCCTTCGGCACGGCCGTTCCGTTCGGCCTCAATGCGCGCCAGCAGAACGCCTGGCAGTTCCTCGGCGGCGGCATGGAGCTGATGAACGCCTTCTATGCCAAGCACAACATCTATGCGATCCCGGCCGGCAATACGGGCTGCCAGATGGGCGGCTGGTTCCGCAAGGAGATCCGCACGGTCGATGACCTGAAGGGTCTGAAGATGCGCATCGGCGGCTTCGCCGGGCGGACCATGCAGAAGCTCGGCGTGGTGCCCCAGCAGGTGGCCGGCGGCGACATCTATCCCTCGCTGGAGCGCGGCACCATCGACGCGGCCGAGTGGGTCGGGCCCTATGACGACCAGAAGCTCGGCTTCAACAAGGTCGCGCCCTTCTACTACTATCCCGGCTGGTGGGAAGGCGGCGCGATGCTGCACAACATGTTCAACATCGCCAAGTACAACGCCCTCCCGGCATCCTACAAGGCGGTGCTGCTGAACGCCTCGCACCAGGCCAATACCTGGATGATGGGCAAGTACGACGCGCAGAATCCGGCGGCCCTGCGTCAGCTCGTGGCCCAGGGCACACAGCTGCGGCCCTTCTCGCTCGAGATCCTCGAGGCCTCGTTCAAGGCCGCCAACGAGGTCAATGCCGAGACCGCGGCGCAGAATGCCGAGTTCAAGAAGGTGCTCGACCACCACAACGCCTTCCGCGGCGACCAGTACCTGTGGTGGCAGGTGGCCGAATACACCTATGACACCTTCATGATCCGGGCCCGCGCCCGCGGCTGACGGACCAAAGGCATCACCTTTCCGGGGGCCCGGCGGAGCGATCCGCCGGGCCCTTTGCCGTGGCGCGCCACGGGTCAGTCCGCGCCATATGCGTGGTTGCCCTGATGGCGATGCGGTCGCGCGCGGCGTCTGATGGCCGGGAAGGATGGCCGCTCTGCGATTGATCACAACGAGCCATCCCGCCAGGCGGAACCCAAGGGAGGAAAGACCATGAAGCGCAGGAACTTCGTCAAGGCGGCCGGGGCCGGGCTTGCCGCCGCGGCCGTTGCCTCGCCGGCTGTTGCCCAGTCCATGCCCGAGGTGCGCTGGCGGCTGACCTCGAGCTTCCCGAAGTCGCTCGACACGCTCTATGGCGTGTCCGAGGTGTTCGTGAAGCGCCTCGCCGAGATCACCGACAACCGCTTCATCATCCAGCCCTTCGCCGCCGGCGAGATCGTGCCCGGACTGCAGGCGCTCGATGCCGCCTCCAACGGCACGGTGGAGTGCTGCCACACCGCGTCCTACTACTATGTCGGCAAGGATCCGACCTTCACCTTCGGCACGGCGCTGCCCTTCGGCCTCAATCCGCGCCAGCAGAACGCCTGGTTCATCGAGGCCGGCGGCACGGACCTGCTCAACGAGTTCTACAAGAGCTACAATGTCCGCTCGGTCGCCTGCGGCAATACCGGCACGCAGATGGGCGGCTGGTTCCGCAAGGAGATCAAGACCCTCGACGATCTGAAGGGGCTGAAGTTCCGCGTCGGCGGCTTTGCCGGTCGGGTGCTCACCAAGCTCGGCGTGGTGCCGCAGCAGATCGCCGGCGGCGACATCTATCCGGCGCTGGAGAAGGGCACGATCGACGCCGCCGAGTGGGTCGGTCCCTATGACGACGAGAAGCTCGGCTTCGCCAAGGTCGCGCCGTTCTACTACTATCCCGGCTGGTGGGAGGGCGGCGCCCAGCTGCAGACCTTCGCCAACATCGCCAAGTGGGACCAGCTGCCGAAGCACTACAAGGCCGCCTTCGATGCGGCGGCCTACCAGGCCGGAACCTGGATGCAGGCCAAGTACGACGCGGCGAACCCGGCGGCGCTGCGCCGGCTGGTGGCCCAGGGCGCGCAGCTGCGGCCCTTCTCGCAGGAGATCCTCGAGGCCAGCTACAAGGCGGCCAACGAGCTCTATGCGGAGGTCGCGGCCCAGAACGCCTGGTTCAAGCGGGTGCTGGACCACACGGTGGCCTTCCGCAACGAGGAATATCTCTGGTTCCAGGTGGCGGAATATTCCTACGACACCTTCATGATCCGCATGCGCACGCGCAGCAACTGAGGGGTCCGGAAGGGTCCGCGGCCGCGGGCCGGCCCGTGCGGCGGCAAGCACCGCCGCCGGACGCCGTCCCGATGGCCGCTGACATGCGCGCCGGGCGGGCGTCGGGGCGGGCTACGGCGCGTAGCCGGGAGGTCGCTTCAGCCAGGGGCGGCGCGACAGCGCCTCCTCCCGGCCGAACGCGAACAGGGCATTCATGTAGACCGGGTCGAACGGCTTCTCGTAGGGCACGGTGAAGCGGCGGGAAATGTAGGCCAGGTTGAAGTCGACATTGTCGCGCCGGGTGACGAGATACATCCGGTAGATGTCGCCCATGCCATTGGCGGTGATCATGGTGGAGATCGACCGCGTGGCAATCGGCAGCAGCCCGCGCGGCGTCTCCTCTGGCAGTTCCTGGGTCCGGCCGTTGCGGATGATCCACGCGATGCGGCGCTGGTTGCGGATGGCGGGCGGCGCGTCGCGGATCGGCGCATTGGCCGGGTAGAGGAAGACCTGCGTGGTGGCGCCGCCATCCACATGCATCTCCTGGCGCCGGCCCTCCGCCGTGGGGATGTCGAGCATGACCGGCGGAAAGGCGCCGGGAACCGAGGCCGACGCCAGCAGGATGCGCCGGATCGCCCTGACCCTGTCCGGATGCCCGCTGGCCGCGATGGCGCCTATGTTCCAGGCGATCGGCTGGCCGAGATCGAGATTGGTGGTGCCGATGAACAGAAGGCGGCCGCGCCGGTACTCCCGGCCGATCTCCTCGACCATCTCCGGTGTCAGATAGGCGGCGATCAGCCGGGCGAGGGGGGTGCTGTCCGCCACCGAGTCGCCGGCGAGGATCGCCGGGATCGGCAGCAGCGTCCCGATATCCTGCTGGTGGACCCTGGTATAGACTGCACGCAGCTCGCCATCGTAGCGGCTGCCGAGAAAGGCGAAGGGCGCCGTCAGCGCGCCCGTCGACACGCCGGTAACGAGCCAGAACTGCGGACGGTCGCCGCGCTCGGTCCAGCCATTGAGCAGGCCGGCGCCGAAGGCTCCGTTCTCGCCGCCTCCGGAAATGGCCAGCATGTGCTCCGTGCCGATGAGCCCTGAGGCCCTGCGGCGGGCGGCGGCCTCCATGTAGATCCGCCCGAGCGTCGTGGTGTCGGTGTTCAGCGAGAAGCGCGCGTCGCGAATGCCGAGATAGGAGGTCTCCAGCGCCTGTTCGCGGCTTGTCGCCGGCAGGCGCTCGCGGGTCGCGCATCCGCCGACGGCGGCCAGCACCAGGCTCAGGGCAACGATCCGGGCGAGAGACACGAGCATGACCTTTTCCCACCCCAAGTCTGGCCTGTGCCGGCAGCCGGGTCTATGGCCGAAAGGCAACGGGCCGCGGCAAATGGCGCGGCCCGCACGTCCCTGTCAGTCGCCCGGTCCCGGTCAGTTGCGCGGGGCCGGCGGCGGCTCGAGGCCAGGCGGCGGCCCGCCCAGTCCCGGCGGTGGCCCGCCCAGTCCCGGCGGCGGTCCAAGGCCCGGCAGCCCCCCGCCGGGCGTGTCGAGCCCCGGCAGCCCGCCACCGAGGCCGGGCAGGTCGATACGGATCTCCACCTTCGACGGATCGACCTGCGGGGCGGTCGACTTGTAGTGCATCACCATCTGGGGGAACAGGATGACGAGCCCGACCATGATGCACTGGATGATCACGAAGGGCACGGAACCCCAGTAGATCTGCATGGTCGTGACCGGCTCCATGCGCCGCCCGGTCACCTTGTCCACATAGGCCTCCTTGGGGGCCACGGAGCGCAGGTAGAACAGCGCGAAGCCGAAGGGCGGATGCATGAAGCTGGTCTGCATGTTCACGGCCAGGATCACGCCGAACCAGATCAGGTCGATGCCCAGCTTCTCCGCCGCCGGCCCGAGCAGCGGCACCACGATGAAGGCCAGCTCGAAGAAGTCGAGGAAGAAGGCGAGGAGGAACACCATGATGTTGACGACGATCAGGAAGCCCACCTGACCGCCGGGCAGCGAGACGAGCAGGTGCTCGACCCACAGGTGGCCGTTGACCCCGTAGAAGGTCAGCGAGAAGACGCGCGCACCGACCAGGATGAACAGCACGAAGGCCGACAGCTTGGCGGTCGATTCGCCGGCCTGGCGGACCAGATCAAGGGTCAGCCGGCGCTTCATCAGGGCGAGGATCATGGCGCCCGTCGCGCCCATGGCGCCGCCCTCGGTCGGGGTCGCGACGCCGATGAAGATGGTGCCGAGCACGAGGAAGATGAGGCCGAGGGGCGGCACCATCACGAAGGTGACCTGTTCGGCGATCGGCGAGATCATCTTGAAGCCGGTCTGGCGCTCGATCAGGCCGACGATGATCGCATAGGCCATGCCGAAGGCGAGGGCCTCGCAGACCAGCGACAGGGTCGGATAGCCATGGGTCGAGAGGACCCACCAGGCAAGGCCCAGAAGCACGGCCAGGGCCAGCGTGACGAGGATGCGCCGGGCGCCGAGATAGTAGTTGGTGACCACCGCGACGAAGGCGACGACCACTGCCACCGACATGGTGAGGATCACGAAGTCGGCGCCGCCGCGCACGTTCGTCTGACGCATCAGCACCACGCCGACAATACCGGCGAACAGCACGATGAGGCCGAGCTTCCAGGTGCCCCGCTTGCCGTCGTCCTGCATGTAGAGGAGGGCTTCCGGGGGCAGGCCGGGCGCCTTTTTGGGCTGCAGCATGGAGACGAGGAAGACATAGCCGGCATAGAGCGAGGACAGGACGAGGCCGGGCACGAAGGCGCCCTCGTACATGTCGCCGACCGAACGCCCGAGCTGGTCGGCCATGACGATCAGCACGAGGGAGGGCGGAATGATCTGGGCGAGCGTGCCGGATGCCGCAATGACGCCCGTGGCGATCCGCCGGTCATAGCCGTAGCGCAGCATGATGGGCAGCGAGATGAGGCCCATGGAAATGACCGAGGCGGCGACGACGCCGGTGGTCGCGGCCAGCAGCGCGCCGACGAAGATCACCGCATAGGCGAGGCCGCCGCGGATCGAGCCGAACAGCTGGCCGATCGTGTCGAGCAGATCCTCGGCCATGCCGGAGCGCTCGAGGATCAGCCCCATGAAGGTGAAGAACGGGATGGCCAGCAGCGTGTCGTTGTTCATCGTCCCGTAGATGCGCTCGGGCAGCGCCTGCAGGAAATTGGGCTGGAACAGGCCGAGCTCGATGCCGACGATGGCGAACAGCAGGCCGTTGGCGCCCAGGGCGAAGGCGACCGGGTAGCCGAGCAGCAGGAAGAACACGAGCGCCACGAACATGACGGGCGCCATGTTCTCGCGCACGAAGGCGCCGATCCCGCCGGCGGTCGCGGCTTCCGCCGGTCCGGCGAAGACGAACAGGAGGGCGAGGGTGACGAGGCCTGCGGCGAGCGCGCCGAGGAGAGGACGACGAAGGTTCACGTGGGTTCTCCCGGGACGCACTTATTTCCTGGCCGGGTCGGCGAGGCCCTCGGCCTTGGCGGCCTCGAGCAGTCGCGCCGCCTCGGCCTCGGCCATCTCGTGATGACCGCCGCCGTGCGCGTCGGGGATGAGGCCGCGCATGATGGCGATGCGCTTGATCAGTTCGCTCACGGCCTGGATCAGCAGCAGGGCGAAG
>JBKBOA010000058.1:0-21649 GCA_046295035.1 Phreatobacter sp.
ACTGGGCCGTCGTCAGTTCGTATCGCTTTGCCATTGTCTGCGCCCCGAATCGCATGATCCGGAACGCAATGAATCAACGCCAGCGCGCGTTGAGAATCCTGAATGTCGATTGGACCTAGCGCGCCACCAGCACCTGTCGGCAGGCCTCCGGCAGGCCGGCCATGGTGATCGGCGGCGGCGGGCGCCAGTTCGGGTTTGGACGCGGGTTGAGCACCTGTGGCGTGAACCACCAGTCGAGCTCGGCTCCGCAACCGTCGCCGGACGGGGGCGGATCCTGCGGGCGGCACGCCGGGCTGCCGGCCGGGCAGCTCATGCGGATGTGCATGTGATAGTTGTGGCCCGGAACGGGCCGCACCTTCGAAAGCCAGCGACGGTCGCCGGTTGCCTCGCGGCACAGCGCCTTCTTGATGGCGGCATTGACCAGCACGCGCTCGACCTTCGGATCCTCGGCAGCCGCGCGGATCACCCGCAGATGGTCCGCCGTCCAGCTGCGCGGGTCGATGTCGAGCCGGTCGGCGCGCACGACATTGACGGCCGAGGTCATCTCGCGCTCCTCGTCGGTCAGCCGGCGGCGGGGCATGGGGGTCAGCCAGATGTCGGCGTCAAGGCCGATCTGGTGCGAGGCATGTCCGGTCAGCATCGGTCCGCCGCGCGGCTGGGAGATGTCGCCCACCAGGATTCCCGGCCAGCCGGACACCTGCGGCACGCGCCGCGCGAAGCGTTCAAGGAAGGCGATCATGTCCGGATGGCCCCACATCCGGTTGCGCGACAGGCGCATGACCTGCCAGGTCTCGCCGTTGACCGGCAGCGCCATGCCCCCCGCGAGGCACCCCCGCGAGTAGAAGCCGAAGGCGCGCGCCTCCATCGGGGCCGCGCTGGTCGCCCGCCCGAACAGCTCCTTCGCCGGCACGTTCGGGTCGTTGGGATTGGCCAGCGGCGGCAGTGGCCGGGGATTGAGCGTGCCGACGGTCTGTGCGGCGGCCGGCGCAGCCAGGCCGGCGGCGAGCAGGATGGCGAGGGCGAGGCGGCGGTTCATGAGGCTCCCGGCGGTCGCGGATGGGCAGGCCGAGAGCTTAGGCAGCCTTCCGTTAACCATTCCTGTCAAGGCGGCCGGCGGCCGCACGGCACCTCCCCGTCGCCCGGCCCCGGTGTCCGCGCCTTAAGGTGAACGGCCGTTATCCCTTTACAGGCGTCAGGCGATCCGGAATCGTTCCGGTGCGGCCCGCACGGGACGGGCCGGCCTGTTCTGCGTTCGGAGGGTCGCGATGCCTCGCCTGTCCCGCATGCTGGCTGCCTGCCTGGCGGTCCTGTCCAGTGCCTTCCTTGCCGCCGAAGCCCAGGCCGCCATCGTGGTCCGGGTCGACAAGACCACCCAGACCATGCATGTGATCGTCGACGGCCAGCTTCAGCACAGCTGGGCCGTCTCCACGGGTCGGGCCGGCTACAACACGCCCAACGGCAGCTACCGGCCCCAGCGCTTCGAGCGCCACTGGCGCTCGCGCAAATATGGCATGGCGCCGATGCCCCATTCGATCTTCTTCCGCGGCGGCTATGCCATCCACGGCACGAACATGGTCAGCCGTCTGGGCCGCGTCGACAGCCACGGCTGCATCCGCCTCGCCCCGGCCCATGCCCGCCTGCTGTTCGAGATGGTGCAGCGTCGCCGCCATGACACGCGCATCGTCATCGAGGGGACCATGCCGCGGGCCGCGCCGCCCGCCCTCATCGCCTCCGCGCCGTCGCGGACCGCTCAGATGCGCCTTGCCCAGCCCGAACGGCCCCAGGCCGCGCGGCGCGCCGCCCCTGCCCGCACCGCCGCAGCTCCCGCTCCCGCACGCAGGATGGCCGCCGCGTCCGCCCGAACGGCGCCGGGCGCCGCGGCTCCGCCGGCCCGGCAATTGGCCGGCGTGCTTCCGGCAACGCGCTCGACCGACCGTCATTTCATGGAATGGTATCTGCGCCGCTAGCGTCGCCGAGCCGGTCGCTCTCGTCCTTCAGCGTGACGCCGGTGAGGCCGCGCCTGAGGGCCTTGCCGGCCAGCCAGGCAATCCGGAAGGCGGCGGCTTCGAGGGCAGGGTCGCCCGCCTGACATCGGAGGCGGAGCGGATCGGGCTCGCCTTGGCGAGAAGCTCCCGAAGGTCCGAGAAGACGTAGCTTGTCCGGCCGGCAGTGGCGCGGAACGGCATGTCATGTCTCCGATATATCCAGAAGCCGGTCACATGCTCTATGGAGTGTAGCGGACCGCCCGGCCCGGTCCATCACATGCAGGGGCCGCGACCGTCCGCGCCGCCTGCCCCTTGAGGAAGCCCGTCATGAACCAGTCCCGCCGAACCCTGCTGCTGACCGGCGCCAGCCGCGGCATCGGCCACGCCACGGTCAAGCGCTTCTCCTCCGCCGGCTGGCGGGTCATCACCTGCTCGCGCCAGCCCTTTCCCGAGAACTGTCCCTGGGAGATGGGTCCGGAGGATCATATCCAGGTGGACCTCGCCGATCCCGCCGATACCGAGCGGGCCATCGACGAGATCCGCACGCGCCTGTCGACCGGGCGGCTCGAGGCGCTGGTCAACAATGCCGGCATCTCGCCGAAGGGCGAGGGCGGCGCGCGCCTGGATTCCCTGCACACGCCGCTCGCCGTCTGGCAGCAGGTCTTCCAGGTCAATTTCTTCGCCTCGATCCTGCTCGCCCGCGGCCTCCTGAAGGAACTGGCCGACGCCAAGGGTTCGGTGGTCAATGTCACCTCGATTGCCGGCTCGCGCGTCCACCCCTTCGCGGGCGCGGCCTATGCGACCTCCAAGGCGGCGCTCGCCGCATTGACACGCGAGATGGCGGCGGATTTCGCTCCCCATGGCGTGCGGGTGAACGCAATCGCGCCGGGCGAGATCGATACCTCCATCCTGTCGCCGGGAACGGAGAAGATCGTCGAGCAGATCCCCATGCGCCGACTCGGCACGCCCGACGAGGTGGCCAAGATCATCTACGTGCTGTGCACCGAGACCTCCAGCTACCTGAACGGTGCGGAGATCCACATCAACGGCGGCCAGCACGTCTGAGGAACGGCCGTCTCCTGATGTGGCAGGAACTGCGGCGGATCAGCCCCCGGACAACCGGCGCAGCCGTTCTGCGGTCTCCGCGTCGGCCGGCAGGAAGGTCTCGATGGCCAGTTCCGACAGCGTCACGTCCACCGGCGTGCCGAACAGCGTGGTCGCCGAGATCAGGGTCAGCCGTCCCGCGCTCGAGCGCAGCCGGACCGGGATGAACAGCGCATCCGCTTCCCTGTCCTTGCGCGGATGCGGATGGGCAAGCGGCACCGGATAGGCGGTCACTTCCGCCAGCAGCGCCTGGAGTCCTGCATCCGCGCTCACCTCGAACTGCCGTCTCAGCCGCGCGATAAGGTGGGTGCGGACCTCGGCGAGATTGTCGATGCGCGGGGCAATTCCCTTCGGGTGCAGGGCAAGCCTCAGCATGTTGACGGGCGGGGCCAGCAGGGTCGGATCGCAGCCCTCGATCAGGGGTGCGATGGCCCTGTTGTGGGCGACAAGGTTCCAGTGCCGATCGAGAGCCACGGCCGGATAAGGCTCGTGGCCGGCCAGAACGATGTCGATGGCTCGTCTTGCCGCCGCAACCGCCGGATGGTCCAGGCCGCGTTCGGGGAAAACGGGCGCAAACCCGCCTGCGACCAGCAGGACGTTGCGCTCGCGCAGGGGAATGTCGAGGCATTCGGCGAGCTTCAGGATCATGTCGCGGCTGGGCGCCGCCCGGCCGGTCTCGACGAAACTGAGATGGCGCGTGGACACCCCGGCATCGAGGGCGAGATCCATCTGGCTCATGCGCCGGCGCTGCCGCCAGTCGCGCAGGTGCTCGCCGATGGCGAGGCGGTCGGAACGGGAGGCGGGGGAGGCAGCGGGGCGGTTCATGACGGTACTGTAGCGGCGGCAATCGCCCCGCCAATGACCTTGCAGGTCATCGACCCCGTTCCCGGCGGGCCCCAGCATGGCCCCATTCGCGGATCGGCAAGCGACCGCGACAGACCCGACAGGAGACCGCCATGTCCTTCGCCCTTGCCCTGTTCCGCACCACGGATGCCGCCACCTTCCTGCGCCGGCTGCTCACCTTCGACGCCATCACCTCCGGGGCCATGGGGCTGAAGCTGGCTGTCGGCGCCGGGCTGCTGGCGCCGTGGCTGGGCCTGCCGGAGCCGCTTCTGCGAATCGCCGGCCTTGTCCTGCTGCCTTTTGCCGTCGCGGTTGCGGTCGTGGCCGCCCGGGTGCCCTCCTCGCGGGGCGCTGTGATGGCGATCGCGGCGGTGAACGCCCTCTGGGTGGTGGCAAGCCTCGGCCTGCTCGTCTCGGGCCTTGTTGCGCCGACGCTGTTCGGCATGGTCTTCGTGGCCGCCCAGGCGGTCTTCGTCGGCATTCTTGCCGAACTGCAGGTCATCGGGGCGCGCCGCCCGGCGGCGGCCTGAGATGGTGGCGATCCGCCGCCGGGGCCGGCCTTCAGAGCCAGCCCTTGCGGCGGAACCACCAGTAGGGGCCGATCCCCGACAGCAGCATCAGCAGCAGCGCCAGCGGATAGCCCAGCTCCCAGCCGAGTTCCGGCATGTGCTTGAAGTTCATGCCATAGATCGTGCCGATCAGCGTCGGCGGCATGAGCACCACCGAGAGCACCGCGAAGATCTTGATGATGTTGCTCTGCTCATTGGCCACGAGGCCGAGCACCGCATTGAGCAGGAAGGTAATCTTGCTCGACAGCGCATCGCAGTGCTGGGTTAGCGATTCGACGTCGCGGCTCTGGCTCTTCAGGATCACCCGCACGTCCTTGGGCACCTTGGTGCCCTCGATCTCGGTGGCCAGGAACAGCACCAGCCGGTTGATCGAGACGAGGCTCTCCCGGATCTTCGAGACGAAGCCGCCCTCGGTGCCGAGGATCTGCAGGACTTCCTCGATGGTGCTGGCCCGGCTCTCGTTGCCGTTGGTCTGCGAGAACACCCGGGAGGAGGCCTGGTCGATCTCCTCGCCGACCTTTTCCAGGATGTCCGCGAGGCGGTCGATGATGGTGTCCAGAAGCCCGGTCAGGATCGATTCCGGATTGGCGTGGACCGTGCCGGGCTTCTGCGCCCGGTTCAGGAACATGTTGACCGGCTTCGGCGTGTCGTAGCGCACGGTCACCAGGCGGTCGCGGGACAGCACGAAGGAAATCTGCGTCAGCTTCGGGGAGCCGAGGTCCGTGTTGCACAGGACCGTGGCGGTCATGTAGCGCACGCCGTGGTCGACATAGAGGCGGCTCGAGGGCTCGATTTCCCGCATCTCCTCGCGGGAGGGGATCTCGATCCCCAGGCAGCGCTCCAGCGCCCTGTCCTCCTCCTGGGTCGGCTGGAAAAGATCGACCCAGACCACCTCCGGCGGCACCGCCTCGGCCGTCGTCTCCATCCGGACCAGCGCGTCGTTCACCACGGCATAGGCATTCAGCATCCGGCTCGCTCCCGGTCGGTCGGCCCCTTCCCCTACCGGCTCGAGCAGGCATTGGGAAGGCTTGTGGCCAGTTTCCCCGCGCGCGTGACGGGCCTGTGACATCCCGGGGCGCCGGCCGCTCATTGCCGGCGGGCCGGACCCGGTCTATCGAGGCGCGGCATGACGTCGTCCGCCCTCTTCTCAGCCGCCGGCACCGGCTTTCTCATCGGACTCGGCCTCATCGTCGCCATCGGTGCCCAGAACGCCTTCGTGCTGAGACAGGGTCTCGTCCGGCGGCACGTTTTCGCCGTCGCGACCGTCTGCGCGCTGGCCGATGCGCTGCTGATCGCCGCCGGTGTTGCCGGCCTTGGCACGCTCGTTGCGGCCTCGCCCCTGCTCATGCGCCTCACCGCCTGGGGCGGAGCGGCGTTCCTTGCGGCCTATGGGCTCATGGCCGCGCGGCGGGCACTCCATCCCTCGGCCCTGACGGCGGCACAGGGCAGCGGCGAGGCGGGGCTGGCAGCCACGCTGGCCGCGGCCTTCGCCTTCACATTCCTCAATCCGCACGTCTATCTCGATACGGTCGTGCTGGTCGGCAGCCTCTCCGCACAGTTCGAGGGATCCGCCCGCCTCGCCTATGCGAGCGGGGCCATGGCGGCCTCGGTGCTCTGGTTCTATGGCCTCGCCTATGGCGCGCGCCTGCTGGCGCCGGTCTTCGCGCAGCCTTCCGCCTGGCGGGTGCTCGACGGCCTGATCGCCCTCGTCATGGGAGCGATCGCGCTGCGCCTGGTTGCCGGCTGAAAAAAGGGCCGGTCATTCGACCGGCCCAAGTCTGGGTCATTCAGGAGAGGCATGCGGAAGATCTGCACTTCGGCCGGCTGGCCCGGGGTGCAATCTCAGTCGACGGCGACGCTGTCGCTGCGCGGGGCCGGCTCGGGTCGATCCGGCCTGCGCGACCTGATGAAGCGGGCTGCGGCGGCGACAGCCGGGATGCCGATGGCGGCATAGCGATCCTGCAATCTGTCGGATGCCCTGTCGCGATCGGGCGTCTGGTCCGCCCTGGCCTGTTTCATCGGTGTCTCCATCGGGCCGGACCGCGTTGCATGGCGCGACCGGCACTGGAACAACCCTACAGACCGCTTGCGGCCGGCATGGGGTCCGATCATGAAGGGATCGTGGCAAGGCCGCGATGACGCGGTGTCGGTGACGACCCCGTTCTGACGTGGCGCGTCATGGCAGAAATGCAACAGTTTCCAGTGTTTGCGCCCGAACTTCCGCGACGCAGCGTTGACGCTTCGCCCACCCTTCGCCACAAGATTTGATAGAAGCGGAGGACAGGGGCCGGCTTTCGAGAGCCCGGCTTGTGCTTGTCCGGATTCGGAAGCGATCGGCGATGCGGTGGGGTCTTCTGGCAGCGGTGGCCGTGATGCTGGCCGGCTGCAACAGCTCGCATGTCGATGTGGCACGGCCCTCCAGCGAGCGGGACCGCACGCTGCTGGCCCAGGCGCCGCAGGTCGAGATGGACTACTGGCGCATGCCCCAGCGCGTCGCCTACCGCACCACCGAGCGGCCGGGCACCATCATCGTCGAGACCTCCACCCGCCATCTCTATCTCGTCGAGGAGGGCGGCACGGCCATCCGCTACCAGGTCGCCGTCGGCAACGAGGCCTTCGGCTGGACCGGCACGGCGACCATCCAGCGCAAGGCGGAATGGCCGAGCTGGACGCCGCCGGCCGAGATGCGCCGCCGCTGGCCGCATGTGCCGGCCTTCATGGAGGGCGGGCCGCGCAATCCCATGGGCGCGCGCGCCCTCTATCTCTACCAGAACGGCCGCGACACGCTTTACCGGATCCACGGCACCAATTCGCCGATGGAGATCGGCGAGGCCGTATCCTCCGGCTGCATCCGGATGCACAACGAGCAGGTCATCGACCTCTACAACCGGGTGCCCGTGGGCACGCGCGTCATCGTCCGCTGATTCGCCTCGCCCGGCCCATCCCGCGCGTCGGTGGCGCGGGCGATCGTGAGGGGCGTCAGTCCGCCTTCTGCGTCTTGGGCGGCTTGATCGCCCCGGCCACCGCGCGGATGGCGACGCTTCCGTAGCGATCCTCCAGCTTGACGCTGCCCTTTTTCGGCAGCGGCTGCACCTTGGTACCCATCCGTTTCCTCCCGGGCAGCTCTTCAGGCCACCTTCATCGAGCGATGGCCAACATTTACACCTTCGCGGGCCGGCATCGTAGGGCCTTGCCGTGCGGTGCAGCACAAGCCGGCGTCACCCTCCGGGCCGGCCCGCAGGCGACCCTGCGCCTTCCTGTGCAAAAGCATGTCGGCGGTGTGGGCAAGGGTCAGCGAGACTCGACAAGCAGGCCTTGCCATCAGCAATATGTAGAGGTCGGGCGACCGAAATTGCCCTAGATATGGCGTTGGTCGGCATGCCCTCCGCCCCGACCGCCACACGGATCCGCCTGCGCCGATGAAGTTCACCCGCCTGCGCATCCTCGGCTTCAAGACCTTCGTGGAGCCGACCGAGTTCCTGATCGAGCCGGGCCTGACCGGCGTCGTCGGGCCGAACGGCTGCGGCAAGTCGAATCTGGTCGAGGCCCTGCGCTGGGTCATGGGCGAGAGCTCGTTCAAGAACATGCGCGCCTCGGGTATGGACGACGTGATCTTCTCCGGTTCCGGCAACCGCCCGGCGCGCAACACCGCCGAGGTGATGCTGACCGTCGACAACAGCCAGCGGCTCGCCCCGGCCCAGTTCAACGACCACGACATTCTGGAAGTCTCGCGGCGGATCGAGCGCGAGGCGGGTTCCGTCTATCGCATCAACGGCCGGGAGGTGCGCGCCCGCTACGTGCAGCTGCTGTTCGCCGATGCCTCCACCGGCGCCCGCTCTCCGGCTCTGGTCCGCCAGGGGCAGATCGGCGAGATCATCAATGCCAAGCCACAGGCCCGCCGGCGCATCCTGGAGGAGGCGGCCGGCATTGCCGGGCTTCATGCCCGCCGTCACGAGGCCGAAACCCGTCTGAAGGGGGCGGAGACCAATCTGGAGCGGCTGGAGACCGTGCTCGCCCAGATCGAGGCGCAGCTCGACAGCCTGAAGCGCCAGGCCCGGCAGGCCGTGCGCTATCGCGGGCTCTCCGCCGATATCCGCAAGGCGGAGGCAACGCTCGCCTTCCTGAAGATGCGCGAGGCCGCCGAGGCGGTGCGCGAGGCCGAGAGGCTGGTGGAGCTGGAGACGCGGGCGGTCGCCGAGCGCACCACTGCCCAGGCGGAGGCTGCGAAAAACCAGGCGGTCGCCGCCCATCGCCTGCCGGCCCTGCGCGACGATGCGGCAAAGGCCGGCGCGGCCCTGCAGCGCCTCGTCGTTGCCCGCGACCAGCTCGACGGCGAGGAGAGACGCGCGCGCGAGCGGCTCGCCGAACTGCAGCGCCGGGTCGCCCAGCTCGACAGCGATATCGCGCGCGAGCGGGCTCTCGGCGCCGATGCCGATGGCGTTCTGGCGCGGCTTGCCGGCGAGGCTGGCGAGCTGGCGGTCGCCACCGAGGCGGCGCGCGCCACCGAGGCGGCCGCGGCCGGCCGGGTAGCTGCGGCCGAGGCCACGCTCGCCGCCGCCGAAAGGGCCTTCGGCGAGATGACCTCGCAGCTTGCCGAGATCGTCGCGCGGCGCAACCAGCTCGAGCGTTCGGTGCGCGACACGTCCGAGCGCCTGGTGCGGCTCGAGGGCCAGATCGCCGAGATCGACGCCGAGACGGCGCGGCTCGAACAGGGCTCCGACCACGCCGCCCGGCTCGAGGCGCTCAGGGCAGACCTTCAGGCTGCCGCCGAGGCGCTCGCCGCTGCCGAGGGCGAGGCGGTTGCCGCAGAACAGGCCCATGCCGTGGCGCGCAGCCAGGAGGGCGATGCGCGCCGGCCCCTGGCCGAGGCCGAGCGCCTGGTCCAGCGACTCGAGACCGAAGTGCGCACGCTCGCCAAGGTGCTCAATGTCGGCTCTTCGTCGCTCTGGCCGCCCGTGGTCGAGGCAATCCGGGTGGCCAGGGGCTACGAGACCGCCCTGGGCGCGGCCCTCGGCGATGATCTCGATGCGCCGACCGATTCGGCCTCGCCACAGCACTGGGCCGGCGCGGATGGCGCCGGCGACCCGGCGCTGCCGGAGGGGGTCGGAAGCCTCGCCGCCCATGTCCGGGCGCCCGGACAGCTGGCCCGCCGGCTGGCCCAGATCGGCCTCGTGGCGCGGGCCGACGGGCCGCGGCTCGCCGGGCTGCTGAAACCTGGCCAGCGGCTCGTCTCGAAGGAGGGTGACCTCTGGCGCTGGGACGGTTTCGTGGTGGCAGCCAACGCACCGACCGCCGCCGCCCGACGCCTCGCCGAACGCAACCGGCTCGTCGATCTGGAACAGGATCTTGTCGCTGCCCGCGCCAAGGCGGAGGAGCTGAGGGCCCTCGCCGAGGCCGCGACCGCCCATGTGAAGGCTGCCGCCACCCGCGAGCAGGCGGCCCGCGACGGCTGGCGCGCCGCCCAGCGCGCCGCCGACGGCCTGCGCGACCAGCTCGCTGCCGCCGAGCGGGCCGCAAGTGCCATCACCACGCGCCTTGCGGCGCTGGTCGAGGCGCGCGTGCGGCTCGGCGCCAGCCTCGAGGAGGCGCGTGCGGTGAAGGCCGATGCCCTGCGGGCCCTTGAAGGGCTCGGCGGCATCGCGGAGCGCGAGACGGCGCTGGCTGCCATTCGCGCGGAGGTCGCGCAGGGCCGCGCCGCCCTTGCCGAGGCGCGGGCCGAGGCCCAGGGCCTTGCCCGCGAGGCAGAGCTGCGCGCCCGCCGTCTCGCCGAGATCGGCCGCGAACAGGAAGCCTGGCTTGGCCGTCAGGCCAATGCCGGCCGTCAGATCGCCGATCTCGAACACCGTCTTGCGGAGGCGCGGGCCGAGGTTTCCGCCCTTGCCGAGGCGCCCGACACCTTCGTGGTGCGCCGGCGCGAGCTCATCGCCCTGATCCAGGAGGCCGAGACCCGCCAGCGCGAGGCGGCGGATGCCCTGGCCACCGGCGAGACGGACCTGGCCGAGGCCGACCGCGCCGCCCGCGCGACGCTGGATGCCATGACCGCCGCCCGCGAAGCCTTTGCCCGCACCGAGGCGCGGCTTGAAGCGGCCCGCCAGCGCATCGGCGAGATCGTCGCGGAAGTCGTCGAGAAGTTCGAGGTCGAGCCGGCCGGGCTCGCCCGCATCGCCGGCATCGGCACCGACGACGAGGTGCCGCCGTTGCGCCTCGTCGAGGACCGGCTGGAGGCCTTTCGGCGCGAGCGCGAGAAGCTGGGCGGCGTCAACCTGCGCGCCGACGAGGAGTTGACCGAGGTCCAGGCGCAGTTCGACGGCATGGTTGCCGAGCGCGATGACCTGGTGGAGGCCATCCGCAAGCTACGCGCCGGCATCGGCGCGCTCAACCGGGAGGGCCGCGAACGGCTGCTCGCCTCCTTCGCCACCGTGAACGAGAATTTCCAGCGGCTGTTCACCACCCTGTTCGGCGGCGGCACCGCCGAGCTTCAGCTCGTCGAATCCGACGACCCCCTGGAAGCCGGGCTCGACATCCTGGCAAGGCCGCCGGGCAAGAAGCCGCAGACCCTGTCGCTGCTGTCCGGCGGCGAGCAGGCCCTGACCGCCATTGCGCTCATCTTCGCGGTGTTCCTGACCAATCCGGCGCCGATCTGCGTGCTCGACGAGGTCGACGCTCCGCTCGATGATGCCAATGTCGAGCGTTATTGCGACCTGCTCCACGACATGACCCGCACCACCCGCACGCGCTTCGTGGTCATCACCCACAACCCCATCACCATGAGCCGCATGGACCGTCTGTTCGGCGTCACCATGGCCGAGCGCGGGGTTTCCACGCTGGTCAGCGTCGACCTCGGAAGGGCCGAGCAGCTGATCGCGGCGGAGTGACGCCCGCTCTGCGCCAGCGTCGCAGGGCAGACCGGACGATCGGCCAATCCGGTCTAAACAATCGAAAAATCAACATCTTACTGCGCTGCCCACGATTCTTGACACCTTTTCGCCGCATCACTATAGGTGTGCCCGGCTTTCGGGGGTGGCAATCCGGCATCCTTCCGGCGTTCCGCACGCGCGCCAGGCCCTGCCGACGGGTCGGGACATGGCACGCAACGGGAACGACCGGGATGGGGATGCGGAACGGCCGGCCGGGGAAGCCGACCTCGAGGCGCGCCGCCGTGCCCTGGACGAGAAGCTCGCCGCCGTCGACCGGCAGCGGACCGCGATCCGGGAGCGCGAGGAGCGCAAGGGTTCCGACCCCACCGGCATGAGCCGCGGATTTCGCTATTCCGCGGATTTCGTCTCGGGCGTGCTGGTCGGATGCGGGCTGGGCTGGTTGACCGACCATGTCTTCGGCACGCGCCCCTGGGGTCTGATGGTTTTCATCGTGCTCGGCTTTGCTGCGGGGACCTTCAACATCCTCCGGCTCGCCGAACGCGAACGCCGGCAGCGCTGAAGGCAGGCGCGGCCGTTCGCCGCGGAGCCATCCGTCCGGTTCCGCGACCGTGGCATGAAGGTGAGGAGCGGCCTGCCGATGGCGAGCCCGATCGAACAGTTCCAGATCAAGCCGCTGGTCCTCAAGGACACGGCCATCGCCTTCACCAATTCCTCGCTGATGATGGTTGTCACCGTCGGCGTGATCCTGGCCTTCCTGTTCCTCTCGACCCGCGGGCGTTCGCTGGTCCCCTCCCGCCTGCAGTCGCTTGCCGAACTGTCCTACGAGTTCGTCGCCGACACCGTCCGACAATCGGCCGGCCACGAGGGCATGAAGTTCTTCCCGCTGGTCTTCTCGCTGTTCATGTTCGTGCTGGTGGCCAACCTGCTCGGCATGATCCCCGGCTCGTTCACCGTCACCAGCCACATCATCGTGACCTTCCTGCTGGCCATGGTGGTGTTCCTGACGCTGGTGATCTACGGCTTCGTCCGCCACGGCACGCACTTCCTGCACCTGTTCGTGCCCTCGGGCGTTCCCGGCTATGTGCTGCCGCTGGTCATGGTCATCGAGGTCATCTCGTTCCTGTCGCGGCCGATCTCGCTGTCGGTGCGTCTGTTCGCCAACATGCTGGCCGGGCACATCGCGCTGAAGATCTTCGCCGGTTTCGTCGCCTCGCTGCTGGGCGCCGGTATCTGGGCCATCCTCGCGCCGCTGCCGCTGGCGCTGACGATCGGCCTCACCGCGCTGGAGTTCCTCGTCGCCTTCCTGCAGGCCTATGTCTTCACCATCCTGACCTGCATCTACCTCAACGACGCGCTGCACCCCGGGCACTGACCCCGGCAGCACGTCTTGCGAACCTCAACCCGGCTACCCTTCCCAAGGAGTTCATCATGGATCCGGTTGCAGCGAAGTATCTCGGCGCGGGCCTGGCCTGCATCGGCATGGCCGGCGCCGCCGTCGGCGTGGGCAACATCTTCGGCCAGTTCCTCTCGGGCGCCCTGCGCAACCCGAGCGCGGCGGACGGCCAGTTCCCCCGCCTCATCTTCGGCTTCGCCGTGACCGAGGCACTCGGCATCTTCTCGCTGCTGATCGCCCTGCTTCTGCTGTTCGCCGTCTGATAACGGCCGGCCGGGCGGCATGGTCGCCCGTCCCACATGGTCACCGGGCTTCGGCGCCTCGCGCGCCGGAGCCCCGGCGATTTGCAGCCGCCCCTGAACGCTAGGACTGGTCATGGCCGCCCCTTCGACACCCGGCGCTTTCCCGCCCTTCCAGACCGAGACCTTCCCCTCGCAGATCTTCTGGCTGGTCATCACCTTCGGGGCGCTCTACTGGCTCCTGTCGAAGGTCGTCCTGCCGCAGATCGGCGGCATCCTGGAGGAGCGCAGCCAGCGGATTTCCCGTGACCTCGACGAGGCTCAGCGGATGAAGTCCGAAGCCGAGGCCGCGCAGGCGACCTATGAGAAGGCGCTCGCCGATGCCCGCGGCAATGCCCAGGCGATCGCCGCCAAGGAACATGCCCGCGCGGCGGCCGAGACCGAGGCCACCCGCAAGGCGCTGGAGGCCGACCTCACTGCCAGGCTGGCGGCCGCCGAAGCCGAGATCGCCGCGTCGAAGGCAAAGGCCATGGCCAATGTCCGCGGCATCGCCATTGACACCGCCCCGGCCATCGTCGCCCAGCTCGTCGGCAAGACCCCGGCGCAGGGCGAGGTCGAGAAGGCCGTTGACGCGGCCCTGAAGGGCTGAGGAGCAAGCCATGCTGTTTGCAGCCGAAACCTGGGTTGCCGTCGCCTTCCTCGCCTTCTTCGGCATCCTCGGCTATCTGGGTGTCCACAAGACCATTCTCGCCGCCCTCGACAACCGCGCGAAGCGGATCGAGCAGGATCTCGCCGAGGCCCGCCGTCTCCGGCTTGAAGCCGAGGCCCTGGTCGCCGACTACCGCCGGCGCCAGGCGGAGGCCGAGCAGGAGGCCAAGGCGATCGTCGCCGCCGCGGAGGCGGATGCGAAGCGGCTCGCCGCCGAGGCCAAGGCGAAGATGGAGGATTTCGTCGCCCGCCGCACGAAGATGGCGGAAGCCAAGATCGCCCAGGCGGAGGCTCAAGCGATCGCCGATGTGCGTGCGGCCGCGGCCGAGGCCGCCACTGCCGCGGCGGGAGCGATGGTCGCGGACCTCGCCCGCGGCGAGGCGGGAGATGCGCTGGTCAAGGCCGGCATTGCCGAGGTCAAGGCAAGGCTCAACTGAGCGCGCTGACATCTCCGCGGACTGCGGGGCGCAAGCACGATCACGACAAGGCCGCCGGAACGAACCGGCGGCCTTTTCACGTTCTCGACGGCTGGTCCGGGCCCGCCTGACGGTCAGGCCGGCAGCAGCGGATCAATGATCTTCTCGAACTCGGCGAGCGGCTGCGCCCCCAGCACGCGCTTGCCATTGACGAAGAAGGTGGGGGTCGATTCCACCCCGAAGGCATTGACGGCCCGGTCGCGCGTGGCATTCAGCCCGTCCAGGATCGCCTGGTTGTTGAGGCAGGCCTCGAACTCGGGCTGCGTCATGCCCGCCTGGCGGGTGATGGTGGTGATCGCGGCGAGCGGATCATTGCCGAAGGCCCAGACCCGCTGCTGGCGGAACAGCACGTCGATCAGTGCGAAATAGCGGTCCTGATTGCCGCCCGCCGCCTTGCCGTCGGCCTGCAACATGCAGCGGGCCAGCATGTACACGGCCGCGTCGAGCTGGTTCAGCGGGAACTCGCGGAACACCAGGCGGACCTTGCCGGTATCGACATACTTCTGCTTCAGGGCCGGAAGGGTGCCGGTATGGAAGGAGGCACAGTGCCCGCAGGTCAGCGAGGCATATTCGACCACGGTCACCGGTGCGTCGGCCTTGCCCAGAAAGACATCGCCGAGCGGGCCGGCCTTCATCAGCTCCTCGACATTGACCGTCTCGGCGGCCGGGCGGCGGCCCTGAGCCCGTGCCCGCACCGCCATCGTGAGACCGGCAAGGGTGACAGCCCCGCCGGTGGCGGATGCGGAGAGAAGGGTTCTGCGCGACAGCATGGGCTCGATCCGCCTTCACTGAAAGGACTACGAGCCAATAGCTGTCGTCTGCCACCGTGGCAACATCGCGGCCGCCGTCCGGCCCGGCCAACCGCTCACGCCTTGCTGTCTGCCGATCAATTGCGTGCGATGATCTCGCGCTCCCGGTACACCGGCTGGTTGCCGACCGGTCCGCCCGGTCGGCGGCGCATCAGCGCCAGCGGCCGGCGCCCCTTCAGGGCCGAACGGCGCCGGCGGCGCGGCCCCGGCTGGCCGACGAGCACCCCGCCGAGGCGCGGAAAGGCCTCGCGGACCTTACCATCCGCATCCGCCAGCAGCAGAGGCAGGGCAAGGGCTGAACCCCAGCGCTGCCAGACCGCCACAACGTCATCTGCATCGGGCGAGGAGAACAGCGGCACGTCGAGGGCCGGATCGGCATGGACCAGCACGATCTCCACACGGTCCGCGCCCGCGCGGCCATCCCCGGCGATCCGCACCGCCACACCCCGGAAGGTCCGGACCGGAAGCTGCAGCTTCATCCGCGCGCCCCTGGCGGTCCGGCGGATGACCACGCGATCGGCGTGCAGGTCGATGGCTCTCTGGCCGCCATCGGCCCCCCGGTCGGGGGCCGTGTAGCGGGTGGGAAGGTGGCCGGGATCGAGGCGCAAGAAGGCCCCGACCCCGGCGGCGGCACCGCCCGGTTCAGCTTGACGCGACATGACTGCTCCCTGGGGTCTTCGGCCGGCTCGAACCGGCTCTCGCCCCGTCGTTGCAGGAACTGTCGCAGGATTTCTTGTCCGCCGGCTTAAGCAGGACGGTTAAGCCGAACTCAATCGGAAGCCGAAAATGCCTTTGTTTCCGGATGCTTGAGAAAGGCTTGGCAGGCGTGCTGAACCGTCCGTTGGCACGCTTGCTTTCCGCTTCCTTGCCATGCCGGCCGGGCCGGCTGCGATGGCTGCCTTGAATCCGGCCCGGCCGATGCCTACACGAGGGACAACCCGCCGCCATCCGATCAGGATCCTGCATGTCCGACCTTCTCGATACCGGCGCGCTGCTCGAGCGCGCGCGGGCCCTGCTTGCGGCCGCCCTGGCCGCGGGGGCCGATGCCTGCGACGTCATGGCGGTTCGCGGCTCCTCCACCACCGTCCAGCTGCGCGAGGGCCGGGTCGAGGCCACCGAACGGGCAGAGGGCGACGACATCGGCCTCAGGGTCTTCGTCGGGCAGCGCAGCGCATCGGTCGCCTCCAACGACCCGCGCGAGGACGCCGCGGCGCTGGCCGAGCGCGCCGTGGCCATTGCCAGGGCTGCCCCGGAGGATCCCTATGCGGTCCTGGCCGATCCGGCCGATCTCGCGAAGGACTGGGCCGATCTCGATCTGATCGACCCCGTCATGCCGGGTCCGGCCGAACTCGAGGCCCTGGCCCGCCGGGCCGAGGAGGCCGCTCTCGCCGTGCCCGGCGTGACGAAATCCGGGGGAGCGAGCGCCGCGTCCGGCCTCGGCGGCTTCGTCCTCGTCACCTCCGCGGGCTTCGAGGGCGCTTCGCTCGGTTCGTCCACCTCCTTCTCCATGATGGCCATTGCTGGTGAAGGCACAGCCATGGAGCGTGACTACGATTACGCCTCCGCCCGCCACCGCGCCGATCTGGATGACGCCGAATCCGTCGGCCGCAGGGCGGGGGAGCGGGCGGTGCGCCGCCTCCATCCGCGAAAGGTCGATAGCCGCAAGGTGCCGGTGGTCTTCGAGCCGCGCCAGGCGGCAAGCTTTGCAGGCTACCTGGCCGGCGCTGCCAATGGCCAGTCGGTTGCCCGCAAGACCTCCTTCCTGCGCGAGAAGCTTGGGCAGCGCGTCTTCCGGCCGGGCGTTTCCATCATCGACGATCCGCTGCGCCCGCGCGGGCCGCGCTCACGCCCGTTCGACGAGGAGGGCGTGGCCACCCGCCGTCTGGCGCTGGTCGAGGACGGCGTGCTGGCGTCATGGCTGCTCGACACGGCCACGGCCCGCGAGCTTGGGCTGCGGAGCACCGGCCACGCCACGCGTGGCATCGGTGCACCGCCCTCGCCCGGAGCGACCAACCTGTACCTTTCTGCGGGCACGACCTCGCCCGACGAGATGATCGCATCCATCCGCGACGGTCTCTACGTCACCGACATGATCGGCCATGGCGTCAACATGGTGACGGGCGACTATTCCCGCGGCTGCTCGGGCTACTGGATCGAGAATGGCGAGCTCGCCTATCCGGTGGCCGAGATCACCATTGCCGGCAACCTTGTCGACATGTTCGCCCGTCTGGTTCCCGCGAACGACCTGGTGCTGAAGCGCGGGATCGATGCGCCGACCGTGCTCATCGAGGGACTCACCGTTGCCGGACGCTGACGATCTCGTCCTGCGCGACCTCATGGCGGAACTGGCCGCCGAGGCCGGCGAGCTGGCGCGCGCCTGCGCCCGCCGCGGCATGCGCACCTGGACCAAGGACAGATCCTCGCCCGTGACCGAGGCCGATATCGCGGTCGACCGCTTCCTGAAGGAGAAGCTGACGGCCGCCCGTCCCGATTTCGGCTGGCTGTCGGAGGAGACTGCCGACAGTCCCGAGCGCATCGGCCGGCGCGAGGTCTTCATCGTCGATCCCATCGACGGCACCCGCGCCTTCGCGGCCGGCCTGCCGGACTGGACCGTCTCTCTCGCCGTGGTCCGCGACGGCCGGCCGGTGGCGGCGGCCCTGGCCGAGCCCGAGCAGGGTCGGGTCTTCGCCGCGGCCCTGGGCCATGGCGCCACGGTCAACGGCCGGCGCATGGTGCCCATGGCGCGCGACAGCCTTGCCGGAGCCCGGGTTGCCGGCCCGATGCCGATGCTCGCTGGCGCGAAGCGCGCGGGCGCCGTTCTACTGCCAAAGATCCACTCGCTGGCCCTGCGCTTTGCCAAGGTGGCCGCCGGCGAGATCGATGCCGGCTTCGCAGGCGGGTCCAGCCACGACTGGGATCTTGCAGCGGCCGACCTTTTGGTGCACGAAGCAGGCGCAGCCCTGACCGGCCTGGACGGCACCGTTCCTGTCTATAATCGGCCGGTTCCGGTCCATTCGCCGCTGATCTGCGCGACCCCCGCGCTCCACGGATTGCTCAGGCAGCAGGCCTGAGGCGCGCTGCGGGACCGGAGATCCAGCCGCCCTGCCGGGGCACATCGACTGACGGAGACCATGCCGCCATGGCCGAAGCCGCCGAATCCAAGCAGCTCCTCCACCTGGTTCTCGGTGGCGAGCTGAAGCGCCTCGACGGTACCGAGTTCAAGGATCTGTCCAAGGTCGAGATCGTCGGACTCTATCCCAATTACGCCACCGCCTATGCGGCCTGGAAGGCACGGGCCCAGCAGACCGTGGACAATGCGCAGATGCGCTTCTTCATCGTCCATCTCCATCGCCTCCTCGACCCGGATGCGGCCTGACGGCGGCGGAAGGCGCGCCCCGTGTCCCTGCTCAAGCGCCTCGGCCGTTCGGCGGCCGTCCGGTCCGCCGCCGGCTCGCTGCTGGCCGGCTACCTGAAACTCGTCTGGAAGACCGGGCGGTTCCGATACGACCCGCCCGACCTCTACGACTTCGCCGATGCCCACGTGCCGATCATCTTCGCCATGTGGCACGGCCAGCATTTCCTCACACCCTTTGTGCGCAGGCCCCACTATCGGGCGGTGGTGCTGATCTCCCGCTCGGCCGATGGCGAGATGAACGCCATCGCCGCCGAGAAGCTCGGCATCCGCACCATCCGGGGATCTGGCGATCACCGCGGCCAGTTCGCGCGCAAGGGAGGGGTCGGCGCCTTCTTCCAGATGGTCGAGGCGCTGGAGAATGGGGAGACCGTGGCGCTGACCGCCGATGTGCCGAAGATCGCCCGACGGGCCGGTCTCGGCATCGTGATGCTCGCCCGCCAGTCCGGCCGGCCCATCGTCCCGATCGCGGTGGCCACCGCGCGCCGCATCGACCTGAAATCCTGGGACAGGGCCAGCGTCAACCTGCCATTCTCGCGCGGCGCCGTGGTGGCCGGCCATCCGGTGTGGGTGGCGCCCGATGCGGACCAGGACGAGCTGGAGCGGTGCCGGCTGATGGTCGAGGAGCGCATGAACGCTGCCACCGAGCGGGCCTATGCGATCGCCGAGGGGCGTGCCGATCCGGCGCACTGGCCGGCCGACCTGATCGCCGAACTGGCCGCCATGCGCGACCATGCGCTGGCCGGGGAGGCGAGGCCGGCGGAGCGTGGCGCGGCCCATGCCGGCCAGATCGGAACGGGCCAGATCGGGGCCGGCCATGTCTGATCCCGCACGCGCCCCCACGCCCGTGACCTTGCGTCTGTATGCCGGCGCCACGGCCCTGCTCGCCCCCGCAACCGCCGTGCTCAACCGCCGGCGGCTGGAGCGCGGCAAGGAGGATCCGGCGCGGATCCAGGAGCGGCGCGGCCAGGCCAGTGCCGAGCGGCCGCCCGGCCGGCTCGTCTGGCTGCACGGGGCCAGCGTCGGCGAGTTCCTCTCGATCGTCCCCTTGGTGGAGCGGCTGCAGGCCCGCCAGGCCACCGTGCTCGTGACGACGGTGACGCGCAGCGCCGCCGAGCTTGCTGCCCGGCGCTTGCCGCCGGGCGCGATCCACCAGTTCATGCCCTGGGATGTGCCGTCCTATGTCGACCGCTTCCTGAACCACTGGCAGCCGGATCTGGCGATCTTTGCCGAATCGGAGCTGTGGCCGAACCTGATCATGCGGACGACGGCGCGCGGCACGCCGCTGATCCAGGTGAACGGCCGCATGTCCGAGCGCTCGTTCCGCGGCTGGCAGCGCGTGCCGCGCTCGATCGGCGCGCTGCTGGCCCGTTTCGAGCTGTGTCTGACCCAAACGGCCGATGATGCCCGTCGTCTCCAGGCGCTGGGAGCGCCGCGTGTCGCCACGACCGGCAATCTGAAGTTCGACGTGCCCTCGCCGCCCATCGACGCGGCCGCTGCCCTGGCCCTGGCCGATGCCATTGGACGCCGCCCGGTCGTCCTGGCGGCGTCCACCCATCCGGGCGAGGACGAGATCGTGCTCGCCGCCCATCGCCGGATGGCGCCGCATCTGTCCAATCTCCTGACCATCATCGCGCCGCGTCATCCCGAGCGCGGGCCGGCGATTGCCGCCCTTGCCGAGGCTGACAACCTGGCCGTGGCCCTGCGTTCGGCCGGCCAGCTGCCGACCGGCCGCACGGCGATCTACGTTGCCGACACGCTTGGCGAGATGGGCCTGTTCTACCGGATCGCGCCCGTCGCGCTGATCGGCGGCTCGCTGGTCCGTCATGGCGGGCAAAACCCGATCGAGGCCGCCAAGCTGGGCGCCGCCATCCTTCACGGTCCCCATGTCGGCAACTTCGCCGAGGTTTACGGGTCGCTCGGCACGCGCCAGGCTGCCATCGCCGTCACGGATGCCGAGACTCTAGCCGAGGCCGCGCTCGGTCTTCTGACCGACCGCGCCATGCGCACGCGCCAGCGCGATGCGGCCCTGGAGGCCGTCACGGCCATGGGGGGTGCGCTCGACCGGACCGTTGCGGCGCTCGAGCCCTACTTCCTGTCGCTCAGCGTGCGGGGTCGGGCGTGAGGGCGCCTGCCTTCTGGTCTAACCCCGACAGTCCTGCTGCCCGCCTCCTGTCGCCCATCGGTACCCTGGTCGGCGCCGTGACGCTGGCCCGCATGGCACGGACCGGTGAACAGGCCCCGGTGCCGCTCGTCTGCATCGGCAATCCGACCGTCGGGGGGGCGGGCAAAAGCCCGGCCGCCCGCCTGCTGGCCGACCGTCTGGCCGCGCGAGGCCAAAGGCCGGCCGTGCTGCTGCGCGGCCATGGTGGCCGGCTTGCCGGCCCGCTCCTGGTCGATCCCGAACAGCATGGCGCCGGTGATGTCGGCGACGAGGCCCTGGTCCATGCCCGCCATCACCGGACCGTCGTGGCGCGCGACCGGCCGGCCGGGGTCCGGCTCGCCGCCGGAGCGGGCGCGGACATCGTGGTGATGGACGACGGCTTCCAGAACCCGTCGCTTGCCAAGGATCTCTCGATCCTGGTGGTGGACGGTCCCGTCGGACTGGGCAATGGTTGTGTCCTGCCGGCCGGACCGCTGCGCGCGCCCTTCATCCCGCAGATGCGCCGGGCCGACGCCCTTCTGGTGATCGGCGAGGGCGAGGCCGGCGAAGCCCTCGCCGACGCAGCCCGGCGGCTCGGCAAGGTGGTCCTGCACGCAACGCTCGCTCCCGACCCGGCCGTGGTCGGACCGCTCGCCGGTCGCGACGTGCTCGCCTTCTGCGGCATCGGCCGGCCGTCGAAATTCGCCGAGACGCTGGGCGCGGCAGGGCTGCGCTCCGTCCTGCTGCGCCCGTTTGCCGACCATCACGTCTATTCGGATGCCGATGCCGAGCGACTGCTTGCTGAGCAGCGCCGCACCGGCCTGCCACTGCTGACGACGGAAAAGGATGCCGTCAAGCTCACCGGCTCGCCGGCGCTCGCCGCGCTTGCGGCGGCCAGCATCGTCGTGCCGGCCACGCTCGACCTGACCGATCCCGAGCCGCTGGAGGCGCTGATCGCCCGCCTCAGGATCTAGAGCGGTTCATCGCTTGACTGAATCGGGAGGGATTCCGGATCAGCGCGATTTGTGATTCTAGATGCTGGCTGGGACGGAGGCCAGCATCCGATGACCCGACCCCTATCCAACGATCT
>JBKBOA010000059.1:0-20754 GCA_046295035.1 Phreatobacter sp.
GCTGGGCCGAGACCGGGCTTGCCGGCTGGGCCGGGACCGGTTGCGCCACCGACGCCGGCGCCTGAGCCGGTGCGGCTGCCGGTTGCTGCGCGGCGAGCGGCGCAAGACCGGCCAGGCCGAGGCCGAGCTGGAGCGTGGCGATGCGCAGGATCTGGCGGAGGGAGCGGCGGTGAGAGGTCATCGGGCGCGGACGGGTCCGGGATCGAAGGCTTCGGCGCGGCGGTGCGGGGCGGGCCGCACGGGCTGGCGGGGGAACCGGCCCCGGCCAGCAGACAGGTTCAGTCGCCGGGGCGCAAGGGCGGATAGGGCGCAAAGGAGACGGGCGGCGGGATCTCGGGGCCGATGTCCGGATTGCCATGACGCTGGATGGCGTCCATCACGGCCCGCAGCGCGTCGCGGTCGCGCGTGACATTGCGCAGGGGGGCAGCGGCCCGCGAGCGGCGGATCAGGCTCTGCGGATCCGGCAGGACGAAGGGATCGTCCCAGGATCCCTGCACCACGAAGGGCAGTTCGAACACGCCTTCCGCGGGCGCCGTGCGCCGCAGGGCAGCCAGGCCCTGCAGGTCCAGGTCCCGGTTGGCCAGGCCGGCCGTCCCCTCCAGGCGAATGCCGATGATGCGGCCCTCCAGCACCATGTCCGAGGTGCGGGCAATGCCCTCCTCGATCCGGACGGTCGCCGAGATGCGCTCGAACGGCGTGCTGCCCGAACGGGCATCGACGCCGGCGGTGGACAGCGGCCGGCGTTCGAGGCGCCGCAGGATCGCCTCGGCATTGAAGCCGCGCAGCGCGCCCTCGACCGCATTGAAGCTGGCCTGGCCGCGCGCGGTGCGGACGAAATCGGCCATCGAGCCGCCATCGGCCTCGATCGCGACCTGGGCATTGGCGATGCCGTCGATGCGGCGGAAACCGAACCACTCGCCAAGCCCCTGGCCCAGTTGGGCGCGCTGCACCGCCAGGCTGGCCTTGACCTCGTAGCCCTCGCCGCGGGGCGTCACCACCAGCGATCCGCGCAGATTGCCGCCATAGGCCTGCGCCTCGCCCAGCGTGGCGGTCAGCCGGCCGTTGCGCGCCGTCAGCGCCGCCGCCGAGCGCCCCATATTGGCCGAGCCGACGATCAGCTCGCGGGCGGACAGCCGAAGATCGACGTCGAAATGGGACACGGCCGACAGGTCGATCGGCCTGCGGCTCCAGCCCTGGCCGGGACGCGGGGTCAGGTTGAGATCGGCGAAATAGGTGGTGGCCACCACGCGGCCGGCATCCAGCGTGCCCTGAACCTGTGGCCGGTCGCCCTCGAAGCTGATCGCCAGGGCGCCACTGGCGACATTGCCGTCCAGTTCGGCATTGACCTGGGTGAAGGCGAGCTTGTTGGGCAGGAGCTGCACCTCGCCCTTGAGCGCGAAGGCGCCCAGCGAGGGGCCGATCCCCGGGTTCTGGCCGAGCCAGCGCAGCAGCAGGCGCAGCGAACCCGCCTCCACCGTCATGGCGCCTTCGGCGGTCACGGCGGCCCCGTTGGTGACCTGCCCCTCGAAGGCCGCGCGGACCGGCAGGCCGCCCACCCGCATCTTCACCGCGGTCGGCTCGGCCGTCAGCAGCGCGATCGGGCGGGCGATGACGGCGCTCACGGTCAGCGCCTCGCCATTGACCGTCAGGGAACCCGACAGGGTCGCCTGCCGGTCGCTGCCCGGCCAGGACACGGCCATCTCGATGCCGGTCGCGACCAGCCGCCGGCCGGTCTTGCGCTCGTCGATGACCGTGCGGCCATCGACCACGCGGAAATCGGCAAAGGCAACCGCCCTGTCGCCGGTCAGCCCGCGCAGGCGGGCGAAGGCAGGATCCCAGTTGGACGCACCGTCGCCATCGACCCGCACCGTGATGCGCGGCGAGACGAGCACGTAGTCGGAGATGGAGGCCCGGCCGGCCAGCAGCGGCAGGAGCCGGAGCGATCCGACCAGCGCCGCCGCGCGGGCCGGCAGATCCTCCTTTGGGCCCTGGCCGATCCGGATGTCCTCGAGCCGCACGGCGAGCTGCGGGAAGACCTGAACGGTGGCCGGGCCGGCAACCCTCACGGGCAGGCCGAGGCGGTCGGACAATTGCTGCTCCACGGCGCGCCGGATGGCGTCGGCGGGCAGCAGCGTCGGCACCAGCGCCATGATCGCGGCGAGCACGAGCACGGCAGCGATGAAGAAGGTAACGACGCGCTTCAGGGCGGCGGCGAGGCTCAAGCGTTACGGTCCTGGATCCGGTGGCACGCACCGCCCGCAGGGCGTGGCGGCAGGAAACGGGGCTGACGGACCGCGGAACCTGCCGGCGCCGGATGGCTTTTCGATGGCCGCCACGGCGCGCGCCCGGCGGTCGCGCACGACCATGCGCGAACGGGGGCCCGCAAGCCCCCGTCAGAACTGGTCTGCCGTGACCGCCCGCTGCTCACGCCGCCGCGGCGAGGCCCGGCGCGATGGCGAAGCTGGCCTCGGTATTGGCGCGGATCTCGTCGAGCGAGACGCCATCGGCAATCTCGATCAGGGTCATGCCGGTGCCGCCCTTCTTGTCGATGGTGAAGACCCCCAGATCGGTGATCACCATGTCGACCACCCCGGCGCCGGTCAGCGGCAGGTTGCAGCGGTGCAGCAGCTTCGGACCGTCCTTGGCGACATGTTCCATCACCACCACGACCTTCTTGACGCCGGCCACCAGGTCCATGGCGCCGCCCATGCCCTTCACCATCTTGCCGGGGATCATCCAGTTGGCCAGGTCGCCGTTCTCGGCCACCTGCATGGCCCCGAGGATGGACAGGTCGATGTGCCCGCCCCGGATCATGGCGAAGGAATCGGCCGAGGAGAAATAGCTGGTTGTCGGCAGTTCGGTGATGGTCTGCTTGCCGGCATTGATCAGGTCGGCATCCTCCTCGCCCTCGAAGGGGAAGGGCCCCATACCGAGCATGCCGTTCTCGGACTGCAGCTGGACGCTCATGCCGGCGGGAATGTGGTTGGACACCAGCGTCGGGATGCCGATGCCGAGGTTCACGTAGAAGCCGTCGCGCAGCTCCCTGGCAGCGCGGGCGGCCATCTGGTCACGGGTCCAGGCCATGGTCTCGTCTCCTCTGCAGGCCGCGGTTCAGGCCGCCCTGGGGCGGGTGGTGCGCTGCTCGATGCGCTTGACCACATTTGGAACGTGGACGATGCGCTTCACATAGATGCCGGGGGTATGGATCGCATCGCCGTCGATCTCGCCGGGCTCGACGAGATGCTCGCACTGCACGATGGTCATGCGCGCGGCCGTGGCCATCATCGGGTTGAAGTTGCGGGCGGTCTTGCGGAACACGAGGTTGCCCTCCTTGTCCGCCTTCCAGGCATGGATCAGCGCGATATCGGCGAACAGGCCGCGCTCCATGACATAGAGCTCGCCGTCGAACTCGCGCACCTCCTTGCCCTCGGCGATCACCGTGCCGACGCCGGTCTTGGTGTAGAAGGCCGGAATGCCGGCGCCGCCCGCGCGGATGCGCTCGGCCAGCGTGCCCTGCGGGTTGAACTCCAGCTGCAGCTCGCCCGACAGATATTGCTGGGCAAACAGCTTGTTCTCGCCGACATAGGAGCTGATCATCTTGGAAATCTGCTTGGTTTCCAGAAGGATGCCGAGGCCGGCACCGTCAACGCCGGCATTGTTCGAAATGACGGTCAGGTTCTTCGCCCCCGATTCGCGCACCGCCTCGATGAGGACGTCCGGGATGCCGCACAGGCCGAAGCCGCCGGACATGATGGTCATGCCGTCCTTGATCTGACCCGCGAGAGCCTCTCGCGCGGAGGAATAGACCTTCGAACTCATCTGGTATCGCCTCGCACAAGGGGCCGCACCGCCCCGGTTGAACGCCCGCCACCGGCGGCTGGACATGACCGCCGGACAATGGGGGATTTTCCGCGGTGCATCAAGATGAACCGTTCGTCAGGTTCGCTGCGATCAATAGCCGAGCATGCGCGGCAGCCACAGGGCGAGGTCGGGCACGGCCACCACCAGGGCCAGCGCGGTCAGCATGCCGAGCACCATCCAGCTCACCCAGGGGATGGTCGCCTCCATCGGCACCTGGGCGATCTTGCAGGACACCATCAGATTGACCGCCACCGGCGGCGTGAACTGGCCGATCGCCACCATCATGGTCAGAAGGATGCCGAACCAGACGAGATCCCACTGGAAGGTGTTGGCGATCGGGATGAGGATCGGCAAGAGGATCAGGTAGATGGAAATGCCGTCCAGCACCATGCCGATGACGATCAGCACGAGACCGAGCAGCAGCAGCGTGCCGTAGGGGCCAAGACCCAGGGACACGATCCAGTCGGCGATCGGCTGGACGATACCGAGCGTCGACAGCGACCAGGCGAAGACCGAGGCGAGCGCCACCACGATGAGGATGATGCCGGAGAGCTCCCCCGCCTCGACCAGCATCTCGTAAACATCGCGCAGCGTCAGCGTCCCGTAGATGACGAAGCCGATGAACAGGCCGTAGGCGACCGCCATCACCGCCGCCTCGGTCGGCGTGAACAGCCCGGCCCGCATGCCGCCGAGGATGATGACCGGCGCCAGCAGGCCCCAGATCGCCTCCTTGAACGTCCCCCAGACGGTCAGCGCATCCTCCCCGTGCTGCGCCCGGCCGCCGAAGTTGCGCAGCCAGGAGATGACGAGGATCGGGATGATGATCGACAGGCCCGCCAGCAGGCCGGGGATCATGCCGGCGGCAAAGATGGCCGGCACCGAGACGCCCGGCACCAGCACGGCATAGATGATGAAGGCGATGGAGGGCGGGATCAGGATGTCGGTCGCCGCCGCAGCGCCGACCGTCGAGGCGATGAAGGCGCGCGGATAGCCGTCCCTGATCATGGAGGGCGTGACCACCTGGCCGACCGCCGCCGAGGTCGCCGGCCCCGAGCCGGAAATGCCGCCCATCACCATGGCCACCAGCACCGAAACGGTGGCGAGCGCCCCGCGTCCGGCCCCCACGAGGGCGGTGGCGAAACGCACCAGCCTGAGCGCCACGCCGGTCCGGTCGAAGACCGAGCCGACCAGCACGAACATCGGGATGGCGATGAGCGGGTACTTGGCGATGCCGGCATAGACATTGGTCGGCACCGCCATGATGCTCTGCCCGGCGAGCCAGATGGCGATGGCGCCGGCCAGGCCGATGGCGACCCCCACCGGCACGGCCGCCAGCAGCATGGCGACGAAGGCGGCAAAAAGGACGAAAGCGGTCATGCGTCCTCGCCCCGCGCCAGGCGCCAGAACCGCCCGGCTGCCCGTCCGATGACGGCCAGCGAGAGCAGCGGCAGCATGCCGGTATAGACCCACTGGGGCTGGCCGAGGCCCGGCGAGACGACCTCGAAGCGGTATTCGTCCCAGGCCAGGCGGGCGCCATAGACCAGCAGGATGCCGAAGCAGACGATGGTCAGCGCCATGGCGACCATTTCGGCCCGCCGGCGCGTCCGAGCGCTGCGCCCGTCGACCAGCACCCCGATGCGGATGTGCCGGCCGCAGGCGATGGCAAGCGACGTACCGAGCAGCGCCACCACCACCATGAGCACCACCGAATATTCCTCGGTGAAGGCGAAGGAGACATTGGTCAGGTAGCGCACGATCACATTGCCGAAGGTGATCAGCGCCATCCCCGCCATGGCGACGGCGACGAGCACCTCCTCGACCTTGAGGGGAATGCGGGTTCGCGGCACCGCCGGCGGGGCGATCGGGTCGGGTTCTGACACGGCTGGCGGCTTTCCGGAGACTGCACGGGCAAGGCGGGTGGTGCCCCCGGCCGCCTGCCGGGAGCACCCGGGATGGATCAGGACGCGGAAGCCGCGGCAGCTTCCGCCTTCCTGACGAGATCGACGCCAACCTGGGCCGCCCACTTGTCGAAGACCGGCCGGGTGGCCTGGGCGAAGGCGCGCTTTTCCTCCGGCGTCAGGATCGCCGTGGCGACCCCGCGCTTCTCCAGCTCCTCGTAGGACGAGCGGTCGTTGTCGAGGATGCCGAGGCCCTTGCGGGTCAGGCCGATCTGCACCTTGGCCGCCTCGCGCGCGCTTTCGCGGACGATCTCCTTGTCGGCCGCCGAGAAGCTCTCCCACACCGGCTTGGCGACATGGAACAGGCCGGCATCGGCGCAGTAGTTCCACACCGTCATGTGCTTCTGGGCCAGCGCGTCCATCTTCAGGCCGAGGAACAGGTTGATCGGGTTCTCCTGGCCGTCGACGGCGCCCGTCGAGAGCGCCGGCTGCAGGTCGGCGAAGGACATCTGCACCGGATTGGCGCCGAGGCCGTTGTAGATGTCGGCAAAGATGGCGCCGGCCGCGAAGCGGATCTTCAGGCCGCGCAGGTCGGCCGGCGTGCGGATCGCACGCTTGGAGTTCGAGAGCTCGCGGAAGCCGTTCTCGCCCCAGGCCAGCGGCACCACGTCGCGGCTCTCCATGACCTTGAACAGCATCTGCCCGACCTCGCCACCCGTGATGGCGTCGAAGGCCTTGTGGTTCGGCATCAGGAATGGCAGCGAGAACAGGTTCATCTCGCGCACCTGCGGCGAGATATTGATGGTCGAGGACACCGTGAAGTCGATGATGCCCTGACGCATGGCGACGAGCTCGCGCGTCTGGTCACCGCCGACCAGCTGCGAGCCCGGATAGACCTTGACATTGATGCGGCCTCCGGTGCGCTGCGTCACCATCTCGGCCCACTGGAAGGCGCCCTCCGACAGCGCGATCGGCCGGTTGCCGACCACCGAGAGCTTGTATTCGGTCTTCAGGGACTGGGCCTTGGACACCCAGGGGGCCATGACGGCGGCGGCGGTGCCGGCCATGGCGGCGCGGCGCGACAGGATGAAGGTCTTGCTGGTCTCGGACATGGTCGTCCTCCTTCGGTGCAGGCGTTCCGGTTCCCACGGTCGATCCGGACGTCTGGCGGCCCGGCTGATCGATGGCGGGATGATGGAGCCGGCGCGCACGCCCTGACAAGCGCCGCGATGCCACGCCGCCGTTGAGGAGGCGTGCGCGGATCGCAGCGCTGGCGCCGCGGCGAAAGATCGGGGTGACACCGGCGCGGCCGGATGCTTCGATGCCGCTCCCCCGCCTGTCATCGAGAGGGACTGCGCCATGCCGCGGAACGTCGTTGCCATTACCGGAGGGGCATCGGGGATCGGCCTGGCCTGTGCGACGGCCTGCCTGGCGCGCGGCTGGCAGGTCGCCGTCTGCGACCGCGACATCCGCGCGCTCGCCGCCGCCGAGACGACGCTCGGGGACCGCGCGACCTACGCGGCGGTCGACGTCACCGACGAGGCGGCGGTCGAGGCCTGGATCGAGGCGGCGGCCGGACGCGGCAGGCTCGTCGGCTGTGTCACCTCGGCGGGCCGGGGGGCCGATGTGCCGGCCCTGCAGACGGGGGTCGACCTGTTCCGCGCCCTCTACGAGGTCAATGTCGTGGGCACCTTCCTCGCCGCCCGGGAGGCAGCGCGGATCATGCAGGACACCGGCGGCGGGTCCATCGTCACGATTGCCTCGGTCGCCGGCCTGCGCGGCTCGAAGGGTCGCGTCGCCTATGGCTCTTCCAAGGCGGCGGTCATCAACATGAGCCAGGCGCTGGCGGTGGACCTCGCCCACAAGGGCATCCGCGTCAATGCCGTCTGCCCCGGCCCGGTGGAGACGCGGATGGTCGCCGAGATCCACGACGCGGCGACGCGCGAGCACTGGGTGAGGCACGTGCCCCTGCGCCGCTACGGCACCGTGGACGAGATCGCCTCGCTCGTCGCCTTCCTCCTCGACGACAGCCAGTCGGGATTCATCACGGGCCAGGCGATCGCCGCCGACGGAGGCTTTGCCGGAGCGGGGCTGACGAGCCTGGAGGCCTGACTTGCGCCCGAATGCCGCAAATCCCGCCATGAGATCGCGGTTCGGCATCGTCCGAAGGGGGGATTTGCGCCATACTCATCGGAATGTTTGTTGACGCCGCAACAGGTGTCGATATCCTGAAGTGCGAAATCTGAAATCAGATTTCAAAGAGTGAAACGCAAGATCCGGCGAAGACGGGAACCCGCGCGCCGCCCCAGAGGAGGTCATGGCGGTGTCGCCATCCGATCCGGCCGCGCCTGTCCGGCCGCCCGCAGCCCGTCTCGATGTCGAGGATCTTTCGCTCCAGTTCGGCGGCGTGAAGGCGCTCGACGGCGTGTCGCTCACGGTCGAGCCCGGCTCCATCACCGCCCTGATCGGACCGAATGGCGCGGGCAAGACCTCCGCCTTCAACGCCATCTCCGGCTTCTACACGCCGAAGACCGGCCGTGTCCTGCTCGACGGTCAGGACATCACGCGCGTGCCGGCCCGTGACCGGGCGAAGCTCGGCCTTGCCCGCACCTTCCAGAACATCGCGCTGTTCCGCGGCATGACCGTGCTCGACAACATCAAGCTCGGCCGCCATGCCCACCTGAAGTCCAACCTGTTCGACGCCTTCCTCTACTGGGGGCGCGCCCGGCGCGAGGAGATGGAGCTGCGCGCCGAGATCGAGCGCGACGTCATCGACTTCCTCGAGCTCGACCACATCCGCAACGTGCCGGTGGCCATCCTGCCCTACGGCCTCCAGAAGAAGGTGGAGCTGGCCCGCGCGCTCGCCATGCGCCCGCGCATCCTGATGCTCGACGAGCCGGTGGCCGGCATGAACCGCGAGGAGACCGAGGACATGGCCCGCGCCATCCTCGACGTGCGCGAGGAATGGGGCGTCACGGTCCTGCTGGTCGAGCACGACATGGGCATGGTCATGGACATTTCCGACCATGTCTGCGTCCTCAATTTCGGCCGGCGCATCGCCGCCGGCACGCCCGCCGAGGTCCGCGCCAATCCCGAGGTCATCAAGGCCTATCTCGGCTCGGCCGGCGACCAGCGCAAGCATGCCGAGGAGAAGGTCGCCTGATGGCCGTCGAGTTCCTGGACATCGTCGAGACGAGCCTGGCCGGTCTGGGCACGGGCGCCCTGATGGCGCTGACCGGCGTGGCCTTCGTCATCATCTACAAGGCCACCAAGGTCATCAACCTGGCCATCGGCGAGATGCTGATGATCGGCGCCTTCGTGTTCTACGGCTTCTCGGCGGGCCTGGCCCTGCCGATCTGGGCCTCCATTCCGCTCACCCTGGCGGTGGCCGCGGCCATCGGCGCGCTGATCGAGCGGACCATGATCCGCCCGCTGCTCAAGGACAATCCGGTCTCCGTCTTCATGGTCACCATCGGCCTGACCTCGGTCCTGATCGGCGTGGTCGAGCTGATCTGGTCCGCCGAGCCGCGCCGCCTGCCGGAGTTCCTGCCCCAGCAGCCGATCGTCATCGCCGACGCCTTCATCCCCTCGAAGACCGCCTATTCCTTCCTGATCGCCGCGGGCGTCATGGCGGTGCTGATCACCGTCTTCGCCTTCTGGCGCGGCGGCATCGCGCTGCGCGCCACCGCGACCGATCGGGCCGCCGCCTCCTCGGTCGGCATCGACGTGCCTGGTGTCTTCTCCTTCTCCTGGATGCTGGCAGCCGTGGTCGCGGCGCTCGCCGGCATCCTGGTCGGCTCGGTCGGCGGCATCTCCTCGGCCATGGGCCTGTTCGGCCTGTCGGTCTTCGTGGTGGTCATCGTCGGCGGCCTCGATTCGATCGCCGGGGCGCTGATCGCCGGCCTGTTCATCGGCTGGCTGGAGGCCATGGTCGGCCGCTTCCTCGGCGGCGAGTTCAAGCTGCTCGCCACCTTCTCCATCCTGCTCATCGTGCTGGTGGTCAGGCCCTATGGCCTGTTCGGCACCCACGAGATCGAGAGGCTCTGAGCATGCCGCGGAAAAGTGGGAACCGGTTTTCCGGCAACGGCATGCGGCATCGGGAGACACCCGGCATGCCGCGGAACAGTGGGAACCGGTTGTCCGGCAACGGCCTGCGGAGGGCAGCCTGATGCGCGTCGGAACCGCCAAGGAGAGCTATGCGGCCGACGAGGCCCTGTTCAAGACCGACACCCAGCGGGTCTGGTTCGCGATCCTGATCGTTGCGCTGCTGGCCTATCCCCTGCTCGGCTCGGCCTACTGGATGTTCCTCGCCGTGCTGGTGATGATCAACGTCATCTCCACCACCGGGCTCAACATCCTCACCGGCTATACCGGCCAGGTCAGCCTCGGCCACGCCGCCTTCATGGCCGTCGGTGCCTATACGGTGGCCTATTTCGACGGGCGCTACGGCACGCCGGTGCTGCTCAACCTCGTGCTCGCGGGCGCCATGGCGGCCGCCATCGGCTACCTCGTCGGCCTGCCCTCGCTGCGCATCAAGGGCCTCTATCTGGCCATCGCCACCCTGGCGGCCTCGGTGATCCTCGGGTTCATCTTCCTCAACTGGACATCGGTGACCGGCGGCCTGCGCGGCCTCAACGTGCCGACCGCCCGCCTGTTCGGCATCGAGCTGGCGACGGCCGACCGGCTCTACTGGCTGGTCATGCCGATCACCGTGGTGATGGTGCTCGCCGCCAAGAACCTGTTCCGCACCCGCGTCGGGCGCGCCTTCATCGCCATCCGCGACCGCGACATCTCTGCCGAGATCATCGGCATCTCGCTGCTGCGCTACAAGCTGATGAGCTTTGCCATCTCGTCCTTCTACGCGGGCGTCGCCGGTGGGCTGTGGGCCTATCTGTTCCGCGTGGTGACGCCAGAGAGCTTCCCGGCGCTCGCCTCCATCTTCTTTCTCGCCGCGGTGATCGTGGGGGGCGCTGGCACCATCATCGGCGGCATCTTCGGCGCCGTGTTCATGACCCTGATCCCGGAGTTCCTGAAGCTTGCAGCCACCGCCCTCGTGCCCTGGTTCCCGGATGCCTCGATCTATCTCGCGCCCGTCCGCAACATCATCTTCGGCCTTCTGATCATCGGCTTCCTCATCTTCGAGCCCATGGGCCTTGCCGAAATGTGGCGCCGGACGCGCCGCTATTTCGCCCTGTGGCCGTTCAGGACCTGAGATCCAAGACACACACCGCCGGTCAAGGCGGGCCAACCCCGTGAGGAGACCCACCATGAGCAGACTGTCCCGCCGTGCATTCAACGCCCTCGGCCTCGGCGCCGCCCTCGTCTCGACGGGCAGCGGCCGCGCCTTCGCCCAGGCCCCCGAGATCGTCATCGGCGCCGCCAATCCGATGACCGGCGTCTTCGCCTTTGCCGGCGTCGAGGGCTTCGAGGGCGGCCGCGACCATTTCGAGTGGGTGAACCGCAATGGCGGCGTCGCCGGCCGGCGCATCCGCTATGTCAACGAGGATTCCGGCTACCGCGTGGACAATGCGGTGGCCATCTTCACGCGCATCACCTCGCAGCACCAGACGCCGGTCTTCTTCGGCGATTCCACCGGCTTCCAGAAGGCGATCAACCCGGAGCTGAACCGCCGCGGCACCACCGTCATGGCCGGCGCCTCCTTCGCCTCGGAGATCGACAACCCGCAGGCCTTCCCCAACCAGTGGATCCCCGGCCCCAACTATTCCGACCAGATGCGCGTGCTGCTGCGCTACATCGCCAGCCAGAAGAAGGGCGCCTCGGTGGTCTTCGTCCATTCGGACACCGAGTTCGGCCGTGATCCGATCGCCGCCGGCGAGGCGGAGGCCAAGCGGCTCGAGCTGAACCTGATCGAGAAGATCGTCACCCAGCCCGGCTCGGTGGACGTCTCCGGCGACGTGCTGAAGATCCGCCGCCGCAATCCGGACTACGTGATCTTCCACGGCTATGTGCTGCAGCCGATCCCCGAGTTCATGGCCCAGGCCCGCCAGGCCGGCATGTCCTCCAAGTTCATGGGCACCTTCTATTCCACCGACACGGTGCTGATGAACCGCGCCGGCGCGGCCGCCGACGGCTATATGGGCGTGTCCTGCTACAACTTCGACCCGGCCGCCACCGGCGCCCAGATCGAGGCGATCAAGGCCGCCAATGTCGGCAAGACCCGCACCCATGCCTATTACCAGGGCTGGACCAACGCCATGCTGGCCATCGAGGTACTGAAGCGCACGCTCGCCGCCAACGAGGAGCTGAACGCCGCCAACATGATGAAACACGCCCGCGCCATCCGGAACTTCGACTCGGGCGGCATCTTCGGCGTGCCGATCACCATGACCAACAACTCCTTCCCCGTCGGCCGCGTCTACCAGTTCTCGGCCGCCGACAAGGTGCTGAAGCCGGCCTCCGACTGGATCACCATCTCGGCTGCCAGCTGATCGACGTCCGGCGGCTCCGCGTGGCGCGGGGCCGCCCTTCCTCCCGGCCACGGTGACGACATGGCAGAGACCGGTGACTTCATCCTCGAGGTCAACAATATCGAGGTGGTCTACAACAAGGCCATCCAGGCCCTGCGCGGCCTGTCGCTGGCCGTGCCGAAGGGCCGCATCGTCGCCCTGCTTGGCTCCAATGGCGCCGGCAAGTCCACCGTGCTCAAGGCCGTCTCGGCGCTGCTGCCCATGGAGAACGGCCTTGTCACCGAGGGCCGGATCACCTTCGACGGCCGCACCGTCGAGCAGAACGCCCCGCACCGGCTGGTCCGCCAGGGCCTGTTCCACGTCATGGAGGGCCGGCGCATCTTCGCAGACCTGACGGTGGAGGAGAACCTCACGGCCGCGACCTATGCGCTGACCGGGCGCGCCGACACCCGGCCGGATTTCGAGATCGTCTATCGCTATTTCCCGCGCCTCGCCGAACGGCGCAAATCCATCGCCGGCTATCTGTCCGGCGGCGAGCAGCAGATGCTGGCCATCGGCCGGGCGCTGGTGGCCAAGCCCCGCGTCATCCTGCTCGACGAGCCCTCCCTCGGGCTCGCCCCGCTGCTGGTGGAGGAGATCTTCTCGATCATCGCCCGCATCAATGCCGAGGAGGGCGTGTCCATGCTCCTCGTCGAGCAGAACGCCTCGGTCGCCCTCTCCATCGCCCATTACGGCTACATCATGGAGACCGGCCGCATCGTCATCGACGGGCCGACCGAGAAGCTGACCGCCGACCGGGACGTGCAGGAGTTCTATCTGGGCCTTGCCCACAAGAGCTATCGCGACATCAAGCACTACAAGCGGCGCAAGAGGTGGCTGTCATGACCGCAACCGTCCTTCCGCTCGATCTGGCCCGTGACCAGGCGGCCCCGGCTGCCGCCGATCCGGCGGCGGCCCTTCCGCCGCTCTCGGTCGTGCAGATGCTGAGGAAGCACGCGGCCGAGCGCGGCTCGCAGGTGGCGCTGCGCCAGAAGCGCTTCGGCATCTGGCAGCCGACCACCTTCGCCGAATACTGGCTGCGCTCCTGCCACGTGGCGCTCGGCCTGCGGGCGCTCGGGCTCGCGCGCAAGGGCCATGTCGGGGTCATCTCCGAGAACCGCATCGAATGGGTTCTCTCGCAGATGGGCGCCGGCATCCTCGGCGCCGTGACCGTCGGCGTCTATCCGACCAGCCCCTCGAACGAGGTCGCCTATGTCCTCGACCATGCCGACTGCTCCATCGTCGTCTGCGAGGACCAGGAACAGATCGACAAGGTGGTGGAGGCGCGCGCCGACCTGCCGAAGGTGAAGAAGATCATCGCGCTGGAGAACCGCGGCCTTGCCGGCTATGAGCCGGGCCTCGTCATGACCTTCGACGAGATGGAGGCGCTCGGCCGTGCCGAATATGCGAAGAATCCCGGCCTCATCGACGAGATGATGCGCGATCACGCGCTGTCCGACATCGCCCTGCTCATCTACACCTCCGGCTCCACCGGCAAGCCGAAGGGCGCGATGCTGTCCTACCGCAACATTCGCGCGGGCGCGAACGGGCTCATCGACCGCTATGGCATCGGCGAGGGCTGGACGACGCTCTCCTACCTGCCGCTCTGCCATGTGGCCGAGCAGGCCACCACCGTCTTCGGCCCGCTCTATTCCGGCAGCCAGGTCAATTTCGGCGAGTCGCTGCGCACCGTGCAGGAGGATCTGCGCGAGGTGGCCCCCACGAGCTTCCTCGGCGTGCCGCGCATCTGGGAGAAGATGCATTCGGGCATCCGCGTGAAGATGTACGAGGCCCGGCCATTGCAGCAATGGCTGTTCCGCACGGCCTTCGCCTGGTGCGAGCCCTTTGCCGACAAGCCGCGGGCCAGGTGGAGCCTGGCCGAGCGGGCGAAATATGCCCTCGCCTATGTCACCGTGTTCCGCGCACTGAAGAACGCCATCGGCCTCACCCGCTGCCGCGTCGCCTTCACCGGCGCCGCGCCGATCTCGCCCGAGGTGATCCGCTTCTTCCGCACCATGGGCGTGCCGCTGGTGGAGATCTACGGCATGACCGAGACCTCCGGCGGCATCCTCGGCCAGTTCACCGATGACGTGGTGGTGGGCACGGTCGGCAAGCCGATGAAGGGCACGCAGGTCCAGCTTGCCGAGGACGGCGAGATCATGGCCCGCGGCGCCACCATCTTCGAGGGCTACTACAAGAACGAGGAAGCCACGCGCCAGACCATCGTCGACGGCTGGCTGCGCACCGGCGACGTGGCCGAGATGCAGGGCGACCACTTCAAGATCGTCGACCGCAAGAAGGACATCATGATCACCGCCGGCGGCAAGAACCTGTCGCCGACCGAGATCGAGCACGCGGTCAAGACCAGCCCCTTCATCAAGGAATGCATCGTCTTCGGCGACCGCCGGAAATATGTGGCGGCCCTGATCCAGATCGACATGGAGACGGTCGGCAAGTGGGCGGAGATGAAGGGCATCCCCTTCACCAACTACAAGAGCCTGTCGCAGGCCCCGCAGGTGGTGGAGCTGGTGCAGCAGGCCGTCGACAAGGCCAATGCCACCCTGGCCCAGGTGGCCAACATCCGCCGCTTCGAGATCCTCGACAAGGAACTCGACCATGACGACGGCGAGGTGACGGCGACCATGAAGGTGCGCCGCAAGGCGATCGAGGCGAAATACGCCGACGCGATCAAGCGCCTCTATTCCTGAGGCGGCCGGCGCCGCGCGACGGCGCCGGGCCCGCTCGCACCCCCGCGGCGACCCCCGCCCTCGTCACCATGAGCACCTTGCCGGCGCGGCCGCCCTCGCCGGCAAGCCTGATCGCCTGCCTGATCTCCTCGAAGGGGATGACATCGGCGACCGGCGTGGTCAGCGTGCCATCGGCCATGCCGGCGGCGATCCGCCCATAGGTTTCGGTCAGCCGGGCCCGGCCGATCTCCTGGAACCAGTGGATCAGCCAGAAGCCCTTCAGCGTCACCTTCCGGAAGATCAGGTGCTGCGCGTCGATCCGGCACGGCTCGCCGGAGAGGAGGCCGTAATTCACCACCGTTCCGCCATCCGCCACCTGGTTGGCCATGAGCGCGGTCGCACCGCCGCCGATGGCGTCGATGGCGAGCTTGACCCTCGCATCCCCCACCGCCTCGCGCACCCGCTTGCGGAAGGCGCGGGCATCGTCCAGCGGATCGGCGATCACCGCCGTGCCGCCGGCGGCCCTGACCGCCTCCACCGCGCTCTCGCGCCGCACGATGTTGAGCGTGTTGATGCCGCGCTGCCTCGCCAGCCGGACGAGGAAGGTGCCGACCGCCGAATTGGCCGCGTTCTGCATCAGCCAGTCGCCGGGCTGGAGCGCCACCTGGTCGCAGAGCAGCGCCTCGGCGGTCGCCGGATTGCCCTTCAGCATGGCCGCCTGCCTCAGGTCGATGCCTGCCGGCAGCTTCATGGCGAGCGTGGCCTTCAGATTCACCCGCTCCACCCAGCAATTCAGGATCATCGGCGAGACGATGTCGCCGACGGCAAGGCCGGTGACCCCCTCGCCGACCGCCGCGACGCGCCCGACCGCCTCGCCGCCGGGAATGAAGGGCAGCGGCGGCCGCGACACACCGTAGAGCCCCTGGATCTGCAGGAGGTCGGAGGGGTTGATGTTGAGCACCAGCATCTCCACCGTCACCTCGCCGGGCCCCGGCGGCGGCGGCTCGGGCACCTCCTTCAGCTGGATGGTGGCGGCGGGATCGCCGAAGCCCTCGATGACGGCAGCCTTCATGGCGCGCTCCTTCCCTGTGCTCTGCCCTTCATATCGTGCTGTTGCACGTCAGGCCACCGGCATGGCCCCACCCGCAGGGCAGCTGGCTATGGCGCGAAACCGGAAAGCCGGTGGTCCGGTGCCGAGGTGTTGTGGCGGCTCGGCACGCTGCGCCCGAGCCGCATCTCGATGGCCTCGGCCCCGGCAAAGTCCATGACCGGGCTCTCGTGCCAGCGGCGGCCGCCGCGCTCGCGCCATTCCATCCGGGCGCTGTCGGCATTGGTCTCGGTCACATACATGGAGCGCAGCCCGGCAAAGGGCCGGCCCTCCACCGGCCGGTCGAAGGCCACCTCCAGCGCGGTGCGCTCGCGGTCGATGGCGACAACCTTCACCTCGGCCGTGCCGCCGATCCGGAAGGTCAGCGAGAAGGTCAGCGTCGCCGGGTCGAACCGGATGGCCGCAAGGTTCACCACCGGCCGCTGCATCACCTCGATGGGGCCGATCAGCGCCGAGGTGCCATAGACGATGTCGGTCAGGTGTTCGGGCGGCTGGGGCTTCAGCCGCCAGTAGCCATCCACCGGATAGAGCACCAGCGCCTCGTAGGGGGGCCGGCCGGGCTCCTTGCGGTAGAGCTGGACGAGGTGGAAGCCGCTCTCGGTCCGCCCGCCGGCGATCGAGAACGGCACCTGTTCGGGGCGCCAGAACTTGTCGAAGGTGATGCCCATCACCTTGATCCGCTCGTCCTCGAACATCACCAGGTTGCGCGGCGTGAAGCGGAAGTCCGCCCGGTCGGTGATGGTGCAGTCGGTGAAGTCGGGGGCGGTGATGTCCTTCACGATGGTCCCGATGGCAGCCGGATGCACCGCCTCGATGCGGAAGCGGCGCACCACCGGGGAGACGAGGCGCAGATCGACATTGTCCTCCTCCGCGCATAGCGTCGGGACGGAATGGTTGGCGATGGCGACCACCGGCGGTTCGGCCGCGCTGGCGGGGCCGGCAAGGCAGAGGGCGAGGCAGGCAGCGGACAGACGACGCATGACGGGTTCTCCGGGGCCTCTCGGCCTATCAGGCGCGGCAGGTTTGCGGAACCCCGCTCAGACCGAAAGCCATTCCCTCAGCTTGGTGACGCGCGGCTTGGCCCGCCCGCCCGCAACCGCGATCCGCAGGGCCCGCATCTCGCCGACCATGACCACCAGCGAGCGCCCGCGCGTCACCGCCGTGTAGATGAGGTTGCGCGCCAGCATGGCATAGTGCTGGGTCGTCACCGGAATCACCACCGCCGGATATTCCGAGCCCTGGCTCTTGTGGATGGTGGTGGCATAGGCCGGCATGAGGTTCTCCAGATCCGCGAAGGAATAGGCAACCTGCCGGCCGTCGAACAGCGCGACGAGTTCGCCCTCGTCGGGGTCGACGCGCAGCACAGAGCCGAGGTCGCCGTTGAACACGTCGCGGTCATAGTCGTTGGCGGTCTGCATCACCCGGTCGCCGGCGGCAAAGGTCCAGCCGAAGCGCTCCACCGAGCGGCCCTGCGGCGGGTTCAGCACCTTCTGCAGCTCGATGTTGAGGTTGCGGGCGCCGAGCACGCCCTTGTTCATGGGGCTGAGCACCTGCACGTCGCGCATGGGGTCGAGGCCGAAGCGGCGCGGGATGCGCTCCTTGACGATCTCGATGATCTTGGCGAGCCCGTCCTCCGGCGAGGCACTCTCCACCCAGTAGAAATCGCTTGCCTCGCCGGCCGCCGGCAGGTCGGGCATCTCGCCTCGGTTGATCCGGTGCGCCGAGGCGATGATCCGGCTCGCCTCGGCCTGCCGGAACACTTCCGTCAGCCGGGCGACCGGCACGAGGCCCGAGGCGATGATGTCGGCCAGCACCTGGCCCGGCCCGACCGAGGGCAGCTGATCGACGTCGCCGACCATCAGCAGGCCGGCATCGGCCGGCAAGGCCTCGACAAGGGCAAGCATCAGCGGCACGTCGACCATGGAGGTCTCGTCGACCACGAGGAGGTCGCAGGACAGGAGATTGTCCCGTCCGCGCGCGAAGGCACCGTATTCCGGGTCGATCTCCAGGAGGCGGTGGATGGTCCGCGCCTCCAGCCCGGTCTGCTCGGTCATGCGCTTGGCCGCCCGGCCCGTGGGCGCTGCCAGCGTCACCGAGATGTCCCGCCGGGCGAGGATCTTCAGGACGGTGTCGAGCAGCGTCGTCTTGCCCACCCCCGGTCCGCCGGTGATGACCGCCACCTTGGCGGAAAGCACGGTGGCCAGCGCCTCGCGCTGGGAGGGGGCAAGCGCCTTGCCGGTGCGCGCCTCGACCCGCGGCACCTCCCTGTCCAGGTCGATCGTGCCCCAGGGCGGTGCACCTTTCGCAAGATCGCGCAACCGCTCGCCGATCAGCTTCTCCGCCCGGTGCAGGTCCTTCAGGAACAGGTGCGGCTCGCCGCCGATCGTGTCGGCGACGAGGGTGCGGGCGGCGACCTCGGCCTCGGCCGCCTGCGCGACCGGATGCTCGTCGGCCTCCAGGAGCCGCGCCGCCAGCGCCACCGCTTCCTCGCGCGGCAGGCTGGTATGGCCGTCGTCGCGGGCCTGCTGGAGCGCGAAGCCGATGCCGGCGCGCAGCCGCTCCGGCGCGTCGCGCGCCATGCCAAGCGCCATCGCCACCTGGTCGGCGGTCAGGAAGCCGATGCCCCGCACGTCGCGGGCGAGGCGATAGGGATCCTGCCGGATCAGGCCGATCGCCTGCGGCCCGAGCGCCCGGTACACGCGCGCCGCCTGGCCGAGGCCGAGCCCGTGCTCCTGCAGGAACAGGCCGAGATCGCGCACGATGCGGTCCTCGGCCCAGCTCTCCGTGATCCGCCGGATGCGTGCCTCGGTGAGGCCGGGGATCTCCCTCAGCCGGTGCGGCTCGGTGTCCAGCACCTCGAAGGTGCGCCTCCCGAAGGCCTGGACGATCCTGTGGGCGGTGGCGATGCCGATGCCCTTGATGGCGCCGGAGGCGAGGTACTTCTCGATGCCGTCCCTGGAGGCTGGCGGGGCGGTGACGAGACGGCTCGCCCTGAACTGCAGGCCATGGGTGCGGTCGTTCACCCAGGAGCCCTCCGCCGTCATCATCTCGCCGGCGGCCACCTGCGCGGCGGTGCCGACGATGGCGACCGGCTGCGGCCGCCCGCGCACGCGCACCTTCAGCACGGCGAAGCCGGTGGCCGGCGAGTGGAAGGTGACGCGCTCGATCGTGCCGGTCAGGGTTTCCACCGGATTGTCGGACGATGGCGAAGGAGTGGCGCCTGCGCGCATGGCGGCGAATCGCGGGTGACGATGGACGGGAACCGGCCCGAAGCCTAGAACGGCCCTGCCCCGCCCGTCCACCGGCAGGCCCGGCGCCACCCCGATGCTCCCGCCCATGGCCTTCTCCCTCGCCGACATCAGCCTTGCCCAGGCGGCCCTCGTCGCCGCCAGCGCCTTCGGCGCCTCGGTGGTCGGCGGCATGGCCGGCTATGGCACCGGCCTGCTGCTGCCGCTGGTGCTGGTGCCGGTGATCGGCGCGCCGAACGTGGTGCCGGTCATTGCCATTGCCTCGCTGTTCACCAATGTCGGACGGCTCGTCGCCATGCGGCCAAGCGTCGACTGGCCGAAAGTGAGGCTGATGCTGCCGGCCGCCATTCCGCTGGTCATGATCTCGGCCTGGAGCTTCACCCGGCTCGATGCCCGCGGCGCCGGGCTCCTCGTCGGCGCCATGCTGGTGATCCTGGTGCCGCTGCGGCGCTGGCTGACGCGCCACGGCTTCCGCCTGGACGGCTGGCAGCTGGTTCCCGCCGGCGGCACCTATGGCCTGGTGACCGGCGCCTCGGCGGGGGCCGGCGTGATCCTCGTCTCGTTCCTGATGGCCGCCGGCCTGACGGGGAAGGCGGTGATCGCCACCGACGCGGCCATCTCCATCGTCATCGGGCTTGCCCGCGCCGGCACCTTCGGCTGGAACGGCGCCCTGCCCGGGCCGCTGCTGGCCTTTGCCCTGCTGGTGGGCCTTGCCACCATTCCCGGCGGCTTCGTCGCACGACGCATCATCGACATCCTCCCGGTCCGCATCCACACCCTGATGCTCGAGGCGGTCATCGTCATCGGCGGGCTCGGCATCGTCATTTCCAGCCTTTCCGGAGGCTGACCCCTTGAACGGCGGGCCAGCGTGCCTATCTGGTTTGTCAAGGGACTGGGCGAGGCCTTTCACGCGCCTTGCCACCGGCCCGGCCGAAGCGGCCCGCGGCGTTCGCCCCCCGGAACCGGCACTGATTGCGGCAGCGGACGACGCTCCCGGACACGCCGTTCCCGACGCGAGACCCCCTCGTCTGGCCGACCGCGGATGTAACGGCGGCAAGAGGGTGGTCGCGCGTCGACAAATTCTGTATGAGCAACCCCCTGGCGCCGGGCGGTCCGACCGCTTCGCCGGGGTTTGCCCGTTTCGGCGCATCCAGGGAGAAGCCAGTCGATGGCGAAGGAAGACGTCCTGAATTTCGAGGGCAAGGTGATCGAGGTCATGCCCGATGCCCGGTTCCGCGTGGAACTCGACAACGGCCACATGGTCGTCGTCTACACTGCCGGAAAGATGAAGAAGAACCGCATCAAGACGCTGGTCGGCGACCGCGTGACGGTGGAGATGACGCCCTACGACCTCGACAAGGGCCGCCTCGTCTTCCGCCACAAGGGCGATGCCCCGCCCCCCGGCCCGCGGCCCGGTGGCGCCCGCCCCGGCGGCCCGCCGCGCCGGCGCTGAACCGGGCCGGCCCGGCACCGGCCGGGCCTGTC
>JBKBOA010000060.1:0-19836 GCA_046295035.1 Phreatobacter sp.
CGGCCGGCTGCGCGGCGGCTTGCCCGCGGCCGCGGAGCGGCTGGCGTCCCGCTTGCCCGCCGGCCTGACCGACGACCGGGGCCGCGAGCGGCCGGGCCCGTCCGGTCCCTTGCCGGCCCCTCCACGCCCGGGCGGCTTGCCCCTGCCCTTCATGGCCAACCCCCGGCCGGGACGGCCCATGGCGCAGCTGTGATGATGACACGATCGCTCATGGGCGAGGACTAGACGAAAATCGGGCCGTTGAACACCGTCCGGCCGCTCACCCGCGCCACCGGCCTCCAACCGTTTCTTAAATCCCGCGGGGGTATCACGGCGCAGGGCTTCCGCGGCGGGAGCCGACAGGAAGGCCGTGCCGTGTCGGTCATGGGTTCGGAAGAGGCGCAGATGGGCCGCGGCGCGAAGACGCTGCTGTCGCCGGCCGGAATCGCTGCGCGCCTGAAGTCCCTGCTCACCGACCGCTCCGACACCTCGGTTGCCCAGCGCATGGCGGGCGCCGCCTTCCTGATCCGCGTGGCCAGCGCGGCCATTGCCTATGTCAGCCAGGTGCTGATGGCTCGCTGGATGGGCTCCTCCGCCTTCGGCACCTATGTGGCCGTCTGGGTCTGGGTGCTGCTGATCGGCCATTTCGCCAATGCCGGCCTTGCCTCGGCAGCCCAGCGCTTCGTGCCGCTCTATGTCGAGCGCGGCGACGAGGCGGGCCTGCGCGGCTTCATTTCCGGAGCCCGGCGCGCGGGGCTGCTCATCGCCACGGCCGTCGCGATCGCCGGCCTCATCGCCCTCTGGCAGTTCGGCGCCCTCCTGTCGCAGCCCATGGTCATGCCGCTGGCGCTGGCCGCGCTGTGCCTGCCCATGTTCGTGGTCACCGACATCCAGGACGGGATCGCGCGCTCCTACAACTGGACCGACCTCGCCCTCGGGCCGCCCTATCTCGTCCGCCCCCTCGTTCTGCTCGCCGGCATGGCACTCGGCCACGTGCTGGGCTTTGCCGCCGATGCCGTCACCGCCATGGCCTGCGCGCTGGTGGCGACCTGGGTCGCGGCCCTCGTCCAGTGGTGGCTGCTCGGCCGCCGGCTTGCCGGTCGGCTTCAGCCCGGCCCGCAGCGCAGCGAGACCGGCGTCTGGCTGAAGGTCTCGCTGCCCATCTTCGTGGTCGAGACCTTCTATCTCGCCCTCACCTATACCGACGTGGTGCTGCTGGAGAGGCTGCGCGGGCCGCAGGAGGTCGCCATCTACTGGGCGGCGGTGAAGACGCTGGCCCTCGTCGCCTTCATCTATTTCGCGGTGGCGGCGGCGGCGGCCCACCGCTTCAGCGAATATCACGAGGCCGGCGACCGCCAGAAGCTGGCCGACTTCCTCGCTGCCTCGATCCGCTGGACCTTCTTTCCCTCGCTGGCGGCCACCATGGTCATCCTCGCCCTCGGCAAGCCCTTCCTCGCCCTGTTCGGCCCTGACTTCGTTGCCGGCTATCCTGCCATGTTCGTGGTCTCGGTCGGACTGCTGGCCCGCGCGGCGGTCGGGCCGGTCGAGCGGCTGCTGGTCATGTCCGGACATCAGGGCGTCTGCGCTGCCATCTATGCGGCGGCCTTCATCCTTGCGGTCGGTCTGTGCCTCGCCCTCATCCCGGCCTTCGGCATGATGGGCGCGGCAACCGCCACGGCGGTCGCGCTGACCACCGAATCGGTCCTGCTGTTCGCGGTGACGGCCAGCCGCCTCAACCTGGGCGGCGCGCTCTGGGCGCGCCGCCGCCCGGTGCCGGCCGAATGAACACGCCCGCACCCCCTGTCCTGCGCGAGCGGTCCGTCGCCGCGCCCACCCTCCAGCCCGCGATTGACGCCGGCTTGCTCGATCAACCGCGCGAACCGGTGGATGTGCGCTGGATTCCCGCGTCCGGCTGGGCCGCGCTCACCGCCGAATGGCAGGATCTGGCCGCAGGGGCCGAACCCAATGTCTTCCTCGCGCCGGCCTTTGCGCTGGCGGCCCGCCAGATCGATCCGGGGCCGGGTCTCGGCGCCTTGGTGTTCCGGCGCGGGCCTCGGCTGACCGGCTTCGTCGCCGGCCGCTTCGGCCTCGCCGGCCGCCTCTTCCGGCTCTGGACGCATCCCTATGCGCCGCTCTCGCTGCCGCTGGTCGCTGAAGGCGAGGAGCGCGCCATCCTCGAAGCCCTCATGGGGGCCCTCGCCGGGCGCGGCTGCGCGGCCCTGGAGGCCAGCCACCTGCCCGATGGCCCCTTCGCCGAAAGCCTCGCCGGATTCGCCGAGGAAACCGGCCGGACGGTTGCGACCCTCGCGACCTGCCGGCGCGCTGCCCTCGCGGGCCCGCCACCGGGACCGGCCAAGGAGATGCGGCGGCAGGCCAGACGCCTTGCCGATCTCGGCACCGTCGCCGAGATCTCCACCGCGAGCGGCCTGCCGCCCGGCGCTGCCATCGCCGCCTTCCTGGCGCTGGAGGCGGCCGGCTGGAAGGGCCGCAGGGGCACGGCCATGGCCGGGAATGCCGAGGCCCGTTCCTTCTTCTGCGAGGCCTTGTCGGGTCTCCTTGCGGCGCAGGACGCCCGCATCGACCTTCTCACCCTCGACGGCCGGCCGGTCGCCGGTGCGGTGACGCTGATGGCCGGCGACCGCGCCTGGTACTGGAAGACGGCCTATCACGAGAGCCTCGCGCGCTTCTCGCCGGGCGCGCTGCTGTCGCAGCGGCTCGGGGCCAGCCTGATGGCCGATGGGCGGACCGGCTTCGTGGATTCCTGCGCGGTGCCCGGCCATTCGATGATCGACCGGCTGTGGCCCGCAAGGCTCGGCATCAGCCATGACCTGATCGCGGTTCGGCCCTTGAAGCCGGGGCTGACCTTCCATGCCGTGGTGGCGCTGCGCCATGGGCTCCACGCTGCCCGCGATCGGGCCAAACGCCTCCTGAAGCGCTGAGAAGGCCGCCTCAGCCCCGCTCGCGCAGCAGCCGGCGGATCACCTTGCCCGTGGTGGTCATCGGCAGCTCGTCGATGAAGGCCACCTCGCGCGGATAGGCATGGGCCGACATGCGCGTGCGCACGAAATCGCGGATGTCGTCGGCCAGCGCCTCGGAGGGCGCCACGCCGCGCTTCAGCACGACGAAGGCCTTGACGATCTCGGTGCGCAACGGATCGGGCTTGCCGACCGCGGCAGCGAGAGAAACGGCGGGATGCTTGATGAGGCAATCCTCGATCTCTCCGGGGCCGATGCGGTAGCCGGCCGAGGTGATCACGTCGTCGTCGCGGCCGACGAAGTGGATATAGCCCTCCTCGTCGCGGATCGCCTGGTCACCGGTGGTCATCCAGTCTCCAACGAATTTCTGCGCGGTCGCCTCGGGGCGCTTCCAGTATTCGAGGAACATCACCGGGTCCGGCCGCATGACCGCGATCTGCCCCTGTTCACCGGCATCGCATTCGCTGCCATCGGGGCGGATGATGCCGACCCGGTGGCCCGGGATCGGCTTGCCGGTCGCGCCGGCCTTCGACACGCCGAAGGCGGCCGAGGAGCCGATGACAAGATTGCACTCGGTCTGGCCATAGGCCTCGTTGACCGTGAGTCCCAGCGTGGCGCGCGACCATTCGAAGGTTTCGGCGCCCAGGGCCTCGCCGGCGGAGGCGAGCGTGCGCAGGTTGAGGGCGTGACGCGCGCGCGGATTGTCCACCGACCGCAGCATCCTGAGGGCGGTGGGCGGCACGAAGGAGTTGCGCACCTCCAGGGCCGCCATCAGCGCGAAGGCCTCGTCGGGGTCGAACTTGTCGAACTTGTGGGCCACCACCGGCACACCGAAATGCAGGGCCGGCAGGAGCGCATTGAGAAGGCCGCCGGCCCAGGCCCAGTCGGCGGGCGTCCACATGCGGTCGCCGGCCTGCGGGAAGCCTTCGTGCGGCAGTTCGATGCCCGGCAGGTGGCCGAGCAGCACCCGATGACCGTGAAGCGCGCCCTTGGGCTGGCCGGTGGTGCCGGACGTGTAGATCATCAGGGCCGGGTCGTCGGCCGCAGTGTCGACGGCGACGAAGGCGGGGGATGCCCGCTCCAGGCTCTCGTAGAAGCCTTCGACGCCACCGGCCGCCGGGCCATCGACCGACAAGACGAGGGCCAGATCGCCGAGCCCGTCGCGGATCTGGTCGAGCTTGGCCAGTCCCTCGGCATTGGTGACGAGCGCCCGCGCGCCGGAATCGGCCAGCCGGTAGGCGAGCGCATCGGTGCCGAAGACCGCCGCCAGCGGCACGACGACGGCGCCCATCTTGTAGAGGGCGACATGGGCCATGGCGGCGGCCGGCCCCTGCCCCAGCACCAGCGCCACCCGGTCGCCGCGCCGGATGCCCCTGGCCATGAGGACGTTGGCGAGGCGGTTCGAGGCCTCCTCGAGACAACCGAAGGTCACCGGCTCGATGCGCCCGTCCGGCTTCTTCCAGAGGATGGCGATGCGGCCGGGATCGGCCAGCGCCCAGCGGGTGCAGACATCCGTTCCGATATTGTAGCGGTCGGGAACGGACCAGCGGAACGCGCGGGTCAGGGCTTCGAAGTCGCGAAGGTCGGGCAGCATCGGTGTCTGGTGCAGTGCGGGGGCGGCAAGCTGGCACAGACCGCCTGCCGCGTCACCCCTCGCTCAGGGCCGGAAGCGCTCCGGGGCAAAGGGGGCGATGGGGATGGCGGTGGGTGCGCCGGCGATCAGCTCGGCGACCACCCGCCCGGTGATCGGGCCGGTGGACAGGCCGATATGGCCGTGGCCGAAGGCGAAGACGACATGGGGATGGCGCGGCGCCCGGCCGATGACCGGCAGGCCATCGGGGGTCGAGGGCCGGGAGCCGTGCCAGGGTCCGGGCTCGACCGGCGCGCCGACGGCCACCGTCTGGCGCGCCTCCTGTTCGACGGCGTCGATCTGGGCCAGGTTCGCAGGCGCGTCGCGGCGGGCCAGCTCCACGCCGGAGAGCAGGCGCAGCCCAGCATTCATCGGTGCGATGACATAGCCGCCGCCGGTATCGTGGATGGGACGGGACAGCCGATGCTCGCCGGCATCGGCGAAATGGCGGTGGTAGCCGCGCTCGGCGGCGAGCGGGAAGCGGTAGCCCATGGCGCGGGTGAGATCGTCCGAGGCCGCGCCGGTGGCGATCACGACCGTTGTTGCCGGCACGGCGCCGCCGCCCTCGAGCAGCACCTTCGCGCCTTCGCCATCCTCGGCGACATGGGTCGCGCGCGCTGCAACGAAGGTGGCGCCCTGCGCCCTGGCCGCGGCCTCATAGGCCTGGACGAGGCCGCCCGGGTCGAGCACCGAGCCGGTTTCCGTATGCCAGACGGCCTTCGCGAAGCGCCGCTTGAGGGCCGGCTCGAACTGCGGCAGCTCGGCGCCGTCGATGATCTCGTGGCCGATGCGGTACTGCGTCAGGATTTCGCGCTCGGCGGCGCTGGCGGCGAAGGCTTCCTCGCTGCGATAGAGCTTCATCCAGCCGCGGCGGATGATGAGGTCGCGGGCGCCGATCGCGCTGGCCACCCGCATGTGCTCGTCATAGGCCGCGGCGCAGAGCGGATCGAGGGCGGCGGCCGCCGCGCGCCAGGACACCTCGTTGCAGCGGCGGATGAAGGCGAGCAGCCAGGGCATCACGGCCAGCAGCGAGCCGTAGTCGACGCGGATGGCCTTGTCGCGGTTCAGGGCATAGCGCGGCAGTTTCCCCAGGAGGCCGGGAGCGGCGACTGGAAACACCGATCCGCGCGAGATGACGCCGGCATTGCCGTAACTGGCGGCATTGCGGATGCCGCCGGGGTCGATGACGGTGACGGCCATGCCGCGCTCGAGGCAGGCAAGCGCGCTCGCCATGCCGACCATGCCACTGCCGACGATGGCGACGTCAGCCCTGTTGGCGGTGTCCATGGCGCCCCCCTGCCGGACAGCCTAGCGCGAAACCGCCGGATGGGTGCCCTCGCCGAGATCCCAGTAGAGCCCGGCCATCAGGCCGATGGCCTCGCGGACCAGGGCGGTCGGCACATGCTCGTTGGGGGCGTGCTGCGAGCAGCCGGGATAGGAATGCGGCACCCAGATGGTGGGCATGCCGATGATCTCGGCGAAGACGTCGTTCGGCAGCGAACCGCCGGCATTGGGGATGACCGCCGGCTTCTTGCCGGTCGTCTCGGCGATGGAGGCAGCGGCCCAGCGCACCCAGGGATGGTCGGGATCGGTGCGGGTGGCCTTGAAGGACGCGTCGCGGCCGCTGGACACCTCGACATCCGGGAAGCCGTGGCGAACGAGGTGGCGCCGGATCGCGGGGATGAAGCCGTCCGGCTCGGAGCCAACCACCGTGCGGATCTGGCAGACCGCCTTCGCCGCTGGCGGCACGGCATTCTGGGGGTTGGCGATGTCGCCGGCCCCGAAGGCCAGCACCTCGAAGGTGTTCCAGCCATAGACCTTCTCGGCGGGCGTGAAGCCCGGCTCGCCCCACCAGGGCTCGATCTGCGGACCGCCGGGAATGCTCGCCGGCTCGATGTCGGCGAGCGCGCGCTTGACCGATTCGGGCATCTCCTTCGGCAGCAGTTCGTGCACGCGGATCTGGCCGGTCGGGCCGATGATGGTGGAAATGGCATGGGCAAGACGCACGGCGGGATTGGACAGCAGGCCACCCCAGTTGCCGGAATGATGGCCACCCTCGCGGGCGTTGATGGCCAGGTCGATGCGGTAGCCGCCGCGCGCGCCGAGGCACAGGGTCGGGCGCTCGGCGGTCATGCGCGGGCCGTCGGAACCGATCAGCACGTCGGCGAGGAACAGCTCGCGGTTGTCGCGGGCAAGATCGTGCAGGCCGGCCGAGCCGACTTCCTCGCCCATCTCGATCAGGTAGCGGATGTTGAAGCCGAGCCGGCCGCGCGTCTGAAGCACGCAGCGCAGCGCCTCGATATTGATGGTGTGCTGGCCCTTGTTGTCGACGACGCCGCGGCCGTACCAGCGCTCGCCCGTGTCATCGAGCGTCCAGGGGTCGCGGCCGTCCTTCCACTGGCCCTCAAGGCCGGCAATGACATCGCCGTGGCCATAGCCGAGCACGGTGGCGAGCGCGGGATCCTCGATCCGCTCGGCGAGCAGGAACGGCCCCTTGGCGCTGGGATGGGTGAGGATACGGCAGGAAAAGCCCATCGATTCCAGCGAGGGCTGCATTTCCTCGGTGAGATATCGGGCCAGGTCGGGCGCGCGCGCCGAATTCTGGCTCTCGGTCGGGATGGCGATGCGGCGGGCGAAGATCGCCTTCAGCCGGCCATCATCGAACATCTGGTGGGCGGCGGCGATGGCGGCGGCGCGGGTCATGGGCAGGCTCTGGATCTTGATGCGCTGGCGGACCTTAGCTCACGCCGCCTGGCGGGCCATGTCCGGATCGTGAAGGTGGCATGCGACGAGGCCCTGCCCGCTCGCCAGATTGCGCGGCGCGGTCGTGCGGCAGGGCGCGAAGGCATGGGCGCAGCGCGGGTGGAAGGCGCAGCCGGGCGGCGGGTTGAGCGGGTCGGGGAAAGCGAGGCCAAGGCCGGTTTCCGGAATGCCGCGGCCGGGCTCGGGGGTGAGCACCGAGTCGAGCAGCGCGCGCGTATAGGGATGGCGCGGCTCGCGGAACAGCGCCGCCGTTTCCGACAGCTCAACCACGCGGCCGAGATACATGACGGCCACGCGGGTGGCGATATGCTCCACCACGGCGAGATTGTGGGAGATGAACAGGTAGGTCAGACCGAGGTCGCGGCGCAGGTCCATGAGCAGGTTGAGGATCTGCGACTGCACGGATACGTCCAGCGCCGAGGTCGGCTCGTCGCAGACGACCAGTTCCGGCTCCATGACGAGGGCGCGCGCAATCGCCACGCGCTGGCGCTGGCCCCCTGACAGCTGGTTCGGATAGCGGTCGGCGAAACGCTTGGGCAAGCCCACCTTGTCGAGGATGGCGAGCGCCTTCTCGCGCCGCTCCTCGGCCGTGCCGATGCCATGGACGACCAGCGGAAAGGCAACGATGGAGGCAATCGTCTTGCGCGGATTGAGCGAGGAATAGGGATCCTGGAACACCGGCTGGATGCGCCGGGCCACCGCCTTGCGGTCGAGGCCGCGCATGTCGGCGCCGTCCAGCGCGATGGTGCCCGAGGAGGCGGGCAGCAGGCCGAGCACCATCTTGGCGAGGGTGGACTTGCCGCAGCCCGACTCGCCCACGATGCCCAGAACCTCGCCCTTCTCGACGGTCAGATCGATGCCGTTGACGGCGTGCAGGGTCTTGGTCCCGGCAAACAGCCCCTGGCTGACCTGGAAGGTCCGCGAAACGCCGGAAATGGTCAGAAGCGCGCTCATGCGGCCACCTTGAGGCAGGACATCTTGGCGATATCGCCGAAACGTGCGATATCGACGGCATGAAGACCATCGTCCTCGCCCCGATGGCTGCCCGTTCGCTCGACCGGATCGCCGAGCCATCGAGAACGGCACTTGTCGAGGCGCTGGCTTCCTATGCACTCGGCAAGCCAGCGGACACGAAGTCCATGGTCGGCACGCCGACCGTCCGCATGCGGATTGGCGACTACCGGATCGTCTTCGATGAGACCCCGACGACGATCACCGTTCTGGCGCTGGGTCACCGGCGCGACATCTATCGTTGAGGGATGGGACACATGACCGTGCAGATCATCCACACGGAAGGCGGCGAGGAGCTCATCGTCATGAGCCGACGCCACTACGACGCCCTGCTGGCGCGGCTCGGCGACGAGGATGCCGAGGACCGCATGACGCTGCTTCTTGCGGCCGAGGCGCGGGCCGATCAGCCCCTGCCGGCCGAGGTGTCGGCGGCCGTGCTTGGCGGTGCGAGCCTCCTGAAGGCTGTTCGTCAGTGGCGCGGCCTGACACAGGTGGCGCTCGCCGAGGCGGCCGGCGTCAATCAGGGCTTCGTCAGCGAGATCGAGAGCGGCACCAAGGGCGCCTCGGCCGAGACGCTGGCAAAGCTTGCCGGGGCGCTCGACGTGCCGGTGGGCTGGCTTGGCTGACCGGCGACTCATGCCGCCACCTTGAGGCAGGACCAGCCATGCGTGCCGCCGGAGCGCCAGGGCACCTCGCCGGCGCAGGCCGCATCGGCCAGGGCGCAGCGGGTGCGGAAGGCACAGCCCGATATGTCGCCGACCAGGGAGGGCACGACACCCGGAATGGAGCCGAGCCGGTCGCCCGGCAGGGTGCGCCCGGGCACGGGAATGCACGCCATCAGCCCGTGGGTATAGGGATGCTTCGGCGCCCCGAAGACCTCCTCCGCGGTGCCGGTCTCGACGATCTCGCCGGCATACATGACGGCCACGCGATGGGCCATGCGGGCGACCACGCCGAGATCGTGGGTGATGAGCAGGAGTGCGATGCCGAATTCCTTCTGCAGGTCGAGCAGCAGGCGCAGGATCTGCGCCTGGATGGTGACGTCCAGCGCCGTGGTCGGCTCGTCGGCCACCAGCAGGTCCGGCCCGCACATCAGCGCCATGGCGATCATGACGCGCTGGCGCAGGCCGCCGGACAGCTGGTGCGGATACTGGGTCAGGCGCTGGCCGGCATTGGCGATGCCGACCTTTTCCAGCAGGAACACCGCCCGGTCGCGCGCCTGCCCGGCCGAGGCGCCCTTGTGCAGCCGGTGGTGCTCGGTGAGCTGGTCGCCGATGGTGTAGGCCGGATTGAGCGCCGTCATCGGCTCCTGGAAGATCATGGCCATGCGGTCGCCGCGCAGGGCGTTCCAGCGTTGCGGGCCGGCGGCGATCAGATCCTCGCCGTCGAGCACGAGGCGGGAGGCCCTGCGCACGGCGCGCGGCGGCAGGAGGTCCATGATCGAGAAGGCGGTCATGGACTTGCCGCAACCGGATTCGCCGACGAGGCACAGCGTCTCGCCGCGGGCGATCTGGAACGAGATGCCGCGGACGGCATGGAGGGTTCCGGCCGCCACCGGCAGGTCAACGGTCAGCCCCTCGACGTCGAGGACGATGTCGGGCGCGCTCACGAGCGGCCCTCCGGCGCGGTGACATCGCGCAGACCGTCGCCGACCATGTTGATGGCCAGCACGAGAATGGCGAGAGCGGTGCCGGGAATGGCGATCAGCCAGAACGAGAAGAACATGAAATTCTTGGCTTCCGAGATCATGAGGCCCCAGGACGGCAAGGGCGGCTGCACGCCGAGGCCGAGGAAGGAGAGCGCGGCCTCCAGCAGGATGGCGCTGGCGGCCTCGACGGTCGCCACCACGATGAGCTGCGGGGCGACGTTCGGCAGGATCTCGCCGAGGATGATCCTCAGGCGCGAGGCGCCCGCCGCCTCCGCCGCCGCGACATAGTCGAGCGAACGCACCTGCTGGGTGGCCGAGCGCATGACCACGGCGAAGCGGTCCCATTTCAGCAGGCCGAGCACGGCGATGACGATGGCGAGCGTGCCACCGACCATGGCCACCACGGCCAGGGCCACCAGCACCACCGGCAGGGCAAGGCGCGTGGTGATGATGAAGGTGATGGCCATGTCGACGCGGCCGCCGAAATAGCCGGCGGCAAGGCCCAGCGCCGTGCCGATGGCGCCGGAGATCAGCATGACCGACAGGCCGATCAGCAGCGAGATCTGCGCGCCATAGAGGGTGCGGGAGAGATAGTCGCGGCCGAGATTGTCGGTGCCGAAGGGATGGGCCCAGGTGCCGCGCTCGTACCAGACGGGCGGCACGAGCCGGTTATTGAGATCCTGAAGATAGGGATCGTGCGGCGCCAGCAGCGGCGCCAGCAATGCGATGGCCACGATGAAGCCGAACAGGGCGAGGCCGGTCAGCAGGCCCTTGTGGCCGCGGACGCGCCGCCACAGGCGGGTTGCGGCCGAGGGTTCGGCAACCTCGAACGTGTCGGCGCGGACGACGTCGGTCATGTCAGGCCACCCGGATCCTGGGGTCGAGCCAGGCATTGAGAAGATCGGCCCCCAGCGTCAGCGCCACATAGCTGACGGCCAGCAGCATCAGCACGGCCTGGATGACGGGAAAATCCTTCTGGGCGATCGACTGGTAGGCGAGGTAGCCGAGCCCGTCGAGGGCGAACACCGTCTCGATGACGATCGAGCCGCCGAGCAGGAAGCCGAGCTGGACGGCGGTGAGCGCCACCACCGGCACCAGGGCGTTGCGCAGCGCATGCTTGATGACGACGGTGCGGGTGGGCAGGCCCTTGGCGCGGGCCGTGCGGACATAGTCCGAGCCGAGCACCTCCACCATGCCGGCGCGCACCAGGCGCATGAAGGGCGGCGTGACATAATAGCCGAGCGCCACGGTGGGCATGACGAAGTGCCACCAGGTGTCGGTGCCCGAAACCGGCAGCCAGCCGAGGGTGATGGAGAAGACGATCACCAGGCAGAGTGCGAAGAAGAAGTTCGGCAGGGCCTGGCCGACCACGGCGAGGCCGAGGCAGAGCCGGTCGATCCACGAGTTCTGCCAGAGCGCCGCCATCACCCCGAGCGGGATGGACAGCACGAGCGCAAAGCCGATGGACAGGAGGCCGAGGATGATGGTGGTCGGAATCTTCTCGCGGATGAGATCGACCACCGGCGTCTTGAAATAGAGCGACTGGCCGAGATCGCCGGCCAGCGTGCGGCCGAGCCATTCGAGATACTGGACGACGATCGGGCGATCGAGCCCGTACTGCTGACGGACGGCGGCGATGTCCTCGGCGCGGGCGCCCTCGCCGGCAATGGCAATGGCCACGTCGCCGGTCAGCCTGAGCAGGATGAAGGCGAGCGCGGAAACCGCAAACGCCACGAGCGCGGCAAGGCCGAGCCGCTTTAAGGTGTAGAACAGCATGTGCGATGCGCTTTCGGGTTCATCCCGGCCGCCGCCCGGCGCGGCGACGGCCGGAATGATGCGTCATTTCCAGCGCATTTCCCAGAACCGGGGCAGTTCGTCCGGATAGGCCCGGAACTCCAGGTCGCGCGAGGCGACGTAGAACGTCACCAGATTGTAGAGCGGGATGGAATAGGCCTGCGCCGTGATGATGGCATGGGCCTCGCGATAGGCGGCGATGCGCTCCTGCGGATCGGTCACGGTGTCGCCGCGGGTGAGCAGCTCGATCACCTTCGGATCACGCGAGATGTCGTCGTCCAACCCCTTGTAATAGACGGGGGTGGAGGCCGACACGTCGTTGATCGAGAACGAGCCCCAGGTCTGATGTGCCATGGCCGCGCGGTTCGAGCGGATCTGGTCGCGCATGGCGGCATACTGGCCGAAGCGCAGCGTCGCCCGGATGCCGACGGCGCGCAGATAGTTGATCATCGCCTCCGACTGGTTGCGCTCGCGATAGGCGTGGAACTCGACATCGAAGCCATTGGGGAAGCCGGCTTCGGCGAGGAGCTGGCGCGCCTTGGCCGGGTCGTACTCGTAGACCGTCGCCTTGGAGTCATCGCAGCCGAACTGCGAGGGGAAGCAGATGGCGTTGATCAGCTGGGCGCCCTCGCCCACCAGCTGGCGCGCCATGGTCTGGCGATCGATGGCATGGGCGATGGCGCGGCGCACGCGGACATCGCGAAGCGGCGGGGACGGCGAGCGCTCGGTCGTGGCCAGATTGAGGAACACGATGCGCATGGTGCCGCCCGAGACGACCTGGAGGGTCGGCACGGCGCGCATCTGCTGGGCCTGGTCGGGCGCCACGTTCATCACGAAATCGAGCCCGCCCGACAGCATCTCGGCGACCTGCGTCTGACGGTCCGGGATGAAGCGGATGACGATGCGCTGGATGGTCGGCTGCGGCTTGGGGCTGTCGCGGAAATAGTCCGGATTGCGCTCCAGCGTCACCGACCGGCCGATCTGATGCTCGACGATGCGGTAGGGGCCGGAGCCGACCGGCTTCTCGTTCATGCCCTTGGGGCCGACCTGCTCGTAATAGGCCCCAGGATGGATGACGATGGGACCGGCGAGATATTCGATCGCCGCCGGGAAGGGCCGCTTGGTGATGATGCGCACCTTGTGGCTGTCAACCTTCTCGACCCGGTCGATCCAGTTGACATTGGACTGCGTGGTGGAGCGGTTGGCGGGGTTTGCGACATAGTTCAGCGTGTAAACGACATCGTCGGCGCTGAACTCGGCGCCGTTGTGGAACTTCACGCCGCGGCGCAGGTCGAGCTCCAGCGTCGTGTCGTTGATCCAGCGCCAGGCCGTGGCCAGCTGGCCCTTGTATTCGTTGGTCGTCGGATCACGGTAGATCAGCGTGTCCCACACCTGGTGGGCAATGATGACCCCGATGCGGACATTGTTGAAATAGGGGTCGATGTTCTCCGGAACCTGGTCATAGGCGAAGCGGATCGTATTGGCGCGCTTCTGGGCATCGGCAGGGCCCGTGGCGCCGAGGGCAAGGACGGCGCCGAGCGCCAGGGCCAGTCCCGGCCGGATCACCGAACGCCAGATGGACGACCGCAACATGGTCCGCTCCTTCATTGATCAGGGAAGTCAGGTGTTCGCGGATCGTCGCGCGCGCCGTTCAATTGTGTCAAGACTTAGACAGGCCCTGGGCAGGTGCCATGCACGAGCGCGGCTCAGGCGCTGCGGAAGGCCACGAAGCGCGCCGCGGCCTGCAGAACCGCCGCCTTTTCGCCGAAGCCCGCGAGATGACCGCAGGCGAGGGCCACCAGGCGCGTCAGTTCGTCACGCGCCCAAGCCGCGCCCTTGAGCGAGACCAGGGTCGCCTTGCCGCGCGCGGCATCCTTGCCCGTGGCCTTGCCGGCACTGGCGGCATCGCCCTCCAGGTCGATGAGATCGTCGGCGATCTGGAAGGCGAGACCGACGGTCTCGCCATAGCCGGCCAGCGCTGCCAGCTGCCCGGCATCGGCGCCCCCCACGAGCGCGCCCGCCTCGCAGGCGAAGCGGATGAGCGCGCCGGTCTTCATCGCCTGCAGGCGGCGGATCTCGGGATCGGTCAGGGGCAAGGGCCTGCCATCGGCGAAGCGTCCTTCGGCGGTCAGATCCAGCATCTGCCCGCCGGCCATGCCGCCGACACCGGAAGCCCTGGCGAGCGCCGCCACGAGCTGGCAGCGCACGGCGGGGTCGTCATGGCAGGCGGGCGAGGCCATCAGCGTGAAGGCGAGGGTCTGCAAGGCGTCGCCGACGAGAATGGCCGTCGCCTCGTCATAGGCCCGGTGCACGGTCGGCCGGCCGCGGCGCAGGTCGTCATCGTCCATGGCCGGCAGATCGTCATGGACCAGCGAATAGCAATGGACGAGTTCGAGCGCCGCGGCGGCCGTCACGGAGCGCTCCTCCGGCACGCCGAACAGACGCGCAGCCTCCATCACCAGGAAGGGCCTGAACCGCTTGCCGCCCGCCAGCACCCCATGCCGCATGGCGGCGACGAGGCGCGCGGGGCGGGCGACCTCGCCGGCCAGCGGTGCGTCCGACAGGGCGTCGTCGAGCACGCCCTCGACCAACGTTGCGGCATGGGCCAGACGGGCCTCGAGATCGGTGGCTGGATGAGCGCGGAATGCCATGGGCCGAGGCGTGGCCGAGACCGGCGGCGGCGTCAAGAGCGGCCCGACCCGCTCCGCTCCCGGCGCAGCTTCGCCCACCACTCCATGCGCTTGCCGATCTCGCGTTCGAAGCCGCGCTCCACCGGCCGGTAGAAGCTCTGCCGTCCGAGCGCCTCCGGCCAGTAGTCCTGGCCGGAAAAGGCGTCGGGCTGGTCATGGTCATAGACATAGCCTTCGCCATAGCCCTGCTCGCGCATCAGCTTCGTCGGCGCATTGAGGATGGTCCTGGGTGGCATGAGGCTGCCATGGGCCTTTGCCGTGGCGCTGGCGGCCTTCCAGGCCGTGTAGGCGGCGTTCGACTTCGGCGCGGTGGCGACATAGAGCACGGCGTTGGCGAGCGCCAGTTCGCCCTCCGGCGAGCCGAGGAAGTCGTAGGCGTCCTTGGCCGCATTGGCCACGACGAGCGCCTGCGGATCGGCGAGACCGATATCCTCCACCGCCATGCGCACGACGCGCCGGGCAATGAACAGCGGATCCTCGCCGGCATCCAGCATGCGCGCGAGATAGTAGAGCGCGGCGTCGGGATCGGAGCCGCGCACGGTCTTGTGGAGCGCGGAGATGAGGTTGTAGTGCCCTTCCTGGGCCTTGTCGTAGATGGGCGCCCGGCGCTGGACGACGGCGGCAAGGCCGGCCGTGTCGAACACCTCGCCCTCGCCTGCGGCGCGCCAGACCTCCTCGGCCAGCGTCAGCACCGCACGACCGTCGCCATCGGCCATGCGGACAAGGGCGGCGCGGGCATCCGGGTCGAGCGGCAGGGGCCGTCCGTCCAGCGCCTCGGCCCGGGCCAGCAGCCTTTCCAGGGCGTGCTCGTCGAGCGACCGGAAGGTGAGCACGCGCGCCCGCGACAGCAGCGCGGCGTTCAGCTCGAAGGACGGGTTCTCGGTGGTGGCGCCGACCAGGATCACGGTGCCGTCCTCGACCACGGGCAGGAAGGCGTCCTGCTGCGAGCGGTTGAAGCGGTGGATCTCGTCCACGAACAGGAGCGTTCCCCGGCCCTGCATGCGCCGCGCGCGGGCCTGGTCGAACACCTTCTTCAGGTCAGCCACGCCGGTGAAGATCGCCGAGATCTGCTCGAAGGCGAGATCGGTCTCACCCGCCAGCAACCGCGCCACCGTGGTCTTGCCGGTGCCAGGCGGCCCCCAGAAGATCAGCGAGCCCAGGGAGCGCGTGCGCAGAAGACGGGTCAGCGCGCCGTCGGGGCCGGTCAGATGCTCCTGCCCGGCGACCTCGGCCAGCGTGGTCGGGCGCAGCCGGTCGGCGAGCGGACGCGGCATGCGCGGATCGGGGCCGGCGGCCTCGAACAGGTCCACCTCACCCGCCCAGGATCGAGTTGATCACCTGCCCCTGCCGGTCGATCTGGAAGCGCCAGAGCCGGGCGCGCTGGGAGGCGGCCTGCTGGAGATCCGCCGGCAGGTTGATCTCCCGGCCGTTGACCCCGAGCACCACATCCCCCGGCTGGAGACCGACCTGACTGGCCGGCGACCCCGGCTCGACGGCGATGATGACCACGCCCTGATCGCGGTGGTTGATCCGCAATTCGTCCTGCAGGCCGGGCGACAGGCTGGCCACCCGGGCGCCCTGGAACGGCGAGGGAGCAGTGATGGTCAAGGCATCCTGGCCGCCGCGCGGGGCCGCCTCCAGCGCCACCGGCACCACGAGATTGCGCCCGTTGCGGATGACGGCGAGGCTGGCCGTGCCGCCGATCGGCCGGATGCCGAACCGGTAGCCGAAGCTGTCTGGATCGGTGACCGGATGGGCGTCGACGGCGGTGATGAGGTCGCCGGCGCGAAGGCCGGCACGGGCAGCCGGGGAACCCGGCACGACCGAGACGATCAGCGCCCCGGTGGGCCGCGGCAGCCGCAGGCTCTCGGCCACATCGGGCGTGACCTGCTGCAGGCGGGCGCCGAACCAGGGCCGCTGCACCGTCTGGCTGCCGGCGCGCGCCGATTCCACCACCAGCCGGACCATGGCGGTGGGAATGGCGAAACCGATGCCGTGACTGCCGCCGGACCGTGAGAAGATGGCGGTGTTCACGCCGACCAGGCGACCGGCCATGTCGACCAGAGCACCGCCGGAATTGCCGGGATTGATGGCCGCATCGGTCTGCACGAAGGACTGGTAGTCGGTGACTCCGACCTGGGTACGGGCGAGCGCCGAGACGATGCCCTGGGTCACCGTCTGGCCAACGCCGAACGGATTGCCGATCGCCAGGACGATGTCGCCGACCTCGAGCGCGTCGGAATCCCCCAGTTCCAGCACGGCCAGATCGCCCGGCGGCGACTTGATGCGCAGAACCGCGAGGTCGGTGCGCGGGTCGCGCAGCACGATATCGACCTCGAACTCGCGCCGGTCGGCGAGCGCGATCTTCACCTCCGTCATGTTCTCGATGACGTGGTTGTTGGTGATCACCAGGCCGGCGCGGTCGACGATGACGCCGGAGCCGAGCGACCGGGCCACCTCCGCCCGGCCCGGACCCTGGGCGCCGCCCTGCCCGCCCCGGTCGCCGAAGAACCTGCGGAAGATCGGGTCGTCGAAAAAGGGATGGTTCTGCACCTGCTCGACGCGCGCGCCATAGACATTGACCACGGCGGGCGCGGCCCGCCGGACCACGGGGGCGAAGGACAGCTGCACCTCGGCGCGGCTCTGCGGCGCCTGGCGCGGGGCAGGCTGTCCGGCAGCCGGAGCGAGGGTGGCCACCACCAGGCCGGCGGCCATCAGCAGGGCGGATCGGGACATCGCGGATCGGGTCATGCCGCCTATATAGCCTCGGGCCCCGAGACCCGGAAGGGAGGGCCGTTCCGGCAACGGGGCGATGCACCCGCGCCGGTTGACCGCGGGCGGCCGCATCGCGAGGCTCGGTCCCCGACACCGCCGCGAGGACAACCCATGACCGCTCCCGTCGACTTCACTGCCGGCAACTACCGCTACGTGCCGAGCGTGTTCCAGTACTCGGCGGGCGCCGCCGCGCTGCCGGGCTTCCATGTCGAGCGGGTGATGTTCCGCCGGCCCGTTCCGCTGAAGCAGGGCTTCGCGCGCATCGCGGAGATCATCAAGGGCGCCGGGCGGCCGCTCACCGCCTTCTGCGCCTGCGAGCTGCGCTCGCCGGCCCCGTTCGACGATGCCGGCTTCAAGGCCTTCAACGAGGTCTATGTCGGCACGCTCGCCGAATGGGGCCTCTACAACGCCGCGACGAAGGCCAATCCGGTGGCCCGCTCGAACGTCTGTCCGGACATCGACGGTCCGCCGGAGCCGTCCTTCCATGCCTTCTCCTATGTGGCGGAGGGCGAGGCCGGCGCTCCGCAGTTCGTCATTTCCGGTTCCGGGGAAGCCCGCGAGGGCGCCGGTCCCTATGCCGAGCGCATTGTCCGCCTGAACGAGACCACGCCCGATGCCATGCGCGAGAAGGCCGTTTTCGTGCTCGGCCAGATGGAGCGGCGCATGGGAGCCTTCGGCCATGGCTGGGCCGATACCACCGCCGTGCAGGTCTATACGGTCCACGACCTGCACAGCTACATGGCCGGGGAGATCGTCTCGCGCGGTGCGGCGCGGGCGGGCCTGACCTGGCATTTCAACCGCCCGCCGGTGATCGGCCTCGACTACGAGATGGACTGCCGCAGCGTCGCCATCGAGCGTGCGGTCTGATCGTGGCCCGGCGGGTCTGGCGCGATTTCATCGCTCCGGTCCTTGCCGGCTATTGCGGCCTGCTGATCGGCGTCGGCATGGGCCGGTTCGGCTATCCGCCGCTCATTCCGGCCATGGTGGAAGCCGGCTGGGCGACGCCCACCACCCTGCACCTGGCGGGAGCCTTCAACCTGCTGGGTTATATTGCCGGCGCGGGCACGGCGCTTGCCACGGCCCGGGCGCTCGGCGTCAGGGCTGCCATTGCGCTTGCCGCACTGTTCTCGGTGCTCAGCTTCGCCGCCTCGGCCATCCCCCTGCCCGGCTGGCTGTTCATCGCGCTGAGGGCGCTGTCAGGCGCCACGGGCGGCGTGCTGATGATCGTCATCCCGCCGGTCATCGCTAGCGCGGTGGCGCCCGCCTACAGGGGGCGGGCGAGCGGCCTTGCCTTTGCAGGGGTTGGCACCGGCTTCGTGCTGTCCGGAACGGCCGTCCCGGCCTTCGCGGCCTCGGGACCGGCGCCGGCCTGGCTGGCGCTGGCGGCAGCCCTCGCGCTGGCCAGCGTGGTGATGCTGGCCCTGCTGCCGCGCTCGGTCGCGCCCCAGGCGGCGGCCCGCGGCGATCCGGCGCCGGTCTGGCGGCGCGATCCGGCCTTCCTCGGCCTGGCGGCCGCCTATTGCGGGGCGGCGGCCGGCTATGTGCCGCACACCCTCTTCTTCGTCGACCACGTCGCCCGTGATCTCGGCTACGGGCTCGGTACCGGAGGCTGGATCTGGGTGGCGGCCGGGATCACGGCGGTCTGCGCGCCCATGGTCGCGGGCGCCGCCGCCGACCGGTTCGGCTACGCGCCGGTGCTGCGGGTCATCGTGGCGCTGATGGCGATCGGCGCCGCCATGCCGGCGCTCAGCCACAATCTCGTCCTGTTGACCCTGTCGGCGATGATGGCCGGCGGGCTGATGATCGGTCTTGGTGCTTCGACGGCCGGGCGCACCCGGGAGATTGTCGGCGCCGAGGCCCATACCGCCGCCTGGGCGCTGCAGACGGTCGCCTTCGCCATCGTCCAGGCGGTCGCCGCCTATGCCTTCACGGCCTTGCTTGCGGCCACCGGCAGTCACACCCTGGTCTTCGCCCTCGCCGGCGCCATCCTTGCCGCAGGCCTGGCCACCGAACTGGCCACCGCGCGGCAGCGCTAGGGCAGACAAGCAAAAGGGCGGCCCGAGAGCCGCCCACGGGCCCGCGCCGCAGCACGGACCGCACTTTCGCTTCAGGTCGCCGGGCGACGGCTCAGGCCGCTGCCTGCTCGGCCTTCGCCTGGACGGGACCGGAATCCTTGCCCTTGGCCTCGACGTCGCGATCGACGAACTCGATCACCGCCACCGGCGCATTGTCGCCATAGCGGAAGCCGGCCTTCAGCACGCGGGTATAGCCACCCTGGCGCGACTGGTAGCGGGGCCCGAGCACCTCGAACAGCTTCTTGACCATGTGGATGTCGCGGATCTGCGAGACCGCCTGGCGGCGGGCATGCAGGTCGCCGCGCTTGCCGAGCGTCACCAGCTTCTCGACGATCGGACGCAGATCCTTGGCCTTGGGCAGCGTGGTGACGATCTGCTCGTGCTTGATCAGCGCCGCACACATGTTGGCGAACATCGCCTTGCGATGCTCGGCCGTGCGGTTGAACTTGCGGTGGGCTTTGCCGTGACGCATCGCCTTGTCCTCCGGTGGCCCGCG
>JBKBOA010000061.1:0-19580 GCA_046295035.1 Phreatobacter sp.
TGCCGTGGAAATGCCGATGAAGCATATCGGCGCCGCTGCCGTCGATCTGCTGCGCGACCTGCTGACGGCCGGCGCCCCGCCCGCGCGGCGCAGCGCGGTGGGCTGCCCGTTGGTGGTAAGCGGGGGTTGCGGCCCGGCGCGCGCCCACCTGATCGGTGGCATCGCTGGCCGTGACCGGCTGATGGCGGCCGCGGCTGGCCTTCTCGGCCGGCCGCGCCAGGGCCTGCTGCCAGCCGCTGACAAGTGCGGCGGCCACCGCCCGCGGCATGGCCGCGTAGAACTCGCGCAGGGCCTGCAGCTTGCCCGGCGCCGCGCCGGCCTCGCCGAGCGCGAAGATCAGCAGGCGGGTGGCCGCCTCGGCGCCGAGATCGAGAGCCCTGGCCACCACCACCAAGGGCTCGCCGCCGGCATCCTCCGCGATCCGGCTGGCGGTCGCCGCCGGCAGCCCGAGCTGGACGGTCAGCGCGATGGCGAGCGCGCCCGCCCTGCCGCTGAGGGCGGCGCGCTCGAGCGCCCGTCCGCGCTCCTGATCGGCTCCGGCGGCCGGGGGCAGGGCCGGCCGGGTCTCCAGCGCCAGCGCGGCGACGATCGCCTCGCGCTCGGCCGGGCCGCCGGCAAGGAAGGCCATCGCCCGGTCGCCGGCATCGGGCGGGGGACCGAGGCGGCGGGCGCGGGCGGCCAGCGCCGCGCGGATGCGCGGATCGTCCATGTCCTCCAGGGCCACCAGGGCCGCGATGCCGATGTCGTCGCGCAGCGCCACCGCCAGCGCCTTGTCGGCATCGCCCGAGCGCACCGCCAGGAACAGGTCGTCATCGGACAGGGCCTGCGAGCGGGCGATGATCGGCAGGGCGACGCGCGCCGTGTCGGCCGCCAGCCGCCGCGCCACCGCCCGCGGTGTCTGGGGATGGTCGGCCAGCTTCTGCGCGACGATGGCCCGGTCGTCCTCGCCGGCCTTGTCGATCAGGTTCATGACCAGCTCGCCGAAGCGCGTCACCTCGGCAGCCGGATGGCGGGTGTCGAGCACGAACTGGTCGACGATGACGCGCAGGAGGGTCGGGCGCACGTCGATGCCGTTCGAACGGGCGAGGCCGACGACGGACTGGATCGGAGGCAGGCGCTGCTGGGGCATGCGGGCCGGGCGCAAGGGGTTCGGGACGGGGCGGGGCGGCGGTGCGGTTCAGCTCCCGCTTACCGTTTCGAGACTAGGAGCCAAGTCGTTAGCAGCTCGTTAACCAAAGCCGCTCCTAATGGTGCTGCGCGCCGGCGAAGGACCGCCGGGCATGGCCGCATTGGAGGGCAGCGCTTCGGGAGGGATCGATGGGTCTGGTACTGCGCTTTCCACTTGAACGGCGGCGGGTCGCCGGCCCTGACCTGGGCGATGCCCCGCGCGGCGTGGTGCTGGTGCTGCCCGTGATCCGCATCGAGCGTCACGACAGCGCGGACCCTGCCATCGGTGTGGTGGCGCGCCGGAACCTGCCGGCGCCGCCCGCCATCACCGTCGAGCCGCCGATGCGGGGCGGGGGCAAGCCGCGCCGTCGCCGCAAGACGGCCTGAGGCCGGCGAACCGGCGTTCGGCTTCCTGGCGATCCTGTCCCGGCGTTCCGTTCGCGCAAGCGTTGCGTTCCGATCAGTCCCTCAGCCGCCTGGCCGAACCGAAGGCTGTCCGAGCATGATTCCCGTGTCCGTGCGTTCGCCGCAGGGCCCTCGCGCACGCCGCCTCCTCCCGATGCTTGCCTGTGCGATGCTGGTCGCCGCCTGTGCGCCGCAGGGCGATCTCGGCCGGCCCGCGCCCAATGTCCTCAACGACGAGCTCATGCCCTGGATCGGCGGCCATGCCGCCCGGGCCCGCGGCGAGCCGGTCTCCGGCTATGACCTGACCGATGCCGAGCGCGAGCTGCGCCAGCTCGGCTACGGCCTCATGATGCCGACCCACCCGCTCGACCGCTGGAACCAGTTCTGGGCCGAGCTGCGCCGCACCCGCATCGGCGATCCGCTCGCCTATGATCCCGACCCGCGCGGCTATTGCCGCACCCTGGCGCGGGAAGGCTACCGCTCGTCGAAATCCCGTTTCGTGCGCATGACCGATGACATGCGCGCTGACCGCCAGCGCATCCGCCCCTTCTGCGCCAAGGCCGTGGAGGTGGCCGAGGCCGACCGGGTGCGGGCCGGCGCGCTCGGCTACATTGCGGACATCACGCCGGTCGAGGTGCGCTCGGCGCGCGACCGCATCGCCGAGAACCGCATGATCGTGCGCTGGGTGCGGCACGGTCTGGAGCAGCATGCCGAGGCCTATCGCTGCGCCCTGCACACCCAGATCGTGGCGACCCCCGAGCCGGAGGCGGTGATGGCCGAGCGCGAGCTGGCGGGCCTGCGCGCCGACATCGCCGAGTTCGACCGGCTGTGTGCGGCGACCCCCGCCCGCGGCCGCGTCGGCGTGGAGGTGCCCGCACCGGGCTACTATCCGATGACGCCGCGCGAGGAGCCGGTGATCAGCAAGTAGGCGGTCGCCTCAGTCCCCCGCCACCTGCTCGGGGGTGAGGATCTCGCACAGGGCGCCGGCGGCGATCTGCTCGCGCACCAGCGGGGCCATGGACGGATAGGCGGCCAGCGCCCGCACCAGCACGAAGCCCTCGGTGGTCGGCGAGACCATGATCAGGTTGTCGGCCGCCGTCTCGTCCTCGCCGGTGGCCAGCTCGCGGCGCTGGCGGGCCGTCACCACGAAGAGGTCCATGGTGCCGCGCGCCGCCGCCCGGTCGTTGATGGCACCGAAGGCGAGGCCCGTGGCCGTGTAGAGCGAGATCGAGGTGTAGTGCGGGGTGACCGGCGCCCGCACATGGAGAACGCCCTGCGACAGGTCGTAGCGGCACACCGCCGTCTCGAAGGCCGGATCGGCGAGCGGCAGCACCGCCTCGGCGCGGCCCGACAGGGTGGTGATGCGGTTTGTCTCGGCAAGGCGCGACAGCCGCGCCCTGGCATCGGCGGGGGCAAGGCGCGGCAGGGCGAAGATCGTGGCGATGTGCACGATCAGCCCGAGGATGAGGCCGGCAACGATCCAGGGCAGGGCGAACAGCAGGCGGCGGATCACGGACACGACCTCCGCCGGATCGACGGCATGGCGGTGCCGGCCGAGATGGTGGTGGCGATCGGCGTGTCGTAGAGGCGCAGGATCAGCCGGATGCGCGGCGCGCCGCCCGACGGCAGCCAGTTGCCGGGCCTTGCCTCCGGCCCGAGCGTGATGTCGGCCGGCCGGGAGCCGAACCGCACGATCTCGTGGCTGGTGAAGCCCTGGCGGATGCTCTCGTCCACCACCGGCCGCCAGTCCTCGCCGGCGGCCGTCAGCGTCCAGAACCGGGCTGGCGGCATGGTGCCGGAGACCAGATAGGTGCAGCGGCCGTCGAGGGGAGCGCCCTCGTCGTCGCGGGTGGCGGTCAGCGCAAGGCCGTCGGCGAGCGCCAGCGGCAGGGTGCCGAGCCGGGCGGTGGCCGCGCGGGCATAGGGGTCGGCCTCGTTGGTGCCGGCCTTGGGGGTGGCGAGCCAGGGGCCGATCTGCAGGACGCCGGCCCCGTTGCCGCCGCTGACCGTCAGGGCGGTCAGCCCCAGCCCGGTGGCCGCACCGATGGCGAGCGTCAGGAACAGGCCCGGCAGGGTGCGCAAGGGCGGGGCTCCCTCAGCGCACGAGGGCGGTGCCCGGCGTTTCCGGCACCGAGGACAGCGGACCGGGGCGGGCGGGTTCGGCGCTCTCGCGCAGGAGCCGTTCGATGCGCCCGAGCACCTCCAGCGAGCGGCGCGAGAGCACCTGCGGCCGGTCCGCGCTGCCGGGCAGGGGCGGCGGGGCGGCGTTCGGCGCACCCGGCGTGGCCGGGCGCGGCCGGTCGGGCAGGCCGAAGATCGGGCGCGGGTCGAGGCCCTGATGGGCGGCTGCCATCACCTGCGAGAAGGTCATGCCGGGCAGCGAGCCGCCGGTCATGCGGTTGGTCGGCGAATAGTCGTCATTGCCGAACCAGACGCCGGTGACGAACTGGCTCGAATAGCCGATGAACAGCGCATCGCGGTAGGAATTGGTCGTGCCGGTCTTGCCGCCGACCTGCACGCCCGGCACCTGGGCGCGCCGGCCGGTGCCCGATTCCACCACGCCGACCAGGATGGCGTTCATCTCGGCGGCGAGCTCCGGCGTGAAGATGCGGCGCGGGCGCGGCAGGTCGCGGTCGGCCCGCCAGAGCGTGTCGCCGGCCGAGTTGCGGATCTCCACCGCCGCGTGCGGCGTCACGGCGAGGCCGCCGGAGGCGAAGCTGGCATAGGCGGTGGTCAGTTCGATGAGCGACACCTCGGCGGCGCCGATCGGCAGCGGCGCCGAATCGGTCAGCGGCCGGGTGATGCCCATCTGCCGCGCCGTCTCGATGACCTTGCGCCGGCCGATCCGGCTGTCGCCCCGGCCCATCTGCTGGGTCAGGATCACCGGGATGGTGTTGATCGAGCGCACCAGCGCGGCGGTCACCGTGGTCGAGCCGGAGAACGAGCGCCCATAGTTCTGCGGGCACCAGTTGCCGAGGCAGATCGGCCGGTCGACCACGATCGAGCGGCCGTTGATCAGGCCCTCGCGCATGGCCGCAGCATAGACGATCGGCTTGAACGAGGAGCCCGGCTGGCGCATGGCCTCGGTGGCGCGGTTGAACTGGCTGGTGCCATAGTCGCGGCCGCCGACAATGGCCCGCATGGTGCCATCCACATCCATCATCACCACCGCTGCCTGCGAGGCGCGGTAGTCGGCGCCATACTGGCGGATGACCGATTCCACCGCCGTCTCGGCCTGGCGCTGGATGGTCAGGTCGAGCCCGGTGCGCACGGTGAGCACCTTGTCGGTGATGCGCGGATGGGCGGCGACGATCCGCTTCACGTCCTCGAAGGCGTAGTCGAGATAGTAGTTGGGCACCACCTCGTCCTTGCGGTCGATGGGGGTCGCCGGATTGCGCCGGGCACCGAACACCTGGCCCTCGGTCATGAAGCCGGCCTCCACCAGGTTGTCGAGCACCACATTGGCGCGGCTGCGCGCGGCCGGCAGGTTGACATGGGGGGCGAAGCGGGTCGGAGCCTTGAACAGGCCGGCCAGCATGGCGGCCTCGGCGAGGGTCACGTCGCGCACCGACTTGCCGAAATAGTATTCCGAGGCCGCCTCCGCCCCGAAGGCGCCGCCGCCCATATAGGCGCGGTCCAGATAGGCTTTCAGGATCTCGTTCTTGGTGGCGCGCGCCTCCAGCCACAGGGCGAGGAAGGCCTCCCGGATCTTGCGCTCGAAGGAGCGCTCGTTCGACAGGAACAGGTTCTTGGCCAGCTGCTGCGTCAGCGTCGAGCCGCCCTGGACCACGCCGCCGGCCCGGGCATTGGTCATCAGCGCGCGCAGCGTGCCGATCACGTCGATGCCGTAGTGCTCATAGAAGCGGCGGTCCTCGGTGGCCAGCACCGCCTTGATCATGTGGTCCGGGAACTCCTCCAGCGGCACCGAATCGTTGAGGCGGATGCCGCGCCGGCCGACCTCGTTGCCATAGCGGTCCTGGAACACCACGGACAGGTCGCCACGCGAGCGCCAGTTCTCGTCCGTGTCGCGGAAGGCGGGAATGGCCAGCATGAGCAGCACCACCAGGCCGCCGGTGCCCAGCGTCAGGCCCTCGGAGGCGGCCTCCGCCGCCACCCGCTTCCAGCCGAACACCTGCACCCGGTCGGCGAGGTCGGCGAGGCGCTCCCAGGCGCGCCCAACCGCACCGGCGAGCCGCCAGAGCCCGTCGTTCAGCCGCGCGTCGAGGTCGAGCATGACGCGCTTCAGCGTCGCGCCCCACCCGCTCCTGGGCGTGAAGTCGCTCAACCGGCGAATCCCTGGCAGGTCTGGTGTTGACGATCTGCTTACCATAGCGGAAAGGGCTGGCCACGGCCAACCGGAGCGGCGCGTCCACCCGCCGACTTCATGGCATGGTTACCGCTGGGCCGGGCCCGGCGCGGTCCCGCGCCCCGAGGGAGACACGAGCGTGCAGCACGAGCCGGCAGGCGTTCCGTTCTGGCGGGCCAAGAGCCTGGACGAGATGACCCGTGCCGAATGGGAGAGCCTGTGCGACGGCTGTGCCCGCTGCTGCCTGAACAAGCTGGAGGACGAGGAGACCGGCGAGGTGCTCTACACCTCGGTGGCCTGCACGCTGCTCGACGGCGAGGCCTGCCGCTGCACCGACTATGCCAACCGCCAGAGCAAGGTGCCCGATTGCGTGCGCCTTACCCCCGAGGAGGTGCGTGAGCTGACCTGGCTGCCGCGCACCTGCGCCTATCGGCTGATCGCCGAGGGCGCCGACCTCTACTGGTGGCACCCCCTGGTCTCGGGTGATCCGCAGAGCGTCCATGCCGCGGGCATCTCGGTGCGTGGCCGCATCACCGCCTTCGAGCACGACCTCACGGAACTGGCCGAACTTGAACACCACCTGGCCGACTGGCCGATGGACGAGGGCGTATGAGCAGCCTGTTTCGGCTGGCCCGGCAGACGGGGAAACCGGCATGAGCGAGCCTGACCAGGACGAGCTGGCGCGGATGTTCCGTCCCCGGCTGGAGGCCGAGCGCGAGGCGCTTCAGGGCGAGGGGGAGGCGAGCGCCGCCGACCGCGCGCCGGTCGAACTCGACCAGCAGAGCGTCGGCCGCCTGAGCCGGATGGACGCCCTCCAGATGCAGGCCATGGCGGAGGCCACCCAGCGCCGACGGCGGCTGCGCCTGCAACAGATCGGCGCGGCGCTCGAGCGCATGGCGGCCGGCGAGTTCGGCTCTTGCCTGGACTGCGGCGCCTTCATCGGCATGGGGCGGCTCGGCGTCGATCCGGCCGCCCGTCTGTGCATCGCCTGCGCCGGCCGCTGACCGGCGTCAGATCGCCCCGTAGGCGGACAGCCAGCGGATCACCGCGGCCAGATAGGCGGCCCGCACCGGCGGCTTCGACAGCACGAGATCGTGCAGGCCGCCGGCAATGCGGATCAGGGTGACATGCGGGCCGAGCCGGTGGGCGCGCGCCGCGATCTGCTCGACATCCAGCACGCTGTCGGTGCGGTCGATGGCGGGGTGGGCGTGGGTGGTCGGTCCCGAGGCGTCCGAGCAGCACACCAGCACCGGGCAGTCGATGGCAAGGCCCGCCGCCACCGCCGCATGGCCGCGCCGGATGGCCCGCATCCAGTCGGCACGGACCGGAAAGCCGGCCAGCGGCTTCAGGGCAAGATCATAGTCCCATTCGCCGCCGCTGGCGCGGTGAATGGAGCGGCCATAGGCCTCGGCAAGGCCGCGTGCCAGCACCAGGCGCGGCATCAGGTCGCCCACCACGTCGACCATCGCCGTCACCGGCCCGCGCATCAGCCAGCCGGCATTGAGATCGAGCCAGGGGCTGTTCAGAACCAGCGCCCGGTAGGTGGCCGGCCGGCGATGGGCATGCAGGCTGGCGATCAGCCCGCCGGTCGAATGGCCCATCAGCACGAGCCCGGCATGGCCGCGCTCGGCGCGGATGATCTCGGTGGCCTGGTCGATCTCCTCGTCATAGACGGCGAGATCGGCGGTGTGGTTCGGCGTCTGGTGGGGCCTCAGCGAGCGGCCATATTTGCGCAGGTCGAGGGCGTAGAAGTCGTAGCCGGCCGCCTCCAGCGCCTCGGCGAGGTGGGTCTGGAAGAAATAGTCGACGAAGCCGTGGAGGTAGAGCACGGCCGGGCCCTGTCGCGGCGGCCGGTCGCGGTGGACGAGGCTTGCCACCACCGGGCCCTCGGCATCCGGGGCAAGGTCGAGCGTGCGGCAGGTCCAGCCGTCGCCGAGAATGTCGCGGGGCATGCGGGCCTCCGGGAGTGCAGCCGTCGGTCAGCCCTCCGGACCCTGCAACTCCGCGGGCAGGTCCGTCGGCAGGGACGGACTTTCGACCGGTCCTGACGCCGGTGGCAAGATGCGGTAGGCGAGCGTGGTGGGCGGCCCGAATGGCAGCGGGCTGCTGGCGGTGACCAGCCCCTCGGGCTTGAGGTCCGGAACCAGCCGGCGCAGGTTGGCGAGGGCAGCCCGGTCGTCCGGATGCCAGACCAGCAAGGCGCCCGAGCGCTCGACGGTCGCGCGGTCGAGCCAGGGCGAGATGGCGAAATTGCCGTCGAGCAGGATCAGGGCGGGGTCGTCGATGTAGAAGGCGACATTGCCGGCGTGCCAGCGATCGCCGGCCACGACGCTGAGCGGCAGGCCGGTGCTGGCACGCCAGCGCTCCTGCAGCTGGGCGGCGAGCGATTCGGCCGGATAGAGGGTGGGCACATGGGTTGCGCCGAGCGCCAGGCGCACGACGTGATGGCCGGCATTGGCCACCGGCAGGGCAAAGAGCACCAGAAGCACGAACACGGCCGCCGGCCCGAGACGGCCGAGACGCAGGACCGGGCCGGCGAGAAGGACGGCGGCAATGCCGGAAAAGGCGAACAGCGCCGTTCCGCGTCCCTGGCGGAACTGGCCGCCGACAGCGAAGTTGACGGCGAGCGCGATGGCCAGCGGGGCGAGGGCCATGACCAGGATGGCGATCCGCTCCGCCTCCGGAACGGTGCGTCCCTCCACCACCAGCTCCGTGCGCGGCCTGAACCGTCCATGGCCGATGCACAGGCCGACCAGCAGCAGCAGGCCAGTATGCTGGACGAGCTGGCCGCTGAGGAACTCCAGACAGTAGCCAAGGCGGACAAGGAGGCTGTCGGCCACGCCCTCATGGGAGACGGCGTGGGAGAGCGAGGAGAAGCCGGTCTGGATCATCCACCGCAGATGCGGCGTCACCAGGCCGATGCCGATGGCCAGCGCCAGCCAGAACTCGGTCCGCCGCAGCTCGGCGCGCCAGGCCGGCACGGCCAGCGTCAGCATGGCGAGCACCCCGGCCAGCAGGAGGCCGACATATTTGGCATAGACCGACAGGGCGACGACCAGCGCCAGCGCGAACCAGGCCAGCGGCCGGCCGCGCACCACGGCCCGCCACCAGAACAGCCCGGTCAGCGCCCAGAGCGGCGCCGACAGGGTATCGGGCGTGAAGGTGGCCATGGAGGGGCCGTAATAGTGGACGCCGGCCAGCGTCAGGATGGCGGCGACCAGGCCCTGGGCTTCGCCGAGCACGTCGCTGGCCAGGCGCCAGACCGCCCACAGCGTCACGATCACGCAGATCTGGGCATAGAGGAAGGCCAGCCAGGGCGCGGAGGGGGCCAGCGTCTCCGACAGGCCGAGGATCCAGGCCTGCAGCGGCGGATGCTTGAAATAGCCCCATTGCGGGCTGCGGCCCCACAGGAAGCCCTCCAGCGTGTCGCGCGGCAGGGTCACGAAGCCGACCGAGGGCGCCACCGTGGCGACCAGGGCATGGGCGAGGAGCAGGCACCAGAACAGCAGCGCCCCGTGCCGGACGAGGCTCTCGCCGATGCTGGAACCCGACAGGGACAGCGGTCGCGGGGAATGGGACCAGACGATCGGGGCTGCGGTCACGGGGCTTCCGTCACGGGGGGCATGCGGCTGGACAGGGCATCTGGGCCGCGTCAGAATGTCGCATATGCGTCAGGACCGCTGATTTTGCAACTGCGAAATGAGGCGCGGTTGCCGGCCCGGCGGGACGGGTCTTCACGGTGCCGTCAGGGGCTGGCCGTTCAGGTCATTGAACCCCAGCGGACGCTGCCCGACAATGCCTGTCATCGGGAGCCCTTGCCATGCCAGATGACCGTGACGGCCATGTCGATCCGACCAGGGAGCGCTTCGCCGCCTTCCGAGACCTGCCGCGGGACGAGCCCATCCACATGCTCAACCTGATCCGGCTGAGGGCGCGGGCCGCCTATCCCGACGGCCGGCAGGCCACGGGCCTGGAGGCCTATCGGGCCTATGGCCGGCAGAGCGGGCCGGTGTTCCGCCGGCTCGGCGGGCGCCAGCACTGGATCGGACGACCGGACCTCGTCCTGATCGGGCCGCCGGACGAGCGCTGGGACATCGCCTTCATCGCGGAATATCCGACCGGCCAGGCCTTCATCGACATGCTGCGCGATGCGGACTACCGCGAGGCGGTGAAGCACCGGCAGGCGGCGGTGGCCGATTCGCGCCTCATCCGGCTGAAGCCGCTGCCGCCGGGCGAGCTGTTCGGCGAGATCGCCGGCGGACCGGCGTGAGGCTCTTGAACCGACGAACGGTCGGAAAGGATCAAAGTCATTTTCTGTGAAAAGAGGCCTTGACAGCGTTACACTGGTTCGGTAGATTCTCGCTATGTTCGAAAACTGCGCCCGGCGGGGGGAGCCCCGGCCGGGCGCTCTCGTTTTCGGGCCCCTTTCGGCCGGTTCCGGCCCTGTCCGATCCCTTCGCGACCCACCAGACGGGAGGCCCGCTTGCCCCCAGATCACGCATCCCGGCCGCCCGAGACGGCGGCCCTCGCCGGTCCGATGCCCGTGACCGCGCCCGTCCCGCCGGCGACGGCCGGCCGCCCCGCCCCCGAGCCGGGCGGGCAGGCCCTGGCCCTGCCGGCGGGTGCCGCAGCCCCGCTGCGCCTTTCGGCCGAAGGCGATGCGCCGGCCGCCTCCCATCGCGGCCAGCCCTGTCCGGGCCTTGCCGACTGTCCGGAGCGGCCGCGCCTCGTGCGCCGCCTCTACGATGCCGCCGAGCGCGAGATCGCGGCGGTGGAGGCGTGCCTCGGCGGCCGCTCGGCCGCCGCGGCCCGCCGCCTGGGCGCGCTTGCCTCCACCCTCGACCGGCTGGCCGCGCTCGACCGCAAGGCGCTGGCCGGCCGGACCGCCGCCGCCCGCGCCCCCGCCGCCGGAGCCCCCGATGCCGGAGCCCCCGATGCCGCAAGCCCGCCGCCCGAAGCCGTCACCGCGCCTGTGGATGCCGACGCCTGGGCTGAAGGCCTTGCGGCGCAGCTTGACGCGCACAGGGCCCGAGGCGCTCGCCGACCTGCCTGAAGCGGAGATCATCCGCCTCAGGGCCTTCTGGCCGGCCTTTGCCCGCCGCGAGCAGATGCCGCCGCCGGGCCGCTGGCGGGTCTGGGCCTTCATCGGCGGGCGCGGCGCCGGCAAGACCCGCGCCGGCGCCGAATGGGTCCACGGCATCGTCCACGGCCGGGACGGCTTCGGTCCGGCGGCCGGCCGGATCGCGCTGATCGGCGAGACCATCGACCAGGTCCGCGAGGTCATGGTCGAGGGGGTCTCGGGCCTCATCGCCACCGGCTTTCCGGCCGAGCGGCCGCGCTACGAACCCTCGCGGCGCCGGCTTCTCTGGCCGAACGGGGCCATCGCCCACGGCTTCTCCTCGGAGGATCCGGAGGCCCTGCGCGGCCCGCAATTCGACGCCGCCTGGGCCGACGAGGCCGGCAAATGGGTTCATGCGGAGGCGGTCTGGGACATGCTGAGCTTTGCCCTGCGCCTCGGCGAGCGGCCGCGGGTGTTCGTCACCACGACGCCCCGGCCGACAGCGCTCATGCGCCGCCTGCTCGCCGATCCGGGAACGGTCGTGACGCGCTCGGCCACGGCCGCCAATGCCGCCAACCTCGCCCCGGGCGTGGTGCGCGATCTTCTCGCCCGCTACGGCGGCACGCGGCTCGGGCGGCAGGAGCTCGACGGCGAGCTGATCGAGGACCGGCCCGGCGCGCTGTTCGCCCGGGAGGTGTTCGAGGCCGGCCGCGTGGCGGCGGCGCCGCCGCTCAGGCGGATCGCGGTCGCCGTCGATCCGCCCGCCTCGCACCGCAAGGGCGCCGATGCCTGCGGCCTCGTCGCCGCCGGCATCGACGCCGAGGGCTGTGTCTATGTGCTGGCCGACGACAGCGCGGCGGGGCTGAGGCCGCACGAATGGGCGGCCCGCGCGGCGGCGCTCTACCGGCGGCTGGCCGCCGATGCCCTCGTGGTCGAGGTCAACCAGGGCGGCGACATGGTGGCCGCGGTGATCGGCGAGGTCGCCCCCGACGTGCCGGTGACGCCGGTCCGGGCGGCGCGCGCCAAGCATCTGCGTGCCGAGCCGGTCGCCGCCCTCTATGCGCAGGGACGGGTCCGCCATGCCGGCCGCTTCCCGGCGCTGGAGGACGAGATGGCCGATTTCGGTCCCGACGGCCTGTCGTCCGGGGCCAGCCCCGACCGGCTCGACGCCCTCGTCTGGGCGGTGACGCATCTGGCGCTGCGGCCGAGGGCCGAGGCGCGGGTGCGCGGGCTGTAGGGGGCGGAGCCCTTGTCGCCCGCACCGCCGCCGCCGCATCGCCTCGCCCGCATCCGCCGCATCACCCACCCCGCGCCCCTGCGCCGGAGACACGCCATGTCGCTGATCGCCCGCCTGTTCCGCGCCCCCGAGGCCAAGCGCTCCCGCGCCGCCCTGATCGCCCTGTCCGGCCCGCCGCGCGCCGCCTGGTCGGATCCCGAACCGCGCCGCTTCCATGCCGAGGCGCTGGCGAGGAACCCGGTCGCTGCCCGCGCGGTGGCGCGCGTTGCGGCGGCGGTCGCCGAGATTCCGTTCCAGGTGACGCGCGAGGGGGCGGACGCCTCCGCCCATCCGGCGGTGCTCGCCATCGAGCGGCCGAATGGCGGCCAGGACCGGGCGGCCTTCATGGCGCTCCTTGCCAGCCACCTGCTGCTCACCGGCAATGCCTATGCCGAGGCGGTGACGGTGGCCGGCCGGGTGCGCGAACTGCATGGGCTGAGGCCCGACCGCATGCGTCTCGTGCCCGGCGAGGCCGGCCGGCCCGCCGCCTATGACTACGAGGTGGAGGGCCGGCGCCTGCGCTTCACCCAGGAGGGCGAGGTGCCGCCGGTGCTGCACCTGACCCTGCCCCATCCCTTCGACGATCATTTCGGCCTCGCCCCGCTGACCGCGGCGGCCGCCGCCATCGACATCCACAACGCCGCCACCCGCTGGACCAAGGCGCTGCTCGACAATGCCGCCCGGCCCTCCGGCGCGCTGGTCTATTCGGGCGGCGACGGCACGCTGTCGGAGGACCAGTACGAGCGGCTGAAGCGCGAGCTGGAGGAGGGCTTCGCCGGGGCGCGCAATGCCGGCCGGCCGCTGCTACTGGAAGGCGGGCTCGACTGGAAGGCGCTGTCGCTCTCCCCGAGGGACATGGATTTCATGGAGGCCAAGCACGGGGCGGCGCGCGAGATCGCGCTCGCCTTCGGCGTGCCGCCCATCGTGCTCGGCATTCCGGGCGATGCGACCTATGCCAATTACCAGGAGGCCAACCGCGCCTTCTGCCGCGACACCGCCCTGCCGCTCGCCCGCCGGATCATGGGCGCGCTGCTCGGCTGGCTGGCGCCGGGGGAGGGCCTGGTCGCCACCCCCGACGAGGACGCCATCGGCGCGCTCCATGCCGAGCGCGAGAGCCTGTGGCGGCGGATCGAGCGGGCGACGTTCCTGACGGATGCGGAAAAGCGCGAGGCGGTCGGCTATCCGCGGCAGAAGCCGGAGGGGTGAGGAGGCAGTGGGCAGTCGGCAGCCGCCAGTGGGCAGTCGGGCATGGGCACGCTCCGCACCACCTCTCCCCGCCGGGGAGAGGTGGGGGTTGCGGCTGGCAATGGCCCTCTCGCCACCTGCCAATCCCCATTCGCCATTCGCGACCCCGCCTTGCCCAGGTTCCATTCGCCACTCCCCCTTCGCTGCTTGCCACCCACCCCTTCCTACTTGGAGCACCCGCCATGCTGCCCAGCGGCGCAGAACCCGTCGTCCGCGCCTTCGTCGAGCGGGCGGACCTTGCCGCCCTTGCCCTGTTCATGTGGGCGGCGGCGACCACCGGCCTGCTGGTCTGGACACTGAGGGAACTGGCGGCCGCCAACCGCCGCTTCGACGCCTTCGTGCGCGAGCTCGCCCGCTTCAACGAGCGGGCCGGACGGCAGGCCGACTGAGGAGGCTTTCGCCGGCCGGCTTTGCCCGCCGTTCACCATGGCGGCCGGCATCGGCCGCCGCTTAACCCCCCGGCAGGGGCGGGCGTTCCAGCATGCCGCAAAGGCCCGGGAGCGCCCGCCATGCTGCCGAAATCGTTCTACCTTCTGATGCTGCCGCTCGGGCTTGCCGCCGTTCTGCGCCCGGAGGCCTTCACCCTGCTCACCGGCATGATCGGGGCCGAGGCGCCGGCGCCGCAGGCCCAGATGGCCAGGCCGGCACCGGACGTCTCCGCCTGGCCGATGCGCCGGGTGGTCCCCGGCCAGGGCGGCCATTTCAAGGTCAATGCCCGCGCCGAGGGCCGGCCTCTCGCCATGCTGGTCGATACCGGCGCGACGCTGGTCGCGCTCACCTGGGAGAGCGGTCTGGCGCTCAACCTGGTGCGGCCCGGCGCCCCGCCGACCCTGCAGGTGAGCACCGCCAACGGCACGGTCCGCGCCTGGCGCGTCACGCTGGCCCGCCTCGAGGTCGAGGGCCTCGCCGTCTCCGGCGTCGAGGCCATGGTCATGCCGGCCGGCGCGCTCGGCGTGAACCTGCTCGGCATGAGCTACCTGACGCGGCTGCGCCGCTTCGAATTCGCCCAGAACAGCCTCGTGCTGGAACAGTAGCGGCCCCGCCCTCCCGCGGGATGCCGCGGGAGAGAGCCGATGCCCATCCGCCTGAATCCGAAACCGAAACACGAGCCCCGCCCGGCGCCGCCGGCGCGCGAGACCATCGGCCGCTTTGTCGAGACCCTGGCGAGGCTGGAAGCGCGCGGCGGCGCCCGGCCGCCGGCTGGACCCAAGGCCGGCGCCGGCAAGCGGGGAGGCGCGCGATGAGGCCCGTGCCCGCCCCGCGCGACATCGCCGCGCCGCCCCGGCTCGATCCCGGCACCGGCCTGTTCACCGGCTATGCCTCGCTTTTCGGCCTCGCCGACGCGCAGAACGACGTGGTCGAGCGCGGTGCCTTCGCCGCCTCGCTGATCCGGCGGGGGCCGGCCGGCATCCGCATGCTCTGGCAGCACGACCCCGCCGAGCCGATCGGCACCTGGCTGAGCCTGGCCGAGGATCCGGTCGGCCTGCGCGTCGCCGGCCGCCTCGTCACCGCCACGGCGCGCGGCCGCGAGGCGCTCGACCTGATGGCGGCGGGCGCGGTCGACGGGCTGTCCATCGGCTTCCGGGCGGTGCGTGCCGCCCCTGGTCGGCGCGGCGGGCCGCGTCGCCTGATCGAGATCGACCTGTGGGAGGTCTCGGTCGTCACCTTCCCGGCGCTCGCCGGCGCTCGCGTGCTGCGCGTGGCGGCGTGACGCTTGCGCTGCCTCCCGCCTCCTGAAGCCCGCGCCCCGGCGCGGGTTTTTCGTTTCACCACCCCCAACGAGGGAACCAGACCATGCCCGAGATCCATGCCACCGCCTCGCCGGAGACCAAGGCCGTGCTGCCGCACGAGGCGCAGCTGACCCATGGCGAGCTGATGCGCCTGTTCGAGACCTTCCGCGAGGCCAACGACCAGCGCCTCGCCGAGATCGAGCGGCGCGCCGGCGATGTCGTGACCGAGGAGAAGGTCGCGCGCCTGAACCAGGCGCTGGACGAGAAGATGGCCCGGCTCGAGCGCCTGGCGCTGGAGGCCCGCCGTCCGCCGCTCGGCCGCGAGACGGGCGCGGGCCGTCCGGCGGTGAGCGAGCACAAGGCCGCCTTCGAGGCCTATATCCGCTCCGGCGAGACGGCGGCGCTGCGCGCCGTCGAGACGCGCGCGCTGTCGGCCGGCTCCGGCCCGGACGGCGGCTATCTCGCCCCGCCCGAGGTGGAGAGCGCGGTGACGCAGCGGCTCGCCGCCGTCTCGCCGATCCGCGCCATTGCCGGCGTCCGCCAGATCTCGGCCGGCAGCTACAGGCGGCCGTTCTCGGCCTCCGGCCCCGCCTCCGGCTGGGTCGGCGAGACGGCGGCGCGGCCGCAGACCGATGGCCCGGTGCTCGCCGAGCAGGTCTTCCCGGCCATGGAACTCTATGCCATGCCGGCCGCCACCCAGACGCTGATCGACGATGCCGCCGTGGACATCGAGGCCTGGCTCGCCGGCGAGATCGACACGGTCTTCGCCGAGCAGGAGGGCGAAGCCTTCGTCAACGGCGACGGCGTCAACCGGCCGACCGGCTTCCTCGCCGTGCCGCAGGCGGCCGAGGGCGCCTGGGAATGGGGCAAGCTCGGCTTCCTCGCCACCGGCGAGGCCGCCGGCCTGCCCGACGAGGGGGCCGCCGACCTCATCATCGACCTCGTCCATGCGCTGAAGGCCGGCTACCGCCAGAACGGCCGCTTCGTCATGAACCGCCGCACCCAGGCGGCGGTGCGCAGGATCAAGGATGCCTCGGGGGCCTATGTCTGGACGCCGCCGGCCCGCGCCGGCGGGGAGGCGAGCCTCTACACCTTCCCGGTGACCGAGGCGGAGGACATGCCGGACATCGGCGCCGGCACCACGCCGATCGCCTTCGGCGACTTCCGCCGCGGCTATCTGGTGGTCGACCGGCTGGGCCTGCGCATCCTGCGCGATCCCTATTCCGCCAAGCCCTACGTGCTGTTCTACACCACCAAGCGCGTCGGCGGCGGGGTGGCGGATTTCGACGCCATCAAGCTCCTGAAGGTGGCGGCCTGAGGCGCCTTGCCGGCTCCTCGGAGCGAGCGCCTTCGAGGGGCCACCTGGAGAACCATGATGCCGGACACGCTCCTTGCCGAACTGTAGTCAGCCCGCCGGATCGCCCATGATCTGCGAAGAGCCATCAGGGCCTTCGCTCTGGAGAGGTGCTTCAGCCCCTCTCAGCCACGCGTTCCGGCGGGTCAGCCGGACGGTGGACAGTGGACAAGCGACGACGCCTCGGTGGAAACGTCGCTGCCCGGTGCCGTCGACATCGCGGCGCGCGGGCGTTCGCGCGCCTATTATCAGCAGCAATACGACCGCGACATCTTCCATTGCCGGCTCGTCGCGCTGCGAGGTTGCTACGCCCAGGCCATGGTCCGTCTGGTCGCCTGTGAACGCGGTGATCCCATCCCACCACTGAACTATTGAGCCGGAGATGTTGATAGGCACCCGAATGCTGGCGATTGCGGACGGAAACGTCATCTCGGATGTCCCCGTCAGACTCTTTCAGCCTGCTCCCGCAGGAGCGTCCTGGTCGTGCCGGTTCGAGATCGGTTGGCCGGAGGGGGTTATCGCCGGCGAGGTCTTCGGCGTCGATGCCCTTCAGGCCGTGCATCTGGCCATGCAGAGGATCGCCATCGACCTCTACATGAGCCCCTGGCACAGGGCGGGCCGGCTGTCCTGGCCGGGGCAGGGGAAGGGTTACGGCTTTCCGATGGCCCGCAATGGCCGCGACCTCCTCGTGGGAGACGACCTGCAGTTCGACGGCTGAGGCGCGATCAGGGCGGGTTGCCGCCGTCGATGCGCGCCCAGGCCGGCAGGCCGGTGCGCTCCGGGGCGCGCGGCGGCGGCAGCACCGCCACCTGCGGATTGGCCGGGGCGCGCTGCTCGCCGGCGGCCACCGCGCTGCGGATCCAGGGGGCGATGCCGACCACCGGCATGGTCACGGTGAGCTGGCCGCAGCCGCGCGTCTCCGGCGGGCCGGAGACGAGGCTCACCACGCCCACCACGGCGTCGCCGGCAAAGGCCGGTCCGCCGGAATCGCCCTGGCAGGCCGAGGGGCCGAAGCCGTTGACGATGCGCCGGCGGTCGCCCAGCGCCACATAGCCAGACGGCGAGCGCTGGATGACCGGCAGGCTCACCCGACGCAGCTGGCCGGCGCTGCGCATGCTGTTCAGCTGCTGGCGGCCGAAGCCGGCAATGGTCACCCGCGAGCCGGGCGCCGGTTCGCGCGAACCGATGCGGGCCGGCCCGTAGCCGGCCGGCGGCAGGTCGCGCATGGTCAGCACCGCCACGTCGATCGGCGCGGTGCCGCCGAACGGGCTGGCGACACCCGGATGGCCGGCCGCGGCCACCACCGGCGTCAGCGCGACGATGCGCGCGTCGCGGATGAAGGCGATGACGGCGAGCCGCGCCCCGGCCACGCAATGGGCGGCGGTCAGCACGCTGCGCCGGCCGATCAGCGTGCCGGTGCAGCCATTGGCATCGCCGGTGACGACCAGCACCGACGACCGGGCGGCGATGTCGCCGGCCGGCACCGGGCTGCCGCCGATGATCGCCCGCGCGGGCGTCGCGGCGAATGGCAGCGCGGCCAGCGCGGCGACCACCGCGGCGGTGGTCAGGAAGGGGGCCTTCATGCTCTGCCTCATCACGAGCCTCCGAGACGCTGGATCGTCTCGTCGATCCAGCGGCGGTGGGGGGCGACGGGAACCGTGCCCGTCAGGGTTCCGCAGCGAGCCGAGCCGGGCCCGGTCGTCCAGCTGACCACGCCGACCAGCACGGGCCGACCGGATTGCAAGGCAAAGGCGGGGCCGCCGGAATCGCCGGTGCAGGCCCCGAGCGGCGCGCCGCCGCTGCCGGTCAGCCTGACCTGATAGGTTGAGGGGCTGCCGGTGACGGTCAACGCGGCGGATCGCAGCACCCCGGCGCTGCGCGAATCGCCCTCGCTCGCCGGCCCCCAGCCGGCGAGCCGGATGGCGGATCCGGCCGCCGGCACGGCGCCCGATGCCAGCACCGCCGGGCGCAGGCCCGCACCGACCGGACGGGTCGTGCGCACCACGGCCAGGTCCACCGCCGTGCGGCGGGCCTGCCAGTCGGATCGCCGATAGGCCGGATGGACGGCGCGCGCGCTGACCGGATTGACCAGCGGCGTGCGGCCGGGCCCGAACACCAGCACGGCCAGGTGGTCGTTGCCGTCCACGCAATGGGCGGCCGTCAGCACGAGGCTCGGGGCGATCACCGCGCCGGAGCAGAAGCCGTTGCGGGTGGTGATCATGACCGTGTGGGCGGCGGCCGGGTCGCCCGCGGCAACGGGACTGCCGCCGATCACGGCGCGGGCGGAACCGGCCGGCAGGGCGGCGGCAAGGGTCGCAAGGCCGGCGGCGATGATGATTCGATGCACGCGATGTCCTTCGGGGGCGTTGCGGGCGGATGAGGCCCTGTGCCGGCCGACCCTGTCAACATGGGGTGCGGGCAGGGCAGGGGGCCTCGCGCGCCATCCGCCCTCCCGCGGCCCGCGTCACAGACACCCCGGCAACCGCGCAGCCGTTTCGCCGCCGGACCGTCACGGAACGGCCCGCTGCCGGCCGCGCTGCTGCCGGGCGGGCCGGCAGGCTGCGGCCCGGTCCATGAACCCGGCGGCAGCCCGCCGCCACCCACCCAGGACAAGGAAAGGGGCGCCATGAGCCTTTACCGCATCGAAGCGCCGGCCGCCGAGCCGGTCGCGCTCGCCGACCTGAAGGCCTTCCTGAAGCTGGACGGCACCGAGGAGGACGCGCTCATCACCTCCGTGGCCATGGCCGCGCGCGCCCATCTGGAGGCGCTGACGCAGAAGGTGTTTGTCACCCAGAGGTGGCGGATCACCCGCGATTCCTGGCCGGCCTCGGGGCGCATCGCCCTGCCGGTCGGGCCGATCACCGGCCTCGACCGCGTGACGGTCGAGGCGGGCTCCGGCCCGGTGGAGATCGCCCTTGACCGCCTCACGCTGGACGGCTGGGGCCAGCCGCCGCGCCTTGCCTACCGGCCGCGCAGCCTGCCCGTTCCCGCCGTGCCGCTGGGCGGCATCGCCATCGAGGTGACCGCCGGCTTCGGCG
>JBKBOA010000062.1:0-19316 GCA_046295035.1 Phreatobacter sp.
ACAAGCTCAAGCACTTCCGCCGCTTCGCCACCCGCTACGACCGCCGCGCCAGCCACTTCCTCAGCTTCATCCACCTCGCCAGCGCCATCCTCTGGATGCGCTGAATGTCGATTCAGCCTAACGGTAACTAACGTACCGGCATGCGGGGTCGATCTCCCCAGACGATCACTGCATCCGATATGAGGCCGACCATACCGAGGTTTCCTCGCCAGCGAGGGTGGAGCAGGATATGGAACGGAAGGCATTGATGACCCGGAAGAGCGACGAAGACGTCTTTTGGATCGAGGACGACGCGGAAGCAGCCAGGACCGGTCCGGCGGTCTACACCATCGGTGATCTGGCCCGCGAGTTCGACGTGACCCTGCGTGCCCTGCGCTTCTACGAGGACAAGGGTCTCCTGTCCCCGCGTCGCGACGGTCTTGCCCGTCTCTACAGCCCGAACGACCGCATCCGTCTGCAGCTGATTCTCAAGGGCAAGCGCCTCGGCTTCACGCTCGCCGAGATCGCCGAGATGATCGAGGCGCACGAGCGCCAGGATGGCGGTGCCGAGCACCAGCTCAAGCTCTCGCGCGAGAAGTGCCTCGAGCAGATCGCCCATCTGGAACAGCAGAAGCGCGAGATCGAGGAAGCGATCCTCGAACTGCGTCGCACCCACGACACCCTCACCCAGATGATCGACCAGACGAAGGCCTGAGCCTTCGCGTCGGCCGTCGAAGGTCGCCGCTGCCCTCCGGCAGGGGGCGGCTTGACAGTGCATACGAGGGGATGTCGCAGGCCGGCGGTCGCCGCGGGGAGCTCAGGCCTTGCGGCGACCGGCGTTTGTTCCTATCCCCGGGCGCGCCGCCGCCGGCGCCAGTCCCATCGAAGGCCTCCCATGTCCGTCGCCCTGTCGCTCCCCAAGGACCGCATCCGGATCCTGCTGCTGGAAGGCATTTCCGACACCGCGACCGATGCCCTGGTGCAGGCCGGCTACACCAATATCGAACGGCTGCCGAAGGCGCTGGACGGCCAGGCCCTCACCGCCGCCTTGCGCGGGGTCCATCTGCTCGGCATCCGCTCGCGGACGCAGATCACGGCTGACATCCTGGCCGCTGCCGACCGGCTGATCGCCATCGGCTGCTTCTCGGTGGGCACCAACCAGGTCGATCTGGTCGCCGCCAACCGGGTCGGCGTTCCGGTGTTCAACGCACCCTTCTCCAACACCCGCAGCGTGGCCGAGCTGACGATTGCCGAGATCGTCATGCTGATGCGCCGCATCTTTCCGCGGTCGGTGAAGGCCCATGCCGGACAATGGGACAAGTCGGCCACCGACAGCTACGAGGTGCGCGGCAAGACGCTCGGCATCGTCGGCTACGGCAATATCGGCTCGCAGCTCGCCGTGCTGGCCGAGGCCATGGGCATGCGGGTGATCTATTACGACCACACCGACAAGCTGCGGCACGGCAATGTCGAGCCGGCCGACGACCTCATGGACCTCCTTGCCCGGGCCGACGTGGTCTCGCTGCATCTGCCCGAGACGCCGTCGACGCACGGCCTCATCGGCGCCCGCGAGATCGCGGCCATGAAGCGGGGCGCCTACCTCATCAACAATGCCCGCGGCACCATCGTCGACCTCGACGCCCTTGCCGGGGCCCTGCGGTCCGGCCATCTGCGCGGCGCGGCGGTGGATGTCTTCCCCGTCGAGCCCTCGTCCAATGCCGAAGCCTTCGTCACCCCGCTGCAGGGGCTGGACAATGTCATCCTGACGCCGCATGTCGGTGGCTCGACCGAGGAGGCCCAGGAGCGCATCGGCGCCGAGGTCGCCCGCAAGTTCGTGGACTATTCCGACGTCGGTTCGACCTGGGGCGCAGTCAACTTTCCCCAGGTGCAGCTGCCGGTCCGGCCGGCCGGCACGCGCTTCATCCAGGTCCAGCGCAATCTGCCGGGCGAACTGCGCCGGCTCAACGACGTGTTCGCCGGTCGCGGCATCAACATCGCCGCCCAGTATTACCAGACCGACGGCGAGATCGGCTATGTGGTGCTCGACGCCGACGGCCGGGTGGAGGAGGCCGAGGCCATTCTCGACGAGATCCGCTCCCTGCCGGGCACGGTGCGCGCCCGGCTGCTCTATCGCGGCAGCTGAATCCCTGCCCGGCCTCAGGCGGCGTGGCGCTCGGCACCGGCGCCGAAATGGCCGATGTAGCGCGGGTTGATGGCCGAGACGGGCAGCACGATCAGCACGTCGGTGGTGCCGAACTGCCAGTCGACCACCGCGCCGTCGCCGACATAGGCGCCCAGCCTGAGATAGCCCTTGATGAGCGGCGGCAGCGCGTGCAGCGCCTTCTTCATGTCGATCGCGTCCTTCGACAGCCGGCCCATCTCGACATGCCGGGACGGCAGCGGGCCGGCCGACCAGTCGGCCGGCGCGCGGGCATTGTGATGCAGGAAGGACAGTTCCAGCGACAGCGCCTTGGGATCGGTTCCCTCCAGGCTGGCGCAGCCGAACATGACGTCGATGCGGTGGCTCAGGACATAGGTCCAGATGCCGTGCCAGAGCAGTTCCACCGTCCGCTTGTTGCGATAGGGAGCCAGCACGCAGGACCGGCCGAGCTCGAGGAAGCGCAGGCCGCGATGGCGCGACAGCAGGCCGTCGATGGCGAATTCGCTGGCCGTGTAGAAGCCGCCGTGCCGGTCGGCCACCTCCTGCCGCAGCAGGCGATAGGTGCCGACGATGGCCGGCCGCGGCGCACCGAGCGCCGGCCGCTCCATGAGGCCGTGGTCGATGACCACGAGATGGTCGCAGATGGCGTCGAAGGCGTCGATGTCGCGCCGCGCCAGCTTCGAGGGGCCGTCCGCGATGGCCTGCATCTCCTCGTAGAACACGCGCCAGCGCAGCTTCTGCGCACGCCGGACCTCGGCCGCACTGGCCGCGAGCCGCACCTCGAGATTGCCGATGCGTCCGAGCGTGCGCGGCAGCGCCGCTGCCCCCTGGCGCAGACTCAGGCCGCCATAGGCCCGCATCATCGGAATGATCCGGCGGCCCTGGTCGGCCCATGCACCCGGATTGAAATGCCAGCCGGCCGGCTGGGCGCTCGCTCGCGCGGCCCGCTCAACGCTCTCCACTGCGCTCTCGGCCATTTGCCCCTCCCACGCCCCCGCGAATCGGACCGGGGACGATCCGGCTCTCGTCGCGCAGTCGGCAGACAATGCGATGACGGTCCGGCGACGGATCAATGACGCAGAGGAAATAGGGGCAAGCGCGCTTCTTGTCAGCCGGCTGCGGTTGTCGCAGGGCCGTCGGGTGCGGCCGCGGCGGCCGGCCGGGCCGTGCTGCGGGAGGCATTGAGCGCGAACAGATAGGCGTTGGTCGCATCCATCAGCGAGCGGGACGCCTCGGCCAGCCCGGCCAGCACGCGCGACTTCTGCACGTCGGTGAGACCGCTGTCGCGCACGGCCGCACCGAAGGAGGCAAAGCCGGAGGTGATGGACCGCAGGAGTTCCAGCTCCCGCACGCTGGTCGCGCGCGCCACGCCCTCGGTCAGGTCCGCAAGATCCGCCATGGCCACCCCCCGGCTCCGGTTCGCCGGAAGGCTTGCACGCCATGGTTAACGAATGGTGAAGGCCCTGCCCCGCAACGATCAGATCGTCTGGTTGTAGGCCCCGACCTCCGGGTTCTCGCGCAGCACCGCATCGACCGCGTGGAACATGGCGCGCATGCGCTCCTCCGAGACCGGGCTTTCGACCACGACCACCAGTTCCGGCTTGTTGGAGGAGGCGCGAACGAGGCCCCAGGTGCCGTCCGCCGTGCCGACCCGCACGCCGTTGACCGTCACCAGCGAGGTGATCGGCTGGCCGGCGACCGGCTCGCCCCTGGCCTGCATGTCCTGGAACCGCTTCACCACCCGCTCGACCACCGCGTACTTCACCTCGTCGGGGCATTTCGGCGCCATGGTCGGCGAGCCCCAGGTCTTGGGCACCTCGGCATAGAGATCGGCCATCGACTTGCCCGGGTTGCGGTCCAGCATGTCGATGACGGCGATGGCCGTCACCAGGCCGTCATCGTAGCCGCGGCCAACCGGGGCATTGAAGAAGAAGTGTCCCGACTTCTCGAAGCCGGCAAGGGCGTTCAGGTCGCGCACCCGCCGCTTGATGTAGGAATGGCCGGTCTTCCAGTAGTCGGTCCGGGCGCCGAGGCGCTTCAGTTCCGGATCGGACTCGAACAGGCCGGTGGACTTCACGTCGACCACGAACTGCGAGGGCCCGTGTACCTTGCACAGGTCGCGCGCGAGCATGACGCCGATCTTGTCGGCGAAGATTTCCTCGCCGTGATTGTCGACCACGCCGCAGCGGTCGCCGTCGCCGTCGAAGCCGAGCGCCACGTCCGCCCCATGCTCCCTCACGGCCTCCGCCATGGCGTGGAGCATCTTCATGTCCTCGGGATTCGGATTGTAGCGCGGGAAGGAATGGTCAAGCTCGGCATCGAGCGGAATGACCTCAACCCCGAGCTTCTCCAGGATCTGTGGCGCGAAGGCGCCTGCCGTGCCATTGCCGCAGGCGGCGATCACCTTCAGCTTGCGGGTGACCTTGGGCCGCTCGGTCAGGTCGCGGATGTAGCGGGCGGCGAAGTTCTCGACGAACAGGTAGGAACCGCCGCCGATCAGGTCGAAATCGGCCTCCAGCACGATCTGCTTGAGTGCGGCCATCTCGTCGGGGCCGAAGGTGACGGGACGCTGGGCGCCCATCTTCACGCCGGTCCAGCCATTGTCGTTGTGGCTGGCCGTGACCATGGCCACGCAGGGCACGTCGAGCTCGAACTGGGCGAAATAGGCCATGGGCGACATGGCAAGGCCGATGTCGCGCACCTTGCAGCCGGCGGCCATCAGCCCGGTGACCAGCGCCATCTTGATGGCGGCGGAATAGCCGCGGAAATCGTGGCCCACCACGATCTCGCGCTTGACGCCCATGCGCCCGATCAGCGTGCCAAGGCCCATGCCGACGGCCTGCACCCCCATCAGGTTCAGTTCCTCGCCGAAGAACCAGCGGGCGTCATATTCGCGGAAGCCCGTCGGCTTCACCATGGGCAGCGACTCATAGGCCGCGGTATTGGGCTTCAGGCTGGCGAGAGGCTTGGGAAACATGCGTGGGGCGTTCCTGCAGGTCCGATCGTTCCGGTTTCGGGCGCCCTTATAGCCGGGCACGCGAGAGGAGGCGATGCCCGCAGCTGATGCCACGGGCCAGATGAATGCCGGCTGAGCGGATTGTGGCCGGAATTGTCAGGCGGCGCGCTGCAAGGGCGGCGCGATCACATGGCGCGACAGCACCCAGGGAGCCTCCTCGAGCGTCATGATGCGGACCTCGGCCGCATGGGCGAAGATCGACCGCACATGGTCCTCGATGGGAACGAGGGCGCCTGCTGGCGTTCGCAACGTCAGACGGTCGGTCACGACTTCCAGCACATCGCCGAACAGGCGCGCATAGATGACGGGTGCCTCGGGCATGGACGACCTCGTTCTTCGCGGGACTGCAGGACAAGCACCCACGAACGGCCCCAATGGCTCCGGGTCGTTCGCCACTCGCCGAGAAGATTAAGGGGGAGCCGCAGGGGCGATCAAGCGCGACCTGCGGCCCATCTCGGCTCAGCGGCCCTGCGGCCGGCGCTCGTCATAGATGACGCGGACGAGATCGGCCGCGTTGCGGGCGCCCAGCTTCTCCATGATGCGCGCGCGATGCACCTCGATGGTGCGCGGCGAGATGCCGAGACTGCGGCCCGCCTCCTTGTTGGAGGCTCCCCGCACCAGTTCGTGCAGCACGTCGCGCTCGCGCGGGGTCAGCAGGCTCGCGCCGTCCGGGCCGAGCGCGGCCACCGGATCGGCATGGGCCACGCGCTGGCGCGCATGGGCGAGGATGGCCTGGCGCACCTGTTCCACCACCGTCTCGGCATCGAAGGGCTTGGCGATCAGATCGACGGCCCCCGCCTTGATGGCCGCAACGGCCATGGGAATGTCGGCGTGACCAGACATCATCACCACCGGGCCATCATAGCGGCGCGATGCCAGCTGGCGCAGGATATCGAAGCCACCCGGTCCGGGCAGGCGCACGTCCAGCAGGATGGCGTCCGGAACCCGGTGCTGGACGGCCTGGAGCAGGCCGGGTCCGTCGGATAGCGCCACAACGCCGAAGCCCTGCGCCTGGAACAGCAGCGCCAGCGCGTCACGGATGCCCGCATCGTCATCGACGATGGCGATCTCGGGAGACGGGCCGGTGGGCAGGGACACGTCTGACGCCCTTCCTCAGGTCATCCCCTGCCGTCCGGAGGCAGGCCGTCCTCATGCTGCCCGAGCACCTTCCGGCCCCTCATCAGGGCTTCTACGCATGTGACAAATTGCCCGACAGGCCTCAGGCCGCGCGGCCGACCACCCGCTCGCGATAGAGGAGATAGAGGCCCGAGGCGATGACGATCCCGGCCCCGGCCAGGGTATTGGCGGCTGGCACCTGCGCGAAGACCAGCCAGCCGAGCGTCACCATCCAGACGATCTGGGTATAGATGAACGGCGCGAGGATACCGGCCGGCGCATAGCCGTGGGCAATGATCAGCAGCCAGTGGCCGAGGGCCCCGAAGGCGCCGATGGCGATCATGCCGGCAACCACCCAGACACTGTCCGGCGTCACCCAGACCATCGGCACCAGGGCGGTGGCGACGATGGCTCCGAAGGCGACCGAATAGATGGAGGTGGTGGCGGCCGAATCCTGGCCGGACAGGAACCGGGTCAGGAGATTGTAGACCGCATAGCAGCAGGCGCCGATCATCGACAGCAGCATGGCCCAGTGGATGGTTCCGCCCCACGGCTTGGTGACGACCAGCACTCCGATGAAGCCGACGATCACCGCCGCCCAGCGGCGCGGCCCGATCCACTCGCCGAGAAAGGGACCGGACAGGATCGCGACCAGGAAGGGCGTCGCGAACATGATCGACACGGTCTGGTCGAGCTGGAGATGCTGGAGGGCGAAGAAATTGAGCGCCGTGGAGCCGAACAGAAGTGCAGAGCGGATCGCCTGGACCCAGGGCCGGCGGGTGACCAGCACGCCACGGTGCTGCCAGGGGTTGAAGATGATCAGGACCATGACCAGCGCCGAGGCATAGCGGGTCCAGACCACCTGGATCGGATCCATGTGCGAACCCAGCCACTTGGCCAGCGCATCGAGGCAGGCAAAGCAGGCAAGCGCCGCGCACATCAGGCCGATGCCCTTGAGGCGGTTGCGGGCCGCCGTCTGCGCGGCATCGGTCTGCGCGGCGGCTGGCCGCGCGGCGGGGGCGTCCAAGGCCGTCTCTCCCGTGCTCCTCGGCCCTGTCTAGCCGATTTGGCCGGATCGCGGGTGCCTGCCCCCGCATGGGAGCCGTGCGGGCCTGATCCGGTCGCCGCCGGTCGGCCGGTGATCCCGATGGGGCCGAGGCTCCGGCCGGCACCGCCCGATGCCCCCATCAGGCTCGGCAGGGGCCACGGCGCCTCCGGCAGGCGGTCGGATGGCGTCATCCTTGACAGGCGCGGGCCGCTCGTGCCGCTCTGACAGTCACACACCGACGCCCTGCCGCATGGCCCTTGGCCCGGCGGACCCGTCCTGCAGGCAAGGCTCCCGACCCGGATCCGCCTCGCCTTCCGGCGACCCAAAGCTGGACCCACCGCGCATGACCGCCATCGACCGTTCCCCCGAGCCTGCCGCCGGCGTGCCCTTCGCCGAAGCCTTGGCCGTCTGGGTCAAGGTTGGCTTCCTGTCCTTTGGCGGCGCGGCCGGGCAGATCGCCATGCTCCACACCATCGTGGTGGAGGAGAAGAAGTGGCTGGACGAGCAACGCTTCCTGCACGCCCTCAACTACTGCACGCTCCTGCCCGGACCCGAGGCTCAGCAGCTCGCCACCTATATCGGCTGGCTGCTGCACGGTGTGCGCGGCGGACTGGCCGCCGGGCTCCTGTTCGTGCTGCCGGGTGCGCTGATCGTTCTTGCCCTTTCGATGCTCTACGTGCTGGCCGCCGGGGTGCCCCTGGTCGAGGGACTCTTCCTCGGCATCAAGGCGGCCGTGCTTGTCATCGTCGTCCAGGCGGTCATCAAGATTGCCCGGCGTCTCGGCCATTCGCCGGTGCTCCACGCCCTGACAACCGCCTCGTTCCTGGCGATCTTTGCCTTCGCCATCCCCTATCCGCTGGTGGTCATCGCGGCAGCGCTCGCCGGTGCCCTGCTGGTCAGGGCCAGGGGGGAGGAAGAGGCGCCGGCCGCCCCCCGGCCGGGACGCCTGCGTGAAAGCCTGATGGCGGCAGCGGTGTGGGGCGGCATCTGGTGGGCGCCGGTGCTGCTGGTCGCGCTGATGCTCGGGCCGACCCACATCCTCGCCCAGATCGGCCTGTTCTTCTCGAAGCTCGCCGTCGTCACCTTCGGCGGGGCCTATGCGCTGCTGGTCTGGCTCGCCCAGGCGGCGGTCGAACAGAAGGCCTGGGTCACGGCCACGGAAATGGCGGACGGCCTCGGACTGGCCGAGACCAAGCCGGGCCCCACCATTCTCGTCACCCAGTTCGTCGGCTTCCTCGCCGCCTACCGGCTGCCGGAGCCGTTCACGCCCATGACCGCCGCCATCCTCGGAGCGGCCATGACCACCTGGGTGACCTTCGCCCCCTCCTTCCTGTGGATCTTCGCCGGGGCGCCCTATGTGGAGGATCTGCGTCACAACCGCCGGCTGGCCTCGGCCCTCCAGGGTATCACCGCCGCCGTGGTCGGTGTGATCCTCTATCTGGCCGTCTGGTTCGCCATGCACGTGGTCTTCGGACGGGTCGGAGCCTTCACCGCCGGCCCGCTGCGCCTGCCGACCGTCGACGTGACGGCGCTCGACTGGAAGGCGGCCGGCCTTGCGGCCATCGCCTTCCTCATCGCCTTCCGGCTGAAGCTGACGGTGATGCCGCTGGTCGCCACCATGGCGGCGCTCGGCATCGCCGTTCGGCTCGGCCTCGGCTGAGGCGCTAGGATCCCGCGAAGGAGCGCGGCGCCGGGCTGACCACCCGGCCGCCGGCCTGGATGACGGCGAGGCCCCGCTGTGGCGTGCCATCGGCGCGGAAGCGGAACAGGCCATCGACCCCGTTGAAGCCGGAGGAATTGGTCAGCACCGCTTCCGAGAAGCGCTGCGAGCCCTGGGTGCGCACCAGCGCCGCGACCAGCGAGACGGAATCATAGGCCAGCGAGGTGATGCGCGCCGGATCCGAACCGAAGCGGGCGCGATAGCGGCTGGCATAGCTCTGGAAGCCCGCCTCGTCGGGCGCGGCATAGAGCGCGGTGGGGGCGGCCTGCGCCGCCGCCCGGTTGCCGACCCAGGGACCGACGCCGAGCACCTGGACGCGGCGGGTGTCGATGCCGGCGCTGGACAGCGCGCGGATCGCGGCCCCGTCATAGGGATCGGGCACGAAGATGGCGTCGATCTGCCCGGCAATGCCCGACAGGCGCGCGGCCGCCGCCGTCACGCCGTTCGGGTCGAGCGGGAAGCGCTCGATGGCGACGACCCGGCCGCCCGAGCGGCTGACCGCCTCCTGGAAGGCGCCTTGCACGACCTGGCCGAAGGCCGATTCGGGGACGAAGGCGGCATAGGAGCGCTTGCCGGTCTGGGCCGCGTGCTGGACGATGCGATCGACGGTGTTCTGCGGCGTGAAGCTCATCAGATAGACGCCGCGCGCCGCCACGCTGGTATCGGTGGAATAGGCGATGATCGGCCGTCCCGCCGGGCGGGCCACGGAGGCCGCCCCGCGGACGGCTTCGGCCAGCAACGGCCCGAGGAACAGTTCGGCCCCCTCCTGCAGCGCTGCCTGGGCGGCCGCCTGGGCTCCTGCGGCCGTGCCGCCGTCGTCCTTGACCAGAATGGTGATGTCCGGCCCCTGGAACTCGGCGACCGCCATCTCGGCGGCATTGCGCAGCTGCGCGGCGGTATTGCCCGCGGCCCCTCCGGCGGACAGCGGCAGCAGCATGGCGATTCGCACCGAGCCCGTCCCGATGGTCGAGCTGGGCACGCCGGACGGCTGAACGCCCGTGGGAGTCGGCAAGGGCGAGCCCGTGCCGGGTAGCGTGGCGCCCGAGCACCCGGCAAGGGCAAGGCCGGCGCCTCCGAGAAGCAGCGTCCGCACGGACAGAAGCGGCCCGCTAGCCAGAGGGTTCGTGCCGTGCTGTCCGTCTGCCGTTTGCATCATGTCGGAAGACCTCCACTGCCCAGACTGCCCCGCCCCGGACCGGCATAACCGCGTCGGCAGGCCGAGGTCAAACCAGCAAAGCCCGAATTTGTGGCCGAATCGCAACAGGCTTGCCGCCGACATCATGCGGCGGCCAGCCGGTGGACGCCACTTGGTGCAACCGCCTAGTGTGGCCGCGATCATGCGAAGACCGCCGATGCCACCCCTGCCGGACCTGCCACCGACCGAGGCCGCGCCGCCCGCAGGCGAAGCGCCCACCGCCCCGGCACGGCGCTATGCGCTGGGTGGCTGCAGCTTCACCGCCCGGCCGCTGGAACCTGGTCTCCATGTGGTGGCAACGCCCATCGGCAATCTGCGAGACATCACGCTGCGCGCCATCGAGACGCTGGCGGCGGCGGATCTGGTCGCCTGCGAGGACACGCGCGTGACGCGCCGCCTGGTCGAGCATTTCGGCCTGACGGCCAGGCTGGTCCCCTATCACGAGCACAATGCCCCGCAGATGCGGCCGAAGCTGCTCGCCCGACTGGCGGAAGGCGCGGCGCTGGCGCTGGTCTCCGATGCCGGCACGCCGCTCGTCTCCGATCCCGGTTTCAAGCTGGTGGAGGCGGCACGCGAGGCCGGCCACGTGGTGATCCCGGTTCCCGGCCCGTCCGCCCTGCTGGCGGCCCTGGTGGCTGCCGGCCTGCCGACCGATGCCTTCTTCTTCGGCGGGTTCCTGCCGGCGAAACCGGCGGGCCGGCGCCAGCGGGCGGCCGGGCTCGCCGCCATTCCCGGCTCGCTGGTCCTGTTCGAGACCGGCCCGCGACTGGCGGCCTGCCTTGCCGACCTTGCCGCTGTTCTCGGGCCGCGCCCGGCCGCCGTCTGTCGCGAACTGACCAAGGCGCACGAGGAGGTGCGCCGGGACCGCCTCGACGCGCTCGCCGGCCACTACGCACAGGCCGGGGCGCCGAAGGGGGAGATCGTGCTGGTCATCGGGCCGCCGGAGCCGGCGCCGCCGCCCGGGGAGGCGTATGTCGATGTCCTGCTCCGCCGCGCGCTGGAGACCCTGTCGGTGAAGGATGCGGCGGCGGCGGTCGCCGAGACGACCGGCCTTGCCCGCCGCGACCTCTACCGGCGGGCGCTGGGCCTCGGCCGGGACGGGACGTGACATGGGCCGGCGACCGGAGCGGCGCGAGGCGGACCCGGCGCGGTCCGCCGCCTGGGGCCGGGGTCGGCTCGCCGAGATGGCCGCCGCGACGCTGCTGATGCTCAAGGGCTACCGCATCCTGGCCCGGCGCTGGCGCGCCCCCGGCGCCGAGATCGACCTCATCGTCCGCCGCGGCTCGACGCTGGTCTTCGTCGAGGTCAAGGCACGGGCCGCGGCGGCCGAGGCCGAATGGGCCCTGACGCGGGCCCAGCGGCTTCGCATCGTCCGCGCGGCCGAGCTCTGGTGCGCCCGGCATCCCCGCCATGCGGCGGGCGAGCGGCGCTACGACCTCGTGCTGGTATCGCGCGGCGGCTGGCCGCGCCATATAGAGGGCGCCTTTGACGCCGACATCTGAAAGGAATGCCCCATGCGCCTCAAGGTCGCGGTCCAGACCGACCCGATGGAGTCCATCAAGATCGCCGGGGATTCGGGCTTCGCCCTGATGCTGGAGGCGCAGAACCGCGGCCACGAGCTGCACTACTACCATCCCGACAGCCTGGCCATGCAGGACGGGGTGGTGTCCGCCCTGGTGCATCCGCTCGCGGTCCGCGATGTGGCCGGCGACCATTTCACCCTCGGCGAGGGCCGCCGCGAGCGGCTTCAGGGCTTCGACGTGGTGCTGATGCGCCAGGATCCGCCCTTCGACCTGCACTACATCACGGCCACCCACTTCCTGGAGCGCATCCACCCGAAGACCCTGGTGGTCAACGACCCCTTCCATGTGCGCAACGCGCCGGAGAAGATCCTCGTGACCACGTTCCCGCAGCTGATGCCGGCCACGCTGGTGACGCGCGATTTTGCCGCCATCCGCGCCTTCCGGCAGGAGAAGGGCGATATCGTCATGAAGCCGCTCTACGGCCATGGCGGCGCGGGCGTGTTCCGCATCCGCAAGGACGACGAGAACTTCGGCTCCTTCCTCGACACCTTCGCGGCACTGACCCGCGAGCCCTGGGTGATCCAGCAATACCTGCCGGCGGTGCGCGACGGCGACAAGCGGATCCTGCTGGTCGACGGCGAGTTCGCCGGGGCGGTCAACCGCGTGCCGGCGCCCGATGACCTGCGCTCCAACATGGTGCGCGGGGGTGCGGCCGAGACCACCGGGATTTCCGCACGCGAAAGGGAGATCTGCCAGACCATCGGTCCGACGCTGAGGGAGCGCGGCATCGTGCTGGCCGGCATCGACGTGATCGGCGGCAACCTCACCGAGATCAACGTGACGGCGCCGACCGGCATCCGCGCCATCCGCCGGCTCGGCGGGCCGGACATCGCCGCCCGCGTCTGGGACGTGATCGAGGCAAAGCGCCGGGCCTGACCGGACCGGCGGCGCGCCTCCGGATGTTCCCTTATTGTTCCGCCCACCCGTTCGTGCACACTGCACGCGGGGGTGGGCCATGGTGCAGCGCGTTGCAACCGTCGCTTTCGAGGGCATCGAGGCCAAGGCCGTCGATGTCCAGGTTCACGTGCTGTCCGGCCAGGTGGTGTTCTCGATCGTCGGCCTGCCCGACAAGGCGGTGAGCGAGGCGCGCGAGCGGGTGCGCTCGGCGCTCGTCGCCTCGGGGCTTGCCCTGCCGGGCAAGCGCATCACCGTCAATCTCGCCCCCGCCGATCTGCCCAAGGAGGGCTCCCATTTCGACCTGCCGATCGCGCTCGGCCTGATGGCGGCGATCGGTGCCATCCCGCCCGATGCGCTGGCCGGCTTCGTGGTGCTCGGCGAACTGGCGCTCGACGGGCGGATCACGCCGGTGGCCGGCGTCCTGCCAGCCGCCATGACGGCCAATGCCCTGGGCCAGGGCATCATCTGTCCGGCCGCCTGCGGACCGGAGGCCGCCTGGGCCGGCGAGGATGTCGAGGTGCTTGCCCCGGACAGCCTGCTGCAGCTGGTCAACCATTTCCGCGGCACGCAGGTGCTGCGCCGGCCCGAGCCGGGCATCCGCCAGGCCGGCGGAACCGACACCGACCTGAAGGACATCCGGGGACAGGAAAGTGCCAAGCGGGCGCTGGAGATCGCCGCCGCCGGTGGCCATGCCCTGCTGATGAACGGTCCGCCCGGCGCGGGCAAGTCCATGCTGGCGAGCCGGATGCCCTCGATCCTGCCGCCGCTCGCGCCGGCCGAGCTGCTGGAAGTCTCGATGATCCATTCGGTCGCCGGGGAACTGGAGGGCGGCAAGCTGACCACCCGCCGGCCCTTCCGCAACCCGCACCATTCCGCGTCCATGGCGGCCCTGGTCGGCGGCGGCCTGAGGGTGCGGCCCGGCGAGGTCTCGCTGGCCCATCACGGCGTGCTGTTTCTCGACGAGTTGCCGGAGTTCCAGCCCCAGGTGCTCGACGGCCTGCGCCAGCCCCTCGAATCGGGGGAGGCGGTGATCGCCCGCGCCAACCAGCGGGTCAGCTTTCCCGCGCGGTTCCAGCTGGTGGCGGCCATGAATCCCTGCCGCTGCGGCCATGCCACCGAGCCGGGCTATGCCTGCCGGCGCATGCCGAACGAGCGCTGCATGGCCGACTATCAGGCGAAGCTTTCAGGTCCGCTGCTCGACCGCATGGATCTGGTCATCGAGGTGCCGGCAGTGTCCGCCGCCGATCTCATGCTGCCGGCACCCGGCGAGGGCAGCGCGGAGGTGGCGGCGCGGGTCGCCCGTGCCCGCGCCATGCAGGAGGGGCGCTATGCTGCCCTCGGCCTCGACGCCCGCCTCAATGCCCGGGCGCCGCCGGCGGTGCTCGACACGGTTGCTGCGCCTGACAGTGCGGGTCGCGCCCTTCTCGGCCAGGCCGCCGAGGCCCTGCGCCTGTCGGCCCGGGGCTATCATCGGGTGCTGAAGGTGGCCCGCACCATTGCCGACCTCGATGGCTCGGATGGGGTCGGCCGCATCCATCTGGCCGAGGCGCTGAGCTACCGGGGAACCACGGACCGGGTCAACCGCGCGGCCTGACCGGTTCGACGGCCCCTTCGCCGATCACACCCCGATCGGCGCCGCGCCGAAATCGGCTTCGGCCTGGCCGCCATCGGCCCGGTCATCCGGGACGAGCGGCGGCGAGGCCCGCCGGGCCGGCGGGGCCGGCATGGGCGCCGGCAGGGCGAGGATCTGGCGCTCGATCGAGCTGGCCACCAGCGGCGCCGATTCGGGCGCAACCGGCCGGGCAAAGACGAAGCCCTGGACGATGTCGCAGCCGAGCTCCGCCAGAACGCGCACCTCCGACTGCCGTTCCGCGCCTTCGGCAACCACGGTCAGGCCGAGCCCGCGCGACAGGGCAATGATGCCGCCGAGCAGCTTGCGCTTTTCCGGCCGCGTGGCGACCCCCTCGACGAAGGAGCGGTCGACCTTCAGCCGGTCGAACGGCAGGCGTGTCAGATAGCCGAGCGAGGAATAGCCGGAGCCGAAATCATCGAGCGCCAGCCGCACCCCGAGCCCGACCAGCGCGGACAGGGTCCGGTTGAGCCGGTGCTCCGAATGATCGAGGAACAGGCTCTCGGTCAGCTCGAGGCACAGCAGGTTCGGAGGCAGTCCGGTTTCGGCGAGCACCGCCGAAACCGCCGTCTCGAAATCCATGTTCCAGAACTGCGCCGGCGAGACATTCACCGACACCGACCGGCTCGGATAGCCCTGGTCCAGCCAGGCCTTGGCCTGCCGGCACGATTCGCGCAGGACCCACAGGCCCAGATCGACGATCAGGCCCGAGCTCTCGGCCACCGGGATGAACTCCGCCGGCGAGATCGGCCCGCGCTCGGGATGGGTCCAGCGCAAGAGCGATTCGAAACCGATCACCCTGTTCGTGGCCAGCTCGACCTGGGCCTGGTAGTGGGCATGGAGCGAGCCGGTATCGACGGCATGGCGCAGATGGCGGCCGAGATCGAGCCGCTGCTCCACCGCCTGGGCATAGGCAGGCGCGAAGACCATGGCCCTGCCGCGCCCGGATTCCTTGGCCATGTAGAGCGCGAGGTCGGCATTGCGCATGGCATCGTCGACCGTCGAGCCGTCCTCGGGCAGATGGGCAACGCCCACCGTGGCCCCGACAAAGGCCTCGCCATTGGCCAGATCGATCGGCCCGGTCAGGGCGCTGACGATCCGTTCGCCCAGAGCCAGCATGTCCTGGCCGGTATCGCCCCGCTGCGGAATGACGGCGAACTCGTCGCCGCCGAGCCGGGCAATGAAGGCCTGCGGCCCGAGCGTGTCGCGCAGCCGGATGGCCACGCGGGTCAGCAGTTCGTCGCCGGCGGCATGGCCGAGCGCATCGTTGACCTCCTTGAAACGGTCGAGGTCGATCAGCATGAGCGCCGCCGCCGCGCCGTTCCGGACACAGGTATTCAGAACGGAGGCCAGCTGACGCTTGAACAGGGCCCGGTTGGCGAGCCCGGTCAGCGGATCGCTGTAGGCAAGCTCCTCCAGCTGCCGCTGGGCCTGCTTGCGCTCGGTGATGTCCTGGAGGGTTCCCATCAGCCCGACGACCTGGCCCTCGCGCATCTCCGCCTTGCAGGTGATGGCAAAATCGGCGGGCACCCCGTCGGCCCGCATGACCCTGACATCGAGCGTCTCGGTGCCGCCGGTGCGCATCACCCGCTTCTGCGCCTCGACCAGCCGCTCGGCCGAGTCGTCGAGAAAGCGCGAGAGCACGTTCTCGTGGGTCGGATCGAAGGTCGCCGGATCAAGGCCGATCAGCGCATAGACCTCGGGCGCCCACAGCACGCGCGCATCGCCCAGCCGGTAGGACCAGGTGCCGATCTTGCCCAGTCGATGGGCCTCGCGCAGGGCATCGGTGCGCTGGTCGAGCAGCGTCTGGGCCTCGCGCAGCGAGGTGATGTCGCTGGCCGTTCCGCGATATCCGACAAAGGCTCCCGAGGCATCGAAAACCGGCTTGCCGCTGCATCGCACGGTCTTCGGGGGACCATCGCCGAACCGCAGGGTGAAGATGAAATCCCGGAACGGCCTGTGCGCCTCGAGATCACGCCGGTGCTGGTCCATGGCGGGCCTGTCCTCGGGAACCACCGGCAGTTCCCAGCGCCGCAGGCCGACCACGCGCAACTCCCGCACCGCCGTCCCCTCGCTGGCATCGATCGGCGTTGCCTTGAAGCGATGCTGCTCGTCCGTCTCCCAGCACCAGTCGGAGGCCGTGCTGACGAAATCGGCGAGCCGCTGCTCGCTCTGTGCGAGCCGGGCCAGCGCAGCCGTCTCCTCGGTCACGTCGCGGACAATGCCCGAGATCTGCACGACCCGCCCGGCCTCGTCGCGGTCGGCCTCCCCGTGCACGGCATAGTCGCGGATCGCCCCATCGGCGCGCCGGTAGCGGCCGCGCACGACATAGGGCTCGCCATCACGCCAGCAGCGTCGCATGCAGGCGGCGAGCTCTGCGGGCGCAGGATCGAGATAGCGCCCGCGCACGTCGGCAATGGCGATCCGGCCCGCTTCGGTCGGCAGCTGGTACATGTCGGCCAGCTCCGGCGAGATCCACAGCGTGCCGCTGTCGGGATCATCACACAGCCAGTAGCCCATGCGGGCAATGGCGAGCGCGCGCTTCAGCAGGCCGGACTCACGCAGCTGCGGCTGCGGCCGCGTCCGCTCCTGCCGGCGCCCTTGCAAAGGCTTGTCGCCCACCATGAATCCGTGACCAGATGCCCAGACGGATTGTCACGGTTCCAAATTAGCAACTGGTTACACCCTGTCGCTTGCAGCGGACACATCAGCCGATCCGGAGACGAACATGCCATGCGGAGCCGCTTCGTGACCCCGATTCCTGTCTTCGACATCGGCCAGGTGCTGATTCGGTGGGATCCGCGGAAGGCCCTGGCCCGCCATTTCGCCACGCTTGCCGAGGTCGAGGCCTTCATGGCCGAGATCGACTTTCCGGCCTGGCATGCCCGCCAGGATGCCGGCCGGCCGGTCGCGACCGCCGTGGCCGAGCTGAGCGCCCGGTTCCCGCAGCATGGCGCGGCGATCGCCGGCTTCTACGCGAACTGGCTCGACAGCATCCCCGGCGAGGTCGATGGCACGCGGGCCATCTTCGAGGGTCTGGCCGAGCGCGGGCCCGTCTATGGCATTTCCAACTTCTCGCGGGAACTGTTCGACCAGACGGTGCCGGCCTATCCGTTCCTGGCGCGCTTCACCGGCCTGGTGCTGTCCGGCGACGTGGGCATCAACAAGCCCGACCCGCGCATCTACCGCATCCTGTGCGAGCGCCACGGACTGGCCACCGAAGCCTGCCTGTTCATCGACGACAGCGAGGCCAATGTCGCGGCGGCACGGGCGGTGGGCATGGATGCCGTGCGCTTCACCGACGCTGCTTCGCTTTCCGCCGCCCTTCGCGAACGGGGCCTTGCCTGGTAGGCGCGGCCTGCTGGGCGATGGTCTCGGCAAGCCGGTCGCGGTCGAGCGGTTTGGTGACGAAGGCATCCATGCCGGCCGCGATGGCCGCGGCCCGGTCCTCGACAAAGGCATTGGCGGTCAGCGCCACGATCGGCAGCCGCCGACCGGCCGGCTCCTGCGCGCGGATCATCCGCGCGGCCGTCAGGCCGTCGCATGCCGGCATCTGCATGTCCATCAGCACCAGATCGACGCCCTGGGACGGGTCCAGCGCCATGGCCACCGCCTCCTGTCCGTCGCGGGCCCACAGCGGCCTGTGGCCCAGACTCTCGACGAGCTTGCGCGCCAGCAGCGCGTTGATCTCGTTGTCCTCCGCCACCAGGATCGTCATCGGCCGGGGCTGGGGCGAGGCACCGGGGGGCGCGGCCACCGCGCCGGGCGCCAGCGGCGGCGCATCGACCCATCCGCCCGGCGACACCTGCATGCACAGGGAGGCTTCGCGCACCGGCGAGACAAGCCAGCCGGACAGGCCGCGTTCGCGCCAGCGCGCCACCTGGCCGCGCGCCGCCGGGGTGACCAGCAGCACCGTGCGGCCGGCCTGCCGAGCCAGCCGATCCAGGCTGGCGGCGATGGCCTCCTCTCCGAGCCGGTGGTCGAGGATGACCGTGTCGAAACGGCTGTCCTGCGGCACCGCATCCAGCGCCGTCACGGCCTCGGCGGTGGCGCCCCGGGCGACAAGGCGCGAGGCCAGCACCGGCGCCTCCACCTGCGAGGGCGAGATGATCAGGACCGTGGTTCCGGCCAGCGATGGCAGATCCTTCGGCATGGTCTCGGCCGCGGCCAGCGGCAGGCTGACGCGGAACGTCGAGCCCTCGCCAAGCACGGTCTCGACCGTCAGATCGCCGCCCATCAGCGTGACGATCCGGCGCGAGATGGCGAGGCCGAGCCCCGTGCCGGCATGGCGGCGGGCCAGCGTCGTCTCGCCCTGCTCGAACTCGCCGAAGATACGCCGGACATCGTCCGCGGCAATGCCCGGACCGGTATCGGTCACGGCGAAGACCAGGGCACCGGGGCTGCCCGAGACGCAGACCGTGACACCGCCGGCATCGGTGAACTTGACCGCATTGCCGACCAGGTTGAGCAGCACCTGCCGGAGGCGCGTGGCATCGCCGACGAGCCGGCCGGGCAGCGCCGGATCCACCGCCGTGACCAGATCGAGACCCTTCGCCTGGGCGCGGGGTCCGAGCAGCTCGGCGACCGCCTCCACCAGCGGCAGGAGATCGAAGGGCGCCGGTTCCAGATCGAGCCGGCCCGCCTCGATCTTGGAGAAGTCCAGGATGTCGTCGATCAGGGTCAGCAGGGCCTCGCCCGACGATTTCACGGCGCCGGCATAGCTCTTCTGTTCGGGGCTCAGCGGCGTGTCCAGCAGCAGGTCGGCCATGCCCATGATGCCGTTCAGCGGCGTGCGGATCTCGTGGCTCATGGTGGCGAGGAAGCGCGACTTGGCCTCGTTGGCGCTCTGTGCGCGCGCCCGCGAGCGGGCGAGCTCGACCTCCGCCAGCTTGCGCTCGGTGATGTCGCGACCGACCGACAGCGTCTCCTCGCAGCGCCCCTCGGCATCGCGCACGGGATGGTGACGCCAGG
>JBKBOA010000063.1:0-18993 GCA_046295035.1 Phreatobacter sp.
GAGCAGGAGATCGGCGTGGCGGTCGGGGCCAGGGTGACGGTCAACTTCACCCCGCACCTCATCCCGATGGCCCGCGGCGAACTGTGCACCTGCTATGTCAGGCTGAACGGCGCGAGCGCTGACGACCTGCGCCAGGCGCTGTCCGAAGCCTACCGGGACGAGCCCTTCGTCCACGTGGCGCCGAAGGGGGTGATGCCCCAGACGCAGAACGTGCGCGGCTCGAACTATGTGCAGATCGGCGTCTTCGCCGATCGGATCCCCGGCCGGGCCATCGTCATCTCGACCCTGGACAATCTCGTGAAGGGATCGGCGGGCCAGGCGATCCAGAACATGAACCTCGTGCTCGGCTATCCCGAGACCCTTGGCCTGGAGCAGATCGCGCTGTTCCCGTGAGCCGGCCACCAGGGCCGGTCGGCGGCCTCACTCCACGATGAAGTCCGAGGGCTTCCACGGCATCTTCGGATAGGTCGGGTTCATCGCCTCCAGCGTGTCGCGCACGATGGCGGCGACGATGCAGTTGCGCGCCCATTTGCGGTCGGCGGGCACCACGATCCACGGGGCGGCATCGGTCGAGCAGCGGCTGAGCGCGATCTCGTAGGCTTTCTGGTACTCCGCCCAGAGCTTGCGATCCTCCAGATCACCGGCATTGAACTTCCAGTGCTTGGAGGGCTCGCTCAGCCGCTCGCGAAGGCGCTCGCCCTGCTCCTTGTGCGAAATGTGCAGCATGAACTTCAGGATGACCGTGCCATTCTCGGCCAGGATCTGCTCGAAGGCATTGATCTGGCCGTAGCGCTGCTCGATGACCTCCTTCGGGGCGAGGCCGCGGACGCGCCCGATCAGCACGTCCTCGTAGTGCGAGCGGTTGAAGATGCCGATGGTGCCGCGCCGGGGCGCGGCAGCATGGACGCGCCAGAGGAAGTCGTGGGCAAGCTCCTCCTCGCTCGGCCGCTTGAACGCGGTGACGGAGACGCCGAGCGGACCGGTCGTGTTGAAGACACCCCGGATGGTGCCGTCCTTGCCTGCCGTGTCGGTGCCCTGCAGCACCACGAGCAGCGATCGCCGGCCTTCGGCATAGAGCCGGTCCTGGAGCCGGTCGATCTCGATCACGTCTTCCGCGAGCCGGGCCCTTGCCGCCGCCTCCTCGCCAAGGAAGTCGACATCGCGCGGGTCGATCGCCTCGAGCTTCACCTTCGTGCCCGGCGCGACGAGGAGGTGCTTCAGGTGCTTGGGACAGGAGTGGTGCATGGTTCACCTTGGGGGGCAGGGGCCGTCATTGTCGGACCCCGTCCACCGGCTTGCAAGCTGGGGCCGATCAGCGGGCATGGCCGCGCGCCGGTCGTCGGATGAGCCGCGTCCGGCTCAGGCCGGCGCCTTGCCCGCCCGGCAAGGGTTGCCTGCGCTGCCGCCCGGACCGGTCAGACGGCCATCCTGCGGCGCTGGCGCCGCTGCATCGGCGCGATCACCGCGCGCCCGCCGAGCCAGCCAAGGAAGAACCCGGCCACGGCCGCCATCAGACCCTCACCGGTGACCGGCACGGCCGGCTCGAAATGATCGGCCGTCCGGCGCACGATCTCCGGCTCGTGCTGGCGGGCGAAGGTGACAAGCCGCCAGAACGGGCCGGCCTGCTCGAAGGCGCGCAGCTGGGCCTCCAGCCGGGCCGCGCGTTCGGCATCGGCGCGCAGCTGCTCGCCGCGCTGACGGGCGAGACGGTCCGGATTGCCGGCCAGCCGCGCGATGCCGTCCGCCCGGGACAGGTTCAGCCGGGCCGCCTCGGCATCGAAGGCCGCCAGGGCGCGGTTCAGCTCGTCGACATGGCCGCCGAGGCGCTGGCGGTACTGCTGGGCAAACTCCGGCACCTGCGAGCCTGCCAGCCCCAGCAGGAGGGCGAGAAAGAACACGATGCGCCGCAGGATCACGCGACCGCTCCGCGACCGATCGTGGCCGCGCGGCTTTGCAGATGGCGCCCGCCATGGCACCTTCCCGCGAGGCAGGGTGAAATGCAGGAGCGTGACATGACCTGGGCCGTCCTCGGCGTCATCGCGGTGATCGTCGTCTATGGGATCTTCGTCTACAACGGCCTGGTCGGCCTGCGGCAGCGCGTCAACCAGGCCTTTGCCGACATTGATGTGCAATTGAAGCAGCGTCATGACCTGATCCCCAACCTGGTCGAGACGGTCAAGGGCTATGCCGCCCACGAGCGCGAGACGCTCGATGCGGTGATCCGGGCGCGCAATGCCGCCATGTCGGCCAGCGGGCCATCCGCGCAGGCCTCGGCCGAGCAGATGCTCTCGGGCGCGGTCGGCCGGCTGCTGGCCCTCGGCGAGGCCTATCCGGACCTGAAGGCGAGCGCCAATTTCCAGCAGCTGCAGGGCCAGCTTGCCGAGGTGGAGAACAAGCTGGCCGCCGCGCGCCGCTTCTTCAACAATGCGGTGAGCGAGTTCAACGCCTCCATCCAGGCCTTTCCGGCCGTGCTCTTCGCCGCTTCCCTCGGCTTCACGCCGCGCGAGTTCTTCGATGTCGGCCCCGAGGCGCGCACGCAGCTCGAGGCGCCCCCCGCCGTGAAGTTCTGACCGGGGCCGCCGCGCCATGCCGGCACCGGCCTTCGGGCTCTACGGCCATATCCGCAACAACCGCATCCGGTCGTGGTTCCTCCTCGGCGGGCTGTTCCTGCTCGCCTATCTCCTGACCTTCGGCGTCATCCTGATCGGCTACGGCCAGGCGGGCGCGCCCTACGGCGCCAGCCTTTTCGGGGAAAGCTTCCGGGCGTTCCTCACCGCCCTGCCGTTCGTGACGGTGGCGACGGCGGTCTGGGTGCTCATCGGCTACCGGTTCAACGTCGCGATGATCAACGGCATGACCGGCGCCCGGCCCTTGGCGCAGCAGGAAAATCCGAGGCTGTACGCCATGCTCGAGACGCTGTGCATCTCGCGCGGCATGGCCACCCCGAAGCTCGCCATCCTCGACACCGAGGCCCTGAACGCCTTCGCCAGCGGGGTCAATGAGAAGCAGTTCACGGTGACGGTCACGACGGGCCTGCTGAACAACCTCACCGACGAGGAGGTGGAGGCGGTCCTTGCCCACGAGCTGACCCACATCCGCAACGGCGACGTGAAGCTGATGATCATCGCCGTGGTGATCGCCGGGGTCATCTCGCTGGTCGGGGAACTGGCCTTCCGCATGCTGGCGCGCGGCCATGTGCGGACGTCCTCCGGCAACAATGACCGCAAGGGCAGCGGCGCCATCGTGCTGGTCGGCCTTGCCATGGTCGGCATCGCCTGGTTCCTGGCCATCGTGATCCGGCTGTCCCTGTCCCGCACCCGGGAATACCTCGCCGATGCCGGCGCGGTGGAACTGACCAAGAACCCCGACGCGCTGATTTCCGCCCTCCTCACGATCTCCGGCCGGGCCGACATCGACAACGTGCCCTCGGGCATCATGGACATGTGCTTCGAGAACGATCCGGACGATCTCGGCGACCTGTTCTCGACCCATCCCTCGATCACCAAGCGTGTGCAGGCGCTGGTCGACCTGGCCGGCGGGCGGATGCCCGACATGCCGCCCCATCCGCCGGCCATCAACCAGCGGCAGGATCTGCCGACCATGGTGCAGGAGAGCACGCACTGGGGGGCGCGCCGTCCGCGCTGACCGGCGGGCGTCAGGCCCTCGCGGTCTCGAACAGCCGCACCAGCAGCTGCGTGCGCGGCACCAGGCACGAGACCTCCAGATATTCGCGGTGGGTGTGCGGCCCGCCGCCGATCACGCCGAGTCCGTCGAGCGTCGGCACGCCGAGCGCGCCGGTGAAATTGCCGTCGGAGCCGCCGCCGGCGACCCGCTCGCCGGCCACCTCGAAGCCGATGTCCCGGGCAAGCGCTGCGGCATGGTCGTAGAGCGCCTGGATGGCCGGGCTCTTGCCATAGGGCGGGCGGAACAGGCCCGGCCGGACGGCGAGCCCGACATCGGGATCGTGCGGTTTCAGGCCCATCAGCGCGGTGCGCACCTCGGCCTCGGCTTCCGCCGTCGGCACGAGCACATAGACGCAGGCCTCGCAATGGATCGGCACCATGTTCTCGTGCGTGCCGCCGGAAATGGTGCCGACATTCAGCACGATGGTGCGCGCATAGTCGGTCATGGCCTCGATGGCGAGCACCTGGCGGGCCATCTCGCGGATCGCACTGCGGCCTTCCGAATGATAGGCGCCGGCATGGGCGGGCAGGCCGGTCGTCGTCAGGTGGTAGCGGGCAATGCCATGGCGGGCGACGGTGAGCTTGCCGCCCTCGCCGGAGGGCTCGACCACGAAGACCATGGCATGGCGCCGGGCTTCCGCCTCGATATGGCGCCGCGAGAACGGGCTGCCGGCCTCCTCGTCGGGGATCATCATGACGCTGACCGGCAGGTGCGGCCGGCGGCCGGTGGCGTGGAGATGGGCCAGCGCCGAAAGGGCGATGGCATTGCCGCCCTTCATGTCATAGATGCCCGGCCCGTAGGCGCGGTCGCCCTCGACCCGGAAGGGCAGGGGCCCGGCCAGGGTGCCGACCGGATGGACCGTGTCCATGTGACCGAGCAGCAGGATGCCCGGTCCCTCCCGTTCGCCTGCAATGCGGCCGATGAGGATGTCGCCGAAGCCGTTCTCGCCGGGAAGGCGCTCGAGGCGCGCGCCGATGGCGGCAAGCAGGCCGGCCGCGTGGTCGGCGACGCGGTTGACGGCCGCCGCGTCCTGCGTCGGGCTTTCGATCAGCACCCAGTCGCGGACGGCGGCCAGGAGGGACTCGGGTGTCAGATCGTGCATGGCCTGGCGTCCGGCTTCGGAGCGGCAAGGCTGGCCGGACACGGGGCCGCGGGCAACGGTCCGGGCGGGATGGAAGCCATGCCCCAGCGGAAGGGGTCGAGCCCCGGCGCGCCGGTGCCGGGGACCGTCACCTGAACGCTGGCTGAACGGACCAGTGAAGCCTGGGTTCGGTGTCACCCGACCATGCTGGACCTCCGCTCATGAGAACGGAAGGCGCTCGCATGGTCTGGACCGGCCGGACGGTTCCTGGAAACGTGGCAAGGCCCGCCCTGGTCCGCGCGAACGGCCCTGACCGGGGGGCGGGCTGATGGTCGTGCGGCTGGCCCTCATCGTGGTCCTGCTGCTCGTCGGAGCGGCGGGCTATGCGCTGGTCGAACGGCAGGCAAGGCTGCCGGCCCTCGCCGACGATGCAGGGCCGGGCATTGCGCTGCGGCGCGGCCCCTTCGAGGTCTCGGTTGCCGTTTCCGGCCTCATCCAGGCGGTCGAGGTCATCGATGTCGGCTCGCAGGTCTCCGGCCAGCTGGCGCAACTGCACGTCCGGCTGGGCGACCGCGTCGAGGCCGGGCAGCTGCTGGCCGAGATCGACGACCGCCATGTGAGGGCGCGGCTGGTCCAGGCGGAGGCGGGACTCGACCACACCCGCGCGCAGATCCGGGCACGGCAGGCCCAGCTGACCCTCGCCCGCATCCAGCAGGAACGCGTCGAGACGCTCGCCGAGCGAGATTCGGCCTCGCGGGCCCAGGTCGATCAGGTCAGGGCGGCCACCGAGACGCTGGTCGCCGAAATCGATGCTCTGGTCGCCCAGGCCTCGGCCCAGGCCGCGGCCGTCGAGGCGGTCAGGCTCGACCTTGCCAATACCCGCATCACCGCACCGGTTGCCGGAATCGTGACGGCGCTGGTCGCCCAGCGCGGCCAGACGCTCAACGCCACCCAGCAGGCTCCGACCATCCTGCGGCTGTCGCGCGATGATACGCTCCTGCTCGTGCTGCGCATTCCCGAGGCGGATGCCGAGCGCGTGCGGGCGGGACAGAGCGTGCGCTTCTCGCTGCTCGGCGGGGGAACCGAGGCTTTCGAAGCGCGCCTGTCGCTCGTTCTCAGGGCGCCGACCATCATCAACGAGGTCGTCTATTATGACGGACTCGCCCATCTCGATGGCCGGCGACATCCGATCGCCTTCGGTCGCACGGTGCAGGGCTTCGTCATCGTCCAGCGGATCGATTGTGCGGTTCATCTGCCGCGCGGCCTGCTGCCGGGCCCAGTCGACGCCCGGCGACCGGTCGAGCTGGTGGTCCGCTCCGCTGACGGCCAGCTCACCAGCCGACGTCTCACGCTGACGCTGGTGGACGATGCCGCCGCGGCCATTGAGTGCGAGGAAGCGGAGCGGGCCGGCCTGCAGCCGACCGACCGGCTGATCCGGGCCCGACTGGCAGGCTGGGACGGATGACGCCGGCAGGCGGAGCGCTGCTCGTCCTGGAGCGGGTCGAACGCAGCTTCGGCACGAGCGGTCCTCCCGCGCTTGCCGGCGTCGATCTGGTCATCCATCGCGGCGAGTTCGTCTGCATCCTCGGCGCATCGGGCTCGGGCAAGTCCACGCTTCTCAACATCCTCGGATGTCTCGACAGGCCGTCCGCCGGCCGCGTGCTGATTCATGGCGAGGATGTCTGGAGCCAGTCGCCGGACCGGATCGACGCCCTGCGCCGCCAGTCCTTCGGCTTCATCTTCCAGCGCTATGCGCTGATCGCCTCCCTCGATGTCGCCCAGAATGTCGAGCTGCCGGGTCTCTATGCCCGGCTGTCGGCCGACGAGCGTGCCGGCCGGGTCAGGACGCTGCTCGCCCGCTTCGGCCTCGCCGACAAGGCCCGCCAGCGTCCCAACCTCCTGTCGGGAGGCGAGCAGCAGCGTGTGGCCATCGCCCGCGCCCTGTTCAACCGGCCGGCCATCATTCTTGCGGACGAGCCGACAGGCGCGCTCGACAGCGCCAACAGTGGCAAGGTGATGTCGGCGCTGATCGAGCTGAACCGGGAGGGGCACACGGTCGTCGTGGTCACGCACGACCCCGCCGTCGCCCGGATGGCGCCCCGGATCGTGACGATGCGGGACGGTCGCGTGGTCGCCGATGAGCAGAACAGCGATGTCCCGCAGTCCAGCGCAGCCGCGTCGGGTTCCGAGCCACCGCGGCAGGCCACGGCGCGCTTCGGCGGCCCGTTCGCCCTGCTGCGCTCGGCAGTCGGAATGGGCCTGCAATCGCTCGCGCGCAACCGGCTGCAGTCGTCCCTGACGCTGCTCGGCATCGCCATCGGCATTGGCGCCGTGTTCGCGATGCTGACGGTCGGCCAGGCGGGCAACCGGCAGGTGGTGCGCAACATCGAGAGCCTGGGAGCCGGCATCATCACGACCAGTCGTGGTCCGCCGGGCGTGCGCGGAGCCGAACGGACGGTGGTCTCGCTGGTACGTGCGGACATGGACGTGATCCGGCGGGTTCCCGGTGTCCGTCAGGTGGCGCCCGAGATGGATGGTGTGGTCCTCGCGCGGGTGCGGGACCGCGATTTCATCGTCACCGCCACCGGCACCAACGAGGAGTTCCCGATCGTCCGCGACTGGGCCCTGGCGGAAGGCGTCTTCTTCTCGGCCGACCATGTGGCCCGCCACGCGCCCGTCGTCGTGCTGGGGGCGACGGCGCGCGCGAACCTGTTTCCCGGCGGGGCCGAGGCCATCGGCAGCCACCTGCTGATCCAGCGGCAGCCGTTCCTGGTGATCGGGGTCATGGAGCGGAAGGGGGTGACCACCGGGCCGGGGCACGACCGCGACAACCAGGTCTGGCTGCCGGACACGACGGCGGGCTCGCGCGTGTTCGGACGCCGCCATCTGGACCGGATCGTTGCCAAGACCGATCCCGGCGTGCCCGCCGAGACGGTGCGATCACAGATCCGCAAGGCGGTTCTGGAGCGTCACCGGATCGAGGATTTCTCGGTGGTCGCGCTGGCGGAGATCATCCGCACGGCGGAACGGACCCAGCGCACCCTCAACTGGCTTCTGGCGGTCATTGCCGGACTGGCCCTGACCATTGCGGGGGTCGGCGTCATGAACATGATGCTGAGCTCGGTGACCGAGCGCATCGCGGAGATCGGCACGCGCATGGCGGTCGGCGCCTCGCGGGTCGACATCCGCATCCAGTTCCTGGCCGAAACCCTGGTGCTGTGCGGGCTAGGCGGCGCCATCGGGGCGCTCGCTGGCCTGGCAGCCGCGCTCGCCGCCGCTTCCGCCCTGAAACTGGAAATGGCCTGGTCGCCCACACCCTTCCTCGTGGCCATGGGCGCGGCGGCCCTGTCCGGGCTCCTGGCCGGGCTTCTTCCGGCCATGCGGGCCTCGACCATCCAGCCGAGCCTTGCCATCCGCCACGAGTGACGCCGCAGGGAGCGCGACAGAGGGCTGCAAGAAGCCGGCTCTCGACCTCTGCATCGCGGCCGCGTTCTGGCTGCGCAAGAACGGTTCGGTCGAGGCCCGCCAGTGCGAGCTGCTGGCGGCGGCCGAGCGCCAGATCGAGCGTCCGGGACGCAGGCCCGCAGCCCGCGCGCCCTGACCGTCGGCGGACGCCCTGGCGGGCGCTTCACGGGGGCGCACCCCCCGCCTTCCGCTCATCCCCTTCGGCAGGTTCGGATGGTGAGCGGGGAGGGGATCGAACCCTCGACCACATGATTAAAAGTCACGTGCTCTACCGCTGAGCTACCCGCCCATCCGGGCGCGGGTTTGGCGGATCGCGCCCGGGAAGTCAACGCAGCAGCCCGTGAAGAACCCGTGCCGGGGCGTCACACCCCCGCCTCTAAAGGGAGAAGCCGCCATCCACGAGATGAATGGCCCCGGTCGTGTAGGTCGACTCGTCCGAGGCCAGATAGACCGCCAGCATGGCCACTTCCTGTGCCGTGCCGAGCCGACCGATCGGCTGGCGGTCGATGAAGGCCTTGCGGGTGGCCTCCTCGCTCTGGCCGGTCGCTGCGGCGAGCGCGCGGATGCGCTCGTCGAGCGAGGGTGACTGGATGGTGCCGGGGCAGATGGCATTGGCGCGGATCCCGCGGCGGATGTAGTCGATGGCCACCGACTTGGTCAGGCCAATCACCGCCGCCTTGGAAGCACCATAGGCATAGCGGTTCGGCACGCCGCGGATGGAGGAGGCGCCCGAGGCGATGTTGATGATCGAGCCTCCGCCCTTCTCCAGCATGGCCGGCAGGAAGGCGCGGATGGTGCGGTGCATGGACTTCACGTTGATGTCGAAGGAGCGGTCGAAATCGGCTTCCGATGTGTCGAGCACCTGGCCGTGATGGACCCAGCCGGCGGCATTGACGAGGATGTCGATGGCGCCGGTCCTGGCGGCGAGGGCCTCCACCTGGCGGGTAGAGGTGACGTCGAGCTTCAGCTTGCGGGCCTTCGCGATGCCCTCCAGCTTCGTCTTGTCGATATCGGTGGCAATCACCTTGGCGCCCTCGGCGACGAAGGCCTCGGCAATCGCCCGCCCGATGCCATGGCCGGCCGCCGTCACCAGCGCGACCTTCCCCTGAAGACGCTTCGCCATCTGTCTCTCCCTGCAGGGACGGCCGTTCCCTCGGCCGTTCTCGTCCGGTCAAATCGGTTGAAGAGGTGGCACGGGCGGGGCCCGCCTGTCCAGCGGCGCGCTACCCGCCGTGGCGCTGGGTGAGGTGCAGGTCGAAGGTTCTCAGATCGGTCAGCACCCGGTCGAGCAGGGCCGGGTCACGCAGCCGGAGGGCCGAATCGACCACGTCCAGGGCCGCCATGATGCCGTCGACCCGCCGCTGGTAATCGGGCTCGGCCATCATGTCCTGGGCGGCGAAGGCATCGCATCGGCGCAGGGCGAAGCGATAGACCGCCGCGCGCGCGATCACCTCGCCGCGCGTCTCGGCGCGGCCGAGGTCCGGCGGCGGGCGCCGCATGGCGAGGAAGGCGTCGAGGGCTGTGGTCGCCTCGTCGAGGCACTCGGCAAGGCCGTACAGCCCGGCTGCCCGGCGAATGCGGATCCACTCCTGCCGGATGGGCGACAGTTCCTCCAGCGCGGCCTCGGACCGGCCCTGCGCCAGGGCCTCGCCCGCCCGGGCGAGCCGCGCCACCGAACCATCCAGCATCTCCGGGAAGAAGCCGATGCGGGCGAAGATGGCGGGCGGCCGGTCGCGAAAGGTCTGAACCGTCTGGGTCCAGTGCGCCGTGAGCTGGGCGAGCTGCTGGCCAGCCTCGTCCGCACGGCCCTCGCGCAGGCTGGTCACCGTCAGGCGATAGAGGGTGCGCGCCTCGCCGATGCGCTGGATGAATGTCTCGGTTCCCCCCGCGCCAGCCGGCCCGGAGAGCCATCCGGACGGGGCGAGGAGCCACAGAGCGGCAAGAAGGATGCGCAGGGTCTGGACCACGGGCCGGACACTAGCCGAACTTGCGGGCGCATGCATCACGGTCGGCTCCTGTCAGGCGCCGGCGAGCAGCGCGTCCAGCGCCGCGCGCGTCGGCATGCCCTTGCGGCCGCCGAAGGTCATGCATTTCAGGGCGGCCGCGCCATTGGCGAAGCGCACCGCCCGACCGAGCGGCTGACCCTCGGCCAGCGCCACGGCCAGCGCGCCATGCCAGGTGTCGCCGGCACCCAGCGTGTCGACGGCGCTGATCGGGAAGGCCGGTTCGTGATGCACCCTGCCGTCCTCCATGAACCAGGCGCCCCTCGCGCCATCCGTCACCAGCAGCACATTGGCTCGGTGCCTCGATGCAGCAGCCAGCGCCTTTGCCAGATCTTCGGTGCCGGTGAGCTCACGCAGGGCCGGCGCCGAGAAGCCGACATGCGAGGCAAGATCCAGAACGGTCGGATCGGAGGGCTCCCGGTCGGCATCGAGGACCGAGGGGATGCCGGCGGCGCGCGCCTGCGGCAGCAGCCTGAGCGCGGCAGCGATCCAGCGCGTCTCCGCATAGCAGGCATCGGCGCCGGTCAGCAGGCCCTCGGGCAGGTCGGCGGCATCGCCGAGCGTCGCATTGTCCGAATAGCTCACCACCAGCCGCTCGCCGGCCGGATCGACCATGACGGCCGAGACGGGAGAACGGCCGCCGGGTACGCGGATGATGCGGCTGCAGTCGATGCCCTCGGCCTCGAGGTCATCCAGGATGGCCTTGCCCGGCAGGTCGTCGCCCAGCCGGGTGAGAAGCGCGACGCGCGCCCCGAGCCGTGCCGCCGCCACGGCGGCATTGCCGGCAAGGCCGCCGCCGGAGATCGCCAGATCCCTTGCGCGGTACTTCACGGCCTCGACTGGCATGGCCTCGACCGCATAGACGAGGTCGAGTGTGGCAATGCCAGCGCAGACGATACGGGTTGGGCTCATGCGTTCGGCCTCGTTCCGACATAAAGGGCACTCAGCGCCAGACACAGGCCGGAGGCTGCGATGGCCACCGGCGGTGCGGTCAGCCAGACAAGACCCCAGGAGAGCGCCATGGAGCCGATGGCGATCGCCTTGATCCGCGGGGCGATGGCGCCGCGCTCGCGCCACTTCAGCACCGGCGGGCCAAGGCGCGGATGATGGATCAGCCACCATTCGAAACGCGGCGAGGAGCGGGCGAAGCACCAGGCCGCGAGGATGAGGAAGACCGTGCCGGGCAGGCCCGGCAGGATGAGGCCGATCACGCCGATGGCGGTGAACAGGCAGCCGCCAAGGAACAGGAGCGCGCGCCAGGGACGCCGCAGCATGGCTCAGCCCGCCTTGACGAGGCGGATCGCCTCGTCGCGTCCGAACAGGTAGAGCAGGTCGCGCAGGGCCTCGCCGCGCGGTCCGGTCAGCATCGGATCGGTCTCGATGACGAGGCGAGCGTCCTGCCGGGCGGTTTCGAGCAGCGGAGCATGGTGCTCGAGGCGGGCCACCCGGAAGCCGGGCATGCCGGACTGGCGGGTGCCGAGCACGTCGCCCTCGCCGCGCAGGCGCAGGTCCTCCTCGGCGATGCGGAAGCCGTCCTCACTCTCGCGCAGGATGTCGAGGCGGCGGCGCGCCGTCTCGCCGAGCGGCCCCCGGTAGAGGAGGATGCAGGTGGAGGCGGCGCTGCCGCGGCCAATTCGGCCGCGCAGCTGGTGGAGCTGGGCGAGGCCGAAGCGTTCGGCATGGTCGATCACCATGATCGAGGCTTCCGGCACGTCCACCCCGACCTCGATGACCGTTGTCGCGACCAGGATGCGCGTGTCGCCGCGGGCAAATCGCTGCATGGCCGCGTCCTTCTCGGCGCCCTTCATGCGGCCATGGACGAGCCCGACGGCCTCTCCGAAGCGCTGGCCGAGCAGGGCGAAACGCTCCTCGGCGGCGGCAAGGTCCGTCTCCTCGCTCTCCGCGACCAGCGGGCAGACCCAGTAGATCTGCCGCCCGGCGGCGAGCGCCCGGCCGAGCCCCTCGACGACTTCCTCCAGTCGCTCCATGGCGACGATGCGGGTATCGACCGGCTTGCGGCCGGCCGGCTTCTCGGTGAGCTGGGAGGCATCCATGTCGCCGAACCAGGTCAGCACCAGCGTGCGCGGGATCGGTGTCGCCGTCATGACCAGGAGGTCGACCGCTGCCCCCTTGGCGGCGAGTGCGAGGCGCTGGTGGACACCGAATCGATGCTGCTCGTCGATGACCGCAAGGCCGAGGTCGCGAAACGTGACGCCCTCCTGGAACAGCGCGTGGGTGCCGACCACGATGGCCGTGTCGCCGGAGGCCAGGCGCGCCAGGATGGCTTCGCGCTCCCGGCCCTTCTCGCGGCCGGTCAGGATCGCGACCTCGAGCCCGGCGGCGCCGCCGAGGTCGCGCAGGACTTTGGCATGCTGGCGGGCGAGCAGCTCGGTGGGAGCCATCAGGGCCGACTGGCGGCCTGCCTCGGCGGCGGCGGCCATGGCCATCAGCGCCACCACGGTCTTGCCCGAACCGACATCGCCCTGGAGCAGGCGCAGCATGCGCGTGTCGGCTTGCATGTCGGCAGCGATCTCGGCAATCGCCTGCCGCTGCGAGCCGGTCAGCGTGAAGGGCAGGGCGGTTTCGATCCGCGCCCTGAGCGACCCGTCCCCGGTGTTCCGCCGTCCGGCCAGCCGTTTCAGGTTGGCGCGCACCAGGCCGAGGGCGAGCTGGCCGGCAAGCAGCTCGTCATAGGCGAGCCGCGACCAGGCGGGGCCCGCCGGATCCTGATCTGCCGGCTCGGCCGGCATGTGCACCCGGCGCAGGGCGGTCGCGAAATCCGGCCAGCCCCGCCGGGCGACATGGCGGGCGTCCTGCCATTCGCCGAGCCCGGGCAGGCGCTGCAGCGCGCCCTCGGCCGCGCGGCGCACGATACCGGCCGCCAGGCCCTCGGTGAGCGGATAGACCGGTTCGACCAGCGGCATGGTGGCGGCCTGTTCCACTGTCAGGACGCGGTCCGGGTGAACCATCTGGCGCATGCCGTCAAACAGCTCGATGCGGCCGGAGACCACGCGCGTCTCGCCGACCGGGCACAGGGCCTCGATGCGCGAGCGATGGGTGTTGAACCAGACGAGCGTCAGGTCGCCGGTCGCGTCCGTGACCAGCACCCGATGGGGCGCACGTGTCTTGCCGGGCGGTGGCGGCCGATGGCGCTCGACCAGGACCTCGACGGTGACGATGGCGCCGGGCACCGCTTCGGCCAGCGTCGGTCGGGCGCGCCGGTCGATGAGGCCGGACGGCAGGTGGAACAGCAGATCAATGACGCGCGGCGGCCCCTCGGTGCCGAGCAGGCGTTTGAACAGGCCTTCGAGCTTGCCGCCGACGCCCTTCACCGAGGTCAGCGAGGCAAACAGGGGATCGAGTCGCGCCGGACGCATGGCGGGACTGTATCGCAGATTGTGGCGCTGACAGGCCCCCGCCCGGATGCTAGGGAAGCGCCCGAACCGGGTGGTGCTCAGGCGTCCCCGGCTTTCGCCGTTGCCATTCCTGAGGCTTGCCGATGACCGGAACGACCCGTTCCTCCGCCGATCTCGACCCGCGCCGGCGCAAGGTGCTGTTCCGCTCATGGCACCGCGGCACGCGCGAGATGGACCTGATCATGGGCCGCTTCGCCGATGCTCATATCGGCGCCTTCACCGAGGCCGAGCTCGACGAATTCGAGCGGCTCATCGAGGTGCCGGACCGCGACCTGTTTGCCTGGGTGACGGGCAAGACCGCGACGCCGGCCAATTACGACCAGCCGGTGTTCCGGGCGCTCAAGGCGTTTCATGGCGCGGGCAGGGGAGCCTGGCAGGGCTGATGGCAAAGCGTGATCCTGCCGATGTCGTGGCTGCCCGCGGGCGGCTGACCCTTGCCGGCGTGCCGCAGGGTTTCGATGCGCTGGTCCTCGCCGATCTGGCGCGCCAGCTCCATGCCAAGGGCAACCAGGCTTCGCCCGAATTGCTGGTCATCTGTCGCGACGGCCCGCGCATGCAGGCGATGGAGGCGGCGCTCGCCTTCTTTGCGCCAGGCATCGAGGTGCTGTCCCTGCCGGCCTGGGACTGCCAGCCCTATGACCGTGCCTCGCCGAACGCGGCGCTCATGGCGCGGCGCATGCTCACCCTGTCGCGACTCGCCCGCACCACCGGGCGATCGACGCCGGCTCTCGTGCTGACGACGGTCAATGCCGCGCTCCAGCGCGTGCCGGCGCGCGCGCTGCTCGCCAGGCAGTCGCTGTCGGCGGCGCCGGGCAATGTCATCGCCATGGCGGGCCTGCAGAGCTGGCTGGAGGTGAACGGCTATCTGCGCACCGCCACCGTGCGCGACATCGGCGAATATGCGGTGCGCGGCGGCATTCTCGATCTCTATCCGCCCGGCCTCGACGCGCCGATCCGCCTCGACTTCTTCGGCGACACGCTGGAATCGATCCGCACCTTCGATCCGGAGAGCCAGCGCACCACCGGCAACCTGCGCCGGCTGGATCTCGTGCCGACCTCGGAGGTGCAGATCACCACCGAGACCATGGTGAAGTTCCGCCTCGCCTATGTCAGGGCTTTCGGTGGCTCGACCAAGGGCGATGCGCTCTACGAGGCGGTGTCGGAAGGCCGGCGCCACCCGGGCGTCGAGCACTGGATGCCGCTGTTCCACGACCATCTCGACACGGTGTTCGACTATCTGCCGCAGGCCGGCCTCGTTCTCGATGCCCAGGTCGAGGAGGCCGCCACGGAACGGCTGACGACGATCGCCGACTATTACGATGCGCGCAGGAGCGCCCTCGACCGTGACAGCGGGCAGGCGCCCTACAAGCCGCTGCCGCCGGATGCGCTTTATCTGACGGCGGAGGAATGGGACCGCAGGCGCAGCGGCGAGGCGGTGGTGCGCCTGTCGCCCTTTGCCCTGGCGGGTGCGTCGGAGGGCACGCTGATCGACCTCGGCGGCCGCCGCGGTCGGTCCTTTGCCGCCGAACGGGCGGACGAGAACGCCAATGTCTTCGACGCCGTTGCGACCCATGTGGCCGCGCTGCGCAAGGAGAAGAAGCGTGTCGTGGTCGCGGCCTGGTCGGAGGGCTCGCGCGAGCGCCTGCAGCCGATCCTCGCCGATCATGGCCTCAAGGCACTGCGGCCCGTGGACAGCTGGGCTGCCGCCCAGGCCCTGCGTGGCGACGAGATCGCGCTGGCCGTGCTCGGCATCGAGGAGGGTTTCGAGACACCGGACTTCGCCGTGATCGGCGAGCAGGACATCCTCGGCGACCGGCTGGTGCGGGCCCAGAAGAAGCGCAAGCGCGCGCAGGACTTCATCTCGGAGGTCACCAGCCTGTCGGCCGGCGACCTGGTGGTGCATGTCGACCACGGCATCGGCCGGTTCATCGGCTTGAAGACGGTGACGGCGGCGGGTGCCCCGCATGACTGCGTGGAGATCCACTATGCCGGCGGCGACAAGCTGTTCCTGCCGGTGGAGAATATCGAGCTGCTGTCGCGCTACGGGTCGGAGGATGCCGAGGCCCAGCTCGACCGGCTTGGTGGCGGCGCCTGGCAGGCGCGCAAGGCGCGGCTCAAGAAGCGCATCCTCGACATGGCCGCCGGCCTCATCAGGATTGCCGCCGCCCGCGCGCTGCGCGAGGCCGCGAAGTTGGTGCCGCCTGACGGAGCCTATGAGGAGTTCGCCGCCCGATTCCCCTACGAGGAGACCGAGGATCAGGCCAACGCCATCGATGCGGTGCTCGATGATCTCGCCGCCGGGCGACCGATGGACCGCCTGGTCTGCGGCGATGTCGGCTTCGGCAAGACCGAAGTCGCCCTGCGTGCGGCCTTCGCCGCCGTGATGGGCGGCAAGCAGGTGGCGGTCGTGGTGCCGACCACGCTGCTCGCCCGCCAGCACTTCAAGACCTTTGCCGAGCGCTTCAAGGGCCTGCCGGTGACGGTGGCGCAGGCCTCGCGCATGGTTGGCGCGGCCGAACTGGCGACCACCAGAAAGGGGCTCGCGGAGGGGACGGTCGACATCGTGGTGGGCACCCATGCCCTGCTCGGCAAGACCATCACCTTCAAGGATCTCGGCCTCGTGATCGTCGACGAGGAGCAGCATTTCGGCGTGGCCCACAAGGAGCGGCTGAAGGAGCTGCGCGCCGAGGTGCATGTGCTCACCCTGACGGCCACGCCCATCCCGCGCACGCTGCAGCTTGCCATGACCGGCGTGCGCGACCTGTCGATCATCGCCACGCCGCCGGTCGACCGGCTGGCGGTGCGCTCATTCGTGACACCGTTCGACCCGCTGGTGATCCGCGAGGCGCTGCTGCGCGAGCGCTACCGCGGCGGGCAGGCCTTCTTCGTCTGCCCGCGCATCGAGGATCTCGGCGAGGCCGAGGCCTTCCTGCGCGAGCACGTGCCGGAGGCGAAGTTCATCGTCGCCCATGGCCAGATGGCCGCCGGCGAGCTGGAGGACCGGATCGGCGCCTTCTACGACGGCAAGGTGGATATCCTGCTGTCCACCACCATCGTCGAATCCGGCCTCGACATTCCCTCGGCCAACACGCTGATCGTCTGGCGCGCCGACATGTTCGGTCTTGCCCAGCTCTACCAGCTGCGTGGCCGGGTCGGCCGATCCAAGACGCGCGCCTATGCGCTGTTCACCCTGCCGGAGAACAAGCCGATCACGCCCCAGGCCGAGCGCCGGCTGAAGGTGCTGCAGTCGCTCGACACGCTCGGCGCCGGCTTCCAGCTGGCCTCCCATGACCTCGACATCCGTGGTGCCGGCAACCTGCTCGGCGACGAGCAGTCCGGCCACATCAAGGAGGTCGGCTACGAGCTCTATCAGCAGATGCTGGAGGAGGCCGTCTCCATGATGAAGGCCGGCCACGTCGATGAGGTGGTCGCCGACAAGTGGTCGCCGCAGATCACGGTCGGCACGCCGATCCTCATCCCGGAGACCTATGTGGAGGATCTGTCCCTCCGGCTGTCGCTCTATCGTCGGCTCGGCGATCTGGAGACCGATCAGGAGATCGACGCCTTCGCCGCCGAGATGATCGACCGCTTCGGGCCCCTGCCGGAGGAAGTCCAGCACCTCGTCAAGGTGGCGGTGGTGAAGGCCTATTGCCGCCGGGCCAATGTCGACAAGGTCGATGCCGGCCCGCGCGGCATGGTCATCGCGTTCCGGGACCAGAAATTCGCCAATCCGGCCGGTCTCGTTGCCTATCTCGGCGAGCAGGGCTCGCTGGCCAAGGTGCGGCCCGACCAGAAGATCGTGTTCATCCGCAACTGGCCGAAGGCCGACGACCGGCTGAAGGGGGCCGCCGTGATCCTGCGCAACCTGGTCAAGATTGCGGAAACGAGGAAGGCGGCGTGAGGCTCGGCCGGCCCGGCACCGGCTGAGGTCGCGCATGGGAGGGAAGTGGGTGCATCCGTCCATCGTGATCGAGGGCCACGCGATCGTCTCCGCCGATGGCATGATCGCCGGCTCCGACGGGGCCATGCCGCCCGGCCTCATGAATCAGGCGGACTGGCGCCTGTTCCAGGCCGATCTTGACCGGGCCGCGCTGGTGGTGCTCGGCCGTGTCGGTCATGAGCGGCATCCCAATCCGGGCCGTCGTCGGCTGGTGCTAACACGCGGCGTGACGGGGCTTGAGGTCGATGCCGGCGATCCGCTCGCTCTGCGCTGGAACCCGGCAGGGGTAAGCCTTGTGGCGGTCCTCGCCGAACTGGGAGTAGCCGCTGGCACGGTGGCGGTCACCGGCGGGACAGCCGTCTTCGACCATGTGCTCGGTATCGGCTACGACCGCTTCGTCCTGTCCACCGCCACGCGGACGACCATTCCGGATGGACGGCCCTGCTTCTCCGCGGGCCATCCCGATGCGGTGCTGGCGCGTGCGGGTCTTCAGCCGGGCCCGGCGACCGTCATCGATCCGGCCGCCGGCGTCGTTCGGGTGGTCTGGAGCCGGTCCGGGCGACCCTAGCGGCGGCGGTTACCGCAATAGACCCTGCGGAACAGACCTAAGGGGACGACCTCGCGCGCGATGCCCGGTCGGTCGGTCAGGGAAGCCGGGTCATACCACAGCCGCTGGGCGACATCGGGCACGAAGATGAAGCGCGGCGCCTGCGCGCCCTCGCGCGGCGGATCGGTCAGCGCCCTCAGCCGGTGATCGAAGAGATAGAGATGCAGCGGCAGCTCACCGTCCGGCTGCGGCAGCGGGCGATAGCGGTAGCCCTCCGTCCGGCCCGGATGGGACACCGGCTCCAGCGTCAGACGGCCGAAACCCTGGGCCTGGTGGATCAGGAAGAGATATTCGCGGTCGGGGGCGGTGCGGATCTGGAACACCAGGTCCGAAGCGGCCGTGGCCTGCGACCCCGCTCCGCGGAACAACGCCGTCACATGCGGGGCGCCCTCAAGGACATAGTCCGCGCCATTGGTGCGGCACAGGCCCTGCCGGGCCTCTGCAGACCCGCCAAGGATCACAGCCAGAAGGCCGGCAAGAAGGCGGGCCGCCTGCACGCGCAGGATCAGGGGATGGGCCATCCGGTTTGCATGCTCCCGTGGGTGTTCTCTGCGGCCGGCCAGGGCCGCCCGCGCGCACGCTAGTCGCTGCGCCGGCGATGTCCAGGCACGGCAGCCCTGCCGGCTCGTCCTTGCCGGTCTCGCATCGCCCGCCCGGGGGACAGCGGCAGCCGCGGCCTAGGTCCAATCGACATTCAGGATTCTCAACGCGCGCTGGCGTTGATTCATTGCGTTCCGGATCATGCGATTCGGGGCGCAGACAATGGCAAAGCGATACGAACTGACGACGGCCCAGTG
>JBKBOA010000064.1:0-18083 GCA_046295035.1 Phreatobacter sp.
GACGAGGCGCTGGCCGCCTGCACGGCCGCGGTCGAGGACTGGTCCGGCGGCACGCGCATCGCCCCCTCGCTGCATGCCTTCAACAAGCAGTGGTCGCGGCGGGTGCTGTCCGGCGGGGCGGTGGTGCTGCTGGTCAGCGATGGGCTCGAGCGCGACGGGGCCGGTGACCTTGCCCGCGAGGCCGACCGGCTGCATCGGTCCTGCCGGCGGCTGGTCTGGCTCAATCCGCTGCTGCGCTGGGACGGGTTCGAGGCCAGGGCGCAGGGCATCCGCGCACTGCTGCCGCATGTCGACGAGTTCCGCACCATCCACAACATTGCGGCGGTGGCCGATCTGGTCGCGGCGCTCGATGCCCGCCGCAGCGACCGCAGCCATGACCCGCGATTGTGGCTCAAGGCGGCCTGAGCCCGCAGGCGCCCGATGCAGGCACACCCTTGCGCGGCCCATCGGATGATCCGATGTCTTGTGCGAGGCCGGACGGGGAGGAGGCAACCATGCTCGCATCCGATGATGACATCCTGAACCGGGCCGAGGCCTGGGCGAAGGCCGGCAAGGGCGTGGCCATCGCCACGGTGGTGGAAACCTGGGGCTCGGCGCCGCGGCCCGTCGGCTCGCATCTCGTCATCGACGAGGAGGGCACCTTCCTCGGCTCGGTCTCCGGCGGCTGCGTGGAGGGCGAGGTGGTGACCGAGGCGCTCGAGGTGATCGGCTCGGGCCGGCCAAAGCTGCTCGAGTTCGGTGTGGCCGACGAGACCGCCTGGCGGGCGGGTCTGTCCTGCGGCGGGCGCATCGCCGTCTATGTCGAGAAGGTGGGCTGATGGAACTCGCCCTGCTTTCGGCCCTCAATGCCGCCCGCGCCGAACGGCGCGCGGCGGTTCTGGTCACGGACCTCGACAGGGGCGTTGCGCGCCTCGTCACCGAGGAGACGCTGGCCGGCGATCCGCTGGAGGAGCCGATCCGCGCGGCGCTGCGCTCCGGCCGCTCCGGCCCGGTGCCCGACACGCGGATGTTCCTCAAGGTGCAGGTGCCGCCCGCCCAGATGGTGGTGATCGGGGCGGTGCATATCTCGCAGGCGCTGATCCCGCTCGCCCGCATGCTCGGCTACGACCCGGTGGTGGTCGACCCGCGCACGGCCTTCGCCACGCCCGAGCGGTTTCCCGATGTGCGGCTCATCGCCGAATGGCCGGAGGTGGCCCTGCCGCCGCTGAAGGTCGACCGCTACACCGCCTTCATCGCCCTCACGCATGACCCGAAGATCGACGATCCCGCGCTGATCCATGCCTTCGCCAAGGGCTGCTTCTACATCGGCGCGCTCGGCTCGCGGAAAACCCATGCCAAGCGGGTGGAGCGCCTGATCGCGCAGGGCGTCGACCCGCAGGCGATCGCCCGCATCAAGGCGCCGGTGGGCCTGGCCATCGGCGCCATCACGCCGGCGGAGATCGCCGTGTCGATCATGGCCGAGGTGATCCAGGCCTGGCGCCAGGGCATTGCCTGACATGGCCTGCGTCGCCGGGGACGGGCCGGGGAGGCGGCCATGAGGTTCGGTCCGGTCCCGGTGGACGAGGCGCTGGGCGGTGTCGTCGCCCATGCCGTGCGCCAGAATGGCTTCATGCTGAAGAAGGGCACGGTGATCGGACCGGCCGAGGTGGCCGCGCTCCGGCAGGCCGGGATTGCCAGCGTGACCGTGGCGCTGGCCGAACCGGGCGATGTCGGCGAGGACGCCGCCGCGGCGCGCATCGCCGCCTCGGTCGCCGGGCCGGGGCTGCGGGTCGACCCGCCCTTCACCGGCCGCGCCAACCTGTTCGCAACGGAAGCCGGCGTGCTGGTGGTCGAGCGTGCCGGAATCGATGCGCTCAACCGCATCGACGAGGCCATCACCCTTGCCACCTTGCCGGCCTTCGCGGCGGTCGAGGCCGGCGCGATGGTGGCGACCGTCAAGATCATTCCCTATGCGGCGCCGGGCGCGGCGGTGGAACGGGCCGTCGCGTCAGGTCCGCTGGTGCGGATCGCTCCCTTCGTGCGCAGGCGCGTTGCCGTCGTCTCCACGCTGCTGCCGGGTCTTGCCCCGAAGGTGGTGGACAAGACGCTGCGCGTGACCGCCGACCGGCTGGCGCCGGCGGGCGCGGCGATCGTCCACGAGGCTCGCGTGCCGCACGAGACCGCGGCTCTCGCCGCAGCCCTCGCCGGCATGGCCGGGCAGGCCGATCTGGTGCTGGTGTTCGGGGCCTCCGCCATTGCCGACCGGCGTGATGTCATCCCGGCGGCGCTCGAGGCAGCCGGCGGGCGCGTCGAGCATCTCGGCATGCCGGTCGATCCCGGCAACCTGCTGATGGTGGGCGAACGGGCCGGCGTGCCGGTGATCGGGGCGCCGGGCTGCGCGCGCTCGCCCAAGGAAAACGGCTTCGACTGGGTGCTGACGCGTCTGCTCGCCGGGCTTGCCGTCACGGGCGAGGATATTACCGGCATGGGGGTGGGGGGGCTGCTGATGGAGATCGTCTCGCGGCCGCAGCCGCGCGAGAGCGAGGTCACGGCGGTTGCGGCCCCACGCCTTGCCGGCATCGTGCTGGCCGCCGGCCGCTCGACCCGCATGGGCGGGCCGAACAAGCTCCTGGCCACGCTCGACGGTGAGCCGTTGGTGCGCCATGCGGTGCGCGCGGCGCTGGAGGGCGGGCTGTCCGAGGTCGTGGTGGTGACCGGTCATCAGGGCGAGCGGGTGGCCTCGGCGCTGGCCGGCCTGAATGTCCGCCTCGTGACCAATCCGCGCTATGCGGAGGGGCTCTCGACCTCGCTGAAGGCCGGCCTTGCCGCGCTCGGCGAGGCGGCGGATGGCGCGCTCGTGCTGCTCGGCGACATGCCGCGCGTGGGGGCCGGGCTGGTGCGCCGGCTGGCGGAGGCCTTCGATCCGGCTTCGGGCCGGCACATCGTGGTGCCGGTGGCCGGGGGCCGTCGCGGCAATCCGGTGCTCTGGGGCCGGCGGTTCTTCGGCGAACTGATGAAGGTGACCGGCGATCAGGGTGGTCGCACGGTGCTGGCCTCCAGCCCCGAGGCGGTGATCGAGGTGCCGGTGGAGGGCGATGCGGTGCATCTCGATCTCGACACGCCGGAGGCCCTGGCTGCGGCAGGGGGCGCGACGGCTGGTTGACGCGGCCCCCGGCGGCAAAGAAAGGCCCCGGTCAGCGGGCTGTCCGGGGCCGAATGGCAAATCCGTGGACGCGGAGTTGTTGCTGGGCACCCTGCCCGCAACGGCTTGCCGGCACAATGCAGGGCCGGTCTTTACCCTACCCGTTCAGCATAACGTGATCTGACCGGAATCGGTCGGTTTGTTCGCAAGCGGCCAGCGCCGGGCCCGGTTGCTTGACCCCGCCGCGCACCGGGGTCTATCACCCGCGGCCAGATGACCCAGCCCTTGCCCCTTTCCGGCCTGCCGCCCGCGGGCGACGCGCCTGCGATGCTGCCGCCGGAGCTGACGGTGGTGGTGCCGAGCTTCAATGAGCGCGACAACGTGCCGGAACTGGCCCGCCGGCTGGACAGGGTGCTCGCCGGCATCGCCTGGGAGATGATCGTCGTCGACGACGACAGCCCCGATGGCACGGCCGCGGTGGTCAAGGATCTGGCCCGCCGCGATCCGCGCATCCGCTGCATCCGGCGCGTCGGCCGGCGCGGCCTGGCCGGTGCCTGCATCGAGGGCATGCTGGCCTCCTGCGCGCCGGTCGTGGCGGTCATGGACGCGGACCTGCAGCACGACGAGACCATCCTGCCGGCCATGCTCGACCACATTCGGGCCGGGCGCGAGCTGGTGGTGGCCAGCCGCAATATCGAGGGCGGCTCCAAGACCGAGGGCCTGTCGCCGGTGCGCCGCGGCATTTCCGATCTCGGCCGCCGGCTCTCGGGCATGATCCTCAAGGCGCCGCTGAGCGACCCGATGTCGGGCTTCTTCATGCTGCGGCGCGACCTCGTGGAGGAGGTGGCGCCGCGGCTGGCCACGTCGGGCTTCAAGATCCTCGCCGACATCGTGGCCTCGGTGCCGCGGCGGCCGGACTTCGCCGAGGTGCCCTACGTGTTCCGCGAGCGCGTCCATGGCGAGAGCAAGCTCGATGCGAAGGTGGCGCTCGACTATCTCGGCTTCATCCTCAACAAGCTGTCTGGCGGGCTGATCCCGCTGCGCTTCATCTTCTTCGCGCTCGTCGGTGCGTCCGGCCTGGTGGTCCACATGGCCGTGCTCTACGGTTCCCTCGGCCTCGGCCTCGACTTTTCCTGGGCCCAGACGGTGGCGACCGTCGTGGCCATGACCTCCAACTTCATCATCAACAACGAGTTCACCTATCGCGACGCCAAGCTGAAGGGCGGAGCGTTCTGGACCGGTCTCGTGCTGTTCTACGCCGTGTGCAGCATTGGCGCCTTCGGCAATGTCGGGGTGGCCAGCTGGCTCTATGCCGGCCATGCCAGCTGGTGGATCGCCGGGCTCGCCGGCGCGGTGATGGGCGCCGTGTTCAACTATGCCGCCTCCTCCACCCTCGTCTGGCGCCGCTGAGGTGGCCGCCCTGCCGATCGGGGCAGGCAGCCTGCGGCAGGTGATGCTGCTGGTTGCGGCGCTGACGCTGATCCGGCTCGCAGCGGCGGCGGTCCTCGGCCTTGCCGCCGACGAGGCCTATTACTGGACCTGGTCACGGCATCTCTCGCCCGGCTATTTCGACCACCCGCCGATGGTGGCCTGGCTGGTCCGGCTCTCCACGCTCGCCGGCCATGGGCCGCTCGACATCCGCTGGCTGTCGGTGCTGCTCGGGGCGCTGGCAAGTCTCGGGGTCTGGCGTCTCGTCATCCGCCTGACCGATGACGCTCGCGCGGCGCTGGCCGGCGCCGGTCTGGTGCAGGCGACGCTGTTCCTCGGCGCCGGCGCGGTGCTGGTGACCCCCGACACGCCGCTGGTGCTGTTCTGGACCCTGGCGCTGCTCGCCCTCGCGGAGGTCTGGCGCACGGGGAAGGGGGCCTGGTGGCTTGCGGTGGGGCTGTGTGTCGGGCTTGCCTTCATCTCCAAGTACACGGCCGTCTTCCTCGGCCTCGGCATTGTTATCTGGCTCGCGGCGGTGCCCGAGCTGCGCCGCTGGTTCCGCTCGCCCTGGCCCTATGCCGGGGGGCTCGTCTGCCTCGCCGTCATGGCGCCGGTGGTGGCCTGGAATCTCGGCCAGGGCGGCGCCTCGCTCACCAAGCAGTTCGGCCGGGCCGTGCCCCAGGCCTTCGATCCGCGCTTCGTGCCCGAGTTCCTTGCCGGACAGGTGGCCCTGCTGACCCCGCTGATCGGCATCCTGGTCGCCTGGGGTCTGTGGGTGGTGATGCGGGCCGCGCTCCGCGGGCGGGAACCGGCGGCGGTCCTGGTGACGGCCACGACCCTGCCGCTGCTGGCCTATCTCGTCTGGTACGGCCTGTTCGACCGCGTGCAGGGCAACTGGACGGCCTGCCTGCTGCCGGCCTGCATCGCCGCGGCGGTGATGGGTGCGCGCGTGACGCCGCCAGGCTGGCTCGCGCCGGTCTGGGGCCTGTCCTGGCGGCACGGCCTGTGGACCGGGGCGGCGCTCGGCCTCCTGGTGATCGCCCATGCGGCCCTGCGGCTCGTGCCCTTTGCCACCGATCCGACCGCCCAGCTGCATGGCTGGCACGCGGCGGCGTCGCTCATCGAGCAGACCGCGCGGGCGCGCGGGGCCGGGGCCATCGGCACGGTGAGCTACACCACCACGGCGCATCTGCGCTTCCATGCGCCGGGCAGCTTGCCAGTCGTGCAGCTCAACGAACGCGAGCGCTATGCCTTCGAGCCGGAGCCGGATGCTGCCGCGCTGCGTGCCCGCCCGATCCTGGTGGCGGTGGAGGGCCGCCGGGTGGCGGCGGCCGAAGCCGCGCTCGGCGCGCGCTTTGGCCACGTCCAGCGGGTCGGAACGGTCGATCGGCTGTGGTCATCGCCACTGTGGGGGGCGCAGGTCGTCGATCGCCTCGCCCTGTTCCTGGTGTCCGCTCCGTCGGGCGAGGGTTTTCCGGTGATCGGACCGGCGCGCTGAGCCCTCAGTGCTGCCGCCAGAGCGCCAGTCCGGCATAGGCACCGCTGCGCCCGCCCCGGTCGAAGGCCCAGCCACCGGACAGGCGGACGCCGAGCGGGCCCAGTCTCAGCCCCGTCAGGTGCCAGCCGAGCCGCGTGCGCAGCGAGCCGTGATGGCCGGACAGCACCGCTTCCGGGCCGGTGAACAGGCCGTCGGCAACGGCCAGGCCCGGCGCGAGCCGCACGGTCCAGACCTGCATGGCAGGGGTATAGGCCGCATGGATCTGCACCGCGAGGCGGGGATGCGGGGTGAGCCAGGCATCGAGGGCAGCTGCCGGGCCGAGGGTCACACCCAGATGACGGTCGGGCAGGGCAGGGGACAGGCGGCGGCTTTCCATGGCGAGGCCCGCCCACAGGCGCAGCTCGCCCCATGAACCGGCCTCGCGCCAGCCGGCCAGCAGACGGCCCGTCTGGACGATCTCGCCGATGCGGTCCGGCAGGATCGGGTCGAGGCGGAACCGGGACAGGCCGCTGCCGCCGGTCATCCGGATCACCAAGCCGCGCCGGTCCACCTGGCCACCGAGGGTGGCGTCGAAGCCGGAGACGACATGGGCGCCGTCGAAGGCGCCCTCGATGCCGAGGAAGGCGGTGATGGGCGGGCCGACAACGGGCTGCTCCGCCATGGCCGCGACCGGCCAGGTCATCGCGACAGCGCACGCGGACCGCCACCACCCCATCACGCAACCCCCGGTTCATTCTGGCGCACCGAAGGTTGCAGAACAGATCGGATCAAACCGGAGGGCGTAGTGCTAAGGGGGTGCAGCCGCTGGCCGTCCTTGCGGCGGACAGGGCATTAACGCCCCGATAACCGAACAGCCGGCTCAATGGTGGCGGGTCGTCCGGCCGGGGCCGAACCCGAAAGCCGGCGACCCGAGCAGTGCGTCTTCGTCACGCTTGCGAGGTTGCCATGCTTGCACCGAACCCCGCCGCCATCCGCACCGTCGATGCCGATTTCCTGCGCCAGCTGGAGGGCTACGCGCTGACCACGGCGGAAATCCTCTACCGCATGCCGGACCACCCCCTGCTGCTGCAGAGCTACATCTGGCAGGACTACGACCAGGCGCCCTATTTCCCCGTGCTGCAGCGGTTCCTGGCCTTCTGGGAGCGGGAGCTGGATGGCCGCCTGCATGCGGTGCGCGTCACCTCCTCGCGCCTGATCCGGCCGTGCGAACTGGGGATTGCCCGCTCGGTCGGCTGGCTGCACTGACCGGCGGGAGACAGCCTGCCGATCCACCGCATGGACGGGCCTGCGGCGATGGCCTAGAACGGTCCCGGTTTTCGCGTTCCGGGACCCGTCGTGACAACGCCTGACAAGACGTCGCAGATGCTGGCGGCCATGATGGCGGCCCAGAGTCCCGGATCCCGGGCGGCCACCGTGTCGGTGGGCGACCTGATGGCCTCGCTGCGCAACCGCGCCTTCGGCCTGTCGCTCATCCTGTTCGGCCTGCCCAATCTCCTGCCGATTCCCGGCCTGCCGATCGTGACCGGCCTCGTCCTGGTCGTGCTGGCGGTGCAGATCATCGCCGGCCGCGATGCGCCCTGGCTGCCCGACCGGATCGCCCGGGCTCCCCTGTCGCGCGAACGCTTCTTCGCCGTTGTCGATCGCACGCTGCCGCTGCTCGCGCGGATCGAGGCCTGGACCCGGCCCCGCTTCGGTTTTGCGGCCGGCCCGACGGCGAGCCGCGCCGTCGGCTTCGCGGTGCTGGTGCTGGCGATCCTGCTCATCATCGTGCCGGTGCCATGGATCGGCTCGATGCCTCAGGGCCTGGCGCTGTGCGTGCTCGGCCTCGGCCTGACCGAGCGCGACGGGCTTCTCGTGATCGCCGGCTTCGTGCTGGCCGCCATCGCCACGTCGATCGGGGCCGGAATCGGCTATACGGTGCTGGCCGGAGCGCTCGCGATCCTGCCGTGAGCCCGCCTGCCACAGACCAGCCGGAGCCAGCGTGACAGACCCCAGCGAGGCCAGCGTCCACCGGACGTCCGAACTGTTTCTCGCCCTCAAGACCATGGGCGAGGGCGACCGCATCCCGCTCGGCGCGCTGACGGAAGCCCTCGGCGACCGCGGTTTCGGCATCCTCGTGCTGATCTTCGCCCTGCCCAACATCATCCCGATGATTCCGGGCGTCTCGACCATTTCCGGCGTGGTCATTGCCCTTGTCGGCCTGCAGATGCTGTTCGGCCGGCGCTCGGCGTGGCTGCCGGGCTTCGTGGCACAGCGCACCCTGCCGCGCGAGCAGCTCGCCGCGATGATCGACCGCACCATCGGCTGGATCGTCCGGCTGGAGCGGGTGGCCCGTCCGCGCGCGGTGTTCATGGTGCGCGGGCCGATGTGGATGCTGATCGGCGCCATGTGCATCCTGCTCGGCTTCATCCTGGCCCTGCCGCTGTCCTGGATCGGCAATTTCCCGCCGGGCGTGGCGCTGGTGGTGATGTCGGTCGGGCTTCTGGAGGAGGACGGGCTGCTGGTCGGCGCCGGCCATCTCATCGGCGTGGTCGCGACGCTCATGGTGCTGACCCTGGTCGCGGCACTGATCGGCGCGCTGGTGGTCAGCCTGGGCTGGCTCGCCGGCTGACCGCCGCCCTCCTGCGCGCGTGAGAGACGCTTTCATTGGGCGCGCCGGGGCAGTATGGTCCGCGCGCATTCTGACGAGGACGATCATGGCCGATCACATCGTGCCCCATTTCGCCAACGACGAGGGCGTTGGCGTCATCCATATCGGGGTCAAGGAGTTCAAGTGCATGGGCGCCCGCGCGCCCTTCGACCATCCGCACGTCTTCCTCGACATGGGTTCGGACGCCGAGATCATCTGTCCCTATTGCTCCACGCTCTACCGGTTCGACGCGAGCCTCAACGCCGACGAGACCCGCCCCGCGGGGGCGCTGGTCAAGAGCCTCGAGGAGGCCTGACGCGGCCGCAATGGCTGGCGGCCCGCCCATCGTCATCGCCGGGGCCGGCATTGCCGGCCTGACCACGGCGCTCGCGCTGGCCGCGCGCGGCTTTGCCGTCGAGGTGCTGGAGCGGGCCAGCGATCTGGCCGAGGTCGGTGCCGGCATCCAGCTCTCCCCCAATGCCAGCCGCATCCTGATCCGCCTCGGTCTTGGCGAGCGGCTGAAGGATGCGGTCGTCGTGCCGGAGGCGATGGAGGTGCGTTCCGGCCATTCGGGCCGGCTGATCGTCCGCTCGGAGCTCGGCGCGGCGATCGAGCGCCGCTACGGCTCGCCGTGGTGGGTGATCCATCGCGGCGATCTTCAGGCGGGGCTGGCCGCCGCCGTGCGGGCGACACCCGGCATCGCGCTGCGGCTCGGCCACACGGTCCATGGCCTCGACCTGAATGGTCCCGCGCGGCTTGGCTTTGGCGGGCCCGACGGCGCCACGGAGCGGCCCTTTGCCGCGGTCATCGGCGCAGACGGCATCCGCTCGGCCGTGCGGCGGCTGATCGGCGAGGGTCCGGGGCCGGTCTGGCGCGGGCGGATCGCCTACCGGGCGACCATGCCGGCGGATAGGGTGCCTGACGCGGCACGGGGGCCGATCATCGGTCTCTGGCTCGGGCCCGATGCCCATTTCGTCCACTATCCCGTGAGTGGCGGGCGGCAGGTGAACCTCGTTGCCGTGGTTGCCGATGCCGAGCCGGAGCCCGGCTGGAGCGCGCCGGCCGACCGGCAGGCACTGCTCGCCCGGTTTGCGCGCTGGGCCGCCCCGGTGCGCGAGCTGATCGCCTTGGCTCCCGCCATCGCGTCCTGGCCGCTTGCCGACCGGCCGACCTGGTTCGGGCCGGGCGAGGGGCCGGTGACGCTCGCCGGCGATGCCGCCCATGCCATGCTGCCCTTCGCCGCGCAGGGCGGGGCCATGGCGATCGAGGATGCGGCCGTGCTCGCCGCGCGCTGCGCCGCCCGGCCGGATGACCTCGCCGGCGCCTTCCGTGCCTATGAGGCGGCCCGCCGCGACCGGGTGGTGGCGGTGCAGGGGCTCGCCCGCCGCAACGGCGCGATCTACCACCTCGGCGGTCCCATGGCTCTCGCGCGCGATCTCGGCATGGCCCTGCTCGGCGGGCAGGGCATCCTTGACCGGCAGGACTGGATCTACCGCTTCGGCGGCTGAGGCGCCTCAGGCAGCTCCACCCGCGCCGCAAGACCCCCGAGGACCGAGCGGCCGAGGGTGAGGCGGCCGCCATGCTCGGCGACGATGTCGGCGACGATGGCCAGGCCAAGACCCGTGCCCGGCACGGTCTCGTCCAGCCGCCGGCCCCGCGCCAGAACGGTTTCGGCCTGGTCCGGCGGGATGCCGGGGCCGTCGTCCTCGACCGTCAGGATGAGGCTGCCGCCACTGGCGGCAGCCCCGACGCACACCCGCCCGCGGGCCCAGACAAAGGCATTGTCGACGAGATTGCCGATGACCTCCTCCAGATCCTCGCGGACGAGGGGAGCCACCAGCTGGTGCCCGGCCTCGATCCGGGCTTCGACCTGGCGCGAACCGTGAACGTGACGCGCCGCCAGGACGGCATCCTCGGCCACCGGCCGCACCGGCGTCGCCGGCCGGATCGCGCCCGGTGCGCCGCTGCGCGAGCGCTTGAGCCGGCGCTCGACCTGGCGCCGGATCTGCTCGGCGCTGGCCAGGATCTCGGCATCGCCCGCCTGGGCGCGCAGCATGATGACGCTGAGCGGGGTCTTGATCGCGTGGGCGAGGTCGGCCGCCTCGGCGCGCGAGCGTTCGGCGAGGCGGGTCAGGTCGCCCGCCATGCGGTTGACGGCCTCCGCTACCGGCTGGAGATTGGACACCGGCTGCGGCGGCAGGGCGGCGATCTGCCCCGCGCGCATCCGGTCGATGTCGGCCACCAGCCGGTGGAGCGGTCCGAGGCCGAGCCGCACCTGCAGGGTCAGGAGCACGATCAGCGCCGTCGCCAGCCCCGCCATGGTCCAGGCGACGGTGGCGCGGGCGGCGCGCACCTCCGGCTCGATAGAGGCATAGGGCGCGGCGGCGAACAGGCGGGCGCCCTCCCGTCCGGGGCCCGTGAACGCCCGATCCACCACGACCAGGCGTTGGCCCGCCGGCCCCCGGCCGGTGCCAGCCACGAGCGCCCGCTGCCAGGCGGCAATGTCGAGCCCGGCGAGCGAGCGTGACTGGGCGATGGTCTGGCCATCGCGGACGATCAGCCAGAGCCAGCCTGATCCGGAGCGCTGGAACGCGGCATCCTCGGGCTGGCGCTCCAGCGTCACGATGCCGTCGGCGCCGATCTCGGCATGGGTGACGATCTGCTCGGCCGCCGCGCCGAGCCGTCCTTCCAGCGCCCTCCGGGCTCCCGCCTCGACCAGATTGCCGAGCAGCCAGGCCACCAGCGCCACGGCCAGAAGCGTCCAGGCCAGGATCGTGACGGCGAGCCGGCCCTCAAGCGAGCGCATCGGCGGCACCGTCGCGCCTCAGCCGGTAGCCGGCGCCGCGCACGGTCTCGATCAGGCCGGCGCCCAGCTTGCGCCGCAGCCGGCTGACGATGACCTCGAGCGAATTGAAGTCGCGGTCGCTGTCATGGTCATAGACATGGTCGGTCAGGTCGGCGCGCGACACCACCTGGTCGGGGCGCATGGCAAGATAGGTCAGGATGCGCGCCTCCAGGGCGGTGAGCCGCACCGGGATGCCCTCGCGCTCGACGGCGCCCGTCACTGTGTCGAGGGTGACATCGCCGAAGGTGACGCGGGCGCGGGCATGGCCGGCGGCGCGGCGCAGCAGCGCGTTGATCCGCAGCAGCAGTTCCTCCATGCGGAACGGCTTGGTCAGATAGTCGTCGGCGCCAGCGCGGAAGGCGGCCGCCTTGTCGGCCAGGCGGTCGCGGGCGGTCAGCACCAGCACGGGCAGGGCGCTGCCGGCCTCGCGCAACCGGGCAAGCAGCGTCACACCGTCGATGCCGGGCAGGCCGAGATCGAGGATCAGGGCGCCATAGGGGCCCGTGCCGGCCTGGAACAGCGCGTCCTCGCCCTCCCGGCTGACATCGACGACATAGCCTTCCGCAGCCAGCCGGCTGGCGATCTCGGTGGCAAGGGCAGCATCGTCTTCGGCAAGCAGCAGGCGCATGGGTGTCGTGACGTCCGGCTCCGGTGGCGGATGGTGGCCCCTGACGGCTAGGGCAGGCTAGCTTAACGCTGCTTGAACCGCCGGCGACAGCCGCTGTTGCCGGACCGCGCGCTAGAGGGGAGCCATGACCATCCGTCCGCGGAGCCCTGCCATGATCCCGTTTGCCGGCCCCCGCATGCTGCCCGCCCGGGCGCTGCGCCGCCGCCCGCCGCGCCTGTCGGCGCGGATGCTGCTCCTGCTCGCTGCGCTCGTCGGCGGCTTCGCCCTGATCGGGGCAGCGCCCGGTTTCGGCCAGGTCTCCATCGGCGAGGCCTTGTCGGGCGGCGTCATCGTGCGCGGCCGCATCGCCGACCTGTTCGACGACCGCTTCCTGATCGAGGATGCCACGGGCCGCATTCTCGTGGATGCCGGCACGGCCGAAAAGCCCGCCGGCCTGGAGAGCGGGCAGGAGGTGACCATCGAGGGGCGGCTGCGCGGCCGGGTGCTGGAAGCCCGCCGCATCACCCTTGGCGGTGCCAGTGCGGCCGTCCCTGCGCCAGCGACCCCTGCACCGGCTACCGCAACCCCCGCGCCGTCCACGGAGCCGCCGGCCCAGCCGGCGGGGCCCGCTGCGCCCGCGGTGTCCTCTGATCCGGCAGCCGCCGGTTCGCTGGTTCCGCCCGCCGCGAATGGCGACCTCGCCCGATCGCTGATGCGACCGGCCGATGCCGCCTCCATTCAGCGAACCGTCGAGGCGGCCGGGTTCCGCATGGCCGGCAGTCCGGTGCGGCATGACAAGCACACGGAGATCCCCGTGCGCGATGCGCGCGGCCGGGCGTGGGTGGCCTGGCTCGACCGGTTCGGGCGGATGGAGGAAGCCGAGATCGTCGACTATGACGAGGCGCGCGTGCCGAACCAGCCGGCCTTTTCCATCGGCGAGGTCGGCCGCTTCGCGCTGGCCGAAGGCTTTTCGCCGCGCGCTCAGGCCTCGGCCCGCCGGCACCATTTCGAGATTCTTGCCACCAATGCCCGCTCGGAACTGGTCGAGCTGCACATCGACTTCGCCGGGCAGGTGTACAAGATCGTCTGGCTGCGCTGAGGGACTGGTGCGGACGGCGGGACTCGAACCCGCAAGCCTTTGAAGGCGCAAGATTTTAAGTCTCGTGCGTCTACCGGTTTCGCCACGTCCGCCCGGTGCGAGGATCGATACAGGCTCGCGCGCGCCGTGTCATCCGGCCGCGCGTCGGGCAGGGGCTTCCGTTGCGGCATCTGCGGCCGTTAAGCCTTCCCTAACGGGAGCCCTACGGAACGCCGGAAAAGTTGCCACGAAGTGGACGAAAAGGGTGAACCGGACGTCAAAGCCGCGCGGCTAGCCTTTGGCGCGGGACAGGGAGCAATGGCGCGAGGGAAAGGGCAGCCGCCATGGAGATGACCCCGCCGAGGATCATCGCGTTCTTCACCGTGCTGTGCACGCTGATCAACCCGCCTGTCGTGCTGGGCCTGTTCGGCCCCGAAGGCCGGCGTGTCGGCCATGTCATCGAGGAGGGGCTTGGCACCGAGGCGGTTCGCATCGCCCTGTTCGGCCGCCGCTGATCTGCTCAGCTGGCCTCGCGGATCGGCGGCTGGAACGTGTAGCCCATGTCCCAGGGGAAATAGATCCAGGTGTCCTGCGAGACCTCGGTCACGAAGGTGTCGACCATCGGCCGGCCCAGCGGCTTGGCATAGACGGTCGCGATATGCGCCTTGGGCAGCATTTCGCGCACCACCTTGGCGGTCTTGCCGGTATCCACCAGGTCGTCGATGACCAGGATGCCCTCGCCGCCTTCGGCCAGGAGATGGTCTGCGACCGTCTTGATGACCTTCAGCTGCCCCTGGCTCTGATAGTCGTGATAGCTGGCGATGCAGACCGTCTCGATCATCCGGATGCCCAGCTCGCGGGTGACGATGGCCGCCGGCACCAGGCCGCCGCGGGTGATGCAGACGATGGCGCGGAACGGGCCCTGTCCGGTCAGGCGCCAGGCCAGCGCCCGGGCATCACGGTGGAACTGGTCCCAGGAGACGGGAAAGGCCTTTTCCGGGTTGGGAGTCGCCATGGCGCGTCCTTGAGGGTGTCGTCGACGGGGCCGCGACACTAGCCGCCGGAGGGCGCACGGAAAATGCCGCCGGCGGGCGTTTTCCGCAGGATTCTCGTCCCGTGCCGGGCGGTCAGGCCTGCGTCCGTGTCACCACGATCTGCGACTGGGGCGGCTTGTGCTGCTCGACCATGGCGACCACGTCCTTCTCGGCAGCCGCCAGCAGGGCAGGATCCTTGGCGCGCAGCACCAGGCGCGTCCAGAACCGGCCATCCTGCATCATGGGATAGGAGCCCATGATCACCCCCGGATGCGCCCTGGCCAGGGCCCCGTAGGCCGAGCCGATATCGCCCTCGCGCAAGCCGGCGGCCTCGATGGAGACCTGGATCATCTTCACGCCGGTCCTCAGCTTCGGAGCCACCACGTCCAGCATGGCCTGCATGACCGAGGGCACGCCGGCCATGGTGATGACATTGCCGATCATGAAGCCGGGCGCCTTGGAGACCGGGTTCTCGATGAGTGTGGCGCCATGGGGGATGCGGGCCATGCGCAGGCGCGCCTCGTTGAGATCCTTCTCGGGGATGCGCTCCAGCAGCATGGCGCGGGCCTCGGCATTGACGGAAATGTCCACTCCGAAGGCCTTGGCCACGCAGTCGGCGGTGATGTCGTCGTGGGTCGGGCCGATGCCGCCGGTAGTGAAGACGTAGTCGTAGCGGTTGCGCAGCGCGTTCAGCGCGGTCACGATCTCGTCCTCCGCGTCGGGGACGACCCGAACCTCCCTGGTATCGATGCCGATCGCCGTGAGATATTCGGTGATGTAGCCGATGTTCTTGTCCTTGGTCCGGCCGGAAAGGATCTCGTCGCCGATGACGAGAATGGCGGCGGTGACGGTCTCGGGGGTCGTGGTCATGGCGGGCTCCGGTCGGCTGACCGGCAGTTAGCGGTCGCCGGCCCTGCCGGCAAGGGCACAGGACGCCAGACCGGCGCGGCTGACGCCGCCCTCGCGCAGAATCGTTCGGGCTCAGCTATGTCTTGCTTTCGCCGCAGGGGGATGTGACGCAGCGCGTCACCGCTTCGGCGCGACGACGAGGGATCCGGCCGGTCGTGATCAGGAACATCTTTTCGGTCTCGGCCCTGACGCTGGTCAGCCGCGTGCTCGGCTTCGTGCGCGACCTGCTGTTCGCGGCGGTCCTGGGCGCCGGCGCGCTGTCGGATGCCTTCTTCGTCGCCTTCCGCATTCCCAACCAGTTTCGCGCCATCTTTGCCGAGGGGGCGTTCAACGCCGCCTTCGTGCCGGCCTTCGCGCGGGTCGCCGCGCAGCGCGGACAGGATGCGGCTCTCGTCTTCGCCGACCGCATCTTCGCCTATCTGTTCATCGCCCAGCTGTTCCTGCTGGCCGGGGCGCTGGTGTTCATGCCGGCGGTGGTGGCCCTGCTGGCGCCGGGCTTCGTCGACGATCCGGTGCGTTTTCCGGCCACCGTCGAGCTCACCCGCATCACCTTCCCCTATCTCGCCTTCGTCTCGCTGGTGGTGCTGATGGGCGGCGTGCTCAATGCCGTGGGCCGCTTCGCGGCGCCGGCGGCCACCGCGATCATCCTCAATGCCGGCGTCATCGCCGCCCTGCTCGCGGCCGGCTATTTCCCCACCCCGGCCCATGCGGCGGCCTGGGGCGTGGTGATCTCTGGCGTGCTGCAGTTCCTGCTCGTCACCGGCGACGCGCTGCGCGCCAATGTCATGGTCGAGTTCCGGCTGCCGAAGGTGACGCCGGAGGTCAAGCAGTTCTGGAAGACCTTCGTGCCGGCGACCGCCGGCTCGGCGGGTTCGCAGATCGCGGTGCTGGCCGACACCATCATCGCCTCGTTCCTGGTCACCGGATCGGTGTCCTGGCTCTATTATGCCGACCGGCTGAACCAGCTGCCCACCGGGGTCATCGCGGTCGCTGTCGGCACCGTGCTGCTCTCCGAGATGAGCCGGCGCATCGCGGCCGGCGACGACCAGGGCGCGCGCCATGCCCAGCTGCGCGCCATCGAACTGACGCTCGTCTTCTGCCTGCCGGCGGTGGCCGCCTTCGTCATCGTGCCCGACACGATCATGCGGGCGCTGTTCATGCGCGGCGCCTTTTCCGAGAACGATGCCCTGCAGGCGGCGCGGGCGCTGGCGGCCTACGGCCTCGGCCTCGCCGCGCTGGTGCTGATCCGCGCGTTCACCGTCACCTTCCATGCGCGCGGCGACACGACGACGCCGGTGATCGCGGTGGCGGTCTCCATCGCCGTCAACGTGGCCCTGAAGATCGCGCTGATGGCCCCGCTCGGCCATGTGGGGCTGGCGCTCGCCACCAGCGCCGGAGCCTGGATCAATCTGGCCCTGCTCGGCTGGTTCGCCCGCCGGCAGGCCCTGATGGGGCTGGACGACCGCGCCCGGCGCGTGCTGCCACGGCTGTTCCTGGCCTTCGGCGTGCTCGCGGTGGTGCTGGCGCTGGTCTCGGCCGGCCTGTCGATGCTGTTCGGCCCGACCTTCTCGGACAAGCTGGCGCTCGCCATCCTGATGGCAGCCGGCGGGATCGCCTATGGCGCCGCGCTGGTCGTCCTGTTCGGCAGGGAGTTCGTGACCGACATCAAACGGCTGAGGAAGGGGATCGGCGGCTGAGGCGATGGGCATGAACCGCGAGACCCCGGGGCTGCGACCCATCAGCAGCGCAACCCCTCACAAGGCCAGGGTCCATGTCGTACATCGTCGAAACCATCCTCTCCGAACCGCGTCTTATGCTGCTGCTGGTCATCTCCATCGCCATCGGCATTGCGACCGGCGCCACCCTCGGCTTCATGGCTGGCCTCTGGGGCTTCGGCATCAGCTTCGTCGCCCTTGGCACGCTGATGATGGTGCGGGCCTGGAGCCGCCGCCGCTGAACCCCGCGGCCTGGGCATTGCCGATCCCATCCTGTCGTGCGGCTGTCATCCTGCGATGGTGAGAACGGGTTCGAGAGCGGGCGGCCGGGAATCGGGCCGCCGCAGCGGAGCCGGGACATGCGCCACCGCAGCGGGGCTGAGGGAATCCGGATCGCGGTCATCGGGGCCGGTTATGTCGGGCTGGTGACCGGCGCCTGCCTGGCCCGGATCGGCCACCGCGTCACGCTCGTGGACCGCGACGGATTGCGCATCGCCAACCTGCGGCGCGGCATCATGCCCATCTTCGAACCGGGGCTGGCCGAACTGGTGGCCGGGGAGACGGCGGCCGGACGGCTGGCCTTTGCGGGGGATGTGGCCGAGGCCATGGATGGCGCCAGCGCCGCCTTCGTCTGTGTCGGCACGCCGCCGCGCCCCTCCGACGGCCATGCCGACATGACCCATGTCCGCGAGGCGGTGGCGAGCATTGCCGCCCATGCCGGCGACTTCACCGTGGTCGTGATGAAATCGACCGTGCCGGTCGGGACCGGCGACGAGATGGCCGCGCTCTGCCGCCGGCTGCGGCCGGATGCGACCATCGCGCTGGTGTCCAATCCGGAGTTCCTGCGCGAGGGCGCGGCCATCGCCGACTTCATGCGGCCGGACCGCATCGTGGTCGGCGCCGAGGAACCGCGTGCCGGCACGCTGATGCAGGCAATCTACGCGCCGCTGACGGCGGCCGGCGCGCCACTGCTGATGACTGGCCGCCGGGCGGCCGAACTCGTCAAATATGCGTCCAATGCGTTCCTGGCGCTGAAGATCACCTATATCAACGAGATCGCCAACCTGTGCGAGGAGGTCGGCGCCGATGTCGAGGACGTGGCGCGCGGCATGGGCCTTGATGCGCGCATCGGCGAGAAGTTCCTCAGGCCCGGTCCCGGCTTCGGCGGTTCCTGCTTTCCCAAGGACATGCTGGCCCTGATGAAGACCGCCCAGGACCA
>JBKBOA010000065.1:0-17877 GCA_046295035.1 Phreatobacter sp.
GCGGGCCGTGCGGCGGGCCGGGCGGCGCACCCGGCGATGGGCGCGGCGGGCGCGACGGCGGCCGCGCATCTCGACCGGCTCGGCAGCGACCGGCTCGGCAGCGGTCATAGCCGGGGCCGCGGGCGCAGCGGCCGGCTCGACCGGGAGATCGATCGTCGGCATGGCGGCCATGGCGGTACCGGAGGCAAGCGCAGCGGCAGCGCCGCCGGCGGCGAGGGTGGCGAAGAACGAGCGACGGTTCATCATGGCGATGTCTCCCAGAAATCAGGCCGGATCAGCCCGGGCCAGTCACGTCATGCTGCCCGGTCCGATCTGAACGCTCCGCGAAAGGCCCGTTTAGCCCCTGTTCAGGAACCAGCTGCCTTGTCGGCACGATCCCGAAGCACGGGTTCGACAGCCTGGAGAGGTCGCGCGGCCGAGCCGCGCGGTCATCGCGCCTCAGTCTGGTCGTGGACTGCCATGTCGAGCGAACCGATGACCTGTCCGGGGCCAACCGCCGCAGGCCCGGTTGCACAGGAGCAGGAGACGGCCGAGGAGCAGCGGGAACCCGCGGATGAGGCCGTGGTGCAGATCGCCGAATCGGCCGGTCTTGTCGGCGACACCCTAGGGGCGATCGGCGATCTGCTGGGAACGGTCGGCTCCACCACGGCCAAGACTGCGCAGGGGCTGGGCGAGGTGATGTCCGGCCTGATGGCTTCGGGAGAGACGGCCGCTGGCGCGGCCGGCGCCGCAACGGACGCGGACGCCGACGCCGCGGTCGAGGCGGCAGGGTCCATTCTCGACCTGTTCGGTTGATCGCTCCGGTCGGTCTCAGTCGACCTCGGCCTGGTCCTTGCGGAACGGCGTGAAGGCGCCGAGCGCGTCAATGCTGTCCGAGACGGCCGCGCGCTCGCGCCGGAGAAAATCGGCGACCGCCCGGCGCAGCGCAGGATCGGCAATGTAGTGGGCCGATCGCGTGGTGACCGGCCGATATCCGCGCGCCAGCTTGTGCTCCCCCTGTGCTCCGGCCTCCACGCGGCGAAGGCCATGAGCAATGGCATAGTCGATGGCCTGGTAGTAGCAGACCTCGAAATGCAGGAAGGGATGCTCCTCGATGGCACCCCAGTTGCGCCCGTACAGCACGTCGCGGCCGATGAAATTGATCGCCCCGGCGATGCGCCGGCCGGCGCGCTCGGCCACGATGAGCAGGATCCGGTCGGCCATCCGCTCGCCGATCAGCGAGAAGAAGCGGCGCGTCAGATAGGGCTGCCCCCATTTGCGTGCGCCGGTATCGAGATAGAACGCGAAGAAATCGTCCCAGACGGACTCCGTCAGCTCGCGTCCGGTCAGGTGGCGGATGGTGATGCCCCGACCCTCGAGCGCCTCCCGCCGTTCGCGGCGGATGACCTTGCGCTTGCGCGACGACAGCGCTGCCAGGAAGTCATCGAAGCCTGCATAGCCCTCGTTGAGGAAATGGAACTGGGTGTCGGTGCGCTGCAGATAGCCGGCGGCGGCGAACACCTCCCAATCGTCCGGCGGGCAGAAGGTGACATGCAGGGAGGAGACGCCCAACCGGTCCGCAACCTGTGTCGCACCCCTGGCGAGCATGGTCGCAAGGCTCGCCGCATCCGCTCCCGCCCCGACCAGGAGACGACGTCCGGTTGCGGGCGTGAACGGCACGCTGGCCTGGAGCTTGGGATAGTAGCGTCCGCCGGCCCGCTCGTAGGCCTCGGCCCAGCCCCAGTCGAACACGTATTCGCCGCGCGAGTGGCTCTTCAGATAGCAGGGCAGGATGCCCCGAACGAGGCCCGCGGCATCCTCCAGGACCAGATGGTGACCGAGCCAGCCCGTGCCACGCACGGCCGAACCGGATTCCTCGAGCGAGAGGAAGAAGGCATGGTCGAGGAAGGGATCGACATGCCCCTCCGCATCCGCGGCACAGGCATTCCAGTCGCGGGCGGAGATCTCGGAAAGGCTGGTGACGACGCGGAGGGTGAGGGGCGGAGCGCTCATCGGCCGCAAGTCTAGGGCCTGTAGCCCTCGAAGGTCACCTGATCGGCATGTTGCGATGCGATCAAACGCTCGTCATCGGTGCGCACCGTCCAGCAGATCACCGGCCGTTTCAGCGCATGGCGATAGAGAACGGTGGCTGCATTGGGCAGATCCGCCACCCGCCAGGACAGGAAGTGCGGATCGGTCTGAGGATAATGCGCGAGCGCCGCCAGATCGCGCTTCATCATGGGCGGCATGCGCGACCAGTGGGCGCCGGAATAGGTCGACTCGGCGACGATGCCGCGCACCAGACCCGGCGCCTCCTGCTTCAGCCAGGCGATCGGGCCCGGATCGAACGACATGATTGCCAGCGGCCCCAGATAGTTGCGGGCCAGCGTCGCCACCCGGCGGGTCAGGTCGAGCCGGCCGTCGAACTCCGACTTGATCTCGACGACGAGCGGCACGCGACCGGCGACCAGGTCGAACAGCTCGCCGAGCGTGATCATGCGGTCGTCGGTCGCCTTGAAGGCCAGCACCTTCAGTTCGGCGGTGCTGCGCGCATCGACCCGTCCGGATGCGGTTGTCAGCCGGTCGAGGGTCGCATCGTGGAACACGATGGCCTCGCCATCGGCTGTCGGCTGGACATCGCATTCGATGGCGTAGGTGTTCGCCACGGCCGCCGCGAAGGCCTTCGGGCAGTTCTCGAGAATGCCCGCATCCGCCTGGTGCAGGCCGCGATGCGCGATGGGCCGTGCCGTCAGCCAGCCAAGCTCCATGACCGGTCTCCTCAGGCGACTTCGACCAGGGCCTCGACCTCCACCTGCGCGTCGGCCGGCAGGGCCGCCACGCCGACAGTGGTGCGGGCGTGCTTGCCCTTCTCGCCGAACACCTCGACCATGAGATCGGAGGCGCCGTTCATGACCTTCGGGGCGTCGAGATAGTCCGGCGTGCAGTTGATGAACCCGCCGAGGCGCACAATGCGGATGACATGGTCGAGATTGCCGACAGCCGCCTGGATCTGGGCGATGACATGCAGGCCGGCCATGCGCGCCGCCTTCTGTGCATCCTCCAGCGCGATGCCCGTGCCGAGCTTGCCCGCGATCACGCCCGCGGGGCCGATGGAGATCTGGCCCGAGACGAACAGCAGCGACCCCGTGCGCACGAAGGGCACATAGTTGGCCATCGGCGTTGCGGGCGCGGGCAGGGTGATGCCGCGTTCGGCAAGGCGGCGGGCAATGGCGGACATGGGCTGGCACCTCGGGCTGGCGGAACGCGCGGACCCTGCCCGAGGCCGCCGGGGGAAGCAAGGTTGGGTGCGCGACACATCCATGCCGCGTTGTCGCCCCTTGTCGGCCCCTTTAGGCTGGGAACAGGAGTAAGATGCTGCCGGAGCCGCCGTCATGCCGTTTCGCCACCTGTTGATGCCCGTCGGCCTGGCTGCGGTCGTCCTCGCGATGCTCCCGGCGGCACAGGCCCTGAGCAGCGAGCCCGTGATCGCGCCCCACCGCGCCGTTTACGATCTGATGCTCGACAGCCGCCGGCCGGCCCGGGGCATTGATGGCGCGCGCGGACGAATCGCCTTCGAGACCAGCGGCAACCTGTGCGAAGGGTTCACGACCACCTTCCGGCAGGTCGTCGAGATCTCCGCTGGCGGCACGCCGGTGGTGATGGACGTGCGCACCGCCCATTTCGAGGAGGGCGACGGCAGCGGCTTCCGCTTCACCTCGCAGACCACCCAGAACGGCGCGCCGCGCGAGGAGACCGACGGCAGCGCCACCCGCATGCCCGACGCACTGCGGATCGCGGTCAGGCGACCGCGGCCGGTGGAGCGGCAGATCGACGGCCAGGCAATCTTTCCGACCGAGCACCTGCGCCGCATCGTGGCGGCCGCCCGTGCCGGACAGCCCATCCTGGAGGTGAAGGTCTATGACGGCGCCGAGTCCGGCGAGAAGCTCTACAATGCCACCGCCGTGATCGGCCGCCGCATCGCGCCGGATTCCGGCGAGGTGGAGCCTGCTGCCCGCAACGCCGTGCTCGCCAGCCTCGCCCGCTGGCCGGTGACGATCAGCTATTTCGAGGTCGGCAAGGACAGTCCGACGCCGGCCTATGCCATTTCCTTCGAGCTCTACGAGAACGGCGTCTCGCGGGCGCTGGTCGTGGACTATGGCGAATTCGCCCTGCGCGGCACGCTCGCGGCCTTCGAGCCGCTGACGGCGAGCGAATGCCGGCGCTGATCGAGCGGCGCTGAGAGGGCAAAGCAGGGCGGCGCCGTCCCCCTTTTCCTGAAACGGTTCAAGGGTCATGATCCGCGCCAATGACGGCCGCCCGAGAGACCTGCGGCCGCGCCGCAGGAGAGGCCCATGACCACCCAGCCCCGCTTCATCCGCCTGGCCGCGCAGGACAATGTCGTCGTGGCCGTCGACATGATCGATGCCGGCAAGCGGGTTGACGGGGTGACCGCTGCGACGCGTGTGATGAAGGGTCACAAGATGGCGACCCGGCCCGTCGCCGAGGGCGAACCCATCGTCAAGTACGGCCAGATCATCGGCTTCGCCTCGCAGCCGATCCAGCCGGGCGACTGGGTCCATACCCACAACTGCGCCTTCGCGGCCTTCGAGCGCGACTATGCCTTCGCCCAGGATGCGCGGCCGGAAAGCGTGCTGCCGCTGGAGCTGCGTGCCACCTTCGAGGGCTTCCGGCGCGCGAAGGGGCGGGCCGGCACCCGCAACTACATCGCCATCCTCACCTCGGTGAACTGCTCGGCCTCGGTTGCCCGCTTCATGGCCGAGGCCGTCAACCGGTCGGGCATGCTGGCCGACTTTCCCAATGTCGACGGGGTCATCCCGCTGGTTCACGGCACCGGCTGCGGGCTTGCCGGCGAGGGTCTCGGCTTCGACATGCTGGAGCGCACCATCTGGGGCTATGCGACCAATCCGAATGTCTCGGCCGTGCTGATCGTCGGGCTCGGCTGCGAGGTTTTCCAGATCCCGCGCCTGATGAAGGACTACGGCATCGAACCGGGGGACCGGTTCCAGTCCATGACCATCCAGGAGACGGGCGGAACACGCAAATCCATCGAGGCCGGCATGGCGCGCATCCGCGAGATGCTGCCGGTCGTCAATCAGGCACGGCGCGAGACGCTGCCGGCCTCTGAACTCTGCGTTGCCCTGCAATGCGGTGGTTCGGATGGCTATTCGGGTATCACCGCCAATCCGGCCCTCGGCAAGGCGGTGGACCTGCTGGTGGAACACGGCGGCACCGCCTGCCTGTCCGAGACCCCCGAGATCTACGGCGCCGAGCACCTGCTGACGCGTCGCGCCGAGAGCAGGGAGGTTGGAGAGAAGCTGGTCGAGATCATTCGCTGGTGGGAAGGCTACACCGCCAAGCACGACGGCTCGATGGACAACAATCCCTCGCCCGGCAACAAGGCCGGCGGCCTGACCACCATCCTGGAGAAGTCCCTCGGCGCCGCGGCCAAGGGCGGATCGACGACGCTGCGCGGCGTCTATCGCTATGCCGAGACCATCGACCGCAACGGCTTCGTCTTCATGGACACGCCCGGCTACGATCCGGTCTCCGTCACCGGCCAGGTGGCGGGCGGGTGCAATGTGGTCACCTTCACCACCGGACGCGGTTCGGCCTATGGCTGCAAGCCGGCCCCCTCCATCAAGCTGGCCACCAATTCGGACATGTATGCCCGCATGGCCGAGGACATGGACATCGATTGCGGCGATGTCCTGGACGGCGTGTCGCTGGAGGAGAAGGGGCGGGAGATCTTTGAGCTCATCCTGCGCACGGCCTCGGGCCAGAAGACGAAGTCCGAACTGCTCGGCTATGGCGACAACGAGTTCGTGCCCTGGCAGATCGGCGCGACCATGTGAGGGGCGCAGGCGCATCGTCCCCGTCCGCTGCGCGGCAAATCGTTCGAACTCCAACTGTTGCCGTTGCGCGGCTGCTGCGCCCATGGTTATCGTCGCGCACGAGATGCCGGAAAGGCACCGGCCGCCGCGGGCGGCAGCTGTGAGGAACGCTTGACGAGGATCGTCCCATGACCATGTCCCGCCGCCATGCGCTGGCCCTTGCCGGCGCGTCCCTGTCCGCTCCCCTGGTCGCCCGCACGGCCTGGGGACAGGCTGCGCAGGTCACCTTGCGCCTGCACCACTTCCTGCCGCCGGTGTCGAACGCGCACCAGCGCTTCCTGCTGCCTTGGTCGCGCAATGTTGAAACGGCGTCCGGCGGCCGGTTGAAGGTCGAGATCTTCCCCTCCATGCAGCTAGGCGGCGCACCGCCGCAGCTCTACGACCAGGCCCGGGACGGCGTCGTGGACATCGTCTGGACCCTGCCGGGCAACACGCCCGGGCGGTTCCCGGCCACCGAGGCGATGGAACTGCCGTTCATTGCCGGCAAGCGGGCCGTGACCAATTCCAAGGCCATGGCCGAGTTGTTCCCGGTGCATTTCGCCCGCGAATATGCCGAGACCCAGATCCTGTGCATCTGGGCCCATGACCATGGCCTCATCCATTCCAACAAGCAGGTCCGCACCCAGGCTGATCTCGCCGGCCTGAAGCTGCGCTTCCCGACCCGGCAGGCCGGCGAGGCCCTGCGCGCCCTCGGCGCCACCGCCATCGGCATGCCCATCCCGCAGGTGCCGGAGGCGCTGGCGCAGGGCGTGATCGAGGGCGCGGTGGTGCCCTGGGAGGTGGTTCCCGCGCTGCGCCTGCACGAGCTGGTGCGCCACCACACCGAGATTCCCGGCTCGCCCACGCTCTACACCGCGACCTTCGTGCTGGCGATGAACAAGGCAAGGTACGAGGGTCTGCCGGCCGATCTGAAGAAGGTGCTCGATGACCATTCCGGCATGGCGGCGGCGACCATGGCCGGTGCCATGTGGGACGAGCGCGGCACGGCGGTCTCCGAGATGGTCAGACAGCGCCCGCGCAACACCATCACGGTGCTCGCCGAGGACGAGGCGGCCCGATGGCGTCAGGCCACCCGCAGTGTCGAGGAAGCCTGGATCCGCGCCGTCAGGGAACGCGGCCTCGACGGCCAGAAGATCGTGGACGATGTGCGGGCGGCCGTTGCCAAGCACATGATGGCCTGAGTGCAGATGGTCCCGGAGGCGGATGGCGCGCGGGGCGAGGGGCCGCCCGCCGGCCTGATCGCTCGCGCGGCCCGTGGTCTGGCGATTGCCGGCGGCGTGCTGATGCTCGCCACTGCCGCCATGGTGGTGGTCTCGGTGCTCATGCGCTGGCTGATGCGCGCGGGGATCCGCGGGGATTTCGAACTGGTGCAGATCGCCACGGCCGTGGCGGTCTTCGCCTTCCTGCCGCTGTGCCAGTGGCGGCGGGGCAATGTCTTTGTCGACACCTTCACGCTGCGTCTGCCCCAGCGGGTGAACCGGGGCCTCGATACGCTGTGGGATCTTGTCTATGCCGGCTTTGCCTGGCTGATCGCCTGGCGACTGGTGATCGGCGCCTATGATGCGCTGGTCTCGCGGACCAGTTCCATGGTGCTGGCGATCCCGGTCGGCTGGGCGATCGCCGCCACGGCGGTGATGGCGGCCTTCCTCGGCCTGGTCACGCTCCTGACGGCCCGACGCATGGCGAGGACCGGCGCATGAGCGGTGCCACGGTGGCTGTCCTCGGCTTTGCCGGCATGCTGGTGCTGCTGGCCCTGCGCATGCCGATCGGGCTGGCCATGCTGACGGCCGGATCGATCGGCTACATCTGGTTCACGAGCGTGCCGGTCTTCCTCAACTACATGAAGACCACGCCCTATCACCTGTTCGCCAACTACACGCTCTCGGTCATCCCGCTGTTCATCCTGATGGGAGCGCTGGCGGAGAAGTCCGGATTGTCGACCAAGCTGTTCCGGGCCGCGGCCGCCTTTCTCGGACACTTCAGGGGTGGTCTCGGCATGGCGCTGGTGGGGGCCTGCACCGGTTTCGGCGCGATCTGCGGATCGTCGGTGGCGACCACCGCGACCTTCTCGCGCGCGGCGCTGCCGGAGCTGCGGAAATACCAGTACGACGAGGGCTTTGCCACCGGCATGGTGGCGGTGGGCGGCACGCTGGGCATCCTGATCCCGCCGTCGGTGATCCTGGTCGTCTATGCCATCACCACCGAGCAGAACATTGCCAAGCTGTTCATGGCGGCGCTCGTCCCCGGGCTGATGGCGGCGCTCTTCTACTGTGCCGTGATCGCCATCATGGTGCGGTGGAACCCGGCGGCCGGTCCGGCGCTGCCACGGGTCGGCTGGGCGCAGCGCCTGCGCGAGCTGGTCGGCATCTGGCCGGTCCTGCTGCTGGCGCTCGTCGTGGTCGGCGGCATCTATGGCGGTGTGTTCACGCCGACCGAGGGGGCTTCGGTTGGTGTGATCGGCATGCTTGCCGTCGGGCTCCTGCAGCGCACGATTGGCTGGCAGGAGGTGAAGGAAGCGCTGCTCCAGACGGCCGAGACCTCGGCCATGATCTTCCTGATCCTGCTCGGCGCGGCTGTGTTCAACGCCTTCCTGGCGCTCTCGCAGCTTCCGGACATGGCCGCCCAGGCCGTGGCCGGTTCCGGCCTGCCGCCCTACGGCATCATCGTGCTCTTGCTGGTCTTCTACATCATCCTCGGCGGCCTGATGGACGAGCTGGCCATGATCCTGCTGACCCTGCCGATCTTCTTCCCGATCGTCACCGCCCTCGACCTCGGCATGATGAGCGACGACATCGCCATCTGGTTCGGCATTCTTGTGCTGATCGTGGTCGGGATCGGGCTGACATCGCCGCCCATCGGCCTCAATGTCTTCGTGGTGTCGGGCATCGCCCGGGAAGTGCCGATCGTGGCGACCTACAGGGGCGTGCTGCCCTTCGTGGCGGCCGACATCGCGCGCCTCGGCATCATCGTGGCCTTTCCCGGCATTGCCCTCTGGCTGGTGAACTGGCTCAGCTGATTCGCGGTTCACCCGCGGGTCAGACGGCGCGCATTGGCCCGCACCCGCCGGGCGGCCGGGCGGGTTGCAGCGGCCCCGATGGCGACGAGCCCGCGGGCAATATCGTCCGGCGAGACAGGCCCGAGCGACAGGTGCATCATGAACCGGGTGGTCTCGACGGAAGCATCGAGGAGGCCCTCGGCGGTCGCTTCCATCTTCTCGGCGACCATCCGCACTGCCTCGGCCCGCCCGGAAGCTGCGGAAAGGCTGGCAGGATCGGCCATCAGCGCCAGGCGCTGGGTCACGGTCACGGCAGCCGCGACCGCCGTCGCGGCCGAATGGGCCGCCAGATCGGCGCTGGCACGCGAGAAACCCGGCAGGAACCAGTAGAACAAGCGGGAGACCTCGTTCGTCCGGACAACTTGTCCGGCCTGTTTCCAGTCTGCGACCTTTGAACCGATTTGCAAACCGGGGTGCCCGCATGCCTGCCGAGCCTTCCCGCTTCGATCCGAGGGATCCCGATTTCGAGGCCCGCGCGCGGGCGAGTTTCGCTCGCCAGGCCTTCATGACGACGCTGGGGGCCCGGCTCGACCGGATCGAGCCGGGTCATGTCGGGATCGTCATGCCGGTGGCCCCGCATCTGTGCCAGCAGCACGGCTTCGTCCATGCCGGCGCCATCTCGGCCATCGTCGATACAGCTTGCGGCTTTGCCGCCATGTCGCTGATGCCGAAGGGGGCAGGGGTTCTGACCACCGAGTTCAAGATCAACCTGATGTCTCCCGGCCGGGGCGAGCGGCTCGTCGCCCTGGGTCGCGTCATCCGGCCCGGCGCCAAGCTGATGGTCACGCTGGGGGAATGCTTCGGCGAGAGCGGCGGCGAGCGCAAGCTCATCGCCATGATGACCGCCACCATGATGGTGATGGACACGCCCGGCATCGTTGACTGAGGAGACTTGCATGACCGATCTCATCGTCGAGACGGACGGTCCGGTGACGACCTTCATCCGGACCCGGTCAGCGGCCCGCAATGCCATGAATCCGGAGGGGGCGCAGGCGCTCTGCGAGGCGCTGCTGGCTTTCGACGCTGACGACAAGGCCAGCGTGGGCGTGCTGTGGGGCGCCGGCGGGGCCTTCTGCGCCGGCTTCGACCTGAAGGTGGCGGCGACCGGCGGGGGCGAGACGGTCGCCGGCGGCGCGCTCGACATTCCCGATGGTGACGACAACTGGCCGCGTGGACCGATGGGGCCGACCCGCCTGATGCTGTCCAAGCCGGTGATCGCCGCCATTGCCGGACCGGCGGTGGCCGGCGGCATGGAGATCGCGCTGTGGTGCGACCTCAGGGTGATGGAGGAGGACGCCTATATGGGCGTCTATTGCCGCCGCTGGGGCGTGCCGCTGATCGACGGCGGCACGGTGCGCCTGCCACGCCTGGTCGGGCAGGGGCGGGCGCTCGATCTCATCCTCACCGGACGCAAGGTGGAGGCCGAGGAGTGCCTGCGCATCGGCCTTGCCGATCGCGTGGTGCCCCATGGCACGTCACGCGAGGCGGCCGAGGCCCTGGCCCGCGAGATCGCGCGTTTCCCGCAAGGGTGCCTGCGGGCCGACCGGGCCTCCGCCTATGCCCAGTGGGATTTCGACCTCAAGGGCGCGCTGCGCAACGAATGGCGCGGCTCTGCACCCTTTGCGGCGTCCGAAGGCGCGGCCGGAGCCGCACGCTTCGCCGCCGGCAAGGGCCGCGGCGGCGATTTCGGATCGATCTGAGCCGGCCCGGTGCAGCGCGGCAGGCCAGCGCCTTCCGCAACTGCCGCAGGACATCCGGAGGGCCTCAGGCCGGCGTGCCGGGCTGGCCGGCTCCGGTCGTGCCGATCAGCGCCGACCGGATGACCTCGTCGCCAATTCCGAGCGCCCGGGCGGTCGCCGTGATCGCATCCCAGGTGCCATCCGACAGCGGCACCCCGTCCTTGAGCTTGCGTGCCCTGGCGCGGGATTCCGCCTCACCCGGCACCAGAACCTCGCCGCCGGGCTCCGCCGGCCGGGCGCTCTTGTAATAGTCCACATAGGCGGCCGCCTCGGCCGGGAAGAAACCGGCAGGGTCGAGCACCTGGGGGTCGATGTAGATGGACATCATGCCATTGCAGAAGCGCTTGCCTGGCCCGGTCGTACCGGCGCCGGTGAGGGCGCCGCCGAGAATCTCGCACATGAAGGCAAGGCCCGAGCCCTTGTGCTCTCCGAAGGCGCGGATGGCGCCGGGGCCCTGCATGGGGTCGCGCGGGCCGGGTCCGTCGGGATAGGGTCCGTAGAGGACGGCGGGATCGCCGCTGCGGCTGCCGTCGGGCGCGACGAGGGCATCATCCGGGATGGGCTTGCCGCCCATCGACGCAACCAGGACCTTGCCCTCGGCGACCAGCGAGGTGGCAAAGTCCAGCAGCAGGGGCGAGCGGCCCGGCAGCGGCACGCCCACACAGTAGGGCGCCGTCGACAGGCGTCGCTCGACACCGCCGAAGGGGGCGACCAGGATCGAGCCGACGACATTGACGAAATGGATGGACACCAGCCCCTCGGCTGCGGCCATCTCGGCGAAGTCGCCGATCCGACCGAGATGGCCGGCATGGCGCAGCGCCACGGCGGCGAGGCCGTTGGCCTTCGCCTTGGCGATTCCGACCTGGACGGCCTGCGGGCCAACCGACTGGCCGAAGCCGTAATGGCCGTCGAGCACGGTGATGGACGGCGTGTCCACGACCGCCGAGACCGTCTGGCCCGCCAGAACCTTGCCCTCGCGCAGCCACTCGACATAGCGCGGCACCCGTGCCACGCCGTGACTGTCATGACCGGTCAGGTTGGCCTCGGTCAGGAAGTGACCGATGCGCGCGGCCTCGTCGGCGGCACAGCCCGCCTTCTCGAAAATGGCGGCAACCAGCGCCTTCAGGCGCTGCGCGTCGACAATGGCCATGTCCGGTCCTCCCCCAGGCTGTTTGCCGCCATTCTGACGGCCGCCTGCTGGGCGCGGAAGGGCCGGGCCCTGCATCGGTCCCCACCGGCATGACGGCTTCCGCGCGGCGGTCCGCCGCTCTAGGCTGCCGGCTCTGCCCGTCCTCGCGAGCGAGCTGTCATGTCCCATGTCGTTCCCCACATCCTGCCGACCTTCGAGACCGGCAGGCTTCCCCGGCCCGACGGCGCCGAGATCCGGTTCGAGGTTGCCGGCGAGGGGCCGGCGATCGTGTTCGCCCATGGCCTCGGCGGCAACCACCTGAGCTGGTGGCAGTCGGCGCCCGCCTTTGCGCTGAGCCATCGGGTGGTGGTGTTCTCGCATCGGGGCTTTGCGCCCTCGACGGCGCCTGACGGCTTGCCCGACCCGTCGCTCTATGCGGCGGACCTGCTCGCGCTGCTCGATCATCTGGGCATTCCGCGGGCGGTCATCGTCGGGCAGTCGATGGGAGGCTGGACCTGCGTGGAGACGGCGCTGGCGGCGCCCGAGCGCGTGGCCGGCCTCCTGATGGCCTGCACGACCGGCTCGTTCGACTATGACCACTTCAACGACGACGGGGTCAGGGCCTGGCGCGCGGCCGCGCCGCGGGCCATCGCGGCGCTCGCCGAGCGCGGCATCCACCGCGCGGCGGGCATGCGCATGGCCGAGGAGCAACCGGCCCTGCACGCGCTCTATCAGGCCATCGACCGGCTGAATGCCGATCTCGACAAGGACGAGGTCGGCCACCGCATCCGGGCCATGCGGGTGCGTCGCGCCGACGATGCGGCGCGCATCGCCTGTCCCACCCATTTCGTCATCGGCGAGGAGGATCTGCTCATCTGCCCGCGCGGCATCGCGCTGGTGGCCGCGACCTTCCCGAAGGCGACCACGGTGGTCGTGCCCAAATCCGGCCATTCCGTCTATTTCGAGCGCGCGCCCCTGTTCAATGCGGAGCTCTCGGCCTTCCTGGCCCGCATCGGCTGGGCGTGAGCGGTCAGTTCAGCAGGTTGCGCGGCATGACGGGAGCCTCCTTCATGAGGAGGATGGAAACCCGGCGATTGGCCGCCATGTAGGGATCGTCCGGGAACAGCGGTTCGGAATCGGCCTTGCCCGTCACGGCGAAGATCCGGTCGGAGGGCAGGCCGTTCTCCTGAAGCACCATGCGCACCGCATTGGCGCGGTCCGCGGTCAGATCCCAGGGGCCATAGCCCGGCCGCGCGAGGACGCGGGAGGCCGAGGTATGACCGGTGATGGTCAGCCGGTTCGGCAGCTGGCGCAGCGCCGGCGTGAGCGCTGCGAGCAGGCGGCGCGTTCGCTCATAGGGCTCGCGGCCGTCGGGCGGGAACATGGCGCGCCCGTCCTGGTCGACGATCTGGATATCGAGACCGTCGGGGCGCTCCTCGATGATGACATGCTTGGACAGTTCGGCGATCTCCGGCATGGCCTGCAGCGCCTGGCGCAGGCTCGCGGCGGCGAAGGCCAGCTGCCGGTTGTGCTGGACCGGGATGCCGTCGGGCGCGCTTTCCGGTCCCGGGGGGCCCGGCCGGTCGGTGGGCGAATCGCTGTGCGGGGAGACGTGCTGGACATAGGGCCGCGTGGGCACGCCGTGCAGCTCCACGATGCCGGACATCGAGGTGTTGCTGGTGGTGCCGAAGGCCTCGCGGAACGAGCCGGTCATCAGATGCTTCTTGCGCTCGTCCTGGTTGGAGGTTGCCACCAGAACGACGAAGAAGGACATCAGGAGCGCCATGAGGTCCGCGAATGTGACATACCAGCCGTGACCGCCTGCGTGTCCGCCGCCCTTGCGCTTGGCCATCGCCGCCTCACGCCGCTTCCGCCATCTCGTGGCGATCGTGAGGCGTCAGATAGGCCATCAGCATCTCGCGGACGATCTGCGGGCTCTTCTGGTTGCGGATCTGCAGGACGCCGTCGATGATGATCTGGCGGGCCAGATCCTCCTCCGCCATCTTCAGATGGCACTTGTCCGCAATCGGCAGGCACACGAAGTTCGACACCACGGCGCCATAGAGCGTGGCCAGCAGCGCCATGGCCATGATCGGGCCGAGCTTGGACGGATCGGTCATGTTGGCGAACATGTTGACCATGCCGAGGATGGTGCCGACCATGCCGAAGGCGGGGGCGCAATCGCCGATCGAGCGGTAGACCTTCTGCGCCTCGTCCAGCTGCATGTAGACATTGTCCTTGTCGGTCTCCATCGTCTGCCGGATGAAGTCGGCGTCATAGCCGTCGGCGATGTAGCGCACGCCCTGGGCGAGCGTCGGGTTCTCGATGTTGATCTGCTCCAGGGCATTGGGGCCCTGCTTGCGCGCGACATCGGCGATCTGCGCGATCTGCTCGACGAGGTCGCGGGGGCGCGTCTGCGGCATGGACAGCACGGCCTTGAAGCCGGTCGGCAGCGCGTGAAGGATCACGCCGAGCGGAAAACGGGCCATCGTGGCCACCGCCGACCCGCCGAAGATGATGATGACGGCGTGCTTGTCGAAGTACTGGGCGAAGTTGCCGCCGTCGATCAAGATCAGGCTGACGATCACGCCGATCGCCCCGACCAGACCCAGGATTGTTGCGATATCCATCAACGACTCCGCGGAAGGCCGCGACTTTGACCTGCCGGGAACCCTAGGCGACGGCGCTTAAGAGCCCCTTAAGGTTGAGAGCGAATTGCCCGGTTCGAACGGGTTTGAGCCATGCCGGAACGTCGCACCGTTGCAGGGCGGGGCCGCGGGCAGCTAAAGGCATGGGGCCGGCCCGAGGCCGCATCGCGAACTGTCCAGAAGACGCTCAGGGAGCCCGTCCGCCATGAAGACCGTTCCGGTTGCCACAGCAGCCCTTGCGGCACTTGTCGCCCTGTCCGGATGCGGATCATTCCAGTCGCAGGCGCCGGCCGGGCCGCCGCCCGCCCCGGTCGTCAATGCGCCGCCGCCGCCGCTGCCGCCGGATCCGGCGCTCGGCCCGCACGCGCGACCGGAGGGGCAGGAGCCGGCCGCGCGCGGGCGTCGGCCGGCCGAACAGCCCCGGCCGATCTGGTAAGCCCGCCGTCTTTGCCTCTTTTTTGACAAGAGCGCCCCATCCAGTGGCGTTCCCTGTCGTCACCCCAGCGAGGTTGCGCGTTGGCCGAGTTTCGCCTTCACTGCTTTGCCCAGTCCGGCAATGCCTACAAGGTCGCGCTGATGCTGTCGCTTGCCGGCCTCGACTGGGAGCCGGTGGCCGTCGACTATTTCGCCGGACAGACGCGCAGCCCCCAATGGCGCGGTGACACCAATGTGATGGGCGAGGTACCGGTCCTTGACCATGCCGGGCGCAGGCTGACGCAGTCTGGGGCGATCCTGACCTATCTGGCGCGCCGCACGGGGCAGTTCGGCGCCCGGGACGAGGATGAGGAGCTGGAAATCCTGCGCTGGATCCTGTTCGACAATCACAAGTTCACGAGCTATTTCGCCACCCACCGCTTCCTGTTCTCGCTGGCCGGCAAGCCGGCCGATCCGGCCGTTCTGTCCTTCCTGCGCGCGCGCACCGATGCCGCCCTGGCCGTGGCGGAGGCGCATCTGGCGGCCAACAGCTTCATCGTCGGCGGCCGGCCGACCATCGCCGATCTCTCGCTTGCCGGATACATGTTCTATCCGAATGCCGAGACGGGATACGATCTGGCGGCCTCGCATCCGGCCATCCACGCCTGGCGCGAGAGGATCGCGGCCCTGCCGGGCTGGAAGCCACCCTACGAGATGATGCCGGCCGCTGCGCCCGCCAACGGATGAGACCGATCGCCATGGACTCCGCGCTGCCGCGCCTTGCTGCCTGCCTCGTTCTCACCCTGCCGCTGGCGGCCTGCATGGGCGGCGGCCCCGTCGCCATGCAGGAGCCGGCACCGGCGGTGCCGGTGCCCGCCGTCACCCAGAGCGCCCTGGCTCCGCCTGCCCAGACCAGCCCCAGTCCCCCCGTTTCAGCCCGTTCGCCTCTGCCCTCGGTTGCCATGGCAACGGCGCCCGGCGCGCGGGAGAGCGCCGGCCTCAGCAATGTCTCGCGGTCATCGACCGGGGCGGCCTCCTCCGGGCCGGCGCTGGGGGGAACGCTTGTCTCGGGCCAGTCGGCGGGCGTGATCCCGACCGTCGTGGATCGCAACCGCGAGCCGCCGCGCTATCGCAACACCGCACCGCAGGATACGCGCGGGCCCGGCACGGCGCCGCCGATCATTGCGCCCGAACTGCGCGATACGACCGGCAACTCCCTGCGCAACCGGCAGCGCGTCGAGTTCTGAAACGGCGGAAACGGTTTCCGAAGAAAGACGCCATCGCGGTGCAATGGCGCAGACCCAGAATGGGCGCACAACCGCTCCCGTGAAGGATCTGCCATGTGCCGGTGCCGCCTGATCATCGCCCTGGCCGGGCTGGCCAGCGGGGCTGCGCCGGCCTCCGCCACCCCGATGGTGGCCGGGGTGCCGACCACCATCCAGGCTCCTGTCTATTGCTTCGTGAAGCAGACGCCCGACGGTTTCGTGGCGCTGCGCGCCGGTCCCGAGCCCCGCCAGCGCATGATCACCCGCATGCGCCCCGGCGAGGAGCTGCTGATCGAGGGCCCCGTCGAGGGCGAATGGCGCCGGGTGCATCTGATGCGCCGCACGGGCCGTGACGACGGCTATTTCGGGCCAGGGCGCGCGGGATGGATGCATTCGCGCTATATCGAGCGCTGCTACTGAGGTCAGCCATGCCCCGATCCGTCTGGCCCAAGGCCGTTCTCGCGAGCCTCGCCCTGCTGGGCTCGCCGGCCCGCGCCGCACAGGGCCCTCCTGCACCCTGGGAGACGTCGACTGGCGTCAGGACCGGGTCTTCATCGACAGCCGCCACCCCGCGGTCCGCGGCCGGGCCGTTGCATCGCTTGCCTGCAAGACCGTCGGGACGATCGTCCATCTCGTGGGCGCGGGATGAACGGCCGTCGGGTCCGCACGGTGGATTTTGCGACCATGACCGGATTCCTCTCGCTCTACCGGACCGGCTCGGACGATCCGGCGCGGCCGGGTTCTGTGCTGGAAGGCCGCGGCCGGGTCGTCAGGGCGTTGCTGGCCTTCGACGGCGACAGGCTGGTGGCGCAGAACCCGACAGTGGTCGAGCACGGCCTCATGCAGGACGTGGAGGAAACGGTCGAACTGGTCGATCAGGAGGAGGAGGCCCAGCGGCAGCGCCGCCGCCTGCCGCCAGGAACCGAGCCCTGTGACCTCTCGGCCTGGTCCATGGATACCGACCCGCTCGGGGTTGAATGTGAGGGCCGGTCCATCGGCCCGGGCACGGTTTCTCGGCATCGTGCCGCCGGCCTGGTCGGTGCCCGGTCGGGACGGAGAACCGGGGGAGACCTACCGGGCCGAGTTCGAGATCGCCGGCTATCGCGACGGCTGGTTCCTGATCCGCAACATCAGGGCGCCCGGTGTCGACTATGGCGAGCGCTATCCGCGCGGCCGTCCCCAACCCTTCCGCGGGCAGGGCTGGGTCGCGGCCCGCCTCGTCGGCGCGGCCCTAGCCAATGGCGGCCTGCCGGCAGGACGGCTCTACCAGGCGCCCAACCGCTATGCGGCCGCGCGCGACGTCGCGCATGCGGATGGCGAGGGGATCAGCACAGGCGACGTCGTCCAGCGGCTCCATGCCTGTTCGGGGCGCTGGGCGCTCGTCGAGATCGAGGGTGTGCGGGGATGGTGGAACGGCCTGTGTTCCAACCAGGTGACCAACTGCAGCTAGGCGACAGCGCCGCCGCCGGCTTGCGACCACGTGTCGTTGCGCATCGACCGGCTGGCGGGCTATAGGGCGGATCATCTTCGATGACAGGTGCGACGCGCGTGGCTGACAACAACAAAGGCGGACTCGGCGAAACGGTCCGCGTGGTGATCCACGCGCTTCTGATCGCCCTGGTGATCCGCACCTTCCTGTTCCAGCCGTTCAACATCCCCTCCGGGTCCATGAAGGACACGCTGCTGATCGGCGATCACCTGTTCGTGTCGAAATATGCCTATGGCTATTCGCGCTA
>JBKBOA010000066.1:0-17877 GCA_046295035.1 Phreatobacter sp.
CAAGCTCAAGCACTTCCGCCGCTTCGCCACCCGCTACGACCGCCGCGCCAGCCACTTCCTCAGCTTCATCCACCTCGCCAGCGCCATCCTCTGGATGCGCTGAATGTCGATTCAGCCTAGGTCACGAGCACCCGGCCCTGTCCCGGTCGGGCGGCTGCCGGCCGGCAGGGTGCCATGCGCCGCTGCCCGTTGACGGAGCACCACCCCTCCGGGACACACTGGACGCCGATGCGCCCCCCGTCGCGGCGGGGCGGCGCGGGATTCACGGAGGCCGGGCATGACCAGCGCAGCGCAACCGATCGAGAACGCCGAAGGCCTGCGCGCCGTCTATGACCAGCCGGCCGAGCTGACCCGCAAGAAGATCCGCGACCGGCTTGACGCCCACTGCCGACGGTTCATCGCGCTCTCGCCCTTCCTGACGATTGCCAGCACCGGCCCGTCCGGCACGGACTGCTCGCCCCGCGGCGATGCGCCCGGTTTCGTGCAGGTCGTCGACGACCGCACGCTTCTCCTGCCGGACCGGCGCGGCAACAACATCCTCGACACGTTGCAGAACGTCCTGGCTCATCCGGATGTCGGCCTGCTCTTCTTCGTGCCGGGCCTCAACGAGACCCTGCGCGTCAATGGCAAGGCGCGCATCGTCACGGATCCCGCCGTGCTGCAGGGCATGGCCATCAAGGGCCGGATCGTGCCGAGCTCGGCCCTGCAGATCGCCGTCGAGCAGGTCTATTTCCATTGCGGGCGGTCGATCCTGCGCGCCGAACTGTGGAAGCCGGAGCGGATGGTGGGACGTGACGCCTTCCCGACGCTGGGAACCGTGCTGGCGGACCAGATCGCCGGCGTGGATGCGGTCGCGACCGATCAGCGCCTTGAGGCGGCCTACACGACCCATCTCTACTGACCGCCCCGGATGGCCAGGGCGCGCGCCGCTCTGCTATCCGCCGCCACGCGATGACCATGGGAAGCCCGGTCGCATGAGCGAGACGCCGATTGCCGCCAAGACCACGCCCTTCTGGTGGGAGGCTGCGCCCGTCAGGCCCCTGCCGGAGCGGCCGCTGGCCCGGCGACTGGACGTGGCCATTGTCGGGGCGGGCTATGCCGGCTTGGCCGCCGGCCTGGTGCTGGCGCGGGCGGGACGCGCGGTCGCTGCCTTCGACGCGATGGATCCGGGCGAGGGCGCCTCCTCGCGCAATGGCGGGATCACCAGCGCCAGCATCCGGCCGGATTTCAGCACGCTGGTCCGCCGGTTCGGCGAGGCCACGGCCATCGCCATCGAGGCCGAGGGCAAGGCGGCGCGCGCCTTTCTCTATGACTTCATCCGGACCGAGGGGCTTGACTGCGACTTCCGGCTGGTCGGCCTGTTCAAGGGCGCCATCGGCTATGACCAGTATGACAGCATGGCGCGCAGTGCCGAGGGGGTGGCGAGGCGCCTGGGCATCGACTTCTTCGCCGTTCCCCATGCAGAGCAGCGGACCTATATCGGCAGCGACTTCTATCGCGGCGGCACGGTCCGCCTCGATATCGGCGGGCTGCACCCCGCAAAGTTCCATGCCGAGCTCCTCAGGATTGCGCTGGCCGCGGGACTGACGGTACATGGCCGCACGCCCGTCACCGCCATCGAGGCGGATGGCGAGGGCTTCCGCGTCGTCACATCCGCCGGCGCCGTGCAGGCGCGCCAGGTGCTGGTCTGCACCAATGGCTATACCGATGGCGCGGTGCCCTTCCTGCGCCGACGTCTGGTGCCGGTGCGCAGCCGGATCATCGCGACCGAGGAACTGGCGCCGGACCTGATGGCACGGCTCATGCCGAAGCTGATGATGATGGGCGAGAACCGCCAGCTCGGCTTCTACTACCGGCCGTCGCCCGACGGCCGTCGCATCCTGCTCGGTGGCCGTGACAGCTCGCGCGATGGCGACCCGGTCGCGCCGACGCTGCGCCTGACCAGGGGGCTGGCCGAGATCTTTCCCGAGCTGGCGAATGTCGGGCTGTCGCACAGCTGGTTCGGCCATGTGGCCATGAATCGCGATCTCATTCCCCGGATCTTCGAGAAGCATGGCATCGTCTATGCCACGGGTTTCTGCGGCTCGGGCGTGGTCTGGGCGCCCTGGGTCGGCATGCGGGCCGCCCATCGGCTGATGGGACAGGCTGATCTCGCGCGCTCGGCCTTCGACTTCCGCCCGCCGGCGGCCGTGCCGCTCTACGGGGGCGATCCCTGGTTCATGCCGGCGGTCATCCAGGCCTACCGAATCCAGGACCGGATCGCCTGGTGGCGCGCCCGCCGCTGACGGTGGCCCCCGCGCCGGGCGGCCCGCCCGTCCCGCGCCCCCGGGCCGAAATCATGACCGATGGTCAAGGCGCGGTGATTTTGGTGTTGCTGGCCGAGGATGCTACCCGTTCGGGCGGGCCGCGGGGTCGGTCGCCGGTGGCGATCGGCGCGGCGGACACGCCGGACCGCAGGGCGTCCGGCACGCTTCGACAGAGGGTGACGTCCCGATGGTTGCAGGATCCGCGCCGAAGACCGGCCACTGGCGGTTCTCGGTCGCCCCCATGATGGACTGGACGGACGGAGAAAAAATACGAAATGGGAATCAATGGCTAAGTCTGATTCGACTCGGTGAGTTGTACCCAAAGTTGTACTGACAATTTGCCATTGGGAAAAATCCACGGCGCGACGCGCAATTAATTGCATATGGAGTTGATCACTCGTTGCTTTGAGCAGTCGATCTGCCATTCACCCGCGGGGGTAGGGAATGAACTACGACGAGTATATTCGCGAAGGGCATGTTCTCTACGCATCTTTTGCAGGAACAGTCGCAGCGATCCTCCGAGCAGCGATCGACGATAGCGAGCAAGACTTCCGCGTTCAGCAAATCAGCTTCCGAGCAAAGAGCAGCACATCGCTCCGTCGAAAGCTGACCGAGCGGGGTCTTCTCGAATCGTCGGCGATCGAAACGGAGCTGAAAGACCTGGCTGGCTCCCGCATCGTCTTCTACACGAACACCGATATCGACCGTTTCCTGAACGCAAGGCTCATTTTTGATAACTTCAAAGTCGACTTTGACGGCTCGAAGATTCACCATGCAGTCGGCACCGACCGGCCGGCGGAAGACCTGTATTTCGCCATTCATTACGTCGTCTCGCTCTCCGACGAGCGTCTGGCGTTGCCGGAGTATCGCAAATTCCGCAGTCTGCGCTGCGAAATCCAACTCCAGACCATTCTCAACCACGCTTGGGCCGAGACGACGCACGACATCCTGTATCACCGCCCTGATATCGAGGGGTTTGGCACAAAGCAATTCGCCGCCATCAAAGAGCGGCTGACCAACATAATGAACAAGTACCTCCTTCCCGCAGGGTACGAGTTTCAGAAAGTCCAGCGCGATTTCGAGCGCCTGCAGCAGGGAAAGGAATTATTCGAACGGAACACCGTCGAGGCGCTGAAAATCGCCGACAATAACAATGACAGGTACGAGAACCTGCGGCGCGTGAAAAATGATTTGCTACCATACTATGACGACGTGCCTGCTGTGGCGGCGGAAATAATCCGCAATACGATGGAAGCGATCAAGAAGGCGAGGACCGCACCAACCAAAGAGATCGAGACGCCGCTTGGCAATCTTCCCGGGCATTCAGCGGAGCAGGTCGTAGGTGCCGGGCTAGAGCTAATCGAAGCGCTCAGGTACGTCGATGTCCAGCAGACGTTCCAGGTGCTTTGCGATCTATATACCTCGGCGGCCACTGATGAGGAGCGTCGTCGAATCATACAAGTCGCGGAGCGGCTTGCACATAATGATCTTGATGTCTGGCGGCAAGCCGGTTTCGCTGTCCAGAAGCTTCTCCAGGAATCCATTTCGGACATGAGCGTTGGTGACCGCGCCGCCGCGCGGCCTGTTGTTCTCGCGGTCGCTCGGCAAATCCTTGATCCTGAGCTTTCAGGCAGCACGTGGCACTTCAATTCCGTGTCGCTACATAGGGGCGTGGTCCCCGCTTCCGAGGCATTCGGGGTCGTTCGGGGCAAGGTGATTGATCTACTCTTTCGGATGTACGGCGAAGCCACCTCGGAAGAGGAGAAGCGCGACGTTTTTTTGGCGCTCAACGAAGCAATGAGATTTCCCGGCGGCGCGGCGCACGGGGACGCGTTGGCGAAGATGATTCTCGACGATACGCATCGCATTGTCGAGTTTTTCGCCGATCTTGCGGAGATGGAGGAGTTCGAAATCCTCCAGACGCAGGAGCACAATCTGTTGTGGCTGTATCGGCATACGAGGGAGCGGGCTCAGGCCCAATCGGACGAGCACAACGAAATCGCCAAAAAAGCGAACGAAGTACTGGCCGCGATTGAGCGTTTTCGCGATCGAGCAAACAGCCGAGAGTCCTTCGTTCGTTTCAAGACACTCGTCGGGTACGAGTCCGTTTTTCCTCCTGAGTGGGAGGGCGACGCGATGGATATCGAGGGACAGAAGGCGTATCGAGCAAAGCGCATCACAGCATATGCGGAGTCGGTCACGGGTGAGACTGCCGACGAGTGGTACGAGGTCATTGAGCGATGCGCAGCCGTACGATCGAACGACATGGCGACGTTTCCGAGCTTTGCCGAGTTCCTTAAGCAATTGGCAGCTCGCAGCCCCGAAATCGTACTCTCATATCTAGAAAGAGGAGATGCACTGGCCGGCTTTTTGCCGGCCGTTTTGGGCGGGCTGGCGTCAAGCCCAAAACCGTCGATCGCCTTGGATGTGATGGAGGCGTGGACTGCGGAAGGGAAACACTTGGCGGCGATTGCCCGCCATCTGCGACTGACCAAGGATGCCTCGCCAGACCTCCTTCGCAAAGTCGGAGAAAAGACGCTTGATGCAAAGGACCCAATAGCGATAATCGAAATCATTGCTGCGGTCGTCGCCAACGACCAGATCGATCTTGCGGATTCTATCGTCGTACCTGGCATTCGTCATTTAACAGCGGTTGGCGACACCCGGTGGGTGAGTGCGATCTGGTTCATGCCCAATCTACAAGCATTCGTTTCCAAGCTGTCAGAGGGTCAGTGTGAGGCAATACTGGAGAACATGACGCTATGTCACCGTATCGATCACGACGAAGAGTCGATTTTGGTGCCGATTGCCGACAACTTCCCTCGGTCCGTATGGAGCTTCTTCAAAAAACGCTTGGACTACAAGGCGGGGGATGATCCGCATCGGCGCTACGAAGCGGTACCGTTCGGGTTCCAAAAACTACAGAAGCCTCTTTCCAGGGATGTCGACTTGGCCGTCGACACCGTGCGAGGCTGGTACCGTGCCGACAGAAGCTTGTTTCAGTTTCGTGGAGGCAAGGCCCTGAACAACGGATTTCGCGACTTCAGCGCCGAACTGGAAGCAAAGCTGATCGGCATTGTTCAGGAAGGTACAGAAGAGGCGCTCGATTTCGTTCTCCAAATTTTGCGAACATACGAAGGCGAGACCTTCCTACACAAGGTTTGCAAGGAATTAGTCAATAGCATTCCTGAGAACGATGATCGTCTCGGGGAGGTTGAGATAATTTTGAAGAGTGCTGGCGTTGTTGCGGGCCAATTCGGTTTTGTTGAAGTGTATCAGCGTAAGAAGGTCGAAGTCGAGCCTTGGCTGATCGACTGCCGGCCAAAGGTCCGCGCGTTTGCCGAGAGATACCAGCGCTCCCTAGATCGTGCCATCGCCGCTGAGCAGCGCCGATCCGAGGCAGACTACGAACTCAGGCGGAGAGACTGGCCCAAGGACCAAGAGTGAATGCCGGCCTAAACGAACCGCAGAGTTGAGCGCATTCTCTACATGCTGCTGCGTGCCGTTTGTCGAAGTAGTCCGCCAAATCCTGGAGATGGATGCCCTTGGCGCACTTTTGACTGTCCTCGATACGGACAAATGGAATTGCGAATTCTCCAGCTCCTATTTTCCTGAGCATGATCGTCGGTGTGAGATGCGAGAAATAGTCCCGGCACACGTTCTCCAGCGGGATGATCGCCTTGCCGTTATATTGGGCCATGAGAAGGAACGCGGTGTTGAGCACGATCAGTGGTTTGCCTTTGAAAAATCGAGTGAAACGAGCCACTTAATCACAAGAGTCGGCAGTGCCGGTCGGTCCAATCTCGGAAGGGTTTAAAAAGTCATAACAATGATTGAAAAATCACGTAAATTTGCCATTGCGCCCATGATGGACTGGACGGACCGGCATTGCCGGTTCTTCCATCGCGGCCTCACACGGCGCGCGCTTCTCTATAGCGAGATGGTCACGGCCAATGCGGTCATCCATGGTGACCGCGATCGGCTGATCGGCTTCGATCCGGCCGAGCACCCCGTGGCCCTGCAACTGGGCGGCTGCGACCCGCAGGCGCTTGCCGAGGCGGCCCGGATCGGCGAGGGCTTCGGCTATGACGAGATCAACCTGAATGTCGGCTGCCCGTCCGACCGGGTGCAGGGTGGCCGTTTCGGTGCCTGCCTGATGGCCGAGCCGGCGCTGGTCGGCGACTGCATCGCGGCGATGAAGGCCGCGGTTCGGGTGCCGGTCACGGTCAAGTGCCGGATCGGCATTGACGACCAGGATCCGGAGCCGGCACTGGACGCCCTGGCCGATGCGGTGCTGGCCGGCGGCGCGGATGCCATCATCGTCCATGCCCGCAAGGCCTGGCTCAAGGGCCTGTCCCCCCGCGAGAACCGCGAGATCCCGCCGCTCGATTACGGCCGCGTGTTTCGCCTGAAGGCGCGGCTGCCGCAGGTGCCGGTGGTGATCAATGGGGGCATCGGCGGTCTCGATCAGGCGCGCGATCTCCTGGCCCCGCGCGACGGGATCGCGCTGGACGGGGTCATGCTTGGCCGGGCGGCCTATCAGGATCCCTGGTTCCTGGCCGCTGTCGATCCGGTGCTGTTCGGTGCGCCGGCCCCCGTGACCAGCCTGCACGCCGCGGTCGAGCGGCTGCTTCCCTATATCGAGGCCGAGATGGCTCGCGGCGTCCGCCTGTCCGCCATCACCCGGCACATCCTCGGCCTGTTCCAGGGCGTTCCCGGCGCCAGGGCCTTCCGCCGGCACCTGTCTGTCGAGGCCGTCAGGCCGGGGGCGGGTATCGAGGTCGTTCGCGACGCGCTGGCGCTGGTCCGCCGCGAGCCGCTGGTTGACGAGCTGGCCGCCTGAGCCCTGCACGGGCGGCAGGCACGGCGGCCTGCGGCCGTCGCCCCCGGCTGGCCGGGCCTGATCCGGTCAGCGTGCGCGGCGCGGGGTGCAGGAGTGGCCGCGCAGCAGCTCGAAGGCGCATTCGCGGGCTCCGGTCGCCTGGTTCTGCACCGGCTGCGTCGAAAGGCACCATGAGCCGCCTGCCTTTCGCTCGCGTCCCGCCGGACGCGCCTCGCGTTTCCACTGTATCGGGCTTTGTTGCAGCCCTTCCGGCAGGGCGGATGCGCGCTGGCTGCGCTTGTGCGACGGTGAGCATCGGTCTTTAAGTCGCGCCTCCCGCTGCCCCATCCCCCGGCCAACCATGCTTTTCGGCGTCCCCCTCGACCAGCTCGCCATTCTCGCCATCGGGCTCCTGGTGTCCGGTGCGATCACGGGAATCCTTGCCGGCGTGTTCGGTGTCGGGGGCGGGGCCGTCATCGTGCCGGTCCTCTACGAACTGTTCGGTGTGGTCGGCGTGCCGAACGAGCTCAAGATGCCGCTGGCGGTGGGAACCTCGCTGGCGATCATCATTCCCACCTCCATCCGCTCGTTCCAGACCCACCGGGCCAAGGGTGCCGTCGACATGGAGGTGCTGCGGGCCTGGGCCGTTCCGGTGGTCGTCGGCGTGATCGCCGGCTCGCTGATCGCGCGCTATGCGCCGCCCGGCGTGTTCAAGCTGGTCTTCGTTCTGGTTGCCGGCCTGTCGGCCTGGCGCCTGCTGACCGGCCGGGAGCTGAACTTCGGCACCGGCATGCCAGGGCCGGTCGGCATGGTGGCCACAGGCGGCATCATCGGCGTCCTGTCCAGCCTCATGGGCATTGGCGGCGGCCAGCTCGGCAATCTGGTGATGATGGCCTATGGCCGGACCATCCACAATGCGGTGGCCACCTCCTCGGGCCTCGGTGTGCTCATCTCCATTCCCGGCGCGCTCGGCTATGTCTATGCGGGCTGGCCGAAGGCCGCCGAGTTCCCGGCCGTTGCGGCCATCCAGTTTCCCTTCGCGCTCGGCTATGTCTCGCTGATCGGCTTCCTGCTGTTCATCCCCACCTCGATGTGGACGGCGCCCATCGGTGCGCGGCTCGCCCATGCCCTGCCCAAGCGCAAGCTGGAACTCGCCTTCGGCGCCTTCCTGCTGATCGTCTGCCTGCGTTTCGTCTGGGATCTGCTCGCTCGCGGGCTTTGATCGCTCAGCCGTAGAGACCGGTCGCCTTCAGGATCGCGCGCCCGATGGCGAGCCGCTTCGGCGCCATGGCCAGCTGCGGCATGTCGATGTTGAGGGCGAAGGCATGGACGCGGCTGCCGCGCTCCACCCAGCCGGTCCACCAGCCGATCGAGGTCTCGCCGGGTTTCACGAACCAGCCGGTCTTGCCATGGAGCGTGGCGCCGCCAGCGCTTTCCAGCCGGACGATGTCGCGTGTGAGGCCCATGGCTTGGGCGGAGGCGGGAAGATCCCCGCGGGCAAGGCGCAGATTGAAGCGGGCCTCCTCCAGCGCGCTGATCGCCAGCGGTCCATCGAGCCAGAACCGTTCGACCCGTTCTCCGGTTGCGCGATTGCCATAGTCGAGCCGGGTCAGCCAGTCCCGGTAGGCCGGAAGTCCGACGCGACGGGCGACCTGCTGGAAGACGGGAACATTCGAGATCGGCATGGCCTCGCGCAGCGACATGTCGCGGTTCCAGGCCGGATTGCGCGAGGCCACGCCGCCATAGGGCACGATCGCGTCGACATCGCGGACGGCGCCGGTCTCCAGGGCGATCAGCGTGTTGGGGATCTTGAAGGTGGAGGCCGGCACGTAGCGGCGCCGGGCGCGGGGCGGATCGACCAGAATGGTCTCCCCGCCGTCGGAGGCGAGGAGCGCAAAGGCGCCGGTCACGCCCTCGGCGCGGAAGTGCTGGCCGAGGTCCGCCGCGCCCGAGGCGATGGCCGGCGCCGCAACAGGCAGGAGGCCGGCGAGCATGAGGGCGTCGCGGCGGGAGGGCAGGGGCAGGCTGCGGGGCATGTCGGTCTCGTCGTGGCGGCAGGCGGCCAGGTCTGGGGGCCGTCACCGTGATCGGCAAAGGTGGCCGGCTGCGGGCAGCCGCGCCGCCGTTTCAGCGCAGGATGATCCGCCCCTCGATGGTCGGGGTCACGGTGCCGAGGCGGCGCAGATGGGCCATCAGGTCGAGCGCCACCAGCCGTCCCTGCACATCCTTGTCCGGGGTGCGCCGGCCGAGGCTGACATAGCCGTCGCCCCCGCGCAGCATGAAGTCGTTGGTGGCCACCCGGTAGAGCCGTGCCGGCTCCAGTGGCGCGCCGGCCACGCTGACCGAGACGACCCGGCTGCCGGCCGGCCGCGACGGGTCGGCGACCAGCGCCAGGCCGGACACCTGCGGAAAGCGGCCGGCGCGATGCTCGATCTGGGACAGGCCGTTCTCCAGCGCCGCGACCAGGTCGGCCCCCGTCACCTCGGCCACCACCGTCCGGTTGCCGAAGGGCAGTTCCACGAGCGCGTCCCGCCGCGTGAAGGCGTGCCCCGACGGATAGATGCGGTTGCCGCGGATGGCTCCCGCATTGGTCAGGCCGATCTCGGCACCGGATGCGATGCGCATGGCATCGGCCACCAGGTTGCCGATGGCCTGTTCGCCGGACCGCACGGCGGCGGTGCGCGTGTCCAGTTCGCCTGCGAGGGTGGCGACCGTCACATCGAGCTCGGCCGACAGTTCGGCCTCGTACTGTCGCACGCGCGCGAGCGTCGGCGGATCGGGCTCCACCGCGCGGCTGTCATGGACCCGAAAGGCCGGCGTGAACGCCATGCGGGAGACGCCATCAGCCGTCACCCGGCGCAGCGTCAGGTCGATGGCGGTCACGTAGTAGCCCTCCTCGGAGCTCTCCACCATCACCGTGCGGCCGTCATAGGTGATCGCCAGGTCGTGGTCGTGGCCGGTGAGCAGCACGTCCACCAGCCGCGAGCGCACGATGGCAATGTCCTCGGCCCGGTCGGTATGGGCGCAGCAGATGATCAGGTCAGCGCCCTCGGCCCGCAGGCGCGCGGCTTCCCGGCGCACCGTCTCCAGGGTCGGCAGGAACCGGATGGTGCCGGCATTGGACACCTCCGGCGTGTTCGGCAGGGCGACACCGAAGACCCCGAGCCTCACCGCGCCGAGATCGAAGATGCGTCCGTCCTCGTGGCCCGGCAGCGGGGCGCCCTCGGCGGTGCGCATATTGGCCGCGAAATAGGCGAAACGCGATTCCGCCCGCCGCCGGGCATAGACCTCGGGGCCGAAATCGAACTCGTGGTTGCCGGGCACGAAGACGTCCGGGGGCGCCATATTGAGCAGTTCCACCGTATGGGCGCCCTGGTCGAACCCGGACATGAGGGAGGGCGAGAACATGTCGCCGGCATGGACATAGAGCATCGGCCGGCCGCGCGCCCTCTCGGCCTTGACGATCGCATTCAGCCGCGCGAAGCCGCCGCGCCCGGCCTCCTCGCCCATCCGGTAGATGTCGTTGACGAGCAGCAGCGTGACCGTGTCGCCCGCGCCGGCCGTCTGGGCCGCGGCCGATCCGGCAGCGATGCCGGCGGCCAGGCTGCCAAGGCCTGCGGCCAGCGTGTCACGGCGGCTGATCCCGGTCATGGTCGGTGCTCCCTTGCGCCGGGACCATGCCGCCGGCGAGCCGGTCCTGGCAAGTCGCCCCGGCCCGTCCGGTGGCACGGGGCCGAGCGGTCAGCTGCGCCCGCGCAGCACCATCTGGCCAGCCCGCACCTCATAGCTTTCCAGGCGGTCGAGGAAGGTATGCCCGAGCAGGCTCATGCTGAGCGCCTGCGGCTGCGCCACCAGTGCGCGCACATTGCGCTCGACGATCGGCCCCACCGCAACCGAGGACAGGGTCACCGCCGCGGTCATGGTCTGCCCGTTGGCGGTCTGGACCGGAATGGTGAAGGACAGCTCGTCGACGCGGATGCCGGCCCGGCGCGCGTCCGCATCGGTCAGCACCAGCGCCGAGGCGCCGGTATCGATGAGCATGGGCACGGCGCGCGCGCCGTTGACCTCGACACGCACCGCATACATGCCGCCGGGGCTGCGCGGCACGGTGACCTCGCGGCTGCCGGTCACGCCGGTCGTCGCCATGCCGGGGACGAGATTGGCCAGGACCCGGCGCCCCACCGCCTCGAACTCGTAGCGATAGGTGTAGATGACGCCGAGAAAGGCGAAGATGGCCACCCAGGCGATGACCGCCTGGACGGCGTCGGCGAACCGTCCGCGGAAGCCACCGAGGGCGCTGGCACCGATCACGATGGCAAGGACCGAGAGGCCTGCCAGGGAGGCATAGTCCTCCACGCCCAGCGTGCCGCCAACGAAGCCGTCGGCCCGGACGGCCGCCAGCAGCACCACCAGGCCCACCGCGCCGAACAGGAGCCAGATCAGGGTGCGGCTGCTCATGGTGTCTCCGAAAGCCTGGCAAGCCGCTCCGGCAGCGCAGCCATGACGGCACGGCGTTCGGCGGGGGTCATGGACAGCCAGCCGCCGATCTCGGCCAGCGTGCGGCCGCAGCCCTCGCAGAGACCGTGGACAGCATGGATCTGGCAGAGGCGGATGCAGGGGCTTTCAATGGCGCTGTCCCTCACGGCAAGGCTCCGGTCGGCCGCGACGCCACCGCCAGCAGCCCGAGCAGGATCGCGATCTCCGCCACCTGCTGCGCTGCTCCGGCCACGTCGCCTGTATGACCGCCAAGATGGGCCCGCGCAAAGCGCACGGCCAGGAGACCGATCAGCGCGGCCGCCAGCGCGGCCGTGGCCAGGCCGGTCAGACCCGCAACGGGGACGACCAGCATCGCCAGAAGGGCCGCCAGCACCTGGGCGAGCACGATCGACCGCGGTCCCGGCCGGCCCGCCGCGCGGGCCGCCCCGTCGGCGCGCGCGGGCGCAAGCCGAAGGAACAGCAGCAAGGCCGCCGTGCGCGACAATGCCCCGGCCGCCATCAGCGCGAGCACGGTCCGCCAGGCACCGGCGAGGGTCAACAGCCCGGCAATCGCGGATACCCGCAGCAGCAGGGCAAGGCCGAGCGCCGCCGCGCCGAAGGTGCCGATCCGGCTGTCGCGCATGATCTCCAGCCGCTTGTCGAACGTGTATCCGCCGAAACTGTCGGCCGTATCGGCGAGCCCATCCTCGTGAAAGGCCCCCGTCAGGATGACAGCCGCGGCCACGCAGAGGATGGCGGCAATGGCTGGAGGCCAGAGCCAGGCAGCCGGCAGCAGCACCAGCCCGGCAAGACCGCCGAGCACGGCGCCGACCAGCGGCACCACCGGCGCCAGGCGGTCGAGATCGGGCGGCCCGTGCGCAGCCGGCTCGCCGGCGAGCGGCGGCAAGGGCAGGCGCGAATAGAAGCGCAGGCCCGCGATGAGTTCGTACCAGGGACGGGAGAGGCTCATGGGTCACGCTTAGCGGCCGTGTCTGCCACCGGCAATCGCTGGCCATCGGGTCTGGTATCCGAATGCCTCCGGAGGCCGTCTTGTGCAGACCCTGCGCAGCCTGCTACCCCGAGCCCACTGTCCGGCTGGCCGATTCCGTCCGCCCATCTGTCCGAAAGCCCGTCATGGCGATGCTTCCTGCCAGTTCCTCCGGCCTTCCCTTCAACGATATCCGCGATCTCCTCAGGCGGATGCCGGGCCCGGACGAGGCCGCGCGGGAGGCGGTGCGGGCGCGCGAGGCCAACCTGACCAAGCCCGCCGGCTCGCTGGGACGGCTGGAGACCATCGTCGAGTGGGTGGCGGCCTGGTCGGGCAAGCCGCAGCCGCGCATCGACCGGCCCCTGGTGGCCATCTTCGCCACGTCCCACGGCGTCACCCGCCAGCGCGTCTCGGCCTTCCCGGACAGCGTCAACCGCCAGATGCTCGACAATTTCGCGGCCGGCGGCGCGGCCATCAACCAGCTCTGCATCGCCAACGATCTCGGGCTCAAGGTCTTCGACCTGGCCATCGACGTGCCCACGCCCGACATCACGGAAGCTGACGCGCTGGACGAGAAGGCCTGCGCGGCCACCATTGCCTTCGGCATGGAGGCGATTGCCGGCGCCGATTTCCTGTGCCTCGGCGAGATGGGCATCGGCAATACGACCGTGGCCGCGGCCGTCTGTCACGGTCTCTATGGCGGCGCGCCGGAGGAGTGGGTCGGGCCGGGCACCGGTGTCGATGCCGAGGGCCTGAAGCGCAAGGCCGATGCTGTCCGTCGCGCCATCGCCCGTCATGCAGGGGCGCTCGCCGATCCGCTGGAGGTGCTGCGCCGGGTCGGCGGCCGCGAGATCGCGGCCCTCGCCGGGGCCATCCTCGCTGCCCGGCTCCAGCGCATCCCAGTGCTGCTCGACGGCTATGTGGTCACGGCTGCCGCGGCCGTGCTGCACGCGCTCGACCCGGCCAGCCTCGATCATTGCCTCGCCGCCCACCGCTCGGCCGAGCCCGCCCATGGCCGCGTGCTGGAGCGGATCGGCAAGCAGCCCCTGCTCGATCTCGGCATGCGGCTCGGCGAGGCCTCGGGCGCGGCGCTTGCCTGCGGCATCGTCCGCAATGCGCTGGCCCTGCATGCCGGCATGGCGACCTTCGAGGAGGCCGCCGTCAGCCGCAAGGGCTGAGCGGCGCGCCCTTCAGGCCCCGCCCAGGGCCGCCAGATCGATGGGCAGGGAGCGCACGCGCTTGCCCGTGGCGGCCGAGACCGCGTTGGAGATGGCCGGCCCCAGCACCGGCACGCCCGGCTCGCCGATCCCGGTCGGCGGCTCGGCAGACGCCACGATATGGACCTCCACCTTCGGCATCTCGACGAGGCGCGTCGGCTCGAACGTGTCGAAATTGGTCTCCTGCACCTCGCCGTCCTTGAGGGTCACGCGGTTGCGCAGCACCGAGGACAGGGCAAAGCCGACCGAACCCTCGATCTGTGCCCGCACGATGTCGGGCGTGACGGCAATGCCGCAGTCGACAGCGCAGACGATGCGGTCGACCTTCACCGCGGTGCCGTTGACCGTCACCTCGGCGACCATGGCGACATGGCTGCGGAAGCTCTCGTGAACGGCGATGCCGCGGCCCCGGCCGGCCGGCAGCGGCTGACCCCATCCGGCCTTCTCGGCGGCGAGCCTGAGCACGGCGGCATCACGCGGCGCATTGGCGAGATGCTCCAGGCGGAAGGCGAGGGGATCCTTGCCGGCGGCCTGGGCCAGCTCGTCCATCATGACCTCCATCACCTGTCCGGTATGGGTATGGCCCACCGAGCGCCACCACAGCACGGGCACGCCCTCCCGTCCATTGTGCACCTCGACCCGCAGATGGGGGATGGCGTAGCGGGTGTCGCTGGCGCCCTCCACGGTGGTCGCATCGACGCCGTTGGCCACCAGGGCCGCCTCGAAGGGAGAGCCGATCAGGATCGACTTGCCGACGATCCGGTGCTCCCAGCCGATCACCTTGCCGGTCGCATCCAGTCCCGCCCTGACGCGGTGATGGACCATCGGCCGGTAGTAGCCAGCCTGCATGTCGTCCTCGCGTGTCCAGACCAGGTGGATCGGCGCCCGGTAGCCGGTCGCCTTCAGGATATGGGCCATCTCGGCGACATAGTCGCAGTCAGGCGTGGCGCGGCGTCCGAACGAGCCGCCGGCGAACAGGGTGTTGAGATGGACCTGGCTGGCCGGAACGCCGCAGATCGCGGCGATGGTGGCCTGTTCCAGCGTCTGCATCTGGAAGCCGGCCCAGGCCTCGATGCCGCCATCCGCGCGCCGTTCGATCGTGCCGTTCATCGGCTCCATGGCGGCATGGGCGAGATAGGGGAAGTCGAAGGCGGCCTCGATGGTCCTGACGGCCGAGGCAAGGCCGCGCGCCGCATCGCCGCGCCGGCCGGCCGTCAGGCCCGGCTGCTGCGCCTGGCGCCGGAACTCGGCCATGATCGCCTCGCTCGAGCGCGTCTCGGCGGCGGCGAGGTTCCAGGTCACCTTCAGCGCCTCGCGCCCCTTCATCGCCGACCAGGTGTCGCGGGCGACCACCGCCACGCCCGAGGGAATCTCCACCACGTCGACGACGCCCCTGACCTGGCGCGCCTCGGTGGCATCGAAGCGGCTCACGCGGGCCCCGAACTTCGGCGGATGGGCGACGACCGCCGTCAGCATGCCGGGACGGCGCACATCCATGGAGAACATCGCCTGACCCGAGGTCTTGGCGACGGAATCGAGACGGGGCGCCGCGCCCTCCTTGCCGATGATGACCCAGTCCTTCGGCTCCTTCAGCGGCGGATCCGCCGGAACCGGCATGGTGGCCGCGCGGGCGGCCAGGGCCCCGAACCGGGCCTGCCGCGCGCCATGGCTGACGACACCGCGGGCGACCTTCACCTCGGTTGCCGGCACGTTCCATTCGGCCGCCGCCGCGGCCATGAGCATCTGCCGGGCGGCAGCACCGGCCTTTCTCAGCTGCATCCAGGAGCCGGCGACCGAGGTCGAACCGCCGACCCCCTGCACCGGCCCCCACAGGAGATTGTTGTAGAGACGATGGTCCGCCGGCGCGAAGGCGAAGCGCAGCTGCGCCCAGTCCGCATCGAGCTCCTCGGCGACGATGGCGGCCAGGCCGGTCGTGACGCCCTGGCCCTTGTCGAGCATCTTGATGATGACCGTCACCGTGTCGTCGGCGCCGATGCGCACGAAGGCGGCGGGATTGGCCGGCAGTGCCGCACCCGGAGCCTGGGCATGGGCCTTGCCATCGGGACCGGTGGCTCCGGCCACGATCAGCGTTCCGGCGGCCACCGCGCCCTTCACGAAGGCGCGGCGGGTGGCCTCGAAACGCCGGGCCGAGATGGGCTCGACCGTGATCGTTGGCCCGAGGGCGAGGTGCGGGGGACGCATGGCGGGAAAGGCGGTCATGGTGTCCTCCATCCTCAGCCGAGCGCGCGGGCGGCTTCGTGGATCGCCGCACGAATGCGCTGGTAGGTGCCGCACCGGCAGATATTGCCGTTCATGGCCGCGTCGATGTCCTCGTCACTGGGGCGGCGGTTCTCGCTCAGCAGGGCGACCGCGCTCATGATCTGGCCGGACTGGCAATAGCCGCACTGCACCACGTCGAGCTTGCGCCAGGCGGCCTGAACCGCCTCGGCGACTGGCCCCCGAAGGCCTTCGATGGTGGTGATGGCGCCGGTTCCGACCGAGCCGACCGGTGTCGAGCAGGAGCGCACGGGCTGACCGTCGACATGTACGGTGCAGGCCCCGCACAGGGCCTTGCCGCAGCCGAACTTGGTGCCCGTCAGGTTGGCGTGGTCGCGCAGGGCCCACAGCAGCGGCATGTCGGGATCGACATCGACCTCGACAGGCCGCCCGTTGATCTGGAGGGTCGGCATGGACGGGCTCCTTCGGACTGGAACGGACCGAAGCTAGGCCCGTCGCCGAGGGTTCGCCAGCCCGGCCTGTTCAAGACCACGGGAACGTGAAGCGCGGCTCACGCACCGCGGCGATCGGTCAGGACGATGCGCACGAGGTCGGCGGCATTGCGGGCACCAAGCTTCTCCATGATCCGGGCGCGATGCACCTCGACCGTGCGCGGGGAGATGCCGAGATTGCGGCCGGCCTCCTTGTTGGACGCTCCGGCAGCGATCTGCGCGAGAACGTCCCGCTCGCGCGGGGTGAGCTGGCCGGCCCCCGCGCCGGTCGCAGGGATGGCAGGGGAGAAGGCCCCAGGCCGGCGGGCGACCTGCCGCAGGGTCTCGACCAGCCGGCTGGTATCGACCGGCTTCTCGATGAAGTCCCGGGCGCCGCAGCGCATGGCATCCACGGCCATGGGAATGTCGGCCTGCCCCGACATCACGCAGACGGGCACCTCGATGCGCTCGTCCCGCATGGCGCGCAGCACATCGAGCCCCGAGCGCCCCGGCATGTTGACATCGAGCAGCACGCAGCGCGGCCGATGGTCACGCAGGGCCTCCACCAGGCTTCTGCCGTCGGCAAAGCCCCGCACCGCAAAGCCTTCCGCCGTCAGGATCACCGACAGGGCATCGCGCACCGCCGGGTCATCATCGACCACGAAGACGTCGGCCTCGCCCTGGACGGCGGGCCGGCTGCCATTTGCGGTGTCTGCACAGGACATGGCCATGGTCTAGCTCTTCGGGCTGCGCGGGGGGATATCCACGGGCTGGCGTGGCAGGAGCAGGGTGAAGGCCGCCCCGCGCCCGCCGCCGCCGGGATCGACGGTCAGTTCGCCGCCATGATTGCGGGCGATGCTGCGCGAAATGGCGAGGCCGAGGCCAAGACCGGCCGGCTTGGAGCTCGAGAACGGACGGAACAGCCCCTCGATCGCCGCCGCCGGGATCCCCGGCCCGTTGTCGCGCACCACCAGGGCGACATGCTCGGGCAGGCCCTGGGTCTCGACGGTGATCCGCCCGTCGGGGCGACCATCCAGCACCTCGATCGCATTGCGCAGGAGGTTGACCACCACCTGCTGGATCTGGACGGCCTCCACATGCACCGGCGGCAGGCCGCGCGCCAGCCGCCGGCACACGCGGATGCGGGCCCGCTGGCCGAGCAGGGTCAGTTCGATGGCCTCGTCAACCAGCGGATTGAGCGCCTCGGGCCGGCGCTCGGGCGATCCCTTCTCGATGAAGTGCCGCATGGCCTGGATGATCTGTCCGGCGCGACCGGCCTCCCGCATGGCCTTGGCGATGACCTCGTCGAGCGTGCGGTGCAGGTCGGGATCGGGCGGAGTTTGGTCGGCACCGGCTGCCC
>JBKBOA010000067.1:0-17781 GCA_046295035.1 Phreatobacter sp.
CCCACCCCCGCCCCGGGTTTCCGGGTCACCGGGCCGCCTCGACCGGGTGCGGCCGGGACAGGCGGACCGGGGCGTGGGCAACCTGTGGTCGGGAGACATCACGGTGTCGGCGGGGAAGGCGCCGCCGGTCTGCGTGATGGCCAGGGGGGAGCCCGCGACGGGCGGGCCGCCGCTCGACGTCATCCCGGAACCGCAGGTCGGCCAGCACGTCCGCCGGCTGGGTCTGCTCGCCCTTGCCGGTCTCGCCGTCTCGCTGACGATCCATGCCGCTGCCGTTGCGGCCTTCCTGTCGCTGAACCGGCCGGAACCGGCCGTGCTCGACCTGCCCTCCGTCGATGTCGAGATCGTCACGCCGGAGGCCGAACCGCCGCCGGCGGCATCGGCTGCCGCCACCCCGGTCCCCGAGCCGCAGGCCGAGGCCCAACCGCAGACGGCGTCCGAGACGCCGGTCGCGGAGCTGCCCCTGCCGCCCCTCGACCCGCCGCCGCTGCCCGCCGAGCCGATGCCCTCCGCACAGATGGAGCCAATGCCGGCCATGGCCCCAGAGCCACCGCCCGGCGAACACACCCCTCTGCCGGAAGAGCCCGTGCCGCCCGAGCCGCGAATTGCCGCAACGGATCCGGCCACGGTGACCATCGATCCGCCGCAGACCGAGACGCTGCCCCTGCCGGATGCGCTGAAGCCACCGTTGGCCGCTCTCGACCCCGCGAGCGTGACCATCGAGCCCCCACCGGTCGAGCTGATCCCACTGCCGTCCGAGCTGACGCCGCCGCCAGCGCGCGAGACCGCCACAGCCGCGCCCGCAGCCGAGGCGCCACGCCGCGAGACGCGCGCGCCGGCACGCCGACCGCAGCCTGCGCGAAGCGAAGCCCGCCAGGCCAGGCCAGCGCCGCGACCGACCGCACCAGCGGAACGCCGGCTGGCAGTGCCGGCTTCGGCCGCCGCGCCGGGCCAGGGTGTTGCGAGCTCGCCATCGCAGCGCACCGCCACCCCGCCGCAGACCTACCTCTCGCGGGTCATGGCGCAGCTGCACCGCGCAAGGCCCGCCGGGACCGGCGAGACCGGCCGTGTCGTCGTGCGCTTCGTCATCCAGCGCTCGGGGGCCGCGACCGCCATTGCGCTGGCGCATTCCTCGGGCGTCAGCGCGATCGACCAGGCCGCACTCGCCATGGTGCGCCGAGCCTCACCCTTCCCGCCGCTGCCGGCCGAGTTCGCGCCGGCCAGCATGTCCCTCTCGCTTCCCATCAACTTCCGCTGAAAGGGTTCCATGATGATACGCATTGCCTTCACGACGGCGCTCGTCGTCGCCCTCGGCTCTCCGGTTCTCGCCCATGTCACGCTGCAGCAGCGCGAGGCCGAGGCCGGGCGCTCCTACAAGGCTGTCCTGGCCGTGCCCCATGGCTGCGGTGGCCAGCCGACCACCGGCATCACCGTGAGCATCCCGGAGGGTGTCTTCGGCGTGAAGCCCCAGCCCAAGCCCGGCTGGCAGCTGACCACCCGTTCGCAGCCCTATCAGCGCAGCTATGCCAGCCACGGCCGCGAGGTGCGCGAGGGCGTGGTCGAGATCGCCTGGACCGGCGGTTCGCTGGACAATGCCCATTACGACGAGTTCGTGTTTGTCGGGCAGGTTGATTCCTCGCTGGCCGAGAAGGGCATGGTCCACTTCCCCGTGGTGCAGACCTGCGCCCGCGGCGAGCACCGCTGGGTCGAGGTGCCCAAGGCGGGCGAGACAGCTGACCTGCAACAGCCGGCGCCGGCGCTGCGGATCGTCCAGGCCCAGGCCGGCGGCGGTCACGGCTCGCCTGCCGGCGGCACTCAAGGGGCTGCCGCCCCTGCCGCCGTGTTCGAGAAGGCCGGCATCCGCATCGAGCAGCCCTGGACGCGCGCCACCCCCGGCGGAGCGCGCGTGGGCGGCGGCTATCTTCGCATCACCAATACCGGCCAGACGGCCGATCGCCTGATTGCCGGCCAGGTGACCTTCGCCGAACGGGTCGAGATCCATGAGATGGCGGTCGCCGGCGGCGTCATGACCATGCGCAACCTTCCCGACGGGCTCGAGATCCCGGCCGGCCAGACGGTCGAGCTGAAGCCCGGCGGCTATCACGTCATGTTCATGGGCCTGCGCCAGCCGCTGACCGAGGGGCAGATCGTCAAGGCGACGCTGACCTTCGCGCGCGCGGGCACGATCGAGGTCGACTTCCGGGTCGGCCCGGTCGGCGGTCGAGCGGCCCCCGGCAGCGGCCACACCCACCACTGAGGCGGGCAGGCGACCGTGCTCAGAGCCATCCGGATCGGGGCGTGGGCGGCGATTGCCGTCCTCGCCTTCCTCTCCGTCTCCCTGGCCATCGGCTGGTGGAAGGTGGACGGCCCCTTCGTCGCGCGCGAGGGCGCGCCGGTCCTGCAACCCCGGCCCGGCATCGGCGGCCCGTTCAGCCTGACCGACCATCGCGGCCAGCGCGTGACCGACCAGACCTTCGCGGGCCGGCCGCTGATGGTCTTCTTCGGCTTCACCCACTGTCCCGACGTCTGCCCGACGGCCCTTTTCGAGATGACCCAGCGCCTGCAGAAGCTGGGCGCCGAGGGCGATCGCCTGCAGGCCGCCTTCGTGACGGTCGATCCGGAGCGCGACACGGTGGAGCAGCTGGCGCTCTATCTCGGCTCGTTCGACCCGCGGATCGTCGGCCTGACGGGAAGCCGCGCCGAGGTGGACGCCGCGGTGACGGCCTTCCGGGTCATCGCCCGCCGGGTGCCGCTGCCCGATGGCGGTTACACGATGGACCATTCGGCCTCCATCTATCTGATGGATTCCGCTGGCCGCTTCGTCGGGACCATCGACCATCACGAGAGCGAGGAGAACGCGCTGGCCAAGATGCGCCGGCTGGCGGGGATGTAGGCACGGCCCTCGTCTTGATGGCGCCAGCCCGCGCCGCTAGACCTTACGATCATGACCGCTCGCGCCCCGCGTCCCGACCCCACGCCCCTGCCGCCTGACCTGGAGACGAGGAAGGCGGCAGCCCGCGCCTGGTTCGAGGCCCTGCGCGATGACATCTGCGCACGGTTCGAGGCGCTTGAGGACGAGCTGCCGCAAGCCATGCCGGGCTCCGACCGGCCGCCCGGGCGGTTCGTGCGCACCCCCTGGCAGCGCACCGACCATTCGGGCGCCGATGGCGGCGGCGGCGTGATGAGCATGATGGCCGGCCGCGTGTTCGAGAAGGTCGGCGTCCACTGCTCGACGGTGCATGGCGAGTTCGCGCCGGAGTTCCGCGCCCAGATTCCCGGGGCCACGGACGATCCGCGCTTCTTTGCCACCGGCATTTCGCTGATCGCTCATCCGGTGAATCCGAACGTTCCGGCCGTGCACATGAACACGCGCATGGTCGTGACCACCCGTGCCTGGTTTGGCGGCGGCGCGGATCTCACGCCGGTGCTCGACCGGCGCCGCACGCAGGAGGATGCCGACAGCCAGGCCTTCCATGCCGCGATGGAAGCGGCCTGCCGCAACCATGCCGTGGCCGACTATGCCCGCTTCAAGGCGTGGTGCGACGACTATTTCTACCTGCCGCACCGCCAGGAGCCGCGCGGCATCGGCGGCATCTTCTTCGACTACCTCGATTCCGGCGATCGCGATGCCGACTTCGCCTTCACGCAGGAGGTCGGGCGGGCCTTCGCCGACATCTATCCGGTGCTCGTCCGGCGCAATGTCGCAACGCCCTGGACCGAAGCCGACCGCGAGGAGCAGCTTGTGCGGCGCGGCCGCTATGTCGAGTTCAACCTGCTGTACGACCGCGGGACGATCTTTGGGCTGAAGACCGGCGGCAATGTCGCCAGCATCCTGTCGTCGCTTCCGCCCGTCGTGCGCTGGCCCTGAACGAGCCGGCGCACCATCAAAGCCCGCATCAGACGCCGACCGCACGGGACAGCCCATGGCCCGCGCAGATGCCTTGCACGTTTTTGATTAACATGTTCAATATCGCTTCCAATGCCACGGCTCCCGGGAGGAGCGCCATGCCCCATATCGTGATCGAGCATTCGGCCAGCCTCGACCCCCATGTCGACTGGCCGGCGCTCTGCGAGGCGGCGCGGATGGCGGCGGCAGGGACCGGCATCTTCCCGCTCGGCGGCATCCGCGTGCGCACGCATCGCTGCGATCACGCCGCCATCGCCGACGGCGACGCGGCCCATGGTTTCGTCGATGTCACGCTGAAGATCGGCCGGGGCCGCGACCCGGCCACGAAGCAGCGGGCTGGCGACCAGATCTTCGCGGCGATCTCAGCCATACTCGAGCCGGCCTTTGCCGCGACCACCGTCGCGCTGTCCATGCAGATCGTGGAGATCGACGAGCCGAACTGGAAGCGCAACACCATTCACGACGCCCTGAAGGGGAGAGGCTGACATGGCCGAGGCACGGGCCGGGGCGGCGACGCCCCCAGATGCATTTGCCCGCAACCGGGAGCGGGCCGCCGGCCTGCTCGACCGCTTGAAGGCGGAAGGGATCGGCCATCACATTGCTGGCCGGCGCGTCGCTTCGGCCTCGGGACGCACCTTCGCGACGATCTCGCCCATCGACCGCTCGATCCTGGCCGAGGTCGCGCGCGGCGATGCGGCCGACATCGACGCGGCGGCGGAATCCGCGACGAGGGCCTTCCGATCCTGGAAGGCCATGGATCCGGAGCAGCGCCGGGCCATCCTGCACAAGGTCGCCGACGTCATCGAGGCGCACCAGGACGACATCGCCGTGCTCGAATGCGTCGATACCGGCCAGGCGCACCGCTTCATGGCAAAGGCGGCGGTGCGCGCGGCCGAAAACTTCCGCTTCTTCGCCGACCGCGCCCCCTCCGCCCGCGACGGACTGAACCTGCCGGCGCGCGACCACTGGAACGTGACGACGCGCGTGCCGATCGGGCCGGTTGGCGTCATCACGCCGTGGAACACCCCGTTCATGCTGTCCACCTGGAAGATCGCCCCCGCACTCGCGGCTGGCTGCACGGTGGTCCACAAGCCGGCGGAGTGGTCGCCGGTCACCGCCGACCTGCTGCCGCGCCTGCTCCTGGAGGCGGGTGTGCCGGAGGGTGTGCTCAACACCGTCCATGGCTTCGGCGAGGAGGCCGGCAAGGCCCTGACACAGCACCCTGCCATCAAGGCCATCGGCTTTGTCGGCGAGAGCGCCACCGGTTCGGCGATCATGGCGCAGGGAGCGCCGACGCTGAAGCGGGTCCATTTCGAGCTCGGCGGCAAGAACCCGGTGATCGTCTTCGCGGACGCCGACATGGAGCGCGCGCTCGACGCCGTGGTGTTCATGATCTACTCGCTGAATGGCGAGCGCTGCACCTCGTCCAGCCGGCTGCTGGTCCAGGAGCCCCTTGCCGAGGCCTTCATCGCCCGACTTTCTGAACGTGTTAAACGTCTGAGGATCGGTCATCCGCTGGATCCGGCCACCGAGATCGGGCCGCTGATCCACCAGCGCCATTACGACAAGGTCTGCTCCTATTTCGACATGGCCCGGCAGGACGGCGCCACGATCATGGTCGGCGGCCGGCCGCATGACGGCCCCGGCGGCGGCTACTATGTCGAGCCGACACTGGTGACCGGTGCGCGCAGTGCCATGCGCGTGGCGCAGGAGGAGGTCTTCGGCCCCTATCTTACCGTCATCCCGTTCCGCGACGAGGCCGAGGCCGTCGCCATTGCCAACGACGTCCATTACGGGCTTGCCGGCTATGTCTGGACTGCCAACATGGAGCGGGCGCTGCGCGTCGCAGACGCGCTCGATGCCGGCATGATCTGGCTGAACTCGGAGAATGTGCGCCACCTGCCGACCCCCTTCGGCGGCATGAAGGCATCCGGTATCGGCCGCGACGGCGGGGACTATTCCTTCGATTTCTACATGGAGACCAAGACCATCTGCCTCGCCAAGGGCACCCACAAGGTGCCCCGGCTGGGGGCGTGAGCGCTTCGGCGAGGCGCCTGTCCCCGATTGACCTGGAAACACGGACCAGACGACCAGGAAAAGCCGATGCCCGTGCCGACTCCCATCTTCGATCCGCCGTTCAACATCGTGCGCGTCAGCCATGTCGTGCTCGAGGTGACCGATCTTGTCGCCAGCCGAACCTTCTACGAAACCGTCGTCGGCCTCAGGGTGACCGATGCCGATGCCGGCACCGTCTATTTGCGTGGCGTCGAGGAGCGGCAGCACCATTCGCTGGTCTTGCGCAAGGCAGCTGGCGCAACCTGCCGGCGCATCGGCTTCCGCGTCGGTCACGAGGCCGATCTCGACAGGGCCGCGGCCTTCTTCGCCGCGCGCAATCTGCCGCATGGCTTCGTCGATGTGCCCTTCCAGGGCCGGACGCTGCAGGCGAGCGACCCCTTCGGCCTGCCGCTGGAGCTGGTTGCGTCGATGGACAGGCGCCCCTCCAGCCTGCAGCGTTATGCCGACTATCATGGCGTCAGGCCGCAGCGGCTCGATCATGTCAATGTCTTCGCTCCCGAAGTGCAGGCGAGCCTCGACTTCTATGCCGAACTCGGCTTCCGCCTGACCGAATATGCCGAGGAGGACGGCCCGGACGGGCGCATCGCCGCCGGCTGGATGCACCGCAAGGGCAATGTCCACGACCTCGCCTTCACCAATGGCCGTGGGCCGCGCCTGCATCACTTCTGCTACTGGACGCCGACCGCGCTCGACATCATCCATCTGTGCGACGTGATGGCGACCTCCGGCTACCTGTCCAACATGGAGCGCGGGCCGGGGCGCCACGGGATCTCCAACGCGTTCTTCCTCTATGTCCGCGACCCCGACGGCCATCGGCTCGAGCTCTACACGTCCGACTACCAGACCATGGATCCGGACCACGAACCGCTGCGCTGGTCGCTGCGCGATCCGCGCCGGCAGACGCTGTGGGGGGCGCCGGCGCCGAAGAGCTGGTTCGAGGAAGGCTCGGTGTTCGACGGCCAGCCCGTGCGCGAGCCGGCCTTCGTCGCCGATGTGATCGTGGCGAGCTGAGGATGGTGCTGCCCGCCCGCTCGCCTGCCCGGCCGGCCGTCACGCGGGTTCGCCTGCGCGATTTCTCGCGCTCGCTGCCCATGGCGCTCCTGCGCGCGCGCGAGGCGGTGATGCGGCATTTCCGCGTCGCCCTGCGCCGGCACGACCTGACCGAGCAGCAATGGCGGGTGCTGCGCGCCCTGTCATCGGTCGGCGAGATCGAGATCGCCGATCTGGCGCGTTCCACCTTCCTGCTCGGGCCCAGCCTGTCGCGCATCCTGAAGGATCTGGAGGCCCGCGCGCTCATCCACCGGCGCACCGACCTGAGCGACCAGCGCCGCAGCCTGATCGCCCTCGCACCAGCCGGCCAGGCCCTGATGGAAATCGTCGCGCCGCAATCCGAAGCGATCTATGCGCAGATCACCGCGCGCTTCGGTGCCGAGAGGCTGGCCCTCCTGCAGGACATGCTGCGCGATCTGGAACGGGACATGGCCGCCTTCGCGCCGGGCGGAACCGACGATGAGGGAGAGGCAGCATGACGCGCCGCATGACCGGAGGCGAGGCGATCGTTTCGGGGCTCCTGGCCAACGGGGTCGATACCGTGTTCGGCCTGCCGGGCGCCCAGATGTATCCGCTGTTCGATGCGCTGGCGCAGACCAGCGACCGGATCCGCACCATCGGCGCCCGCCACGAACAGGCCTGCGCCTACATGGCCTTCGGCTATGGCCGTTCGACCGGCCGCACCGGCGTCTATGCGGTGGTTCCGGGACCGGGCCTCCTCAACACCACCGCGGCACTGGCCACCGGCTGGGGCTGCAACACGCCGATGGTCTGCCTCACCGGGCAGATCCCCTCCGCCTTCATCGGCCGGCGCCGCGGCCATCTGCACGAGATCGCCGACCAGCTCGGCACGCTGCGCACGCTGGTCAAGTGGGCGGAACGGATCGAGCGGCCGGCCGATGCGCCGGCACTGGTAGCGGAGGCCTTCCGGCAGGCCCAGTCCGGACGGCCAGGCCCGGTGGCGCTGGAAATGGCCTGGGACACGATGGCCTCGTCCGAGGACGTGCCCGCGGCGCAGGCGGCCGTCATCGCTCCCGGTCCCGAACCCGACCCGATGGCCGTCTCGCATGCCGCCAACCTGATCCGGGCGGCCCGTCTGCCGATCATCATGACCGGCTCCGGTGCCCAGCATGCGAGCCACGAGATCGCCCGCCTCGCCGAGCTGACCGGCGCGCCGGTCACCGCCTTCCGCGGCGGCCGTGGCGTGGTGGACGAGGCCGGCCCCTGGGGCCTGTCCTCCTATGCCGCCTTTCGGCTCTACCGGGACTGCGACCTGGTCATCGCCATCGGCACGCGGGCCGAGATGCCGACCATGCGCTGGGCCAACATCATGGAGGTCATGACCCGGCTCGACGGCGGGCGAAAGCTGGTGCGCATCGACATCGACCCCGCCGAGATGACCCGCCTTCAGGCCGATGCCGGCATCGTCGCGGACAGTGCCGACGGCGTCGCCGCCCTCGTTGCGGCGCTCGCCGGCCACCGCGCGCCCGACAACCGGGCGGCGATCGAGAAGGCCCGCGCGGAGGCGGCGGAGGCCATCCGCGTGGTCCAGCCGGAAATGGACCATCTCGATGCCATCCGCGCGGTTCTGCCGGCCGACGGCCTGCTGGTGGAAGAGCTCTGCCAGACCGGTTTTGCCAGCTATTTCGGTTTTCCCGTTCACCGGCCGCGCACCTATGTCTCGACGGGGTTCCAGGGCACGCTCGGCTTCGGCTTCCAGACCGCCCTCGGCGTCAAGGCGGCCCATCCGGACCGCGACGTGGTCTCGATCACCGGCGACGGCGGCTTCCTGTTCGGCGTGCAGGAACTGGCGACCGCGGTGCAATATCGCCTCGGGGTGGTCACCGTCGTGTTCAACAACGCGGCCTATGGCAATGTCCGGCGCGACCAGGAGACCCGCTACGGCAACCGCCTGATCGGCGCCGACCTGCACAATCCCGACTTTCCGGCACTCGCCAGCTCCTTCGGCCTTCCGGCAACGACCGTCACCTCGGCGGCCGACCTGCGCACGGCGCTCGCCCGCGCGTTGGAGGCGGCGCGCGCCACCTCTCTGCCCTTCCTGATCGAGGTGAAGGTGGCGCGCGGCGCGGAGGCCTCGCCCTGGCCGTTCATCCATCCGGTCAAGGCCTATTGACGCAGGCCCGGCAGGTCTTCCCGGGTCGGGGTGGACAGTCCGGCCTGCGGCGGCCACTCTCGCCGGCCCCGCCGCTTGCCACGACCGGGAGCTTTCATGGACGCGCTCTTCATCGGACAGACCTATATCGACGTCACCCTGCTCGCCGATCGCATGCCGACCGGCGACGACAAGGCGGTGGCCAGGGACTATGCGGTGTCCTTCGGCGGCAACGCGGTCACCGCCGCCTTCGCCTGCGGCAAGCTCGGCATCGTGCCGGATCTCATCGCCTCGCTGGCCAATGACTGGCTCGGGCGCATGTTCTCCGACATGGCGGCGCGCTACGGGCTGATGCTGCATCCACGGCCGGTGCGCCGCTCCTCCCTGTCCTTCGTCATCCCGAACAATGGCAAGCGCGCCATCCTGCGCGCGCGCGACGACAACTACCTCCACCCCTATCCGAATCTCAATCTCGACGGCTGCCGGGCACTGCACCTCGACGGCCACCAGGCCGATGCCGCCATCGCCTATGCCAGGGCCTGCCGCGAGAAGGGCATCTTGACCTCGCTCGATGGCGGCGGCCTGCGCGCCAACACCCACGACCTGCTCGGCTTCATCGACGTGGCGGTGGTGGCGGAGCGGCTGTGCGAGCAGATGGAGCTGACGCCCGCCGAGATGCTCGACTACCTGAAGGGCCGCGGCTGCAGGATCGGCGCCGTCACGCTCGGCGAGCGCGGCATGGCCTGGATGGACGAGACCGGCGAGAAGCGGCACATGGCGGCGCTTCCGGTGCCTGCCTCCCGCATCGTCGATACCAGCGGCGCCGGCGACATCTTCCACGGCGCCTATGTCTATTCGTTCATGGCCCATCCGGACTGGACCTGGGAGCAGCATTTCCGCTTCTCCCGCGGGGCCTCGGCCCATTCCATCCAGCATCTGGGCAATGAGGCGAGCCTGCCCACGCTGCAGGACATCGCGGCGGCGCGTGCGGAGTTCGAGCGCGACTGAGCGCGGGACGATGAACGAGGCCCGGCTTGCAGCCGGGCCCCGAAACGCCCCTTGAGCCTGGCGCTGACTGGCCGATCCGCCCGGCGGACCCGGGCCTGCGCTGCGGGTGGAAGGGTGGTCCCCGCTCTATTCCGCTGCCATTGGCAGCGGCTGGACCGGAGCCGGCAGGGCCGCCTGTGCCGGCGTCTCGACGGTCTGCCCCGGCCCCGGACGGCGCACCCGGAACCAGACCGCGTAGAGGGCCGGCAGGAACAGCAGGGTGAGCACGGTCGCCATCGTCAATCCGCCGCCGATGGTGATGGCCATGGGCCCCCAGAACAGCGAGCGGGACAGCGGGATCATGGCGAGGACGGCGGCGGCGGCGGTCAGCACCACGGGCCGCGAGCGGCGCACCGTCGCCTCGATGATCGCCTCGTAGAGCGAATAGCCGGAGGCCACCTCCTCGTCGATCTGCTGCACGAGGATCACCGTGTTGCGCATGATCATGCCGGCGAGCGCGATCAGGCCGAGCAGGGCCACGAAGCCGAAGGGGGCATTGAACAGGTTGAGCGCGAAGGACGCGCCCACAATGCCCAGCGGCGCTGTGAGGAAGACCAGGAACAGCCGGGAGAACGACTGAAGCTGGATCATCAGCACGGTGAGCATGCCGAGCAGCATGATCGGGAACAGCACGAAGATGGAGGCATTGGCCTTGGCGGATTCCTCCACCGCGCCGCCCTGCTCGATGCGCATGCCGGGGGGAAGCGTGGCGATGAGATCCTTCAGCGCCTCGCGGACCTGGGCGCTGACCACGGGGGGCTGCACGCCATCCACGACGTCGGCCCTCACCGTCATGGTCAGGGCGCGGTTGCGCCGCCACAGGATCGGATCCTCGTGGCCATATTCGATGCGCGCCACCTGGGACAGGGGCACCGGCACGCCACCGCGCGCGATGATGGTGAGGTCGCCGATGCGGCCGAGATCGACGCGTTCGGCCGGCACCGCGCGGGCGACGATGTCGACCCGCTCGGTGCGCTCGCGCACGCTGGTGACGGTCACGCCGGAGAGCAGGGTCTGCAAGGTCTGGGCAACGTCCTGGACGTTGAGGCCGAGCGCCCTCGCACGGTCCTGGTCGACCACGAGGCGCACGGACGGCGACTGCTCGTTCCAGTCCAGATGCGGATCGCGTGCATTGGGGTTGGCGCGCATGATCTCGCGCACCTTCACTGCCGTGTCGCGCACCAGCTGCGGCTCGGTGCCGATCACCCGGAACTGCACGGGGAAGCCGACCGGGGGGCCGAAATTGAAGCGGTCGACGCGCACCCGGGCCTCCGAGAGCGCACCGGCGGCGATCTCCGCCTCGAGCCGGGCCTTCAGCCGCTCGCGACCGGGCAGATCCTTGGCGATGATGACGATCTCGGCGAAGGATTCGTCGGGCAGCTGCGGGTTGAGGCCGAGCCAGAAGCGGGGCGAGCCCTGGCCGATATAGGTGGTGAAGGTCTTCACGTCGGGATCGCCGGCGAGCATGGCCTCCGCGCGCTTGGCCGTCTCCTGCGAGGCGGTGATGGCGGTGCCCTGCGGCAGGCGCATCTGCAGGAACAGCTCGGTGCGCTCCGACACCGGGAAGAACTGCTGCTGGACGCGGCCGAAGGCGGCGATGGAGGTGCCGAACAGGACGACGGTCGCCGCCACGACGAGGAACTTGTGATCGACGCAGAACCGGATCACCCGTCTCAGGCCGTTGTAGATCGGCGTCTCGTAGATGGCGTGCGGATCGGCGTGATCGGGCTTGGGCGGGGCGGGCCGGCCGCGCTTCAGCGCCCGCGCAACCTTGCGGGCATGCCGGCGCTCCTCGATCTTCTGGAAGTCGGGCAGGAACTTCATGCCGAGATAGGGGGTGAAGATCACCGCCACGAACCAGGACACGATGAGGGCGATGCCGACCACCCAGAAGATCGAGCCGGTATATTCGCCGACCCCCGAATTGGCGAGGCCGACCGGCAGGAAGCCGATGGCGGTGACCAGCGTGCCGGTCAGCATGGGGAAGGCGGTGGATGTCCAGGCATAGGCGGCTGCCGACAGGCGGTCCCAGCCCTGCTCCATCTTCACCACCATCATCTCCACCGCGATGATGGCATCATCGACCAGAAGGCCGAGGGCAATGATCAGCGCGCCGAGCGAAATGCGGTGCAGGTCGATGCCAAGCGCGTACATGGCGACAAACACCATGGCCAGCACCAGGGGCACGGACAGCGCCACGATGATGCCGGTGCGCCAGCCGAGCGAGACGAAGGACACGAACAGGACGATGGCCAGCGCCTCGAGGAACACCTTGATGAACTCGGAGACCGCCTTCTCGACCACATGGGGCTGGTCGGCGATCAGCCCGAGCTCGATGCCCGCGGGAAGCTGCGCGGCGAAGGCCTGGCGGGCCCGTTCGAGATCCTCGCCAAGCTGGGTGATGTTGCCGCCCTTCTGCATGACCACGCCGACCAGCAGCGCATTCTGGCCCTCCTGGCGGATCAGATAGGTCGGTGGGTCCACATAGCCGCGCGAGACGGTGGCGATGTCGCCGAGCCGGAAGATGCGGCCATTGGCCTCCACGGGCGTGGCGGCAACGGCGGCCACGCCGTCAAGCGCGCCGGTCACCCGCAAAGGCACCCGGTTGGCGCCGGTGTCGATGGTGCCGGCCGGCACCACGGCGTTCTGCCGCTGGAGACTGTCGAAGATGGCCGAGGCCGTCACGCCGAGGGTCGCCAGCTTGGCATGGCTGAACTCGACATAGATGCGCTCGTCCTGGGCGCCGTAGATGTTCACCTTGGTGACATTGGCGACGCGCAGAAGCTGGCTGCGGAACTCCTCGGCATAGCGCTTGAGGTCGGCATAGCCGGCGCCCTGGCTGGTCAGGGTGAACAGCACGGCATCGACATCGCCATATTCGTCATTGACGTTCGGGCCGATCAGGCTGGACGGCAGGTCGGCGCGGATGTCGCCCAGCTTCTTGCGCAGCTGATAGAAGAGCTGGGGAACCTCGCGGGCGGGGGTGGAATCGACGAACTGCACCTGCATGGCGGTGAAGCCGGGCTTGGTGTAGGTCTGGACCCGCTCGAAATAGGGCAGCTCCTGCAGCTTCTTCTCGATCCGATCGGCCACCTGGTCCTGCATCTCGCGGGCGGTGGACCCGGGCCAGGCCGCCGTGATGACGGCCACCTTGATGGTGAAGGAGGGGTCCTCGGCTCGGCCGAGCCGCATGTAGGAGACGGCGCCGGCTGCCATGACGGCGAGGATCATGAACAGCACGAGCGTCTGGTGCGTCACCGCCCAGTGCGACCAGTTGTTCTGGGTCAGCTTCGGGTCAAGCCGGTCGTGAGCGGCGGACATGGGGGTCTTCTCCGCGAGAACGTGACGGAATGTCCAGAGGCGCCCTGGGAGGACGCCGCCGCCTGGCTCAGCTGCGCGTCTCGACGATGCGCACGCGCTGGCTGGCATCGAGCTTGTGCACGCCGAAGGCCACGACGCGGTCGCCGTCGGCGATGCCCTCGGCGACCAGCACCTCGCGGCCCTCGTAGCCGGCCACCTTGACCGGCTTCAGCGCCAGCTGACCGGTGGCCTGGTCGACCACGAAGACGGAGGGCCCGCGCCCGTCGGAATAGAGCGCGGAGATGGGGAGGCGAGCCACGCGGGCGGACGCGGGCTCGCCGACCGTGACGGTCGCCGTCATGCCAATGACGACGCCATCATCGGCATCCTGAATAGTGAAGCGGGCCTGGAAGGTGCGCGTCGCCGGATCGGCCGAGGCGGCGAACTCGCGCAGCACTGCCTTGTAGGTGCGATCGGCATTGGACCAGAGCGACACCGTGGCCGTGCCGGTGCGCACGCGTTCGATCAGCGCCTCCGGGATGGCAACCACTGCCTCGCGCTCGCCGGAGCGGGCAAGGCGAACGACGGGCGTGCCAGCCGCAACCACCTGGCCAGGCTCGGCCATGGTGGCCGTCACGATGCCGTCGCTGTCGGCGGTGAGGGTCGCATAGGCCAGCTGGTTGGCGGCCAGGTCGAGGGCGCGGCGGGCGCGGTCGAGACGGCCGCGGGCATCCGCCGTGCGGGCGAGTTGCTGGTCGAGCGTAGCCTGCGTCGCCCAGCCGGCGCGGCGCAGTTCCTGGGTGCGCCGGTCCTGGGCCTCGGAAGCGGCGAGATTGACCTCGGCGGCTGCCAGTTCCGCCTCGGCCTGCTCCTTCTGCAGGGCGAGGTCAGCGGCATCGAGCCGGGCGAGAGGCTGGCCGCGGCTGACCCGCTCGCCCTGCTGGACGAGGCGCTCCGCCACCTTGCCGCTGACCCGGAAGCCGAGATCGCTCTCGATGCGCGGGCGCACCGTACCGACGAAGGTGCGCTCGCCGGTGAGCGGCCGGAAGCTGACCGTCTCGACGACAACGGCGCGCGGCTGCGCCTCGGCCGCAGCATCGCTGCGGGCCTTGCCTTCCGTGCAGGCGGCAAGGCCGAGGCCCACCAGCGGCAGGGCAAGCAGCGGAAGAAGGCGGGACGTCGGCACGCGGGGCGACATGGCAGGTCCTCAGATCTTCAGGGCACGGATGGCAAACTGGGTCAGGCGGCGCGTCTGCTCGTCGAGGTCGCAGAGCCGGGCGCACTGCTCGATGAGCGAGGGATGGAAGACGGTGGCGTGGCACTGCTTGAACGACAGGGCCGCCTCGACGGGGTCGCGCACGACGAACTCCCCGGCCACCATGCCATCGCGGATCACCTCGGCGAACAGCGAGAGCAGCGTCTCCAGGTGCTTCTCGATGACGTGCCAGTTCTCGGTCATGGCGGCCTCGACCATGTCGTGCAGCCGCTTCTCGTCGAACATCTGGCTCTTCTTGAACGAGTGCACGGCCATGGTCATCTGCGCCAGCCGTTCGGAGGCCGGCACCTGCTTCTGCGCGACGATCGTGCGAAGCTCCTGATGGCACTGGTCGAGCAGTCGGCTGGCGATCTCCTCGCAGATGGCCGACTTGGAGGGGAAGAAGCGATAGACGTTGGCCGCGCTCATGCCCGCCGCCTGGGCAATGTCGGTGATCGCCGTCTTGCCGTAGCCGACCCGCCGGAAGTGCTCCTCAGCGACCTCCAGAATGCGCTCGCGGGTCTCGTCTGCGGTAAGGCGGGGCCGGCCGGACATCTTTCTTGAAGCCTGATTCCTGATAACTGATGATTTTGTGAAATTATCACTCATCACGTATCAGTCAAGCGGAAAGGCGCCCGCCTGGGCGCGAGGGTTAACAAGATCGCGTGATGGGACGATGCTCCCTGAGCACGAAAAGCCCGCCCGGATGGACCGGACGGGCTTCTCGGCATGAGACGGGCCGGGGCAGAGGGGGGCTGCTGCCCGACCCGGCATCATGTCATGTGGCAGGCCTTCCTCGCAGGAGACCGGCTTGCCTGAAGGCGGGCGGCCGGTCGCGGCCTCAGGAGCGCCAGCGGGTCGAGAACCAGCTGTCGATCTCGCTCCGGGCCTGGTCCTTGGCGTAGCCGTAGCGCTCCTGGAGCTTGCCCTCGAGCTGCTCGCGCTTGCCGTTGATCACGTCGAGATCGTCGTCGGTGAGCTTGCCCCACTGCTCCTTGATCGAGCCCTTGATCTGCTTCCAGTTGCCTTCGACACGGTCCCAGTTCATGGCAGCCTCCTGTTGCGTTGCTGATGCCGCAACAACGGGGAAGGCCCCCTTCCGGTTCCCGCAGGCCTGTGAAGGAGCGCCCGGTGACCGGCCCTGGGCGCTCAGCGCCCGCCGGATCGCAGGCGGCCGACGATGCCGGTGGGGAAGAAATAGACCGAGAGCACGAAGAGCACGCCGAGGAACAGCAGCCAGCGGTCCGGGTGCAGCAGCTTGGGCAGCAAGGGCAGGCCTTCGGTGGCGGACGCCCCGACCGCCATCAGCCGCTGAAGGTAGTTCTGCGCGACGATGAACAGCGTGGCGCCGACCACCGCGCCATAGAGCGTGCCCATGCCGCCGATGACCACCATCAGAAGGATGTCGAGCATGATGGCGAAGGACAGCGTCGCCTCCGGGCCGGTATAGCGCAGCCAGATGGCGTAGAGCGCCCCGGCCAGCACGGCCATGCCGGCGGCGATGCAGTTGGCGACGGTGCGGTAATAGACCACGCGGTAGCCCAGCGCCTCGGCCCGCATGTCGTTCTCGCGGATCGCCTGCAGCACGCGGCCGAAGGGCGAATTGACGATGCGCAGCATGGCCATGAACAGCACCAGCGCGGCGACGAAGACGAGATAGTAGGCGAGGATGCGGCCGTTGATCACGGTGCCGAACATCGGCTGGTCCAGGAGGCGGTAGCCGGGCCGCAGCACGGGAGGCACCGAGAAGGTTCGGCCGTCCTCGCCGCCGGTGAGTTCCGAGAACTGGGTGGCGAGCAGCAGGAAGGCGGAGGCCACGGCCAGCGTGATCATGGCGTAGAAGATGGCGCGCACGCGCAGCGACAGCAGCCCGATGAGCAGGGCCAGTGCAATGCCGAGGATCAGCGCCACCACGATGCCGAGGCCGATCACGCCCCATGTCGCCCCGAAGGTGTAGAGCCCGAGCCCGACCCCGTAACCGCCGATGCCGAAGAACATGGTGTGGGCGAAGGAGACGATGCCGGTATAGCCGAGGAGCAGGTCATAGCTCGCCACCAGCACGATGAAGATGCAGATCTTTGCGGCGGTGTTGAGGGCGGCAGCGCCCGAGAACAGGAAGGGCGCGAAGGCAAGGCCGACGAGGATGGCGAGCAGGATGCCGGTCAGGATGCGGCTGCGCGGATAGTCGCCAGAGAGCAGGCTGTTCAGCATGACGGCGCCCTCACCTCTTCGCCACGGGATAGAGCCCCTGCGGCCGCCACATGAGGATCGCGACCATCAGGAGGATGTTCGAGGCCAGTGCGATCTTGGGGAACAGGAAGGCGGTGTAATTGGCCATCAGCGCCACCAGGATGGCGCCGAGGAAGCAGCCGCCGACCGAGCCGAGCCCGCCGATGATGATGACGATGAAGACCAGCACCATCATCTCCCCGCCGATGGCCGCGGTCAACGTCTCCCGGTAGAGCGCCCAGAGGACGCCGCCGAGGCCGGCCAGTGCCGAGCCGGCCACGAAGACGCCGACGAACAGGCGGCGGATGCGATAGCCGAGCGCCTCGACCATCTCGGCATTTTCCACGCCGGCGCGGATCAGCAGCCCGATCTTCGTGCGGTTCAGCACCAGCATCATGGCGGCGAAGACCACGAGGCCCACGACCACGGCCAGGATGCGGTAGCGCTCGATGGCGAAATCGCCGATGACCACCGCTCCCCGCAGGGCGGCCGGCAGCGCCATGGCCTTCTGGTCGCCGCCCCAGATGACGTGGATCAGCTGCTCGGCGACGATCAGCCCGCCCATGGTGATGAGGATCTGCTTCAGGTGCTGGCCATAGACCGGCTTGACGATGACGCGCTCGAAGGCCCAGCCGAGCAGGCCGGTGCCGAGCATGGCAACCGCGACGGCAAGACCGAGCGCCATCAGGTTCCACAGGAGCGAGTCGGCCTGCACCCATCCCGAGAGCAGGCCGAGCATGGACAGGGCGATATAGGCGCCGACCGCGATGAAGGCGCCATGGCCGAAGTTCAGCACGTCCATCA
>JBKBOA010000068.1:0-17546 GCA_046295035.1 Phreatobacter sp.
AGGTTCTCGCCGGTGTCACCCTTGACGCGCGAGGCCTCGGCATAGATGCCGCGGAACTGCTTCTCGGAAATGTTGCCGTAATATCCCTTGAGCTTCTGCTTGGCCTTCAGCTGGGTGCCGAAGTCGGAGAGCTTGCTCTTGCGGCGCTGGCCGTGCTGGCCGGGGCCATATTCCCGGCGGTTCACCGGGCTCTTCGGGCGCCCCCAGATGTTCTGGCCCATCCGGCGGTCGATCTTGTACTTCGCAGCGTGACGCTTCGACATCGCGTGTCCCTTGTTCGTTCGTCTTTCGACAGGAGACGCGCCCTCCTCTTGTCTCGCGGGCCGGGGCCCCGGACACGACAGGCCGGCCGCAAGGGCCGACCGCGGGTGCGCAACAAACCGCCGCATCCCCTCGAGGGGATCCGCCGGAAGCGGCGTCCATAATGGCGGATGCCGGCAAAGTCAATGAAGCGGCAGCGGTTCCACGGCAGTTTCGGCCAGACCGAAGTCCGACAGGACCGGGGCGAGGGCGCCCCGGGCCGAGCCGCCGGTCAGCAGCGCGAGCCGGCCGCCGGACGGCACGCCGGTTCGCGCCGGGCCGACGATCTGGGTCACGCGCCGCGCGATGGCCGGGGCCGGGTCGATCCAGTCGACTGGCCAGGGCGCAAGGGCCCGGTAGGCGTCGACCAGCAGCGGATAATGCGTGCAGGCCAGCACGACGGCATCGGTGCGCCGGCCTCCTGCCTCCACGAAGCAGGGGGCGATCTCGGCGGCGATGGCGGCGACATCCACGCTGGCGCCGCCCATGACCGTCTCGACCAGTCCGGCGAGGCGCGGCGAGCCGACCAGGGTGACCGAGCATCCGGCGCCATATTCGGCGACCAGCGCCTTCGTGTAGTCGCGCGCAACGGTGCCCGGCGTCGCCAGCACCGAGACCATCCGGCTGCGCGAGCGCTCGCAGGCCGGCTTGACCGCCGGCACGGTGCCGACGAAGGGCAGGGCGAAGCGGGCCCGCAGATGCGGCAGCACCAGCGTCGAGGCCGTGTTGCAGGCGATCACCACGCAGTCGGGCCGGTGCCGGTCGATCAGCCGCGCCATGACCGCGCCGACGCGCTCGACGAGCCGGTTCTCGTCCAGGGCGCCGTAGGGAAAGGCGGCATCATCGGCGCAATAGACGAAATGTGCGTCCGGGCGCGCGCGTTCCAGCTCGCGATAGACGGTCAGGCCGCCGAGGCCGGAATCGAACACCAGGATGGTGGGGGCCCGAAGGGCGAAGCCGGCAGGCGGCGGGACGGTGTGCTTCATGCCGGCCAGGGGATCGAAGGCGAAACGCATGACAAACCTTCACGCCGCGCGTGGCGCAAATGTCGACAACCTGCGGCAGTCTGGCGGCAAAGCGTTAAGCATTCGCAAGCAGTGCCGATGGCACCCTCCCGCCGCCCAGCCCCGCGCGGGACGCGATTGACGGATGACAGCCGACCAGCCACTGAGACGGACCGCGACACCATCTGCGAGCGCCCCGAGGACAGTCCCATGCACCAGCCGCCGAAGCCCTACGAGCTCGCCAAGCGCCTGCGCGCCGGCGAGAGCCTGTTCACCGCCTGGATGAGCATGCCCGAGCCGCTCCTGGCCGATCTCGTGGCGCGCGAGGGCTTCGATGCCGTCACCTTCGACATGCAACATTCCTCGGTGGACCTGCTCTCCGCCATGCGCGGCATCTCGGCGGTCAATCATGCCGGCAAGCCCGCCGGCGTGCGCATCGCCCTGGAGGCCTTCGGCGATGCAGCCCGCCTGCTCGACGTCGGCGCGGAAATCATCATCGCGCCGATGATCAATTCGGTGGCCGATGCCCGCCGCTTCGCCTCGGCCGTGAAATATCCGCCGCTCGGCGACCGCTCCTGGGGCGGCAACCGCTTCCAGCAGCTGACCGGCATGAACGTGCAGGACTATCTGCGCGAGGCCAACACCATGACCGTGACGCTCGCCATGATCGAGACGGTGGCGGCGCTGGATGCGGTCGACGACATCCTTGCCGTGCCGGGCATCGACGGTGTCTTTGCCGGCCCCTCCGACCTGTCCATCACGCTGCTGAAGGGCGAGAAGCTCGATCCGCACCATCAGGTGGTGAAGGACGCCTTCGCGCGCATCCTGGCGGCGGCGAAGAAGGCCGGAAAGCTGACCGGCTGCTACGCGCCGAGCTTCGAGCGGGCGAGGGAACTGGCCGCCGAGGGCTGGGGCTTCATCACCCTGGTCAACGATACGCTGATGGTGCGCGGCGGCGCCCAGGCGGCGCTCAAGGTCGTGCGCGGCTGAGACCGCCGGTTTGACCCGCCGCAAGGCGGGCGACGGACCATTCGTGCCAGATGGCTGCGCTCCCCCGGACCATGTGGGGTGGAGAAGCCGCCATGCGCCATTCGCTCGTTCTCGTCGTGCTGATGTTCATGCTCGCTGCCACGGTGTTCACCGGAGCCCTGGTGGTGGCCGTGGTGGCTATGCCCGCGCTGTACGACCAGGGCATGGTGATGATTCCGGCCGCCGCGGCCATCGGCCTTGCGCTCGCGGTTCCGGTGGCCTGGCTGGTCGCCCGCACCATCCGCAACGGTTCGCAGGCCGGCTGATCCTCAGCCGAGCGTCTTGAGGAAGCCGGCGAAACGCATCAGCCCCTCCGGCCAGGGACCATGGCCGGAGGCCGCATTGATGTGGCCGGCATCGCCGGCATCGGCCAGAGCCGAGCCCCAGGCAAAGGCAAAATCCTCGGCCCGGGCAAAGCCGCAATGTGGATCGGTGCGGCTGGCGACAAGCACCGAGGGGAAGGGCAGGGGATCGCGCGGGATCGGCGCGAAATGGCGGCCGATCTCCGGGATGGTTGCCGTGTCCTCGATGTCCGGCAGGCCGACGAGGAAGCCACCGCGCACCACGTTCGGCGGGAACAGCGGGGCGGCATGGGCGACCGTCACCACCCCCAGCGAATGGGCGACCAGGATCACGGGGCGCGAGCAGGAGGCGACGGCGGTGGCCAGGTTGTCGACCCAGCGCTCCTTCTCCGGCCTGTGCCAGTCGCCCAGATGGACGCGGCGCGCTGTCGGCAGCTTCGCCTCCCAGCGCGATTGCCAGTGGTCGTCGCCGGAATTGACATGGCCGGGAACGATGAGGATGTCGGCGTCGGCGGTGCGCATGGGGTCAGTCCGGCAGCAAGGGGATGCCCTCCAGCCGCGCGGCTGTAGTCAGGGCCTGGTCGAGTGTAGCGAGAGGCAGCCCGGTCCTGATGGCCGCGTCGAGATAGCTGGCGTCGTAGGGATTGAGGCGGTGACGCCGGGACAGACGTTCGATCGCCTCAAAGCAGTGAGCAGCTGGCAGATCGAGAGTTTGGACCGCCATGAACGCGAGAGTCTCCAAGGCCTGATCCGCGGCCGCCTGCGTGATCGCCCCGCGCAGGACCTTTCGACGGAAGACATGCATGACCTCGAGCGCCCATATGGGTGGCACGACAAGGCGCGGAAGCATGAGCAGTGCGAGGTGGGTTGCGGAAAACTCGCCCTGTTCGTCCGGGGACAGGGCGGCCACGGCAATCGAGGCGTCGAGGACAGCGCTCACCGCCGGCCTTCGTCGCGCAGCTCCCGGATCTCGTCGGGTGTGAAGGTGACGCCTTCGTCCTTGAACCGCTTGCGAACGGCCTCGATCCGCCGGCGCAATTCTTCCGGATCGTGCTTCCTTTGGACCGGCACGATCTGCACGAAGGGTTCGCCGCGCTTGGTGACGATGACCTCTTCGCCGGCCGCGGCCCGCTCGGCCAGCGCAGAGAACTGGTTCTTCGCTTCGAGAATGCCGACCTTCATGGGTCGCGCTCCGATCTGGCCATCTTGCTGGCCAGACTAGCACGCTGAGGCCCTGGCCGTCACGCCTCGCCAAAAACCCGCCGGAAGATGGTGTCGACATGCTTGAGGTGGTAGCCGAGGTCGAACTTCTCCTCCAGCTCGGCCTCGGAGAGCGCGGCGCGCACCTCCGGATCGGCCTTGAGCAGGGCGAGGAACTCGCCTTCCCCGCGCCAGACCGGCATGGCATTGCGCTGGACGAGGCGATAGGCATCCTCGCGCGAGACGCCCTTCTGGGTGAGGGCGAGGAGCACGCGCTGCGAATGGACGAGGCCGCCGAGCCGGTCGAGGTTCTTCTGCATGGTGGCCGGATAGACCACAAGGCGGTCGATGACGCCGGTGAGCCGCGCGAGCGCAAAGTCGAGGGTCACGGTCGCATCCGGGCCGATCATGCGCTCCACGGAGGAGTGGGAGATGTCGCGTTCGTGCCAGAGCGCCACGTTCTCCATGGCCGGGATCGTCATGCCGCGCACGAGGCGGGCCAGGCCCGTGAGGTTCTCGGTCAGCACCGGATTGCGCTTGTGGGGCATGGCCGAGGAGCCCTTCTGGCCTTCCGAGAAATATTCCTCGGCCTCCAGCACCTCGGTCCGCTGGAGATGGCGGATCTCGGTGGCGAGCCGCTCGATGCAGGAGGCCACCACGCCGAGGGTGGCGAAGAACATGGCATGGCGGTCGCGCGGGATGACCTGGGTGGAGATCGGCTCGACCTTCAGGCCCATGGCCCGGGCCACATGCTCCTCCACCCGCGGGTCGATCTGGGCGAAGGTGCCGACGGCTCCGGAAATGGCGCAGGTGCGCACCTCCTCGCGGGCGGCTTCCAGGCGGGCGCGGCAGCGGTCGAACTCGGCATAGGCCTGGGCGAGCTTCAGGCCGAAGGTGGTCGGCTCGGCATGGATGCCGTGGGAGCGGCCGATGGTGGGGGTCAGCTTGTGCTCGAAGGCCCGGCGCTTCAGCGCGGCGAGCAGCGCCGTCACATCGGCGATGAGGATGTCGGCGGCGCGCACCAGCTGGACGTTGAAGCAGGTGTCGAGCACGTCGGAGGAGGTCATGCCCTGGTGGACGAAGCGCGCGTCCGGGCCGATGAACTCGGCAAGATGGGTCAGGAAGGCGATGACGTCGTGCTTGACCTCGCGCTCGATGGCGTCGATGCGGGCGACATCGAAGGTCACGTCCTTCGCCCTGGCCCAGATGTTGGCGGCGGATTCCTTCGGGATGACCCCGAGCTCGGCAAGGGCGTCGCAGGCATGGGCCTCGATCTCGAACCAGATGCGGAACCGGGTCTGCGGGTCCCAGATGGACGCCATTTCGGCGCGGGAATAGCGCGGGATCATGGGAGAAGCCTTGCGGTGTCGGACAGGCGCGCGGCTTAGCAGGAAGGCCGTCGCCCGGCAAACCGCTGTCCGGGCTCAGCGACGGTGGATCCGCCAGAAGCGCAGGGCCACGAAGGCCGGCACCACCGCGCCCCAGGGCCACCACAGGCGGAAGGCCGTGGTGACATAGAGGTAGAAGGCGGCCGCCACGCCATGGAGATGATGGACGAGCCGGATCTCCGTGTCCGCATGGTCGGCGAGCGCCGCCGACCGGGAATGGATGGCGAAGGCGAGGCCAGGACAGACGAGCATGATGCCGGCGGAGCCGATCAGCGCCAGGGCGATCCACAGCGCCAGCGGCGCGGCGGGCAGGCGGCGCCGGCCGCTGTCCAGGAGCCACCACAGGACCAGCAGGCCCGGCGCCAGCGGCAAGGCCTGCACGCTGACCACGGCGAGCGAGCGCCAGGACGGCGCATGGCCGGCCAGATGTACGGTGGCGAAGGCGGCGGCGGCGGCCAGCAAGGTCGCGAGAACGGCGGTGCGCAGGCCCGCGCGCCAGTTGCCTCCGGCCGGCAACGGCCGCGTCTGAACCGGGGCCCGCCGGCGGACCGCTGGCTTGCGGACGCCGGCCGGCCCGCGCCGCCGGCCCGTGCCGCCCGCCTCCGAATCAACCCGTTCCGCCGTCGCCCGTGCCGCCATGACGCCAGACTAGGGGCCGGCGGTTGACGGCTGCTGAATCCGGCCAGGGCGGGTGCCGGCGCGGGATGGGTTCTCCCCGGCTGTTCCGGTCGGGCGATGCTCATGCCCACACGGCCGAGAGGCCCGGACAACGAGGACCGCCATGATCGCATCGCCCGCCGCATCCGCTTCCGCCGCCTCGCGCCCTGCCCCGGTCGCGGGCAGCGCCTCACCCCCTTCCGAGGGCTTTGCCGTGGTCGGCCACCGGCTCCATCACAACGGCCGGCCGGTGACCTTCCGCCAGACGCCGCATGGCGGCGCGCCGATCCGCCCGGCCTTCCTCGTCCTGCACTACACGGCGGGCCTGTCCGCGGTCTCGGCGGTGTCCTGGTTCCTCGATCCCCGATCGAAGGCTTCCGCGCACCTGGTCGTGGCGCGCGACGGCGCGGTGACGCAGCTCATGGCCTTCGACCGGGCCTGCTGGCACGCCGGAAAGAGCCGCTGGCAAGGAATCGACGGGCTGAACGGCCATTCCATCGGCATCGAGATGGTCAATGCCGGGCGTCTCACGCGGGCCGGCAGCAGCTGGAAGAGCTGGTCGGGCGAGACCATCCCGGACGGACAGGTGGTGGTGGCGCGTCATCCGGCCGAGCGCGAGACCGCCGGCTGGCATGCCTATGGCAGCGCCCAGATCGCCGCGGTCATGGCCATCGGGGCCGCCCTGCATCGGGCCTACCGCTTCCAGGAAGTGCTGGGCCACGAGGACATCGCGCCCGGCCGCAAGGTCGATCCGGGACCGGCCTTCCCGCTGGCGGCGGTGGCCTCCCGCATCCTCGGACGGGGATAAGTCGCGATGACCGCACTGGCCTCACGCAATCGTGAAGCGACCGTCCGGCGACTTGCCGCGGCCCTCCCGGCTGCCGCGCTCCTGGCGGCGGCGCTCCTGGCGGCGGCGCGCCTCGCCGCGCTGGCGGGCCTGCTGATCGCCCTGGCGTCAGGCGGTGAGGCCGCGGGCGGCCTCGGCGGCCGCGCGGATGGCGCCGATGCGCGCGCCATAGCCGGCCGCGCCGCCCCTGAACACGGCGGAGCCGGCGACCAGCGCGGTGGCGCCGGCCGCGGCGACCTGGGGCGCGGTCTCGGGCGTGATGCCGCCGTCCACCTCGATGACGATGTCGCTGCCGGCCGTCATGCGGGCGATGCGTCCGACCTTGTCGATCTGGCTTGCGATGAAGGCCTGGCCGCCGAAGCCGGGATTGACGGTCATGACCAGGACCAGGTCGATGAGGTCGAGGACATGCTCGATGGCACTCTCGGAGGTGCCGGGATTGAGGGCGACGCCGGCCTTCCTGCCGAGGGCGCGGATCGCCTGCAGCGAGCGGTGCAGGTGCGGGCCGGCCTCGGCATGGACGGTGATGATGTCGGCGCCGGCGGCGGCGAAGGCCTCCAGATAGGGGTCGGCCGGGGCGATCATCAGGTGCACGTCGAAGACCTTGGCGGTGTGCGGGCGCAGCGCCTTCACCACGTCGGGACCGAAGGAGAGGTTCGGCACGAAATGGCCGTCCATCACGTCGAGATGGATCCAGTCGGCGCCGGCCGCGTCCACCGCCTTCACCTCGTCGGCAAGCCGCGCGAAATCGCAGGCGAGGATGGAAGGGGCGATCCGGATGGGGCTGGTCATGGGGTCTCTCCGCCCGGCGCCGGTAGCACGGGGAGGGGAGCGGCGGCAACGCGGGGGATGTGCGGCGCGACCATCCCGGACCGTGGCGCCGCTTGCGGGCCGATGGCGCGACATCGGTCCTCACCGCTGCATGGCCGCCATCGCTTGCCGGCAACCGGCCGGCTCGGCAATGTGCGGCCGCGAAAGGCAGGGGCGGACATGTCCACCATCCACGACATTCTGGTTTGCGGCGCCGGCATGGTCGGCACCTCCACGGCCCTGCAGGCCCGCCGGCGCGGCCTCGATGTCGTGCTGGTGGACCGGCGCCAGCCCGGCGAGGAGACGAGCTACGGCAATGCTGGCGTCATCGACGGCGGCAACCTCTATCCCGTGGCCATGCCGCGCGACCTGCCGACGCTGTTCCGCCATGCGCTGAACGGCGAGACCGCCTCGCACTACCATCTCTCCGCCCTGCCGAAGATGGCCTCCTGGCTGGCGCAGTACTGGCGCTGGTCGGCGCCGGCGCGGCTGGAGGACACCGCGCGGGTGATGCGGCCGTTCTTCGCGCAGGCGGTGGCGGCGCATCGCGAGCTGGCCGCCCTCGCCAACGCCGGTCGCTTCTTCCGCCAGACCGGCTGGCTGGAGCTCTACCGCAGCCCGGAAAGCCTTGCCGCACAGGATCGGCGTCTCGCCCTGTCGCGGGAGTTCGGCATCGACAACGTGAAGCTCACCCGCGAGGAGACGCTCGAGCTGGAGCCGCACCTGAAGCCGGCCTTCGCCGGCGCCGTCTGGTGCCGCGATGCCGACACCGTGTCGAGCCCCGGCGGCGTCACCAAGGCCTATGCCGAGGCCTTCGTGGCGGCGGGGGGCCGCTTTGCCATCGGCGATGCCCTGTCGCTGACGGCCGATCCGGGCGGCTATACCGTGGAAACGGCGGAGGGCCGCATCCGCGCCCGCCAGGCGGTGATCGCGCTCGGCCCCTGGGCCGGCGACCTCATCGGCAAGTTTGGCTATCGCGCCCCGCTCGCGGTCAAGCGCGGCTATCACAGGCACTTCCGGCCGAAGGGCAACGGCTTCCTCAACCGGCAGGTCTGCGACGAGGATGTGGGCTATGTGCTCTGCCCGATGGACCAGGGCATCCGTCTGACCACCGGCATCGAGATCGCCGAGCGTGATGCGCCCAAGACGCCCGTGCAGGTGGAGCGGGCCCTGCGCGCGGCGGGCGACCTGTTCGACCTCGGCGAGCCGGTGGAGGCCGAGCCCTGGATGGGCCGGCGGCCGGCAACGCCCGATTCCCGGCCGGTGATCGGTCCGGCGCCGCGCCACGAGGGCCTGTGGTTCGCCTTCGGCCACGGCCACTGGGGCTTCACGCTGGGTCCGGCGACCGGAAAGGCCCTGGTCGCCGCCATGCTCGGCGAGCCGGTGCCGCTCGACCTGTCGCCCTACCGCATCGACCGCTTCGGCTGACACCCCGGCCGGGACTCGACAGGCGCCGGACCTTGTGGATCAGTCCGGTCGTCAACCCCCTCGGGAACGGCCATGACCTTCGAGACCTGGCTCGCCTTCGCGGCGGCCTCCACCATCCTCGTCCTCATTCCGGGACCGACCATCCTGCTGGTCGTGTCCTATGCGCTCGGCCGCGGCTGGCGCACGGCGCTGCCCATGGCGGCGGGCGTGGCGCTCGGCGATTTCACCGCCATGACCCTGTCCATGCTCGGCATCGGCGCGCTGCTGATGGCTTCGGCGACCGTGTTCACGGCGCTCAAATGGCTGGGCGCGGCCTATCTCGTCTGGCTCGGCGTGAAGCTCTGGCGGGCTGGCGGCGCGCTCGATGTCGAGCCGCGCACGGATGCGACCTCGCAGCTGCGCATGGCGGGCCATGCCTGGCTGGTGACGGCGCTGAACCCGAAAAGCCTCACCTTCTTCGTGGCCTTCCTGCCGCAGTTCCTGGATCCGTCGCAGGACTTCTGGACGCAGATGGCCGTGTTCGAGGCAACGTTCCTCGCCATCGCCTTCGTCAATGCGCTCGGCTATGCGCTGGTGGCCGCGCGGGCGCGGACGCTGGCCGCCAGCCCGCGCGCCATCGGCCTGTTCAACAAGGTGGGCGGCACGGCCCTGATCGGGGCGGGGATCGCCACCGTCACCCTGCGCGCCGGTCAGGGTTGAGATCCGGCGCCGCTCATACGGTGATGTCGATCAGCCGCCAGGCGGGGGAGGCCACCGGCCCCTCCTTGGCGGAGGAGCGGATGCGGTCGGCCTGGAAGGGCGCCAGAACCCCATCGAACACCACGGCCGGCATGACCGCCCGGCCGGCCCGGCTCTCGATCGCGGCGGCAATCGCCGGATCGCTGGCCGGGTTCTCCGGGTCGAGGCCGCGGCGGGCCAGCGAGACATCGGTCGGGTTGGTGCAGGGATAGCCGTTGACCATGGCGATCATGGCGCGCCGCTCGTGCTGTGCCTCCCGTCCCGCGGGCGAGGATAGCCGGTTGCGTCTGCCGCGGGCAGGCATCCGGCCGGCATGGTCAACGGGGGGTTGACGGCGCGGCGGGAGGGCCGAGCCGCCGGCTTGCCCGGCGCCGGCGCCGGTCATCACGGCCGTTCACGCCTGTGCGATTGAGCGACATCAGTGCTTTCGTTGCGGCAAGGCCCCAGCTAGACGGGATGGCAACAGGCGGGCCGCAGGGTCCGCCCCGGCGTTCCCAGGCGGATCCAAGAATGCCCGATGTCACCTTCACCGCGGCCCTGGTCGCCGGGCTCGTGAGTTTCCTGTCTCCCTGCGTGCTGCCGCTGGTGCCCCCCTACCTCGTCTATCTGACCGGGGCGACGCTGGATGACCTGTCGGAGGCGAAGACCTGCCCGGGCCTGGTGCGCCGGGCCGTGCTGCTCGCCATGGTCTTCGTTGCCGGCTTTTCCACCGTGTTCGTGGCGCTGGGCGCCTCCGCCTCCATGATCGGGCATCTGGTGCGCATCCATTCGGCGACGCTGGCCATGGTGGCGGGCGTGGTGATCATCGTCATGGGCCTGCACTTCCTCGGCCTGTTCCGCATTCCGCTGCTCTACCGGCAGGCCAAGCTGGACGTGATGCCGAAGGCCGGCCCCGTCGGCGCCTATGTCATGGGTCTGGCCTTCGCCTTCGGCTGGACGCCGTGCATCGGGCCGGTCCTGGCGGCGATCCTGGCGGTGGCCGCTTCCGAAATGACCCTTCACAGGGGGGCCGGTCTGCTGGCGGTCTATTCGGCCGGGCTCGGCATTCCGTTCGTCCTGGCGGCGGTGGCGATCAGGCCCTTCCTGCGCTTTGCCGCCTCGGTCCGCCACCGGCTGCGCCTGGTGGAAATGGCCATGGGCCTCATGCTGGTCATCACCGGCATTGCCTTCCTGACCGGCAAGATGACCTCCATCGCCTTCTGGATCCTGGAAACCTTTCCGGTCCTGGGCACCTTCGGCTGAGCCGGCCGGCAATGCCCGCTGTCATGAGAAAGCCCGCCCGGACGGTCCGGGCGGGCCTCGCTGTTCGGCGCGGTTCTGGGAACCGGGCGCGGAGCTCAGTTCGTGCCGGTGTTCTCCACGTAGGTCACGCGGCCATCCGGCCCCTGACGCCAGGTGTAGGTGACATAGTCGGCGCGGGTGATGTCACCCTTCTTGTCATAGGAGATGTCGCCGATGACGGTCTTGAAGACATGGCCGGAGCGCATGAACTCGGCGACCTTCTTCGGGTCGAGCGAATTGGCGCCGACCGCCGCCTGCTGGAGGATCTGCACGGCCGCATAGCTGTAGAGCGTGTAGGCCTGCGGCTCGAAGCGGCGGACGGTGCGGAACTTCTCCACCACCTCGCGCGCTTCCGGACGGTTGCGCGGATCCGGCGGGAAGGTCATCAGCGTGCCGATGGCGCCCGGACCGGCAATGGCGGCGAACTCGTTGTCGGCAATGCCGTCGCCCGACATCATCGGGGCGTTCAGGCCCTGGTCGCGCATCTGGCGCACGATCAGGCCGCCCTCGGTGTGCAGGCCGCCCCAATAGACGACATCGACATTGGCCGCCTTCAGCTTGGAGATCAGCGCCGAGAAGTCCTTCTCGCCGGTATTGACCGCTTCGTAGAGCACTTCCTTGAGGCCGGCGGCGTTCATCGCCTTCTGGGTCTCGTCGGCCAGGCCCTTGCCGTAGGTGGTCTTGTCATGGACGATCGCCACGCGCTTGCCGGCATAGTGGCGGGCGAGATAGGCGCCGGCCACCGCGCCCTGCTGGTCGTCGCGGCCGCAGGTGCGGAACACGTTCCACAGGCCGCGCTCGGTCAGGCGCGGATTGGTCGAGGCCGGGGTGATGGCGACGATGCCGTTCTCGGCATAGACCTCCGAGGCGGGGATCGAGACGCCCGAGTTGAAGTGGCCGACCACGAACTTGATGCCATCGCCGACGAACTTGTTGGCGACGCTGACGCCCTGGCGCGGGTCGGAGACGTCATCGCCGACCGACAGGACGATGCGCTGGCCGAGGATGCCGCCGGCCGCGTTGATGTCCTCCACGGCCTGTTCCACGCCCTGACGCAGCTGGGCACCGAAGGAGGCGTTGGGGCCGGTGATCGGACCCGCGACGCCAAGGCGAATCTGGGCGTCGGCGGGCCCCGCCATCGCCAGACCCATGCCGAGCGCAAGCCCGGCGAGCAGTTTCGTCTTCATCTCTCATCCTTCCCGGTTGAGGGGTACGAGTGGCTGAGCGCCCCTGTGGGGACGGCCGCGGCCGCCCTTGGAGGGGATCGAACACCCTTTCGGGTGACTTGTCAGCCCTTCCCGGGAGTCCCGATGCCGCATCAGGATTGTCCCGGAGGGGTCGACACCGGTTCGCGCCGCATGGCCCAGGTGAAGGGGCCGGTGCGCTCGTAGATCCACCAGTACTGCCGGGCCATCTGCCCGGCGCGCGTCAGCCGCCAGGCCCCGAGCCCGATGGCCAGGACCACCGCACTGTCGACCAGATAGTAGCGCAGCGACAGCAGCGTGCCCTCGAACAGCGCGAAATGGGCAAAGCGCACCGCCATGCCGAGCAGGATGAGGTAGAAGGCCGTCACCGGCACGCCGCGCCAGGTCTCCGCACAGGCCTTGCCGGTCAGGTAGGCAAGGCCCCCGCCGAACACCAGCGTCACCAGCAGGAACAGCCAGACCGAGGGTTCTTCGTAGAGGATGCCCTGCATCAGTGGCGCCCCCCTTCCAGATAGGCGGCGCGCACCTCCTCGCGGGCCAGCAGTTCCGCCCCGGTGCCGGCCATGGTCACCGCGCCATTGACCAGCACATAGCCGCGATGGGCGAGCTTCAGCGCGTGATAGGCGTTCTGCTCGACGAGGAAGACGGTGAGGCCCTCCTCGCGGTTGAGCGCGCGGATCGCGTTGAAGATGCCCGCGACGATGAGCGGGGCAAGGCCGAGGGAGGGCTCGTCGAGCATCAGCAGCTTCGGCCGGCTCATCAGGGCGCGGGCGATGGCCAGCATCTGCTGCTCGCCGCCCGAGAGCGTGCCGCCGCGCTGGTCGCGCCGCTCCTTCAGGCGCGGGAACAGGGAGAAGACCTTGTCGAGATCCTGCGCGAAGAACTTCGGGTCGGTCAGCGCCGCGCCCATCTGCAGGTTCTCGAAGACGGTCATGCGCGGAAAGATGCGCCGGCCCTCGGGCGACTGGGCGATGCCGCGCCGCATGATCTGGTGGGTCGGCAGGCGCGTGATGTCGGTGCCGTCATAGACGATGGTGCCCCGGCGGGCCTGGGGGCTGCCGCAGATGGTCATCATGAGCGTCGACTTGCCGGCCCCGTTGGCGCCGATCAGGGTGACGATCTCGCCGGCATGAACATCGACGTCGATGCCCTTCAGCGCCTGGATGGCGCCGTAGAAGGTCTCCACGCCGCGGATGGTCAAAAGCGCCGTCACAGCCCGACCTCCGCCTCGACCTTCTCCACCTCCGAGTCGTCGACACCCAGATAGGCCGCGATCACCTTGGGGTCGTCGCGGATCTCGGCCGGCGTGCCGTCGGCGATCTTGATGCCGTAGTCGAGCACGATCACCCGGTCGGAAATCTCCATGACCACGCTCATGTCGTGCTCGATCAGCAGGAGCGAGGTGCCGTGCTCGTCGCGGATGAAGCGCAGGAGGTCGTTGAGCCCGGCGGATTCGCGCGGATTGAGGCCGGCGGCCGGCTCGTCGAGGCAGAGCAGTTCGGGCTGTGTGCACATGGCCCGGGCGATCTCCAGGGCCCGCTGCGGCCCGTAGGGCAGGTCGCCCGCGGGATCGTCGGCCCGGTCGATCAGCCCGGTCTTCTCCAGCCAGTAGGCGGCGCGCTCGACCGCCTCCGCCTCGGCGCGGCGATAGCCGGGCAGGCCGAGAATGCCGCCGATGGACCAGCCGGAGGCGCGCATCAGCGGGTTGTGCTGGGCGACCAGCAGGTTTTCCAGGACGGTCATTCCGGTGAACAGGCGGATGTTCTGGAAGGTGCGGGCGACGCGCGCCTCGCGGGCGATGCGGAAGTCGGGCAGGCGCTCCAGCAGGTGCTCCGCCCCGTCGCCATGGCGCATGATCATGCGCCCCAGCGTCGGCTTGTAGAAGCCGGTGATGCAGTTGAACACCGTGGTCTTGCCGGCACCGTTCGGCCCGATGACAGCGGTGATGCTGCCGCGCGCGGCGTCGAAGGACAGGTCGTTCACCGCGACCAGGCCGCCGAAGCGCATGGTCAGATGTTCGACGGAGAGGATCGGCGCGCTCATCCGTGGCCTTCCTTGACCAGCGAGCCGGAGACCGCCCGCCGCTGCTTCAGGAAGGCGGTCGGCATGCGGTTGGCGACAAAGCCGCGCGGCTTCCACACCATGATGGCGACCATGGCCAGGCCGAAGATCAGCATGCGGTACTGGGCCGGATCGAAGTCGCTGCCGAAGATGACCTTGGTCCATTCCAGTTCGCGCAGCAGCTCCGTGCCGCCGATCATCACCACCGCGGCGATGGCGGTGCCCACCAGCGAGCCCATGCCGCCGAGCACCACAATGGCCAGGATGATCGCGGATTCGATGAAGGTGAAGCTTTCCGGCGAGATGAAGCCCTGGCGGGCGGCGAAGAACGAGCCGGCGAAGCCGCCGAACATGGCGCCGACGGCGAAGGCGGTCAGCTTGGTGTTGACCGTGTTGATGCCGAGCGAGCGGCAGGCGATCTCGTCCTCGCGCAGGGCCTCCCAGGCGCGCCCGACCGGCAGCTTGCGCAGGCGCAGGGACACCCAGGCGGTCAGGAGGGCGAGGGCAAGGATGAGATAGAACAGGAAGATGGTGCGATAGACCGGCGAGAAGGGCAGGCCCCAGACCGCCGCGAAGCCGGTATCGGAGGCATTGAACGGGGTGCCGAAGAAGCTCGGTCGCGGGATGGAGGAGATGCCCTCGTAGCCGTTGGAGAACTCCTTCCAGTTGATCAGAACCAGGCGGATGATCTCGCCGAAGGCCAGCGTCACGATGGCCAGATAGTCGCCGCGCAAGCGCAGGACCGGAAAGCCCAGCAGCACCCCCCAGAAGGCGGCGAGGATGCCGGCCACCGGCAGGCAGATCCAGAAGGCCCAGGGGCCGAGCTGCGGGAAGGTGGCGGGGATCACCTGGGTGGCGAGCAGGGCATAGGCATAGGCGCCGACCGCGTAGAAGGCGACATAGCCGAGGTCGAGCAGGCCGGCGAGGCCGACCACGATGTTCAGGCCCCAGGCGAGCATCACGTAGATGAGGATCTGGACGCCGAAATTGTCGATCCATTTCAGCGCGCCGGAGCCGCCGACCAGCGAATGGATCATCAGCGGATAGACGATCAGCACGACCAGGGCGGCCGGCGGCAGGCCCTTCGAGACCGCCTCCGGCAGGCGCAGGGCAGGCCTTGCCTCGTGCCGTTCCGGCCGGCTGTTCAGGAACAGCGAGATCAGGAAGCGGCCGGCGAAGACGATGAGCACGGCCAGGGCCAGCATGTCGAAGCGTGGCTCGACGATCAGCCGGTTCTGCATGTCCTGCGTGGTCTTGAAGCCGAGCAGGGGGCCGAACACCCCGAGCGCAATGACGGCGGCAAACAGCGCGTCCTTGAAGGCGCGGGCCGTGGCGGGCTGCCGGGCGGGGGCGTTGGCGGCCGGTTCGGACAGGGTTGCCACGGGATCAGACCTTCTCGACTTCGGGGCGACCAAGGATGCCCTGGGGCATGAAGATCAGCACGATGGCGAGGATGGAGAAGGCCGCCACGTCCTTGTACTCGACCGAGAAATAGGCCGACCACATGGTTTCGATCAGGCCGATCAGCAGGCCGCCGAGAACGGCGCCCGGCAGCGAGCCGATGCCGCCGAGCACGGCCGCCGTGAAGGCCTTGACCCCCGGCACGAAGCCGTCGGCGAAGTTCACGACGCCGTAATAGACGAGGTAGAGCGTGCCGGCGACGGCGGCGAGCGCGGCCCCCATCACGAAGGTGATGGAGATGGTGCGGTCGACATCGACGCCGAGCAGCGCCGCCATGCGGCGATCCTGCTCGCAGGCGCGCTGCGCCCGCCCGAGCGGGGTCTTGGCCACCACCCACCAGAAGGCGGTGAGCAGGGCCGCGGTGACCACGATGATGAGGATCTGCTTGTAGGACAGCGTCACCGCATAGGTGCCGTTGTCATAGAGCACGATGACCGTGTTGAGGATCGGGTCGATGGCCTTGTTGCGGGGGCCCTGGGAGACCTGCACGAAGTTCGACAGCACGATCGACATGCCGATCGCCGAGATCAGCGGAGCCAGGCGGAAGGAGCCGCGCAATGGCCGGTAGGCCACCCGCTCGATGGTCCAGCTGACCAACGAGGTGAAGATCATGGCGATGATCAGCACGATGAACAGCGCCACGATGACCGACCCGACTCCGAGCCAGGTCGTCAGCACCATCAGGGCGATCAGCGCGATGAAGGTGGAGACCATGAACACGTCGCCATGGGAGAAGTTCACCATGCCGATGATGCCGAAGACCATCGTGTAGCCGATGGCGATGAGGCCGTAGATCGACCCGAGAGTCAGCCCATTGATGAGCTGCTGGAAGAAGACTTCCATCCGCGCCTGCCGTCCTGTTCCCCTCGGCGCGCCTGAGGTGACGCGCCGGCAGCGACCGGCTGCCATCTGACGGGCCTGTGTCCGGTCGCTGTGCTCTTCCGAATGGGTAGCAAGCGGCTCCGGCGCCGACAATGCCGCTGCCACGGATTTTTCACACATGCCGGAGCGGGAGCGGCCGCAGGACGCGGCGGGCGCATTCATCATGTGCAGCGAAACGATTGGCGCTCCGCGGACAGGGGCCTATATCATCGTTCCCAGGAAGGTTTCCCATGAACGGCACCCCCGAGAGCCCGACGGTCGCCGCCACCGGCGTGGCGCCGCAGACCTATCGCGATGCCATGGCCAGGCTTGCCGGCCATGTGCATGTCGTGACGACGGCCGGACCCGCGGGCATCAGCGGCTTCACCGCCATCGCGGTGGCCTCCGTGTCCGACGAGCCGCCGACGCTGCTGGTCTGCCTCAATCGCAAGTCGGCCAATGGTGCGCTGATCGAGGCGAACGGCGTCTTCGCGGTCAATGCCCTGCCAGCCGGCGCCGAGGCGCTGGCGGAGACCTTCGCCGGGCGCCGGGGACTGGCCGGTGCCGCCCGGTTCGGGGCCGGATCGTGGATCGCGCTGCAGACGGGCTCGCCGATCCTCGACACGGCGCTGGCGAGCTTCGACTGCCGGCTGGTCGAGGCCCGCCCGGTCGCCACCCACACCATCCTGATCGGGCGGGTGGAGGCGGTGCGCTTCGGTGCCGAGGGGCCGGCGCTTGCCTATTTCGCCCGCGCCTACCGGACGATCCCGCTCTGAGGCTCAGGTCTTGATGCCGAGCTCGGCGAAGACCTCCTTCGCCTCCTTGACCGCCGTATTGGCCGCCGGCACGCCGGCATAGATGGCGACCTGCAGGATCACCTCCTTGATGTCGTCGGTGGTGACGCCGTTGGAGAAGGCCGCGCGGCAGTGCAGGCGGTATTCCTCCCAGCGGCCCATGGCGGCGGTCATGGCCAG
>JBKBOA010000069.1:0-3092 GCA_046295035.1 Phreatobacter sp.
CCTGACGCGCCAGAAGGATGTGCTCGCGCGTCTGCGGCATCGGACCATCCGCCGCAGACACAACCAGGATCGCACCGTCCATCTGCGCCGCACCCGTGATCATGTTCTTCACGTAGTCGGCATGGCCAGGGCAGTCCACATGCGCATAGTGACGCTTCTGCGTCTCGTACTCCACATGCGCCGTCGAGATCGTGATCCCGCGCGCCTTCTCCTCAGGCGCCTTGTCAATCTGGTCATAGGCCGTGAACGTCGCTCCGCCCGTCTCAGCCAGAACCTTCGTGATCGCAGCCGTCAGGCTCGTCTTGCCATGGTCAACGTGACCAATCGTGCCGATGTTGCAGTGCGGCTTCGTGCGTTCAAACTTTTCCTTGGCCATCACGGCCTCCTTCGATGTTTGTCCCGCCCAAGGATCGCGATGCGGACCCGGTCGGGCAGCTGGACAGTTACGCGTATTTGGCCTGGACTTCGGCGGCGACGTTGGACGGCGCCTGCTCGTAGTGGCTGAACTGCATGGTGTAGCTGGCGCGGCCCTGAGAGAACGAGCGCAGCTGGTTGACGTAGCCGAACATGTTCATCAGCGGCACCTTGGCCTGGATGACATTGGCGTTGCCGCGCATGTCCTGACCCTGGATCTGGCCGCGGCGGGAGTTGAGGTCACCGATGACCGAGCCCGTGTACTCCTCGGGGGTCACCACCTCGACCGACATGATCGGCTCCAGCAGCACCGATCCGCACTTCTGAAGCGCCTCGCGCATGGCAGCGCGCGAGGCGATCTCGAAGGCGAGCACCGAGGAGTCGACGTCGTGATAGGCGCCGTCCACCAGCGTGGTCTTCACGTCCACCACCGGGAAGCCGGCGATGATGCCGGCGCTCATGACCGACTCGATGCCCTTCTCGACACCCGGGATGTACTCCTTCGGCACGGCGCCGCCGACGATCTGCGACTCGAACACATTGCCCGCGCCCGGCTCGTTCGGCTCGACGATCAGCTTCACCTTGGCGAACTGACCGGTGCCGCCGGTCTGCTTCTTGTGGGTATATTCGATCTCGGCCCGCTTGGTGATCTTCTCGCGGAAGGCCACCTCGGGGGCGCCGACCGAGACATCGACCTTGTGGGTGCGGCGCAGGATGTCCACCTTGATGTCGAGATGCAGCTCGCCCATCCCCTTGATCCGGGTCTGGCCGGACTCGGCATCGGTGGAGACACGGAAGGAGGGATCCTCGCTGGCCAGCTTCATCAGAGCCAGCGCCATCTTCTCCTGGTCGGCCTTGGTCTTCGGCTCGATCGCCATCTCGATGACCGGCTCCGGGAACTCCATGCGCTCCAGGATGACCGGCTTCTGCGGATCGCAGAGCGTGTCACCCGTGCGGGTGTCCTTCAGGCCGACGAGGGCGACGATGTCGCCGGCATAGGCCTCGGAAATCTCCTCGCGGTTGTTGGCGTGCATGAGCACCATGCGGCCGACCCGCTCGTTCTTCTCGCGGGTCGAGTTGAGCAGGGCCATGCCCTTCTCCAGCTTGCCCGAGTAAATGCGGCAGAAGGTCAGGACACCGTACTGGTCGTCCATGATCTTGAAGGCGAGCAGGGCCAGCGGCTCCGAATCCGACGACTTGCGCTCAGTCTCCGAATTGGTGCGCGGATCCACGCCCTTGATCGCCGGAACGTCCACTGGCGAGGGCAGATAGTCCACGACCGCGTCGAGCAGCGTCTGCACGCCCTTGTTCTTGAAGGCCGAGCCACACAGCACGGGGAAGAAGGTCGAGGTCAACACGGCCTTGCGGATCAGCTTCTTCAGCGTCTCCTCATCCGGCTCCTGACCCTCCAGATAGGCCTCCATCGCGGCGTCGTCCATTTCGACGGCGGCCTCGACCAGCTCGCTGCGGTAGCGGGCGGCCTTCTCCTTCATGTCGTCCGGAATCTCGAGATTGGCATCGAACTCGGCGCCCAGCGCCTCGCCCGACCAGACCACCGCCTTCATGCGGACGAGGTCGATCACGCCCTTGAACGAGGATTCCGCGCCGATCGGCAGCTGGATGGCGACGGGCTTGGCACCCAGGCGCTTCTTGATGTCCTCGAGGCACATGTAGAAGTCGGCACCGGTCTTGTCCATCTTGTTGGCAAAGACGATGCGCGGCACCTTGTACTTGTCGCCCTGACGCCAGACGGTTTCGGTCTGCGGCTCGACGCCCTGATTGGAATCGAGGACGCAGACGGCGCCATCCAGCACGCGCAGCGAACGCTCCACCTCGATGGTGAAGTCGACGTGGCCGGGGGTGTCGATGATGTTCAGGCGCTTGCCGCGCCACTGGGCGGTGGTGGCGGCCGACGTGATCGTGATGCCGCGCTCCTGCTCCTGCTCCATGAAGTCCATCGTGGCGGCGCCGTCATGGACTTCGCCGATCTTGTGGGACTTGCCGGTGTAGTAGAGGATCCGCTCGGTCGTCGTCGTCTTGCCCGCGTCGATGTGGGCCATGATGCCGAAGTTGCGGTAGTCCTCGATCGCGTGCGTGCGCGGCATGATCGTGATCCTTGCAAGTCCCCGGTGGGACTCTTTCAGTTTCGGTTACCAGCGGTAATGCGAGAAGGCACGGTTGGCTTCGGCCATCTTGTGCGTGTCTTCACGCTTCTTGACGGCGTTGCCGCGGTTGTTGGCGGCGTCCATCAGCTCCGCGGAGAGCTTGTCCACCATGGTCTTGTCGTTGCGGGCGCGGGCCGACTGGATCAGCCAGCGGATGGCAAGGGCCTGGCGACGCTCGGGCCGAACCTCGACCGGCACCTGATAGGTGGCGCCGCCGACGCGACGGGAGCGCACCTCGATGGCCGGCATGACGTTCTCCAGCGCGGCCTGGAACACCTGCACGGGATCCTGCTTGGACTTCGCCTCGATGATGTCGAACGCGCCGTAGACGATCTTCTCGGCCACCGACTTCTTGCCCTCGTACATGACCGAGTTCATGAACTTGGCCAGCACGACGTTGCCGTACTTGGCGTCCGGAATGACGTCCCGCTTCTCTGCCCGGTGACGACGCGACATCGCTCTCTCCGTTGATCAAAATGCTGCCGGCCGTCCGGACCCGGCGCCCTGCGCGCC
>JBKBOA010000069.1:3102-17466 GCA_046295035.1 Phreatobacter sp.
GCGCTTTTCTGCGCTGTGACGACGGGACATGCCGCGCGCTCCTTACTTCGGCCGCTTGGCGCCGTACTTCGAACGGCGCTGCTTACGGTTCTTGACGCCCTGGGTGTCGAGCACGCCGCGCAGGATGTGATAGCGCACGCCGGGCAGATCCTTGACGCGGCCGCCGCGGATCATGACCACCGAGTGCTCCTGGAGATTGTGGCCCTCGCCCGGAATGTAGCCGATCACCTCGAAGCCGTTGGTCAGGCGCACCTTGGCGACCTTGCGCAGCGCCGAGTTCGGCTTCTTCGGCGTCGTCGTGTAGACGCGCGTGCAGACGCCGCGCTTCTGCGGGCAGCCCTCCATGTGGCGGGACTTCTCGCGGTAGGTGCGCGGCTGACGCGGCTTGCGGATCAGCTGGTTGACTGTCGGCATCGGCGACCTTGTCCTTCAATCGAGGTCCGGCGCGCCGGGCCCCAGCAAAACGGCTTTGCCCGACCGTTTCCGGAACAGGCAACCGGGCGCACGGCCCGCCCCGAAGGACAGACGGCACCCGGCGACGACAGAGGACCGGCACCCCTCATCGGCGTGCCGATCATGCGATCGGATCTGACTGACGTCAGGCGGCGCGGTTTCGGTCTGCTTCGGTCAGGAGCGCTCGCGCGCCACCAGGGGACCGGCTTGGCAACCGACCTACGCCGGAAAGTCGGGCGGCAATACACGCTGAGTCGAACTCCGTCAAGCACTCCGGGCCGCAAACCGGCGCAAAGACGCGATCTTTCGTCCGCGCGATGCAATCGGACAGAAACAATCCCGGGGCAGATCGCCATCTGGCGGCAGCCGTGCCCGGCCTATCGTGCGCCGGCTGTGGCAGCGGCCCCTGCGACAGGCTGGTATGAACAATCCCGTATAGGAGCGGACTCACCGCCTGAAGCATATTGACGCAGCGTCAGGAGCCACCTCCGATCGTGCCGGTCCGATGGCGGTGCCGGCGCTGCTCGGGGCGCCTGTCCGGGGCCGATCAACTTTCCGGGGCGGGGACATGTCGTTCAGCGCCCGCATCATGAGAAGGACTACGAAACATGGCGTTCAGGAGCGTCTTCCTTGCCGCGGCGGCTGCCGTGGCGCTCGCGGCCTCGGTTGGCGGTTCCATTCCCGCCGCCGCCCAGGTCGATCGTGACGGCCACCAGCGCTGGATCAATATCGTCAACCGGACCGGCGTCACCATCCGCGAGTTCTACATGACCGATGTCGATACCCGCGGCTGGGGCGACGACCGGCTTGGCCAGTATGTGATCGAGCCGGGGGAGGCGCTGCGGGTGGTGCCGACGCCGCGCCAGCGCGCGCGCGGCTATTGCCAGTTCGACATGCTGGTGGTCTTCGCCAATGGCGCGCGGGTCGACCGGCGCGGCGTCAACCTGTGCCAGGCCAGCAACCTCGTCTGCGTATCGACCCGCAGCTGCCGGGCCCAGTAAGCGCGGCCAGCAGCCGGCAGACGCACAAAGGGCCGCCCCCCGGGCGGCCCTTTTCCTTGTCCGGCAGCCGGAGGGGCAGAACGCCCCTCCCCGCCTGGCGATCAGGACTGCGGCGCCCCGATCGACGCCATCTCGGCCGGCGCCTCGGCCGGCTGGGCTCCGGCCGCCTTCTGCTTCTCGTCCAGGATCAGGTCGTCCCGCTTCATGGCGATCTCGCGGATGCGGTTGATCATGGCGCCCGTGCCGGCCGGGATGAGCCTGCCGACGATGACGTTCTCCTTCAGTCCCTCCAGCGTGTCCGACTTGCCGTTGACGGCGGCCTCGGTGAGCACGCGGGTGGTCTCCTGGAAGGAGGCCGCCGAGATGAACGAGCGGGTCTGCAGCGAAGCCTTGGTGATGCCGAGCAGAACCGGCACGCCGGTCGCCGGCCGCTTGGTCTTGTCGTCGGCAATCGCCGCATTGGCCTCCTCGAGCTCGGAGGCGTCCACCTGGTCGCCCTGGATGAGATCGGTGTCGCCGGGATCGGTGACCTCGACCTTCTGGAGCATCTGGCGGACGATCACCTCGATGTGCTTGTCGTTGATGACCACGCCCTGGAGCCGGTAGACCTCCTGGATCTCGTTGACGAGATAGGCGGCGAGCTCCTCCACGCCCTTGATCGCCAGGATGTCGTGCGGCGCCGGGTTGCCGTCGACGATGAAATCGCCCTTCTGGATCTCGTCCCCGTCCTGCAGGTGGATGTGCTTGCCCTTCGGGATCAGGTACTCGACCGGCTCGGCATCGGCATCGAAGGGCTCGATCGTCACGCGGCGCTTCTGCTTGTAGTCCTTGCCGAAGCGCACGGTGCCCGAGATCTCGGCGATGATCGCGGCATCCTTGGGACGGCGCGCCTCGAAGAGCTCGGCCACGCGCGGCAGACCGCCCGTGATGTCGCGCGTCTTGGCGCTCTCAAGCGGGATGCGGGCAATGATGTCGCCGGCATAGACCTGGGTGCCCGGATCGGCCGCGATGATCGCGTCCACCGCCAGCGCGTAGCGGGCGTCGGTGCCGCGCGGCAGCTTCTGCACCTTGCCGTTCGAATCGCGGATGACCAGCGCCGGCTTGAGATCGGCCGAGCGGGTCGAGGTCCGCCAGTCGGTCACCACGCGCTTGGTGAAGCCGGTCGATTCGTCGGTGGTTTCCGACAGCGACTGGCCATCGACCAGATCCTCGAAGCCGAGGAACCCGTCGATCTCCGTGATGATCGGTCGCGTATAGGGATCCCACTCGGCCATGCGCTGGCCGCGCTTGACCTTGTCGCCCTCGTCCACCTTCAGCTTGGCGCCATACTGGATGCGGTGGGTCGCCCGTTCGGTGCCATCGGCATCGACGATGATCACCGCCATGTTGCGGCCCATGGCGATGAGCTCGCCGTCCGAGTTCTTCTGGACATGACGGTTGCGGATCCGGATCGTGCCCTCGAAGGTCGCCTCGATGAACGACTGGTCAACCACCTGCGCGGCGCCACCGATGTGGAACGTGCGCATGGTCAGCTGCGTGCCGGGCTCGCCGATGGACTGGGCGGCGATGACGCCAACGGCCTCGCCGATGTTCACCGGCGTGCCGCGGGCCAGATCGCGGCCGTAGCACTGGGCGCAGACGCCGACCTTGGTCTCGCAGGTCAGCACCGAGCGGATCTTGACCTCCTGGATGCCCGCGGCGGCGATCGCCTCCACGTCCTTCTCGAGGATCATCTGACCGGCCTCGACCAGCACCGCGCCCGAGGACGGGTCGGTGACGGTCACGGCCGCCGAGCGGCCGAGGATGCGCTGGCCGAGGGTGGCGACCACCTGGCCGGCATCGACGATGGCGCGCATCGCGATGCCCTTCTCGGTGCCGCAATCCTTCTCGGTGATGATGCAGTCCTGGGCCACGTCGACGAGGCGGCGGGTCAGATAGCCGGAATTGGCCGTCTTCAGCGCCGTATCGGCCAGGCCCTTGCGGGCGCCGTGGGTGGAGTTGAAGTACTCCATCACGGACAGGCCCTCCTTGAAGTTCGAGATGATCGGCGTCTCGATGATCTCGCCGGAGGGCTTGGCCATCAGGCCGCGCATGGCGGCGAGCTGGCGCATCTGGGTGGGCGAGCCGCGCGCGCCCGAATGGCTCATCATGTAGATGGAGTTGATCGGCTTGTCCTGGCCGTTCTCGTCCTTCTGGACGGCCGAGATGCGCGCCATCATCTCCTGGGCAAGGCGGTCGGAGCACTTGGCCCAGGCATCGACCACCTTGTTGTACTTCTCGCCGAAGGTGATGAGGCCGTCGAGATACTGCTGCTCGTAGTCCTTGGTGAGCGCGCGCGTCTCCTCCACGATCGGCCACTTGTTGTCGGGCACGACCATGTCGTCCTTGCCGAACGAAATGCCGGCCTTGTAGGCGTGATGGAAGCCCAGCGCCATGATCCGGTCGCAGAAGATGACCGATTCCTTCTGACCGCAATGGCGGTAGACGGTGTCGATCATCGCCGAGATTTCCTTCTTGGTCATCAGCTTGTTGGCGACGTCGAAGGGCACCTTGGGCGACTTCGGCAGCAGCTGGCCGAGCAGCACGCGGCCGGGCGTCGTGTCATAGACGCGCCGGACCGGGTTGCCGTCGGCGTCCAGACCCTCCCAGCGATACCGGATCTTGGTGTGGAGCGTGACGACCTTGTTGTTCAGCGCATGCTCGAGCTCGCCGATATTGGCGAAGGCCTTGCCCTGGCCGGGCATGCCGTCCGACATCAGCGACACGTAGTAGAGGCCGAGCACGATATCCTGGCTCGGCACGATGATCGGCGCGCCGTTGGCCGGATGCAGGATGTTGTTGGTCGACATCATGAGGACGCGCGCTTCCAGCTGCGCCTCCAGCGACAGCGGCACGTGAACCGCCATCTGGTCGCCGTCGAAGTCGGCGTTGAAGGCCGAGCAGACCAGCGGGTGGAGCTGGATCGCCTTGCCCTCGATCAGCACCGGCTCGAAGGCCTGGATGCCCAGGCGGTGCAGCGTCGGCGCGCGGTTCAGTAGCACCGGATGCTCGCGGATCACCTCGTCGAGGATGTCCCAGACCTCCGGACGCTCCTTCTCCACCAGCTTCTTGGCCTGCTTGACGGTCGCCGACAGGCCCTTGGCGTCGAGGCGCGAATAGATGAACGGCTTGAACAGCTCCAGCGCCATCTTCTTCGGCAGGCCGCACTGATGCAGCTTCAGCTCGGGGCCGACGACGATCACCGAACGGCCGGAATAGTCGACGCGCTTGCCGAGCAGGTTCTGGCGGAACCGGCCCTGCTTGCCCTTCAGCATGTCGGCCAGCGACTTCAGGGGCCGCTTGTTGGCCCCCGTGATGACGCGGCCGCGGCGGCCGTTGTCGAACAGCGCATCGACCGCCTCCTGAAGCATGCGCTTCTCGTTGCGGATGATGATGTCCGGAGCGCGCAGCTCGATCAGGCGCTTGAGGCGGTTGTTGCGGTTGATGACGCGCCGGTAGAGATCGTTCAGGTCCGACGTCGCGAAGCGGCCGCCGTCCAGCGGCACGAGCGGGCGCAGGTCCGGCGGGATGACCGGCACGACGGTCAGGATCATCCATTCCGGCTTGTTGCCGGACTGGATGAAGGCCTCGATGATCTTCAGCCGCTTGGCGAGCTTCTTCGGCTTCAGCTCGGTGGTGGCCTCAGCGATCTCCTTGCGGGTATCGGCGGCGAGCTTCTCGAGGTCCAGGCCGCGTAGCAGCTCGCGGATCGCCTCTGCACCGATCAGGGCGGTGAACGAGTCCTCGCCGAACTCGTCCTGGGCCTTCAGATATTCCTCCTCCGACAGGAGCTGGCGCTCCTTCAGCGAGGTCAGGCCCGGCTCGATCACGCAGTAGTATTCGAAATACAGGATGCGCTCGAGATCCTTGAGCGGCATGTCGAGCAGAAGGCCGATGCGGCTCGGCAGCGACTTCAGGAACCAGATGTGGGCGACGGGGGCGGCCAGTTCGATATGGCCCATGCGCTCGCGGCGCACGCGCGAGAGGGTGACCTCGACGCCGCACTTCTCGCAGATGATGCCCTTGTACTTCATCCGCTTGTACTTGCCGCACAGGCACTCGTAGTCCTTGATCGGACCGAAGATGCGCGCGCAGAACAGGCCATCACGCTCGGGCTTGAACGTGCGATAGTTGATGGTCTCGGGCTTCTTGATCTCGCCGAACGACCAGGAGAGGATCTTCTCCGGCGATGCGATCGAGATCTTGATCTGGTCGAAGGTCGCGGGCTGCGCGGTCGGATTGAAGAGATTGGCAATCTCTTGGTTCATCGCCGTCTCCTAGGCCCGGGCTTGCCGGGGGGAAGTTCGGGGCCGGTCGCGTGTCCGGCCGATGGGAGCGTTAGCGGCGGAACCGGCCGATGCCGGTCCCGCGGGAGCCTGTCGCAGGCTATTCGGCCGCCTGGCGGCCGACGTCGTCGGAATCGATGGTCCGCGGCGGCTTGGAGGTGGCCAGTTCGACATTGAGGCCGAGCGAGCGCATTTCCTTGACCAGCACGTTGAAGCTTTCCGGAATGCCGGCCTCGAAGGTGTCGTCGCCGCGCACGATCGCCTCGTAGACCTTGGTGCGGCCGGCCACGTCGTCCGACTTCACCGTCAGCATCTCCTGCAGCGTGTAGGCTGCGCCATAGGCCTCGAGCGCCCAGACCTCCATCTCGCCGAAGCGCTGGCCGCCGAACTGCGCCTTGCCGCCCAGCGGCTGCTGGGTGACGAGCGAATACGGGCCGATCGACCGGGCGTGGATCTTGTCGTCCACCAGATGGTGCAGCTTCAGCATGTAGATGTAGCCGACCGTCACCTGGCGGTCGAACTGATCGCCGGTCTTGCCGTCGTAGAGCGTGACCTGACCGGTCTTGTTCAGGCCGGCCATCGACAGCATGGCCTCGATATCCGCCTCCTTCGCGCCGTCGAAGACGGGCGTGGCGAAGTGGATGCCGCGGCGGGTGTTGCGGGCAAGCTCGGCCAGATTGGCTTCGTCGAGCCCCGCGATCTGCGGATCGTCGCCGAACACCTTCACCAGCGTGTCCTTCAACGGCTTGACGTTGTTGGTCTTCTGGTAGGCCTCGTAGGCCTCGCCGATCATCCGGCCAAGACCGGCAGCGGCCCAGCCCAGATGCGTCTCCAGGATCTGGCCAACATTCATGCGGCTCGGCACGCCGAGCGGGTTGAGCACGATGTCGACATGGGTTCCGTCCTCGAGGAACGGCATGTCCTCGATCGGCACGATGCGCGAGACGACGCCCTTGTTGCCGTGCCGGCCGGCCATCTTGTCGCCCGGCTGGATCTTGCGCTTCACGGCGACGAAGACCTTGACCATCTTCATGACGCCGGGCGGCAGCTCGTCGCCGCGCTGCAGCTTCTCGACCTTGTCCAGGAAGCGCTGCTCGAGGCGACGCTTGGACTCGTCGTACTGCTTGCGCATGGCCTCGATCTCGCCCATCAGCTGATCGTCGGCGATGCCGAAGGCCCACCACTGGCCGCGCGGATATTCCTGAAGGATGTCGCGGTTCAGAACCGTGTCCTTCTTGAAGCCCTTCGGGCCGGAAATGGCGGTCTTGCCGTCCAGCATGTCGGCGAGGCGGCCATAGACGTTGCGGTCGAGGATGGCCTGTTCGTCGTCGCGGTCCTTGGCCAGGCGCTCGATCTCCTCGCGCTCGATGGCCATGGCACGCTCGTCCTTATCGACGCCGTGGCGGTTGAAGACGCGCACCTCCACCACGGTCCCGGTCACGCCCGGCGGCACGCGCAGCGAGGTGTCGCGCACGTCCGACGCCTTCTCGCCGAAGATGGCCCTGAGGAGCTTCTCCTCCGGCGTCATCGGGCTCTCGCCCTTGGGCGTGATCTTGCCGACGAGGATGTCGCCGGCCTGCACCTCGGCACCGATATAGACGATGCCGGCCTCGTCGAGGTTCTTCAGCGCCTCTTCCGACACGTTCGGAATGTCGCGCGTGATCTCCTCCGGACCGAGCTTGGTGTCGCGTGCCGAGACCTCGAACTCCTCGATGTGAATGGAGGTGAACACGTCCTCCTTCACGATGCGCTCGGAGAGCAGGATGGAGTCCTCGAAGTTGTAGCCGTTCCACGGCATGAACGCGACGAGCACGTTGCGGCCGAGCGCCAGATCGCCGAGATCGGTCGAGGGGCCGTCGGCGATGATCTCGCCCTTGCGCACGATGTCGCCCACCCGCACCAGCGGACGCTGGTTGATGCAGGTGTTCTGGTTCGAGCGCTGGAACTTCATCAGGCGGTAGATGTCGACGCCGGATTTCGACGGGTCGAGATCCTCGGTGGCGCGCACGACGATGCGGGTGGCGTCCACCTGGTCGATGACGCCGGTGCGGCGGGCGGCGATGGCTGCGCCCGAGTCACGGGCCACGATCGGCTCCATGCCGGTGCCGACGAAGGGCGCATCCGCCTTGACCAGCGGCACGGCCTGGCGCTGCATGTTCGAGCCCATCAGGGCGCGGTTGGCGTCGTCGTTCTCCAGGAACGGGATCAGCGCGGCGGCGACCGAGACGAGCTGCTTGGGCGAGACGTCCATGAAGTCGACGCGGTCGACCGGCAGCAGCAGGACCTCGCCGCCCTGGCGGCAGATCACGAGGTCTTCCATGAACTTGCCGTTGCTGTCGATGGGCGCGTTCGCCTGGGCAACCGAGTATTTCGATTCCTCCATGGCCGACAGGTAGATCACCTCGTCGGTCACCCGGCCGTCGCGCACCTTGCGGTAGGGCGTCTCGATGAAGCCGTACTTGTTCACCCGGGCGAAGGTCGCCAGCGAGTTGATCAGGCCGATATTCGGGCCTTCCGGCGTCTCGATCGGGCAGATGCGGCCATAGTGGGTCGGGTGCACGTCGCGCACCTCGAAGCCGGCGCGCTCGCGCGACAGGCCGCCCGGGCCGAGCGCCGACAGGCGGCGCTTGTGGGTGATCTCGGACAGCGGGTTGGTCTGGTCCATGAACTGGGAGAGCTGCGAGGAGCCGAAGAACTCGCGCACCGCCGCGGCCGCGGGCTTGGCGTTGATCAGGTCCTGCGGCATGACCGTGTCGATCTCGACCGAGCTCATGCGCTCCTTGATGGCGCGCTCCATGCGCAGCAGGCCGACGCGGTACTGGTTCTCCATCAGCTCGCCGACCGAGCGGACGCGGCGGTTGCCGAGATGGTCGATGTCGTCGATCTCGCCCTTGCCGTCGCGTAGCTCGACGAGGGTCTTGACCACCGCCAGGATGTCCTCCTTGCGCAGGATACGCACGGTGTCCTCGGCGGTCAGGTCGAGACGCATGTTCATCTTCACGCGGCCGACCGCGGAGAGGTCGTAGCGCTCGGGATCGAAGAACAGCGAGTGGAACATCGCCTCGGCGGTCTCCACCGTCGGCGGCTCGCCCGGACGCATCACGCGGTAGATGTCGAACAGCGCGTCCTCGCGCGTCATGTTCTTGTCGGCGGCCAGCGTGTTGCGGATGTAGGCGCCGATGGTGACATGGTCGATGTCGAGCGTGGGAATCGTCTCGTAGCCCTCGGCCACGAGCATCTTCAGCATCTTCTCGGTGATCTCCTCGCCGGCCTCGGCGTAGATCTCGCCGGTCTTCATGTTGACCATGTCCTCGGCCAGGTAGCGCCCGGCCAGTTCCTCGGTCGACATGCGCAGGGCCTTCAGCCCCTTCTCGGCCAGCTTCTTGGCCTCGCGCACCGACAGCTTCTTGCCGGCCTCCAGGACCACCTCGCCGGAATCGGCGTCGATCAGGTCGCTCGTCGCCTTGAAGCCGCGCATGCGCTGCGGATCATAGGGCACGCGCCAGCCGTCCTTCTTGTCCTTCTTCACCTCGATGCGGTTGTAGAAGGTGGACAGGATGTCCTCCGCATCCATGCCGAGCGCATAGAGCAGGCTCGTCACCGGGATCTTCCGGCGGCGGTCGATGCGGGCGTACACGATGTCCTTGGAGTCGAACTCGATGTCGAGCCAGGAGCCGCGATAGGGAATGATGCGGGCGGCGAACAGCAGCTTGCCCGACGAATGGGTCTTGCCCTTGTCGTGGTCGAAGAACACGCCCGGCGAGCGGTGCATCTGCGAGACGATGACGCGCTCGGTGCCATTGACGATGAAGGTGCCGTTGGACGTCATGAGCGGGATGTCGCCCATATAGACGTCCTGCTCCTTGATGTCCTTGACCGACTTGGCGCCGGTGTCGGCGTCCACATCGAACACGATGAGGCGCAGCGTCACCTTCAGCGGGGCGGCAAAGGTCATGCCGCGCTGGCGGCACTCGTCGACATCATATTTCGGCGGCTCGAACTCGTACTTGACGAACTCCAGCATGGACGTGCCGGAGAAGTCCGTGATCGGAAACACCGACTTGAAGACCGCCTGGAGGCCCTCGTCGGCGCGGCCGCCCTTGGGCTCCTCGACCATCAGGAACTGGTCGTAGGACGACTTCTGAACCTCGATGAGGTTCGGCATCGTCGCCACTTCCCTGATCTTGCCGAAGAACTTGCGGAACCGTTTGCGGCCGGTGAAAGTCTGAGCCATGTCGCCTCTCGCTTGGGCCGCCAGGCGTCGGCGGCGGCCCTGGTTCCAGCGCCGGGCAGCCCGCCCACAGGGCCCCCCCGTCGCAGACGCCTGACCGGACGGTCCAGTTCGGGGCCCTTTCGGGTCACCCTGGACCGTCCGGTCAAGCGCTGACACCTCACCTCAACGCGCGGAGCCAAGACCCCGCAGGCATCCGGAAACCGCCCCCCGGCCGGCTCCCTGCCCTCCGCCAGGCGGAGGACATGCGCGGGCGGCGCGAACCGCCCGCGCACGCAACATCACTTCAGCTCGACCTTGGCGCCGGCGGCCTCGAGCTGCTTCTTCAGCTTCTCGGCCTCGTCCTTGGCCACGCCTTCCTTGACCGGCTTCGGGGCGCCCTCGACCAGATCCTTGGCCTCCTTCAGGCCGAGGCCGGTGATGGCGCGCACTTCCTTGATCACCTCGATCTTCTTGTCGCCGGCAGCGGCAAGGACGACCGTGAACTCGGTCTGCTCCTCGGCCGGAGCGGCAGCAGCGCCACCCGCGCCCGGGGCAGCGGCAACCGCAACGGCAGCGGCGGCCGAGACGCCCCACTTCTCCTCGAGCATCTTGGCGAGCTCGGCGGCCTCGAGAACGGTGAGCGACGACAGCTCGTCGACGATTTTGGCAAGATCAGCCATTTCCTGATTCCTTCTGAACGGTTCGAACCGGTTGGAGTGAGAGAAGCCTCACGCGGCCTTGTCTCGGTCGGCATAAGCGGTGAACACGCGGGCCAGCTTGGCAGCGGGCGCGGTCGAGAGCTGGGCCAGCTTGGTCGCGGGCGCCTGGATGAGGCCCACGAGCTTGCCGCGCAGTTCATCGAGCGACGGCAGGGTGGCGAGCGCCTTCACACCGTCCGCATTCAGAGCGGTCTTGCCCATCGCTCCGCCGAGGATGACGAACTTGTCATGAGCCTTGGCGAATTCGGACGCGACCTTCGGAGCCGCGACCGGATCCTGGCTGATCGCCAGGATGGTGGGGCCCTTCAGGAGGGCCCCGATGGACGCGACGTCCGTGCCTTCGAGAGCGATCTTGGCGAGGCGGTTCTTGGTGACCTTCACCGACGCGCCCTGGGCCTTCATCTTGCGACGGAGGTCCTGCATCTGCGCCACGGTGAGGCCGGAATAGTGAGCGACGACGACGACGCCGGAGGCCTTGAAGACCTCGTTGAGCGCGCCGACCAGCTCCTTCTTTTCCGTGCGATCCACGTTTGCTCTCTCTGGTCGGGGCATCGGAACGATACCCCGGGTTGCACCTGCCGATCATCGGGGCCGGAAACCGGCCAGCCGAACGATCGACGTTCGGCCCTGTCCCCTCAGGACTCCGGGACGCGGTTGCCCGCCCCACCGGCCGAGGTGCCTTGAGTTCGAACCGCACCATCGGCCTTGCGGCCGGGGAACGGTCTTCACCCGTCTCATGCAGGCCTTGGCGATTAAGAGGGGCAGCCCCCTCGCCTGCAGTCTCGGACAGGACATTCCGGCTTCGGTGTTCCGCCGCAGCGCGCGGACGGGACAATTCCACCGGCCTTGCCGCGCGGGATTTCCCCGCACGGAAGCTCGCATAAAACTCGTGTCGGACTCCTGATCGAGGTCTCGGCTCTCCACCGCAAGACCGCCAGTCGCAGCCGCAATTCAGAACAGCGAATCGCGATTGCGGGCCCAAACGCAATCAGGGCGCGGTCGCCCACACCCAGAGAGGGTCCGTCTAGCAAAGGCCGTTCCACTTGCCAAGGCCCGGCCCGGACTTTTTTGTCCGCCGGCCTTCACGAGACGGCGAGCGGCGGCACCGGGGTGCCGCCGCCGCATGTTCTCAGCCGTTGAGCACGGTCGAGGGATCCACCTTCACGCCGGGCCCCATGGTCGAGGAGATGGCGATCTTCTGGACATAGGTGCCCTTGGCGCCGGGCGGCTTGGCCTTCACGACCGCATCGGCGAAGGCCTTGATGTTCTCCACCAGCTTGCCCTGGTCGAAGGAGACCTTGCCCACCGCCGAGTGGACGATGCCGGCCTTCTCGACGCGGAACTCCACCGCGCCGCCCTTGGAGGCGGCGACGGCGCCCTTCACGTCCATGGTCACCGTGCCGACCTTGGGGTTCGGCATCAGGCCGCGCGGGCCCAGGACCTTGCCGAGGCGACCGACCAGACCCATCATGTCCGGCGTGGCGATGCAGCGGTCGAACTCGATCTTGCCGCCCTGCACGGTCTCCAGCAGATCCTCCGCGCCGACGATGTCGGCACCGGCGGCCCTCGCCTCGTCGGCCTTGGCGCCCCGCGCAAAGACCGCCACGCGCAGGGTGCGACCCGAGCCGTTCGGCAGATTGCAGACGCCGCGCACCATCTGGTCGGCGTGACGGGGATCGACGCCGAGGTTCATGGCGATCTCGACCGTCTCGTCGAACTTGGCCGTCGCGCGGTCCTTGACCAGCTTGATGGCCTCGTCGATCGGATAGGCCCGGTTGGTGTCGATGCCCTCGAGGGCCTTACGATAACGCTTGCCGCTCATGGCTTACCCCACCACCTCGAGGCCCATGGACCGGGCCGAACCTTCGATCATCGCGGATGCGGCCTCGACCGTGTCGCAGTTCATGTCGACCATCTTGACCTTGGCGATCTCGGCGATCTGGGCGCGCGTCACCTTGCCGATCGTGCCGCGGCCGGGGGTCTGGGAGCCCTTGTCGAGCTTGGCCGCCTTCTTCAGCCAGTAGGATACCGGCGGCTGCTTCATCTCGAAGGTGAAGGAGCGGTCCTGGTAGGCGGTGATGATGACGGGGATCGGCATCCCCTTTTCCATCTGCTGGGTCTTCGCGTTGAAGGCCTTGCAGAACTCCATGATGTTCAGGCCACGCTGGCCGAGGGCGGGGCCGATGGGCGGGGCGGGGTTCGCAGCCCCGGCCGGCACCTGCAGCTTGATATATCCGACGACTTTCTTCGCCATGACGATCCTCCTGGCGGCACCCTGACGGCACCGCCGGATTGCGGGTCGTGGTCGGGTTCGGGAAGGATGGCGAACCGCCTCCCCTCGCCTCCCACGGGTGAACGGCAGCCCCTTGCCGGGACGGCCGGACCGGTGCCGCAAGCGGCAGCCGGCATGCATGCGGCGGGCAGGCCCGCCGCCACGGTCAGAGCTTGTCGACCTGACCGAATTCCAGTTCGACCGGCGTCGGCCGGCCGAAGATCGACACCGCCACCTTGACGCGCGAGCGGCCCTCGTCGACCTCCTCGACGAAGCCCTCGAAGGAGGCGAAGGGACCGTCGTTGACGCGCACCTTCTCGCCGACCTCGAAGGAGATCGTGGTCTTGGGACGCTCCACGCCCTCCTGCACCTGCTGGGCGATGCGCAGGGCCTCGGCCTCCGGGATCGGCAGCGGCTTGGACTTGTCGGCGCCGAGGAAGCCGGTGACCTTCGGCGTGTTCTTGATCAGGTGGTAGGCCTGATCGGTCATTTCCATCTTCACCAGCACGTAGCCGGGGAAGAACTTGCGCTCGGTGTCCACCTTGCGGCCGCGGCGCACCTCGGTGACGCGCTCCTTCGGCACCAGGATGTCCCCGAACAGGTGCGACAGCCCGCGCTGGGCGGCGCCCTCGCGAATCGCCTCGGCGACCTTGTTCTCGAAGTTGGAATAGGCGTGAACGACGTACCACTGCATGGCCATGGGGCGCTCCGTCAGGTTCCGAGGGAGAGCAGGAACTGGATGCCCCAGCGGATCACCGTGTCGGTGACGAAGAAGAAGATGCCGGCGACCACCATGAAGATCACCACCATGAGTGTGGAGATGCCGACTTCCTTGCGGCTCGGCCAGGTGACCTTGTTGGCCTCCTGGCGCACCTGCTGCATGAACTCGAACGGGTTCGTCTTGGCCATCTGGAGAATCCGGACAGGGCCGGACACCGCTCCCGCCTATCGGTGGCGAAAGCCGGCGCGTCGGCCCGTGAATTGGAAGCGCGTCCCTCCGGATGTCCGTCACCGGGCCGGCTGGGAGTGGGGTCTGCTACCCGAAACGGGACGGCCCGTCAAGGAACGGCGCCGGCGGCGCGGCTCGCGGCAGCGGACCGGTCATGACAAAGGCCCGGCGCATCGCACCGGGCCTTCGGGAAAATGGCAGGGGCAGCAGGGTTCGAACCCGCGACCTGCGGTTTTGGAGACCGCCGCTCTACCAGCTGAGCTATACCCCTTCGGGATGGACGCGAAGATAGGGCTTCGCGGCCCTCCGTTCAATCACTCGATGATGGAGGCGACGACGCCGGCGCCGACGGTGCGGCCGCCCTCGCGGATGGCGAAGCGCAGCTTCTCCTCCATGGCGATCGGCACGATCAGGTTGACCGTCATGGCAACG
>JBKBOA010000070.1:0-15490 GCA_046295035.1 Phreatobacter sp.
CGGGGCGCCCGCCGCAGGAGCCGCGCCATTGCTGCCTGCCGGGATGCTGCGCGATCCGCCGCATGCGGACGGACAGAACGCGTCGGCCCCCTCGGCCCCGGCGCCCCTGCCGGCTGCCGGCGCGGCCGGCGCCGTTGCCGCACTCGTGGCCCTGGCGGCCCGGGATGTCGGCACGCTGCACACCCAGATGGACGGCGCCCGGATCGCCGTGGCGGCCCGCGGCGCCGCGGCAGCGGGCCGTCCTGCCGGAACGGCGGAGAGCAGCGATCGGCCGGACAGCGCGCCGAAACTGGCCCTGAACGCTGCTGTCCGGCAGGCGGCCGGCCGGCAGGAGAGCCTCGCCCCGCTGTTTGCCGATCTGGCCGCCGTCGCCGAGGGCCGGGCCCCGGCAGCGCTGCGCGCCATGCCGGAACCGGTGCTGCGGGCCATGGCTGCGGTTCTCGGCTTCCGCCTGCCGGCGGAGGCCGCGGCCGCGCCGCAGGCCCTCGCCCGCGCAGTGGCTGGCTCCGGCACCTTTCTGGAGGCACGCCTTGCGGCCCTGCCGCCCGGCGCGCCCCTTCCGGCCGACCTCAAGGCGGCCCTGGCCGGCCTGCGCGAGGCGCTCGCCGACTGGCGCGCGAGCCTTCCCGCAAGCACGGCCGCAGATGCAGGTGATCCACAGGCTGCCGTGCGGCCCGCGCTTCATGCCCGACCACCGCTGCGGGGCAGCCTGCCCGAGGGCCAGAGGCCGGCGGCATCGACGATCGGCGCGGCGGCCACGCCGTCGGAGGTGGCCCTGATCCTGGCTGACCGGACCGAATCGGCCCTTGCCCGGATCCTGCTCCTTCAGGCGGCCTCGCTGCCGGGTGGCGCCGATGCCGGGCGGCCGGATGCGCCGCTCCAGACGATGGTCGAGGTGCCGCTGCGCCTCGGGGCCGAGACGGCCGTCATGCAGATGATGGTCATTCGCGACGAGTCCGAGGGCCATTCGGACCGACGGACCGCACCGGCGGGTCGCAGCTGGACCCTGCGCTTTTCGATGGATGCCGAGCCGCTCGGGCCCGTCCATGCCGCGGTGAGGTGGCAGGCCGGCCATGTCGCCGTCCAGCTGTGGGCCGAGCGCGACGGCACAGCCGACCGCCTGGCGGCGGCCCGCGCCGTCCTGTCGGACGCGCTGGAGGCCTCCGCCTTTGCCATCGACGATCTGACCATCACCGCGGGCCGGCCGGCCGACCCGGTGCGGCCCTCCCCCTCGCCGCGCCTGGACCGCCTGTCATGACCGGCGAGACCGACCCGCCCCCCAACCTCGCCGTCGCGCTCGAATACGAGCACGGCCGCGACCATGCCCCGCGGGTGACGGCCTCCGGCCGCGGGGCGGTGGCCGCGAAGATCGTCGAGACGGCGCGCGCCCATGGCGTGGCCATCGAGGGCAATCCGCTGCTGGCGGAGGCCCTGGCCGGGGTCGCCCTGGACGAGGAGATTCCCGAGGACCTCTATCGCGCGGTGGCCGAGGTCATCGGCTTCGTGCTGCGCGCGGCCGGCAAACTGCGCTAGAGACCATCCATGCTGACGGGCACAGGGCGCCTCGCTTGCCGAGACCCGTCATTTCGGGCTGGATAGCCACAATACTGCACGGGAGGACTGCATGAGCACCGCAACTGCCACCCCCAGCCGGCCCTGGACCAAGTTCTATCCCGTCGGCGTGCGCCATACGATCGACGAGGCTCCCCATCCCAACCTGGCGGCGATGATCCGGTCCATCGCCCGCACCTATGCGGACAAGACGGCCTTCTCGCTGTGTCTGCCCAATGGCATGGGGGGCAGCCTGACCTATGCCGAGGTTGACCGCTGGTCGGACGCCTTCGCCGCCTATCTGCGCGAGGATCTGAAGCTGAAGCCGGGCGCTCGCGTCGCGCTGCAGACGCCGAACGCCCTGGCCTTCCCGATTGTCGCCTATGGCGTGTTCAAGGCCGGCTGCGTGCTCATCAACATCAACCCGCTCTACACGGCCGACGAGATGGGCAAGGTCTTCGCCGACGGCGAACCGGACCTCCTGGTGGTCATCGACATGTTCGCCGACAAGCTGCCGGCCGCCTTTGCCATTCACAAGGTTCCGAAGGTCTGCGTCCTCCGCATCACCGAGTTCATGCCCTGGCTGCAGGCCACGCTGGTGGGCCTGGTTCAGAAGTACAAGGACAAGTCGGTCAAGCCGGTGCCGGTGCCGCACACCACCTTCCAGGCCGCACTGGCCTCCGGCGAGGCGCTGAAGGACACCTCGAAGATCGCCGCCTATGCCGATGGCGTCGGCCTCGATACGCTGGCCGTGCTGCAATATACCGGCGGCACGACGGGCGTCTCGAAGGGAGCCATGCTGACCCATGGCAACCTGATCATGAACATGGCCCAGTCGCTGGAGATGGTTGCCTCCAACCTCGAAAAGGGCAACGAGACCATCCTGACGGCGCTGCCGCTCTATCACATCTTCGCCTTCACCGTGAACATGCTCGGCTTCTGGTATCTCGGCGCGCACAACGTGCTGATCCCCAATCCGCGGCCACTCACCAACCTGAGGAAGGCCTTCGAGAAATATCCGATCACGACGCTGACCGGGGTCAACACGCTGTTCAACGGGCTCAACAACGAGCCCTGGTTCCGCGACAATCCGCCGAAGACGCTGAAGACCGCCTCGGCTGGCGGCATGGCGCTGCAGGAGGCGGTCGCCAGGCGCTGGCAGGAGGTGACCGGCACGCCCGTGATCGAGGGCTATGGTCTGACCGAATCCTCGCCGGTCCTGTCATTCAACCCCTTCGGCAATGTCCGCGAGGGCACGATCGGCATTCCGGTGCCCTCCACTGACATCAAGTGCGTGGACGACGAGGGCAACGAGGTGCCGCTGGGCACGCCCGGCGAATTGATCGCGCGCGGCCCCCAGATCATGGCCGGCTACTGGAAGAAGCCGGAGGAAACCGCCAAGACCATTCGCGACGGCTGGCTCTACACGGGCGACATCGCAACCCAGGACGCGGACGGCTTCTTCCGCATCGTCGACCGCAAGAAGGACATGGTGCTGGTCTCCGGCTTCAATGTCTTCCCCAACGAGGTGGAGGACACGCTGGCCAAGCACCCGGCCGTGCTCGAGGTCGCGGTCATCGGCGTGCCGGACGGAGCGGCTGGCGAGGCGGTCAAGGCCTTCGTGGTGCCGCGGCCGGGCACGACACCGACGGCCGACCAGCTGCGCGACTTCTGTCGCGAGCATCTCACCGCCTACAAGGTGCCGAAATATGTCGAGTTCCGCACCGAACTGCCCAAGACCAATGTCGGCAAGATCCTGCGCAAGGATCTGCGCGCCGAGGAACTGGCCAAGACGGCCAAGGCGTAGGGCCGGCGAGAAGCGCCGCCAGTCTGCCATGCACGCGGGCCGCACCCTCGCAAGGTGCGGCCCTTGTCGTTGCAAGGACGCCGCCATGGCCCGCAACCGGCTTTCCTCCGGTCAACGGCCGGGCTAGCGTCTCGCCCGCCGGGGGAGCCGCACCGCCATGCCCGATCACCACGATCACCACGACCACGCGCACGACCGCGACCATCATCACGATCATTCGGAGCTGTCGGAGATGGATGCCCGCGTGCGGGCGCTGGAAACCATCCTGACCGAGAAGGGCTATGTCGATCCGGCGGCCCTCGACCTGCTGATCGAGACCTACGAGACGAAGGTCGGCCCGCACAATGGCGCGCGTGTCGTTGCCCGGGCCTGGGTCGATCCGGCCTATCGGGAGCGGCTGATGGCCGATGCCACGGCCGCCATCGCCGAGCTCGGCTATACGGGCCGGCAGGGCGAGCACATGGTGGCGGTGGAGAACACGCCCGACATCCACAACATGGTCGTCTGCACGCTGTGCTCCTGCTACCCGTGGCCGGTGCTGGGCCTGCCGCCGGTCTGGTACAAGTCGGCACCCTATCGGGCGAAGGCCGTGCGCGACCCCCGCGGCGTGCTGGCCGATTTCGGCGTGTCGCTTCCCGACAACCGGCAGATCAAGGTCTGGGATTCGACCGCCGAGGTCCGCTATCTGGTCATCCCCGAGCGGCCCGCCGGGACCGAGGGCTGGGACGAGGAGCGTCTTGCCCGCCTCGTCACGCGCGATTCCATGATCGGCACGGGCCTCGCCCTGCCGGCGGAGGCTGCGGCATGACCTATGTGACCCATGCCGATCTCGGCGGCCGCGCCGGCTTCGGCCCGGTGGTTCCGGAGAAGGACGAGCCCTGGTTCCATGCCGACTGGGAAAGGCGTGCTCTGGCCCTCACGCTTGCCATGGGCGCCACCGGCTCATGGACCATCGACCAGTCGCGCGCCGCCCGCGAGCAGACGCCGGGCTATCTCGGCATGAGCTACTACAAGATCTGGACCGAGGGCCTGGAACGGCTGATGCTCGAGCGCGGACTGGTGACAGCGGCCGATCTTGCCGCTGGCCATGCCGTTGATCCGCCCAAGGCGCTGCCGCGCAAGCTCATGGCCGCGGATGTGGCCGCCGTGCTCGCCCGCGGCGGCCCGACGGAGCGGCCGGGCAATGTTCCGGCGCGGTTTGCGGTCGGCGACCGGGTGGTGACGCGGACGATTGCCGTGCCGATGGGCCATACCCGCCTGCCGCGATACGCGCAGGGCAAGACCGGCACCGTGACGCACCGTCACGGCGTCCATGTCTTCGCCGATACCAGCGCCGCGGGCCTCGGCGAGCAGCCCCAGTGGCTCTACACGGTCCGCTTCGACGCGACCGACCTGTTCGGTCCCGGGACCGATCCGACCGTCTCCGTCTCGGTGGATGCCTGGGACAGCTATCTGGAGCCGGCCCCATGACCACTGCCCCCATGACCGCCGCCGCCCTGCCCGATCTCGCCGCCCTGCCCGCCCTTCCCTGCGATGCGGAAGGCCCGGTGTTCCGCGAGCCCTGGGAGGCCCATGCCTTCGCGCTCGCCGTGACGCTGCACGGCAAGGGTCTTTTCACCTGGCCTGAATGGGCCGAGACCCTGGCGAGCGAGATCCGGGCCGCCCAGGCGGCCGGCGACCCCGATACCGGGGAGACCTATTATCGCCACTGGCTGAAGGCGCTCGAGCGGCTGATGGTGGAAAAGGGCGTCACCGATCGCGCTGCCATCGAGGCGACGACCGAGGCCTGGCATGCGGCCGCCGAGGCAACGCCTCATGGCCAGCCCATCGTGCTCGGACGCGGTGCCTGAGGCAGCGCGCAGATGGCCTATTTCACCGCGGAGAAGGCTGTCGGTGTCAGGAACGAGCTCGCGACATTGGCGATGATCGGGCCGTCCCTCTCGCTGTCATTGCGCGCCGCGATCCAGTCCGGATCGGCCATGAAGGACCCCCACTTCTGCTCGCGCTCGGCCATGCTCTCCCAGGCCAGCATGTAGGTCAGGTCGTTGCTGGACGGGCCGATGGCCGTCGTCCAGAATCCGGCCTGCCGGATGCCATGACGCTCCCACAGCCCCAGCGTGTGATCGCTGAATCGCTTGAGCAGCTTCGGCAGGCGTCCGGGCAGGCATGTGTAGATGCGCAGTTCATAGATCATCAGCCGACCGTCTCCTTGCCGAGTTCCTCACAGACCAGACGTGCCCCGGCCGAGAGCGCCGCAAGCTTGGCATAGGCCGTTGCCCGCCGCATCGGCGCCATGCCGCAATTGGTGCAGGGATAGAGCTTTTCCGGCGCAACGAACCTCATCGCCTCGCGGATGGTGGCAGCCACCTGTTGCGGTGTCTCGACCGTGTCGGAAGCGACATCGATGCAGCCAACCAGCACGTCCTTGCCCTCGAGCAGGCGGATCAGGTCGATCGGCACCTTCGAATTGGCGCATTCCAGGCTGACCTGGTCGATCGTCGAGGCGGCAAGGACCGGGAAGGTTTCCTCGTACTGCCGCCATTGGCCGCCGAGCGTCGCCTTCCAGTCGATATTGGCCTTGATGCCGTAGCCGTAGCAGATGTGCACAGCGGTGGTGCAGGTCAGCCCCTCGGCGGCGCGTTCCAGCGTCGCCATGCCCCATTCGCGCACCTGCGGCATGTAAACGTTGAAGGCGGGCTCGTCGAACTGGATCACGTCGATGCCGGCAGCCTCCAGCTCGCGCGCCTCCTCGTTGAGCACCGCGGCGAAGGCCATGGCCAGATCCTCGCGCCGGCCATAGTGCTCGTCGGCAATGGTGTCGACGATGGTCATCGGCCCGGGGAGGGTGAACTTCAGCTTGCGGCCGGTATGGGCCCGGGCAGCCTTGGCCTCGCGGTCATGGACGGAGCCCTTGCGGCGGATCGGCCCGGTGACGGTCGGCACCTCGGCATCATAGCGGTTGTTGCGGATACCCATGATCGTCTTCTTCTCGAAGTCGATGCCGTCGAGATTGGCGAGGAAACCGTGGACGAAATGGACCCGCGCCTGTTCGCCGTCGCCGACGATGTCGATGCCGGCGTCCTCCTGGAGCTTCACCGCCAGCACGGTGGCGTCGAGCTTGCCTTCCTCGAGCGCGGCGCCCTCCAGCCGCCATGGTGCCCACAGCCGTTCCGGCTCGGCCAGCCAGCCGGGTTTCGGCAGCGAGCCTGCAATGGTCGTCTTGAGCATGAGTGTCCTCCCGGGAGGCGCTTCGGCCTCTGGCACCGCCTCGCGCCGGGCGGATCGGCGGGATCATGGCCCGGCGGCCGGCGAAAGGCGAGAGCCGAGAGGCGCCGGTCAGACCCGCCGGTAGAGACCCGCACCGTCCTCGCGCGCCCGTCCGGCGGCCAGAAGCTCGTCGAGGTGCCGGCGGATGGTCAGCGCCTCGACATCGTCGATCCAGGGCGCATCATGGCCCGGCGGATAGAGCAGCCGCTCGGCGACCAGGTCGGCGAGCGATTTCGGCCGGTCGCCGAGCATGGCGAGGAGCCTGTCGGAGCGCTCGTCCAGCTTCGCGGCATAGGCGGCGAGGTCGCGGACGAACGGCTCGCGGTCGGCATAGACACCGCGATGGTGGAAGGTGATCCAGACCTTTGCGGGAAGGTCCGGCACCCGCGCCAGCGTGCGGCGGAAATCGGCAAGGCTGGAGGAGGCATCGCCGTAATAGGGTCCGAAGCCCGACAGGTCGATGTCGCCGAGGAAGGCAACGCCCTCCGGCTCGACCAGCAGCACCGAATGGCCTGCCGTGTGTCCCGGCATGTGGACGGCAGTCACGCGCGTCCGGCCGAGATCCCAGCTGGCACCGTCGCCATAGCCGATGGCGTCCGGGCGCGGCGCATAGAAGAAGTCGCGGCGGAACGATTCCAGCATCTCCGGCAGGCGGTCCTCGCGCGTGCCATAGGCGGCAGCCAGCCCCTCCCAGCTCCGCGCGGCGGCAAGATCGGCCTCAGGCACGTGAACGGGCGCATGCGGCAGGCGATGCAGCCCGGCCATGTGGTCCTCGTGGACATGGCCGAGGATGACGAGATCGGCCGTGTCGAAGTCCGGCCCGATGCGGTTGGCCGACACCGGCGTGTCGAACACCGCGCGCCTGTCGGTACCGGCGACGATCACTTGGTTGCCGTCGGGATACTTGCCGTTCTTCTCGCCGAAAACGACCGATACCCGGCCGAAATCGGCCCGCGCCAAGGGCGGCGCTGACCCGGCTGCGCTGCCGCTCATGCTTGCGTCCCGGTCATGGCGTCCTTCCGCAGGCATCATCGCTCCTGCGCCGATAGCCGGCGCAGACCGGACAGGCAAGCCGGACCAACGGGCAGGGTCCGGCCGGAATCAGGCATCCACGGTGGCGCTCAGCGCATTTTCCTGGATGAACTCGCGCCGCGGCTCGACCACATCGCCCATCAGCTTGACGAAGATGTCGTCGGCCTCGTCCACCTCCTTGATCTTCACCTGCAGGAGCGAGCGGGCGTTGCGGTCCAGGGTGGTCTCCCAGAGCTGCTCGGCATTCATCTCGCCAAGCCCCTTGTAGCGCTGCAGCTTGACGCCGCTGGCGCCCGCCTCGCGCACCGTCTCGAACAGCGAGACCGGGCCGGTGACGACGGTCTCCCCGCTCTTGCGCCGGAACATGGCCGGGCGGTCATAAACGGCACCGAGGCGGGCAGCGTGCTCTTCCAGCTTGCGCGCCTCCAGCGAGGCGATCAGCGCCCCGTCGAGCATGGCCACCTCCTTCACGCCGCGCACCGTGCGGGCGAAGACATAGCGCTCGCCATCGAACGTGCCCTGCCAGCCGCGCTCGATCTCGTCGGCAATGGCGTCGAGACGGGCGGCAATGACGGCTGCCAGCTCTCCCGCCCGTGCCGGATCCCTGGCGATCTCGGCGTTCAGCGCGCCGGCAATGGCCGCCTGCTCGACCACGACCGGGTTGTAGCGGGAGTGCACGGCGCCGATCAGGTTCTTCACCTGGCGCGCCTCCTCCACGATGGCGGCGAGATCCTGGCCGGCGCAGATCTCGCCGGAGCCGAGCACCAGCAGGCTGTCCTCCAGCCCGGCCTGGATCAGGTAGTCGTCGAGCGCCCGCTCGTTCTTGATGTAGGTCTCGCTCTTGCCGCGCGAGACCTTGTAGAGCGGCGGCTGGGCGATGAAGACGTGGCCACGCTCGATGATCTCCGGCATCTGCCGGAAGAAGAAGGTCAGCAGCAGCGTGCGGATGTGCGAGCCGTCGACGTCGGCATCGGTCATCAGGATGATCTTGTGGTAGCGCAGCTTGTCGATGTTGAACTCCTCGCGCCCGATGCCCGTGCCGAGCGCGGTGATCAGCGTGCCGATCATCTCCGATGACAGCATCTTGTCGAAGCGTGCCCGCTCGACGTTCAGGATCTTGCCCCTGAGCGGCAGCACGGCCTGGAAGGCACGGTCGCGCCCCTGCTTGGCCGAGCCGCCGGCGGAATCACCCTCGACGATGAACAGTTCGGACTTGGCCGGATCACGCTCCTGGCAGTCGGCGAGCTTGCCCGGCAGCGAAGCGACATCGAGCGCCGTCTTGCGGCGGGTAAGTTCGCGCGCCTTGCGCGCCGCCTCGCGGGCGGCCGCAGCTTCCACCACCTTCTGCACGATGGCCTTGGCCTCGGCCGGGTGTTCCTCGAACCAGGTGCCAAGCCCCTCGTTGACGATGCTCTCCACCACGGGGCGGACCTCGGAGGAGACCAGCTTGTCCTTGGTCTGGGACGAGAACTTCGGATCCGGCACCTTGACGGAAACCACGGCCGTCAGGCCCTCGCGGCAATCGTCGCCGGTCAGATCCACCTTCTCCTTCCTCGAGATGCCGGAGGAATCGGCATAGCCGGTGACCTGGCGGGTCAGCGCGCCGCGGAACCCGGCCAGATGCGTGCCGCCATCCCGCTGGGGGATGTTGTTGGTGAAGCACAGCACGTTCTCGTGGTAGCTGTCGTTCCACCAGAGCGCCACCTCCACGCCGATGCCGTCGCGCTCGGACCTGAGGACGATCGGCGTCGGCACCAGCGCGGTCTTGTTGCGGTCGAGATAGCGCACGAAGGCCTCGACGCCGCCCTCGTAGAACAGCTCGACGCGCTTCTCCTCGGCGTGGCGCGCGTCGGTCAGCACGATGCGCACGCCGGAATTGAGGAAGGCGAGTTCGCGCAGCCGGTGCTCCAGGGTGGGGAAATCGAACTCGACCATGGTGAAGGTCTCGGTCGATGGCAGGAACGTGACCTCCGTGCCGCGCTTGCCCCCCGCATCGCCGACAACCGCCAGGGGGGCCACCGGATCACCATGGCGAAACTCCATGGCATGGTGCTTGCCGCCGCGCCAGATCGACAGCTTCAGCCACGACGACAGGGCATTGACCACCGAGACGCCGACACCGTGCAGGCCGCCGGAGACCTTGTACGAATTCTGGTCGAACTTACCCCCGGCATGCAGCTGGGTCATGATGACCTCGGCGGCCGAGACGCCCTCGGTCGGGTGCATGTCGGTGGGGATGCCGCGGCCATTGTCGGTGACGGTCACCGAGCCGTCGCCGTTCAGCGTGACCGTCACTTCCGTGGCGTGGCCGGCCAGGGCCTCGTCAATGGCATTGTCCACCACCTCATAGACCATGTGGTGCAGGCCGGACCCGTCGTCGGTGTCGCCGATATACATGCCGGGGCGCTTGCGCACAGCATCGAGCCCCTTGAGCACCTTGATGCTGTCAGCGCCGTATTCGGCCTCGGGGGCATCCTTGCGGGCGGGTTCGGCCATGAGCCTGGGTCTCTCCATCGGGCAGGGAACGGCCGGCCGGGGCCCGGCTGGCCGTGCGATTCGGTCCGGCAGGATAGCTGGAACGGGTCGGAGTGTCCTGCGCGCGCACGCACGCGAGACGACACCATCCAGATAGTCGCGAAATCGGGAGAAGGAAAGGCGACCATCGCCGGGCCGGCATGCCGTCCCGCCATATCCACGCTATCTTTCTGTCCGAATCAGGATCGGTCGTCCCGCAACCGCAAGCTGCTGCAGAGGTCCCATGACAGATCTGTCACGCCGAGCCGCCATCGCCGGCGCCGCCAGCCTTGCCGCACCCGCCCTGCTGATCCGCCCGGCCGAGGCCCAGAGCTTCGCCGGCTTCGTGGCGACCCTCTGGCCGGCGGCCTCCTCGGCCGGCGTCTCGCGGGCAGTGTTCGACCGCGCCTTCGCCGGCGTGCAGCCCAATCCGCGGGTGATCGAACTGTCGCTGCGCCAGCCGGAGTTTCGCCGCACGCTCGGCGACTATGTCGACGTGCGCACCTCCAACAAGCGGGTGACCAATGGCCGGGCGAGCCTTGCCGAGCACCGGGCCACCTTCGCCGCGGTCGAGCGGCGCTTTGGCGTTCCGGGCGAGGTGGTCTGCTCCATCTGGGGCAACGAGACCTCCTACGGCACCTCGCGCGGCGAGCATTACGTCATCCAGGCCATGGCGACGCTGGCCCATGCCGGCCGGCGCGCCGACTTCTTCCGACGCGAGCTGATCGCCGCCCTGCGCATCCTCCAGGCCGGCGACACCACCCCGCAGAACATGATCGGCTCCTGGGCCGGCGCCATGGGCCATGTCCAGTTCATGCCGACCAGTTTCCATGCCTTTGCCGTCGATTTCACCGGCGATGGGCGGCGGGACATCTGGACCTCGATCCCGGACGCCATGGGCTCGGCCGCCAACTACCTGCGCCGCAACGGTTGGACCCCCGGCCTGCCCTGGGGCTTCGAGGTCCACGCGCCGGGGATCGACGGCGGCCGCACCCAGCGCCGCACCTTCGATGCCTGGGCCGCCGCCGGCGTGCGCCGGATCGGCAGCGGACGCCTGGCCGGCAGCGGGCCGGCGACCCTGTGGAAGCCGGCCGGCGAGAGCGGACCGCACCTGCTCATCACCAGCAATTTCAATGTGATCAAGCGCTACAACAATGCCGATTCCTATGCGCTGGCGGTCGGACACCTGGCCGATCGCATCACCGGCGGCGAGCGCTTCTCCAAGCCCTGGCCGCCCGGCGAGGGCGGCCTGACCCATGCCGACCGCGAGGAGATCCAGCGGCGCCTCAACGCCCTCGGCTTCGATCTGGGCGATGTCGACGGCATCCTCGGCGACAAGTCGCGCGCCGCCATCCGCACCATGCAGGGCCGGTTCGGCATGGAGCCGACCGGCAATGCCGATCGAGACTTCCTGCTGCGCCTCAGGCGGGGCTGACCATCGCAATTTACATATTCGCTTGATGGAATATGTTTGCGGTCCTGGCGCGCCATCCGCCGCGCGCCCTCACGGAGCCCGCGCATGACCCCCGCATCCCTCGCCTCCCCCGCGGTCGCGGACCGCACGGACCGCCATGGCCGGCTGTCCGACCTGATCTTCCGGATCGCCTTCGCGCCGATCTTCGTGGTTGGCGGCCTCGGTCATTTCGTCCGCAGCGGCGAGATGCTCCAGCGGATCGAGGAATCGCCCTGGGTCGCGGTGGTGAAGGCGATCGGCGATCCGCTGATGCTGCTCTGGCTGAGCGGAGCCGTGTTCGTCGTGGCCGGCGCCCTGCTGGCGCTCGGCGTGCTGACACGTCTGGCAGCACTCGCCCTTTTCGTCACGCTGGTGCCGATCACGCTGTCGATCCATATCGCGCCCGGCCATGTCGGGCCGCTGCTGAAGAACGTCGCCATTCTCGGCGGCCTCGTGCACTTCATGGTGCGGGGACCGGGTGGCTATGCGCTCATGCCCGGCCGCGGCTGATCCGCCGGACCGCAGGCGCGGTTGAGCCGCCTTAAATCTTCGTTCACCATGGACGGTGTTCCACTTGGCGTTCGACGAGCCCTCAAGCAGCGGAGGCCCGGCATGGATCGCAGCGGACATCGTCGCACGGCGCTGGCGGCCGTCCTGGCGGGAGGCCTCGCCCTGACCGCAGGCCTGCCCGCCCGCGCGCAGGACGGCTTTTCCGCCTGCCTTGCCGGACTGAATGCCGAAGCGCTGCGGCGCGGCGTCAGCCCCGACGTCGTCCGGCAGGCCAGCGCTGGCCTGACGCCCAATACCGGCCTGCTGCGGCTGCTCGACCACCAGCCCGAGTTCACCCGGCAGCCATGGGAATACATCAACGGCGCGGTGACCGCCGCGCGTGTCGCCGAGGGGCGGCGCATGCTGCAGTCGCATCGTGCCGCCTTCGAGCGCGCCGAGCGGGAGACCGGCGTGGACCGCCACGTGATCGCCGCCATCTGGGGCATGGAGACCAGCTACGGGCGCGCCAAGGGCACGTCCAGCGTCATCCGCGCGACGGCCACGCTCGCCTGCCATGGCCGTCGGCAGGACTTCTTCCGTGGCGAATACATCGCGGCCCTTCAGATCGTGGGAGCCGGTCACGTCACCCCCGAACGTTTCGTCGGCTCCTGGGCCGGCGCCTTTGGCCATACCCAGTTCATGCCATCAACCTTCCTGCGCGCCGCCCGGTCGGCCGGCGGCAGTGCACGCATCGACCTGTTGAACTCGCCCGCCGACGCCATCATGTCGACCGGCAACCTCCTGAGGCTGGAGGGCTGGAGGCCGGGCGAGGGCTGGGGCTACGAGGTGATCGTGCCGCAGGGCTTTGATTTCCGCCTCGCCGGTCGCGACCGGCCCCTGACGATTGCCGAATGGCAGCGTCGCGGCATTGCCCGGGTCGGCGGCCGTCCGTTCCCGCGGAGCAGCGACCAGGCCTTCCTGCATTTGCCGGCCGGAGCGCGCGGCCCGGCCTTCCTGATGCTTCCGAACTTCCGGACCATCATGAAATACAACAATTCCGAGAACTACGCGATGGCGGTTGGCCACCTCGCCGACCGCTTGCGCGGTTTCGGCGGCTTCGTCCGCCCCTGGCCGACGGCCGAACGCGCCCTGTCGCAGGAGGAGCGCTTCGAACTGCAGCGCCGGCTCCAGCAGGTCGGGTTCTACACCGGCACCGTTGATGGCAAGCTCGGAGCTGGCACGCGCGAGGCGCTGCAGCGCTTCCAGGCCAGTGCCGGCATGGCCGCCGACGGCTTTGCGACCTCTGCCGTGCTGCGACGCCTTCGCGGCGGCGGCTGACCGGCGACGGTGATCCGCCGGTCACGCCATGCTAGGAGGGGTCCGGGCGCCGCAACCCACGGGCGGGCCCCAAGCGCGACCCGAGCCCGATGCGATCGACACCCTTGCTGCGCGGCCTGCTGCTGATCCTGAGCCTGCAGGCCATTCTCGCCCCGGGCGGCACCGTGGACGCGGTGCGCGCCCAGGCTGCCTATACCGACGATCGCTTTCCGCACCTGTTCGCACCGCGCGACCAGAGGCCGCGCATCTTCAGCATCCCCCAGAGCATCCGGCCGGCCACCCGTGCCCCGAGCGCGGCGGAGCCGACCCGCCCGCCCCGGCACGCCCCACCGGTCACCGCCGAGGCCGGCCCGCCGCGCCCGCAACCGACCACCTTCGTCCTGGTGCTGGGCGACAATCTCGGCGAATGGCTGGCCCACGGCATCCAGGAGGCCTTCGAGGACGTGCCGGAACTCGGCGTCAAGGATCGCACCCGGCTCGGCTCCGGCCTTGCCCGGCCGGAGATCTATGACTGGCCCGCCGAAATCCGCCGCATCCTGACCGAGGACCGGCAGGTGAGCTTCATCGTCATGATGGTCGGAGCCCATGACCGCCATCCGGTCCGCCAGGGCGAGGAGAGCGCCGAGTTCGGCTCCGACCGCTGGCGCGAGCTCTATGGCCAGCGGGTCGAATCTGCCATGCAGGCCATGAAGGCGCGCGGCGTTCCGGTGTACTGGGTCGGCATGCCGCCCCTGCGCGGCCAGCGCGTGTCGGCCGACATGGTCCTGCTCAACGAGATCTACAGGGAACGGGCGCAGAAGCTTGCCATCCCGTTCATCGATGTCTGGAACGGCTTCGTGGACGAGCGGGGCAACTACACGCAGTTCGGTCCGGATTTCGCCGGCCAGACCCGCCGCCTGAGAACCTCCGACGGCATTCATTTCACCGCGGCCGGCGCCCGCAAGCTGGCGCTCTTCCTGGAACAGGAACTGCGCCGCGATCTGGTCGGCCGGATCGAGCCCGCCTCGCCGCTCGAGCCGCCGGCGGGTCTGCCGGTCCCCGAGGCGGCGGTGCCCGGCCTCCAGCCGCAGGGCATCGAGCCGCCCCGGACACGACCGCTCGCCGGCCCCGTGCTGCCGCTGGCCGGCAATCCGGCGATCCCGCGCCCGGATGGACGGGAGGGCGCGGGGACGGAGCCGGGGCGTCTTGCCGGCGAGACGGTCGCGCCCGCGCGCACGGGGGCGGCCGAGGCGGTGCTGATCCGCGGCGACGCGCCAGCGCCGGTGCCCGGCCGGGCAGACGATTTCCGCTGGCCGCGGCCCGCCGCACCCGCGGGTGGGACGGCGCCGGCCGCCGGAGCCGCGCGCACTTCCCCCTGACCGCCCACGGCGGCGCCGGCCGCAACTTCGTTTCGTTCCGCCGCCGCATCCTTTAGGATTGCGGCTGGCAGATCGGCCCTGCGGCAATAAACTTTGCCCGCCGCGCCCGCGGAGGTGGATTGGCGCTTGTGTCGGTGTTTGAAATCTGTCAAATAACGGCTCAAGAAAGGTCAGCATCGCTGCCCTATCAAGCGAGACCTCCCGGAGGAGGCGTCGGAGGGCCCTCAAGGCCCTGAACTTGCATGCCGGCCGGCATCGGAAAGGTCCGAAGCCGCAGCCGGCTTGATGCGTCACGAAAGGTGGCACCCAACCGCGGCCCTAAGGCCGCAGAAGCGAGGTCGAAATGAGCACGCAGCGGATCGATGCGGCACTGGCGAGGGGGATCGGGGCGCGGGCGAATCGCGCCACGAAAGCCAACCTGCCCGCCCGCGTCAAAAACCGCACGCGCGCCGTTATCGACCCTGGCTTGCCGCAGGCGCAAGGCCTCTACGATCCGCGCAACGAGAAGGATTCCTGCGGTGTCGGCTTCATCGCCGACATGAAGGGCCGCAAGTCGCACAAGATCGTCGAGGACGCGATCCAGATCCTGCTCAATCTGGAACATCGTGGCGCGGTCGGCGCCGACCCGCGCGCCGGCGACGGCGCCGGCATGCTGGTGCAGCTGCCCGACGCCTTCTTCCG
>JBKBOA010000071.1:0-15153 GCA_046295035.1 Phreatobacter sp.
TTAGAACACGAAATCGCCAATAGGCAAGGTAGGTCGGCCGCCAGGCCATCGTCTCGCGCACCATCGGGGCGACGTTGTCGCCATAGAGCTGGATGCAGTATCTATTGAGGCGCGGATGCCGTCGCCTCCCCATACGTGGCGAGGCCGAGGTCGAGGGTCTGGCTGACAGCCCGCCGCGCGGCCCGCCCGGTGGCACCGGCGGGTTCACACCCGCCTGAGGCTGACGGTCTCGATCCGGTGATCGGCGCCCTTCTTCAGGATCAGCTTGGCCCGCTGCCGCGTCGGCAGGATGTTGTCGCGCAGATTGACCAGGTTGATGCCGTACCACAGCGCCAGCGCAATCTTGGTCGCCTCCACGTCGCTCTTCTCGGCATAGCGGCGGAAATAGCTCTGCGGATCGCGGAAGGCCGTGTGCCGCAGGCGCATGAAGCGCTGCAGGTACCAGTCCTCCAGCACGTCCTCGTCGGCGTCGATGAACACCGAGAAGTCGAAATAGTCGGAGACATAGGGAATGGCCTTGCCGTCGCGCGGCGGCCGGCCGGTCTGCAGCACGTTCAGCCCCTCGACGATGAGGATGTCCGGGCTGTCCACCTCCACGGTCTCGCCGGGCACCACGTCATAGACGAGGTGCGAATAGACCGGCGCGCGCACCTTGCCCTTGCCGGCCTTCACGTCGGCGAGGAAGCGCAGCAGCGCCTTGGTGTCGTAGCTCTCGGGAAAGCCCTTCTTCTTCATCAGGCCTTCGCGCTCGAGATAGGCATTGGGATGCAGGAAGCCGTCGGTGGTGATGAGATCCACCTTCGGCGTGTTGGACCAGCGCGAAAGCAGCGCCTGGAGCACGCGCGAGGTGGTCGACTTGCCGACCGCCACCGAGCCGGCCACGCCGATGATGAAGGGGATCTTCACGTCCTCGGCGCCGAGGAACATCTGGCTGGCGCGGGACAGGCGCTGCTGCGCCGCCACATAGAACGACAGCAGGCGCGAGATCGGCAGGTAGATGGCCTCGACCTCCTCGATGGACAGCTGGTCGTTGAACGAGCGCAGCCGCGTGACCTCCTCCGGGGTCAGCGTCATCGGCGTGTCGGCGCGCTTGGCGGCCCATTCGGCCCGCGAGAACACCAGATAGGGCGAGGGCCCGTCGCCATTGTCGGCGGGCGCGGCGCCGGGAGCCGGGTTGGGGGCGGCGGTCATGGTGGGCATGTCGACCTCGCTGATGAGGGCTTCCTCGAGGATTTGGGCCGGACCGGGCAGGACCACGCGCTGGTTCATGCGGCCCCCCCGGAGCGGGACGCCTTCTCGGCATGGCCGGACTGGCCGGTGCGCCGCTCCAGCTCGGCGAGCACGGCCGCCAGCGTCACGCCGCGCGCCTTCCAGGTGACGAGCAGGTGGAACAGCAGGTCGGCGCTCTCGGCGACCAGAGCCTGCGCATCGCCCTCGACGGCGGCGATCACGGTCTCGACCGCCTCCTCGCCGAACTTGCGGGCACAATGGACCGGCCCCCTGGCGAGCAGGCTGGCCGTGTAGCTCGCCGCCGGATCGGCCGCCGCCCGCGCGGCCACGACCGCTTCGAGATCGGCGAGGGTGAAGGAACGCATCGGCACAGCCCCCGTGACGGGACCGCTGCGGGGCAGCCCCGAAAGTCGCGGCATGATGCAGACTTTCACGCGCCTGTCACGGTAGAGAAAGGGCCTATGCCGCAGCGCAGTATGGCTGCCGCAGCGTCAGCCGGCTGGCCGGACCATGAACAGGGCATCGGCGCCATAGCTGCCGAGGCGGGCCCGCAGGCCGGCATCGGTGGCGTCGGCAAAGCCCTGGCGGGACCAGAAGGGCGCCGAGCCGTTGACCGCCACCAGCGACAGTTCGCCGAGGCCGAGATCCGCGGCCAGGCCGATCAGCCGGCGCGCCACGGCCCCGGCCGCGCCCGTGCCGCGCGCCTGCGGCAGCAGGGCGACATCGTGGATGTAGAAGGCGCCCGCCTCCGCCGGCAGCGCGCCGATCAGCGTGTCGAGCGGGGGAAAGTCGCGCCTCAGCCAGGGATGGCCAATGGCATAGCCGACCGGCCCGGTGGGAGCCTCCAGCACCAGGCAGCCGGCCGGGGCCAGCGCCAGCCGCTCGGCAAAGACCGCATCCTCCTCGGGGAACAGGGGATGCACCGCCGCGGCGATGCGGCTGACGGCGCCGAGGTCGCCCGCCGTCATCGGCCGCCAGCGCGCCGGCGCGGCCGGGGCCCCGGCGGCGCTCATGGGCCGCGCCAGGCCTTCTCGACCTGCGACGGCCGCGGCCGGAAGGCCTTCTCGCCGGCGCGCGCCACGGCTCGCTCCAGCCGCGCCTGCCGGGCCGCGATGCGCATCAGCTTGGGCTGGCTGCCCGACCTGCGGTGCAGGCGCTGGGACAGGAGGTCGAGGTCCCGGATCGCCCCCATCAGCTCGCCCAGCTCGTCCAGCCGGCGCGGTTTCGGCGGCGCACCCTTCGGCCGGCGGTCGTCCAGCGCCTCGACCAGATGCAGGCAGTCCTTGATGCGCTTGCGTGCCTCGTGCAGGGGCTCGGCCGCCGGATCGAGCCGGTAGCGTGCATAGGCCCGGCGCGCCCGGCGGTAGGCGCGGGCCACCGCCATGGCGAGATAGTGTTTCGGGGCCTCGGCCGGCGCCAGCCGCGCGATCACCCGCGCCTGCTTCTGCAGCGCCTTGCCGAGCGCCGGCAGGTCGATGCCGGCGCCGGCGGCCGCTGCGCCATGGCCTGCCAGTCCCACCTGGCGGGCGGCCTCCTCCAGCGCATGGGCATCGCGCAGCGGCGCGAGCTGGTGGGAAAAGGCGCGCAGGAAGCCGTTCTCGCGCGCCACCGCCTCGCGCGAGAGGGGCGCCAGCGCGCGCAGCAGGCTGCGCGTGCGCTTGATGTGCCGGCGCGCGAGGTGAACGGCGCGCACCATGTCGCGGCCGGAGGCGATCAGGCGTCCGGCCGCGCGCGCATGGGCGGCAGCGGCCAGCGCCAGATCCTTCGCCTCGCCGACCGGCGTCATGCGGCGACCCCGGTGCCGATCGGGCAGGAGACGCCCGTCCCGCCGAGGCCGCAATAGCCCCCCGGGTTCCGGGCGAGATATTGCTGGTGATAGTCCTCGGCATAGTAGAACGGCGGGGCCTCGCGGATCTCCGTGGTGATCGGCCCGTAGCCCTGCGCGGCGAGCGCCCGGCCATAGGCGGCCCGGGTGGCCTCGGCGGCGGCGCGCTGGGCCTCGGTGGTCACGTAGATGCCGGAGCGGTATTGCGTGCCGACATCATTGCCCTGGCGCATGCCCTGGGTCGGGTCGTGGCTCTCCCAGAAGGTCTTCAGCACCGTCTCGGTCGAGACCTGCGCGGGATCGTGGACCACCAGCACCACCTCGTTGTGGCCGGTCAGGCCGGAGCACACCTCCTCGTAGGTCGGGTTCGGGGTGAAGCCACCGGCATAGCCGACCGCCGTGACCCAGACGCCCGGCAGCTGCCAGAACTTGCGCTCGGCGCCCCAGAAGCAGCCGAGGCCGAGGAGGATCGTCTCGTGGCCCTCGGGAAACGGCCCCCTGAGCGGGCGGCCGTTGACGACATGGCGCTCGGCCGTGGGAATCGGCCGGTCGCGGCCGGGCAGGGCCTCGGCAGGGCTGGGCAGGGCGAGCTTCTTGCGGAACAGGAACATGACGGACCTCCGTGAGCCCCTCCTACGCAGGACAGGCCTGGCACGTTACCCCGAGCCGGCCGGCGCTCCAACACAGCTGCGTGAGGAGCGCGGCGCGCGAGTGGACCCGCCCGCCCCTCTGCCGCAGACTGAAGCGCCCCCGATCCGTTCCGCTGTGCCATCTGCCCGGGAGACCTGCATGTTGCTCCGCACCCCGCTTCTTGCCGCCGCGCTCCTGGCGGCGACCGCCCTGCCGGCCGCCGCGCACCATCACGAGGGCCCGTCCGCGCCGCGCATGGCGCAGGCAGCGCCCGCTCACGGCAGCCATGGGGCGCACGGTGCCCATGGCGGCCCGACCGCTCCGGCCGCCGGCCGCGAGAGCCCGGCGGTGGCCGCCTTCCGCGCCGCCAACGAGCGCATGCACCGCGCCATGGACATCGCCTTCACCGGCAATGCCGATGTCGATTTCGTCCGCGGCATGATCCCCCATCATCAGGGCGCCATCGACATGGCGAAGGTGGTGCTGGCCCATGGCCGCGACGAGCAGGTGCGCAAATGGGCGGCCGACATCATCCGCGAACAGGAGCGCGAGATCGCCGAGATGCGCGCCTGGCTCGCCCGCAACGGCCACTGACGGGAGGGCGGCCATGGCCGGGGCGGACAGGACGGGGCCGGCACCGGGCGGCCTGCTGCTGCCCCGCCGCGCGCTGATCGCGGCGCCCGCCCTGATCGTCGGGCTGAGGCCGCTCGTCGCCCAGGAGGCCGCGACGCCGCGCCAGACGCGCGGACCCTACTATCCGCTCGCCCGCCCGGCCGACAGCGACATGGACCTGACCCAGGTCGCCGGCCGGCCGCGCCGGGCCGAGGGCGAGGTGATCGAGGTGACGGGCCGGGTGCTGGGCCTGCGCGCCGGCCCGCTGGCCGGCGCCACGGTGGAGATCTGGCAGGCCGATGCCGCCGGCCGCTACCACCACCCGCGCGACCTCTCCGGCGGCGCCGATCCGAACTTCCAGGGCTTCGGCGCGGTGCGCACGGACGCCGCCGGCCGCTGGCGGTTCCGCACGATCCGGCCGCGCCATTACGGATCGGGCAGCTTCGCGCGCACGCCGCACATCCATGTGCGTGTGCTGGGCGCCGGCCGCGGCGAGCTGGTCACGCAGATGTATTTCCCCGGCGAGGCCATGAATGCCCGCGACGGGCTCTATCGCGCGCTGCCGGACGATGCCGCCCGCGCGGCGCTGACCGCCCGGCTCGAACAGGGCCTGCTGCCGCGCTATGTCTTCGACATCGTGCTGGCGTGACGGCGGGCCGGCCGCCGGGGCGGTTGCAAAGCCCGGCCCGCGGCGCTATGAGGCGCCCCATCGCCGCGGTAGCTCAGCTGGTAGAGCACGTCATTCGTAATGATGGGGTCGGGGGTTCGAATCCCTTCCGCGGCACCAAGTCCCCAAGTTCGCTGCCCGCTCTGAGCCGTTGCCAAGTGGCTCTAAATGTCGTCATGATATCGAACAAATATAGAACTTCTAGGCCGGCAGGAACGACGTTATGAGCGGGCCATATGATCCGAGAGCAATCGCGAACCTCATGCTCGACGAGGCGGATCGGTGGGAATGGAAGATCACGAACCTTGCCCTCCAAAAGTTGCTCTACTTCGCTCACGGCATTCACCTAATCAAGACAAAGCGGCCCCTTGTGTCCGGTTACTTCGAGGCGTGGCAGCATGGCCCTGTCCATCCAGCGGTCTATCGCGCCTTCAAGCCGTCTGGGTCTTCGCCCATCGTTCACCGCGCAGTTGGGAAAGATCCGCTAACAGGGAAGGTGCGGGATTTGCCCAAGCCGAATGACCCCGAAGTCCTTCAACTCGTGACAAGTGTCATGCACTCATACGGCAGCCTCCCGGCCGGGCGGCTGGTCGATCTGTCCCACGCGAAAGATTCGCCATGGTCGGCAGTCGTGGACAAAGCGCGAACAACTGTTGCTTTCGGAATGAGGATACCGGACGATGTAATCATCGATCGATTCCGTCATCATAAAGTTTCGGTCGGAATAAGTCCTCGTTCAGGAGATCCGCCTCATGACGACACGCCTTTTGCCTGACATTGACCTTGCGCGCATCGCGCCTCAGCGCGATGACATGAAGCGCAAGAGCTTGGAGCAAATGAAGGGCGGTTTCTCGACCTTCTCCTACAAGCCGGTTCGCGCCTGCTTCTCTGACATCTTCAACGTCCAGCCCGATCTCGACTTGGGCGCAGCCGAGCCGGCGCCTTGGGCTGTGATCGAGGCCGAGTTGCGCAAGCGCAGCCGGTCGGATGAGGAGTTCGTCCTTAACAGGCGTGTCGCCTTGGGCCTGCACGACTTCACCCGTTCTGGGCGGGTCTTTGGGCGACGGCATGAATTCTTGCCCCTGTCGATGGGTATGGGGCAGAAGGTCACTCTCTGGCTCCCCATGATTCTTGCCATCGACAGGCAAGCAAGCGCGCTGTTCATCGAACCGCGCCGCAACAGGGGCTTGAACGCTGAGGGCCGCCGGTTCGCCTTCTCGATGATGCACGAGCGTATCCGGGCGGCTGACGAGGACTTTGCCGACGTGCGGTTGACCATCGTCCAGTTTGGCGACCCGTCCGATGATCGGCGCGCAGTCAGGCTTCACACTGACGAGGGCGTCGAACTCTACTCCCGCGAGGAATTGGAGCAGATGGTGGCCTCGACTTATGAGATGTGGCGCGAGGTGTTGGAAGAACGCGAACGAAAGGCGAGGGGTCGTGCGACCGGGACCGGCCCGCTGATCTGATGCGCTCTTGCAAATTCTTGCAACGCGACAGTCATCCGAGAGAAAACACTGAGTTATCAAGCAGGTTGGCGTCCAGCCCCTGTCATTCGTAATGATGGGGTCGGGGGTTCGAATCCCTTCCGCGGCACCACTTCTCCCTTGATGTTTGATGCGGATCAACCGGGCGCGCGGGTCTGTCCGGCCGGGGTTGATTTCGCCGGCCTCGCCCGGACAATGGCCTCCGCCAGGCGAGGGAGGAAGCCATGCGCCATGTCGGCATGCGCCATGTCGGATCGATGCTGGCCGCCGTGCTGTTCGCCGGCTGGACCCTGGCCGCCCCCGCCGCGGCATCGGACGCCGGAGAGGCGGCCTTCAAGGCGCGCTGCGCGGCCTGCCACGGCCCGCGCGACGTGCAGGCCTGGGGCCGCCAGCGCCCCGATCCGGCCGCCCGCAAGGCCTGGCTGGAACAGCTGCTGCGGCGGCACCATCCCCCGCCGGCGGCCGAGCTCGCGCCGATCATCGATCACATCCAGGCGGCCATCGCCGCCCCGGCGCCGGCCCGATAGGCGCCCGCCAGGCGGCCTGCCGCCTCAGCGCCGGTGACCGACCGGCTGGGTGAAGGTCAGGATCTGGTCGCCGCGCAGGTTCAGCGCCTTCGCCAGGTCCACCTTGTCGACATTGCCGAGCAGGACCGTGCCGAGGCCCTCGGAGGCGGCGAACAGATAGACGTTCTGCGCCACCAGCGCGGCATCGACATGGGCGTGGAGATCGAGCTGCGGGGCGGGAGCCTCCGGCATGCGCGACCGATCCGCCACATAGATCAGCACGACCGGTGCGGTGGCGGCGAAGGGCTGCCGGCCGGTGAGCGGCCGCAGGTCGCCCGCCATCAGCCGCACCAGCGCATGGGCGGCCGGATCGTAGCGCAGGACCGCCTCCGGCGTCGCCACATAGATGTCGATGGCACGCGACCCGCGCCAGGAGGGCGCCGTGCGCTCGCCCGCCTCGGGGCGGTTGATGCCGCCCGCCGCCCACAGGAGATCGGACAGGATCTGCGGGGCGAGCGGCTCTGCGCCATAGGCGCGGATGGACTGCCGCCGGGCCAGGGCGGTGAGCAGCGGCGCGCCGCCCTCCATGCGCGGGGCCGGCAGCACGACGCGGTCCTCGGCCCGCACGGCGGGAGCCGCCGACAGCGCGGCGGCGACCACGAGGGCTGCCACCATCAGGATCGGACCCATGATGTTCCGGCGCATCATCCAGCCTCCCTCTCGATGAATGCGCGTCTATCATCGAATCCGTGCAGGCGGCGTTGATCCGCATCAAGGATCAGGCCCGCCGCAGGAAAGATCATGCATCCAATCAGCACATCCTGATATTTTGCCGGATTGTGCGACAATCTGTCATTGTGCGCCGGACATTCATGCGATCGGGCGCGATCGCGGCAGAGCGGCGCGCAAGACTGCATCCGGGAGAGGGACATGTCACAGTCTGCCCGGGGCGGCGCCGCACCGGCCGGCCCCGCCGGGACGCCTTCCCTGAGGGGCCTGCCGCCGCTCGTGCTGTTTGCCGCCTATGGCCTGATCGGCCTCGCGCCGCTGATCTCGGCCGCGCTGCAGGGCCTGCCCGCGCGCAGCCTGGTCCGCGAACTGTCGGCCGGCCTGGTCATGGTCGGCTATGCGATGATGCTGCTGCAATTCCTGCTGTCGGGCCGCTTCGCCTGGCTGTCGGGCCGGATCGGCATCGACCGGACCATGCGGTTCCACCAGCTCGCCGGCTGGGTCATCCTCGCCTTCATCGTCCTGCATCCGCTGCTCTATGCCGCCCCGCGCCTCGTGCCCGAGCCGGCCGATGCGCTGGCCGTGCTGAACCGCATGTTCGCCTCGCCAAACCTGCGCAGCGGCGTCATCGCCTGGGGGCTGACCTTCCTGGTGGTGCTGATGGCCGCCTTCCGCGACCGCCTGCCCTTGCGCTACGAGGCCTGGCGGCTGAGCCACGGCCTCGGCGCCATGGCCATCGCCCTTTTCGGCACGCATCACACGCTGACGGTGGGAACCTCCAGCGCCGATCCCTGGCTGGCCGGCTTCTGGGTCGTGGCCACCGGTGCGGCCATTGCCTCCCTCATCCAGGTCTATCTGGTCCGGCCGCTGATGCGGCTGCGCGCGCCGTTCCGCGTCGTCTCGAACCGGCCGATCGGCGAGGGCATCTGGGAGGTCGCCATCGCGCCCGAGCGCGGCTCCGCCCCACCCTTCTTCGCCGGGCAGTTCGTCTGGCTGAACCTCGGCCATTCCGCCTTCAGCCTGACCGAGCACCCCTTCTCGATCAGCTCCGCGCCACAGACCCTGCCGCGGATGGAGTTCGCCATCAAGGAGAACGGCGATTTCACCAGCCGCATCGGGGCGGTGCCGGTCGGCACGCGCGCCTATCTCGACGGTCCGCACGGCACCTTCACCCTCGCCGGCCGGGAGGCGGGACCGCTGCTGTTCGTGGCCGGCGGCGTCGGCTTCGCGCCGATCATCGGCATGATGCGCCAGCTGCGCGCGGAGCGGTTCCCCCATCCCGTGCGGCTCATCTACGCCAATCGCGTCGAGAGCCAGATCCTGTACCGCGACGAGATCGAGGCACTGAAGCGCGACCTCGACTTCGACGTCATCCACGTCCTGTCGGAACCGCCGGCCGGCTGGAACGGCGAGGTCGGCCAGCTGACGCCGGACGTTGTCGGCCGCTGCCTCGCGCGTTTCGGCGACAGGCCGTGGCTCGTCTTCGTCTGCGGCCCGCCGGCGATGATGACCAGCGTGGAGCGCACGCTGGCCGCCCGGGGCGTGCCCCGCGCCCGCATCGTCTCGGAGCGCTTCAAGTACGATTGAGGCGCGCAGGGCGGGCCGGGCGGAGGAACCGGCGTCGCACCCTCCGCGTTGCCTCTTGCACGCGCGCCCGCCGGTCCTATCTCGTCGGCCGCACCGCAAGCGAGAAGGAGGACGCCATGACCCGACGCATCAGTCTGATCCGCCGCGTTCGCCCGCTGCCCGACCGGGTGACCAACGCGCTCATGCTGGCCGCAAGCCTGCTGCTGCCGCTGGCCATCGTCATCGCCTCGCTGACCGGCTGACGGCCGCTGGCGGCCGCAATCCGGCCGTCCGGGATCGCGATCAGGCCGCCACCCCCTCCGCGCGCGAGCCGGACCGACGGTCGGCGACCACCATCCCGGCAAAGGCCCTGACCAGCGCCCGTTCCAGCTTGCCCTCCTCCGCCATGGCCTGAAGGATGCCGAAGGCCCGATCAGCCGGCATGGGCGGCTTGTAGGAGCGGCGCTCGATCAGCGCGCCATAGACATCGGCCAGGGTGATGATGCGCGTCAGGTCGCCGATCCCGGCGGCCGTGATGCCGTCGGGATAGCCGCTGCCATCCAGATATTCGTGGTGCCGCAGCACGGCCTGCAGCACGTCGGGGTCGAGGCCCGGCGTGCCGGCCAGCCGCTCGAAGCCGAGGCGCGGATGGCTGCGGATGAGGGCCGTTTCGTCCAGGGACAGCCGGCTCGGCTTGTCCAGGATGGTGAGCGGAATGGCGGCCTTGCCGATGTCGTGCAGCGCGGCGGCAAGACCGACCCGTTCCATGTCGGCGCGGCCGAAGCCGAGCGACAGGGCGAAGCGGATCGCCACGCCGGTCACGATCAGGCAGTGCTGATAGGTGCCCGAATGATGCGCGCGCACGGCATCGAGCCAGCGATCCATGCCCGCGCGCTCGATGTCGGCCTGAACATCGGCCACCGCGGCCTGGATGCCCAGCACGTCCGGCGCCGCGTCCTCGTCGACCGGTGCGAGCACGCTGCGCAGCAGGGCGTCGCCGCCCGCCAGGATCGGCGGGCTGGGCTCAGGCCCGGCAAGGCCCGCCCCCGCGGGCTGCCACTGGCGCAGCCAGACCGCGATCGCCGCGTGGTCGTCCGCAGACAGGATGGCATCGGCGCCGAGCGAGGCCGCCTGGATGTGGCACAGGTGGCATGTCCGCGGCACGATGAAGGCCAGCGCCGGGCGCGGGCCCCGGACCGGCAGGACGCGGCGCACCGCCTCCACGATCGCCGGTTGGCGCAGATCGGCGAAGACCAGCAGCGCCGGGGCCTTGAGCGGCTCGACCGGACCGCCCTCGAGCGGCAGCACGGCGAGCGATTCGGCCAGCCTGTCGACGAGGCTCGGGACCATGTGGCGGGCCTGGGCGCTGACGAGCAGGACCGGGCGCTCGGGGGCGGTCATGAGTGGTGCGTCGGGAACAGGTGCCTTCGGCAGGGGCAGGACGGTCGGCATGAGGATGGCGGGCCTGGGGCTTCCGGTCTCGGCAGGTCGGTCCCGGACGGCTCGTCCGGGGGGTGAACGGGTCGGCAGACGGGGGGCCTGCGCGATGCCGTCCGTCCATAGCGGTATTCCGTTGCGGCAGCCTTGACGCAATCCGATTCAAATTGCCGAAAAGCCGTTAGGGTTGAGCCATTGTGAATCGTGCGGCCCCGGCGCGAGGGGCCCTCAGTCCCGTTCGAGCACCAGCCGGTGCAGCGTGGCATGGCCGAGGTCGAACAGCGTCCAGGCGGCCGCGAAGAAGACCAGGTACTTGTTGACGACCTGGATTCCGACCAGGGCGTGGGCCTCGTCGCGGTTGGCGACGAGGCGATCGAACCAGGCGCGCAGCGTCGGCCGGTAATCGTGGCGCGAATCGTGAACGAGGCGGAAGCCGGCCTGCCGCGCCCAGTCCAGGTGCTCGCTGTGCAGCGACAGGGTCGAGCCGGGGAAATAGGCCTGCACGCCGAGCATGTGCACCGGAATGCGGTTGGTGCCGTTCAGCGAGAAGAAGTGCAGCACGGCCCGTCCGCCGGGCCTCAGGGCCATGTGCAACCGGCGGTAGAGCGGCGGCAGGTCGGCCGGCCGCACATGCTCGAAGGCGCCGATGGAATAGATCTTGTCGTAGGTCGCAACGCCGTGATCGCGGGTGATGAAATCGGCCAGTTCGGCCTTCAGCCCGAGCGTGCCGGTCACATAGGCGAGCTGGTCGCGCGACAGGGTGAGGCCAAGGAGGTTCTCCCGGTCGCCGGTGACGGCATGGACGTGCCGCATCATCGAGCCCCAGCCGCATCCCAGCTCGAGGATCCGCTCGCCCGGTCTGGGGTCGATGAGCGACAGGATGTGGTTGGCCTTGTTGAGCTGGGCGTCCTCCAGCGTCTCGCCCGGCGCGTTGAAGTCGGCGCAGGAATAGAACATGAAGCGCCGGTCGAGAAACAGCGCATAGAAGGCGTTGGAGACGTCGTAGTGGTATTCGATGCCCGCGGCGTGGGAGCGATTAAGGAAGCGCCTCAGGAGGGCCGGCCGCAGCGGCGCCGGCGGCCAGGCATCGATCAGGGCCTGCACCAGGGCCGGCTTTCGCCCCGTGACGAAGCGCCAGAGCGGCTCCGGGTCCACCGGGCGCGGCGCGCGGGCATAGTAGAAGGGCAATCCGTAGCCGATGCCATAGGCCAGGGTGTGGCCGGCCAGCAGCGCCGCCCGCACCGGCCAGGCGGCGGGCCGCAGCCCGAGCTGCGGGCGCTGGACAGCGCCATCGACGGGTGACATGGGCGCCCCCTCATGCCGTCAGCAACCAGGCTGAGGCTATGTGCGCGCTGCCTTGCCGTCCAGAGGAGGGCCGGTCAGCCGCGTCCGGCCGCCGCCGCGTGCGGCCGCGCCATCACGGCGATCCAGTTGGCGATCTCGCGGCGGCGACGGGCCGTGTCGGTCAGTTCGGCGTCGAGGCCGAGGCGCCAGGCCACCGGCCGGTTGCCGGGATCGGCGTCGAGCGTGTCGAGGTCGGCATGCCAGCGGGCAACCTCCTCCGGCCCGGTGAAGAAGCCCTCGGCGATCAGCCGGTCGGCGAGGGCCGCTCCGATATCGGCGATCTCGGCCAGGGAGAACTCGGGATGATACTGCACGGCCCAGGCGATGGACCGGCCGCAGCGGATCTCCACCGCCTGCACCTCGCTCATGCCGTTGGAGGCGAGCAGCGTGGTGCCCGGCGCCATGGTCTCCACCTCGTCCTGGTGCACGGCGGGGGCGTCGAAGGCCACCGGCCGGCCCGCCATCATCGGATGGGCGCGGCCGGCCTCGGACAGCACGATGCGGCGGGCAAAGCCCATCTCGCGACCCTTCGGATTGCGCCGCACCACGCCGCCGGCGGCGGCGGTCAGCACCTGCAGGCCCCAGCACGAGCCGAAGACCGGGGTGCCCGAGGCATAGACCTGGCGGGCAAGGTCGATCTGCGCGGTGATCGCCGGCGTCATGTCGTAGAGGTTGAGCGAGGATCCGGTCAGCACCACGCCGTCATAGCCGTCCAGCCCGCCGGAATCCGGCAGGCTGGCACCGGGATCGGCCGGATAGCAGATGTCCACGCTGGCATCGGGGGCGAGCTCGCGCAGCACGGCCGCATAGGCCTGCGACGGCGTCGCTCCCCGGTTGACGGCGTGGCGGGCGCGGTCGGCAGCGGTGTTGCCTTCGACGACGAGCAGGCGGAGCGTCATGGCGGTGATCCGGATCGGGGCGGCGGGCTCATCGCATGCCGGCCGGCGCGAGGCAATGACGCAAAGGCGTTGCGGATCTGCCGCTTTCGCGGCACATGTGCGATGAGCGCACGGAGACACCGGTGGACACGCCGCCCCCGCCCTTCCGGCAGATCGACCGCGACCACATGCTCGGGCTCGAGAAGGGCCTGGCGGTGATCGCCTGTTTCGATGCCGGCCGCCAGCGCCTGTCGATCGCCGAGGTGGCGCGCCTGACCGGCCTGACCCGTGCCACAGCGCGGCGCTGCCTGATCACGCTCACCCGCCTCGGCTATGCCGAGAGCGACGGGCGGATGTTCGCCCTGACCCCGCGGGTGCTGCGGCTCGGCCACGCCTATCTGTCGTCCACGCCCTTGACTGCCATCCTCCAGAGCACGCTCGAGCGCCTGTCGGAGGCGATCGGCGAGAGCGCCTCGGCCTCGATCCTGGACGGCACCGAGATCGTCTATGTCGCCCGCGCGGCCACGCGCCGGATCATGTCGGTCGGCCTGTCGGTCGGCGTGCGCCTGCCGGCGACCTGCACCTCCATGGGCCGGGTGCTGCTGGCCGCCCTCGATCCGGTCGAGGCCCGTCGGCGCATCGAATCGGCCCCGCGCCGCGCCCTGACGGCCCGGACCATCACCGATCCCGCCGCGCTCATGGCCTGCCTCGACCGGGTGCGGGCCGACGGCTATGCGGTGATCGACCAGGAGCTGGAGATCGGCCTCGTCTCCATCGCCGTGCCGGTCATCGACCGCGCCGGGCGCATCCAGGCGGCCATCAATGTCGGCACCCATGCCAGCCGCTTCCCGCCCCGGGCGCTGGTTTCCGAGATCCTGCCGAGGCTGAAGGCCGCGCAGGCGGATCTGTCCCGCATCCTCGGCTGATGGCTGTGGGCGATCCCCGCCCGGAGGTTGAAATCGCCGGCCCCGCCTGCCAGCGTCCGGCCATGCTCGATCCGACCCAGACGCCGCCCGACAGCGCCGCCGCCGCCGCGGACGGTCGCGTCACGCCGCTGATGGAGCAGTATATCGAGATCAAGGCTGCCAATCCGGACAGCCTGCTGTTCTACCGGATGGGCGATTTCTACGAGCTGTTCTTCGATGATGCGGTGGCCGCCGCCCGCGCCCTCGGCATCGCGCTGACCCGGCGCGGCAAGCATCTGGGCGAGGACATCCCCATGGCCGGGGTGCCGGTCCATGCCGCCAACGACTACCTGCACCGGCTGATCCAGCTCGGCTTCAAGGTGGCGGTCTGCGAGCAGCTGGAGGATCCGGCCGAGGCGCGCAAGCGGGGATCGAAGGCGGTGGTGCGCCGCGACGTGGTGCGCCTCGTCACCCCCGGCACGCTGACCGAGGACACGCTTCTGGAGGCGCGCCGCTCCAATTACCTGATGGCCGTGGCGCGCGCCCGTGCCTCCGCCGGCGGCGATGCCTTCGCGCTCGCCTGGGCCGACATCTCCACCGGCGAGTTCCGCCTCGCCACCAGCGAGGCCGGCCGGCTGGCCGCCGACATCGCCCGCATCGACCCGCGCGAGATCGTGATTTCCGACGCGCTCCATGGCGATGCCGCGCTTGCCGACCTGTGGCGCGGGCTCGGCGCCGTCTCGCCGGTGCCGCGCGATGTCTTCGACGGGGCGAGCGCCGAGCGCCGGCTGGCGGGCTATTACGGCGTGGCGACGCTGGAGGCCTTCGGCCGCTTCTCGCGCCTCGAACTGACGGCCGCCGCCGCCGTGACCACCTATGTCGAGCGCACGCAGATCGCCGCGCGCGCGCCGCTCTCCCCGCCGGTGCGCGAGGATGCCGGCCAGGTCATGCTGATCGACGCGGCGACCCGGGCCAATCTGGAACTGGTCCGCACGCTCGCGGGCGAGCGGCAGGGCTCGCTGCTCGCCGCCATCGACCGCACCGTGACCGCCGCCGGCGCACGCCTGCTGGCCTCCCGCCTCGCCAATCCGCTGACCGACCCGGCCGCCATCGCTGCCCGCCTCGATGCCGTGGAAGCGCTGGTCGCCGACGGCACGCTGCGCGAGGAGCTGCGCCGCCGGCTTGCCGCCGCCCCCGACATGGTGCGCGCGCTCACCCGCATCGCCATGGACCGGGCCGGGCCGCGCGACCTGGCCGCCATCGGCCGCGGGCTGGAGGCCGCCGCCGGCCTCGCCGCCCTCACCACCGGCCGCCGCGAGGGCGAGCTGGCCGAGGTC
>JBKBOA010000072.1:0-14740 GCA_046295035.1 Phreatobacter sp.
GCGGCCGGCTGGCGCGCCGGGGCCTCGCCGCCCGCCTGGGCCGGAGCCGCGGGCGCCGGCTGGGCCCCCGGACGCGGCGGCGCGAAGGCGCGCGGCTTGGCCGACACCTTCTCCACCACCACCGTCTTGGTGCGGCCGTGGCTGAAGCTCTGGCGAACCATGCTCTGCTCTGCGCCGGCCGGACGCTTCAGGCTGAGCGTCTTGCCGGTCAGGCTGATCGTCTTGTCGCCGGGGGTCTTCTCATCAGTCATTCGGTTCGGGTCCTGCGCCTGTCGGCTGGTCCTTGACAATTCGGTGCTTCGGCTCGTTGACGGAGGCCAGCGGAGCTCCGCCGGCCGCATCACCGGATCGGAAAACCTCGAGGGCCGTGCAGCGCGCGAGACCATTTGCGCCCGGCCCACCAGCGAGCAGCGCTGCATGTATCACATTCAGCCGCCCCAATGCCAAATCCAATTGCGATGAGGTGAACATCGCGATCCGCGGCATGGCGGCAGCATCCGCGCCGTGACGACGGGCAAGCGCCTGGGCGAGCTTGCGCACCCCGTCCTGGCCCCCGTCCCTGGCCTGGACCAGGGCGATGATCTCCTGCGTGGCAATGGCCGCCTCGACCTTGGCGAAGCCGGCGATCACGGCGCCCGCCTTGTTGGCCAGCGACAGGGACGCGAGCGCCTGCGCCTCCAGAAGCCGGTCCACCTGGGCGCCGAGATCGGCATCGACCGTCACATCGCGCCGGAAGGCACGGGCAAACAGCCGGCGCCGCACCGCCTCGTCCACGCAGCTGCGCCGCGCCGTGACCCAGGCGCCGCGACCGGGAAGGCACGCCTTCAGATCGGGAACGACGCGGCCCGCCGGATCCACCACGAACCGGATGAGGCCGGCGGGCGGGCCCGCCTGGCGGGTGACGATGCACGTGCGCTCGCTCTCGCCGCGGCGCACCCGCGGTCCGCCGTCGAGCGCAAGGTCAATCGTGTCCTCGCCTGCCGCCATCACGGTCCTGGTTGTCCGGGGTCACGCCCCGGCCTCCGCGTGTTCTGCGGGCGCCTCGGCCGCCGCCTCGGGCGCGGCGATCCAGCCCGCCTTGACGCGCGCCTGCATGATCATGGCCTCGGCCTCGTCCTTGCTGAGGTCGAAACCGTCGAGGAAGCCGGCATGCTTGACGGCCTGGCCGTCCTTGCGCTCGGTCCAGCCGACGAGATCGTCGGGAACACAGCCGGCAAAATCCTCCAGCGACTTCACGTCGTTCTCGCCCAGCTTGACCATCATGGCCGTGGTCATGCCCTCGACCTGACGCAGGTCGTCGGACACGCCGAGCTCCTTGCGGCGGGCATCGTGCTCCGCCTCGATCCGGGCGATATGGTCGCGGGCCCGGCGCTGCAGCTCCTCGGCGGTCTCCTCGTCGAAGCCCTCGATGGAGGCCAGCTCGCCCATGTCGACATAGGCCACCTCCTCCACCGTGCGGAAGCCCTCGGAGGTCAGCAGCTGGCCGACCACCTCATCGACATCGAGCGCGCCCATGAACAGCTTGGTGCGGGCCTCGAACTCGGCCTGACGGCGCTCGGACTCCTCCTGCTCGGTGAGGATGTCGATGTCCCAGCCGGTCAGCTGCGAGGCCAGGCGCACATTCTGACCGCGCCGGCCGATGGCCAGCGACAGCTGCGCATCGGGCACCACCACCTCGATGCGCTCGCTGTCCTCGTCGAGCACGACCTTGGCGACCTCGGCCGGGGCGAGGGCATTGACCACGAAGGTCGCGATGTCCGGGTTCCACGGGATGATGTCGACCTTCTCGCCCTGCAGTTCGGCGACCACCGCCTGGACACGCGAGCCGCGCATGCCGACGCAGGCGCCGACCGGGTCGATGGAGGAATCGCGCGAGACGACGGCGATCTTGGCGCGCGAGCCCGGATCGCGGGCCACCGCCTTGATCTCGACGATGCCGTCATAGATCTCCGGCACCTCCTGGGCGAACAGCTTGGCCATGAACTGGGGGTGGGTGCGCGACAGGAAGATCTGCGGGCCGCGCTGCTCGCGCCGCACGTCGAACAGATAGGCGCGCACGCGGTCGCCGTTGCGGAACAGCTCGCGCGGGATCAGCTCGTCGCGGCGGATGATGCCCTCGCCCCGGCCCAGATCGACGATCACGTTGCCGTATTCGACGCGCTTGACCAGCCCCGAGACGATCTCGCCGACGCGGTCCTTGTATTCGTCGAACTGGCGGTCACGCTCGGCCTCGCGCACCTTCTGGACGATGACCTGCTTGGCCGACTGGGCGGCGATGCGGCCGAAATCGAAGGGCGGCAGCGTCTCGGCGATCCAGTCGCCGGGCTGGGCCGCCGGGTTCTTGCGGCGCGCCTCCTCGGTGGCGATCTGCGTGGCGACATTGTCGACCTCGTCGGTCACCAGCAGCAGGCGCGACAGGCGGATGTCGCCGGTCTTGGGATTGATCTCGGCGCGGATCTCCGTCTCCTGGCCGTAACGCGAGCGCGCGGCCTTCTGGATCGCATCCTCCATGGCCTCGAGCACGATCTGGCGATCGATCTGCTTCTCGCGCGCCACGGCGTCGGCGATCTGCAGGAGCTCCAGGCGGTTGGCAGAAACGGCCATCGTGTTGTCCCCCTTCAGCGGGCAGGTCTTGGTTTGCCGGTCCGGCCCGGCCTCTTGGGCCGGCCGCCCGGCGATGCGGGCCCCTGGCCGCGCACGCCCTTCGCGGGTGCGGGCCCGGAGCCGGATTTCATCTTCTTCGGCGACGGATCGGACCGGACCGGGCGCGGCGTGACCGGGCGCAGCACCACCAGCGCCTCTGCCTCGTCCGTCTCCCCGGCCGTGCCGTCCCCGTCAGGATCCTCGTCCTCCTCCTCGTCGAGGTCCGCCGCCAGGTCGCCGCCGCGCAGGGCCGCCTTGGTGCGGCGAAGTGTCTCGCGGATGAGGTCGTCGGTGAGCACCAGCCGCGCCTCGGCAATCTCCTCGATGGGCAGCACGATCTCGGCCGGCTCATCATCGGCGGCATCGGTGCGCCGCAGCCGGGCGCCCGTGCCCTCGGTTCCAAGCAGGAAGCCGCGGAAGCGCTTGCGGCCGGCCTGGGCCACGGCCATCTCGATCTTTGCCTCATGGCCCGACCAGCGGTCGAAATCGCCGGCCCGCACCAGAGGCCGGTCGATGCCGGGCGAGGACAGTTCCAGATTGTAGGCGTCAGGAATCGGATCGGCGACGTCGAGCACCGGCGACAGGGCCCGGCTTGCCGCCTCGCAATCGTCGATGGTGAAGGTGCCGTCCGGCCGCTCGGCCATGATCTGCACGGTGGCGCCGCCGGTGCGCGAACCCGACAGGCGCACGCGCACCAGGCGGAAGCCCATGCCTTCCAGCACGGGCTCCACGATGGCAGCCACCCGGGCCGCCATGCCCGTCTCGGTGATCAGGCGCGGATCGCTGTCCAAGCCCACCAACTCCTCCGCTCTCCCCGCGGCGCGGAAACAAAAAGAGCGGGCCCCCGGAGGAACCCACTCTCACGATCGCCTATCGGCGAGGGTGTATGACTAACGTGATGGTTCCATACGCCCAAAACGCCCGCGCCGCAAGGGGGCGGGCGCAACCGGCGGCCGGGCTCAGCTGTCGTCGTCGTCGTCGCCGGCATCGCCGATCAGGTCGGCCACGTCGTCGTCGCCCTCGTCCTCGTCGTCCTCGAGGAAGGTATCGTCGTCGTCGCCGGTATCCTCCACATCGACGTCGACATCGTCCTCGATGACCGCGACCTTGGCCGGGGATGCCTCTTCCTCGTCGGCCTCCTCCAGGCTGACGAGCTCGGCATCACCGACCTCCAGCTCGCTCTCCTCGTCCTCGGCAGCGGCCGCCGGCTTCGGCACTGCGCCGCGGCGCGCCGGCTCGAACATGGCCCGCTGCAGCACCTCGCCGGTATAGGGCGAGACGATGGGATCGCGGTTCAGGTCGTAGAACTTCTTGCCGGTCGTGGGGCAGATGCGCTTCACGCCGAGTTCGGGTCTCGCCACGTGCGGACTCCTCAAGGATGGTCGGGTCTGTGCTTGAAAGGCGGTCAGTTGGACTCGCGGCCCCCGCTTGTCAAGAGGCTTGCTTCGGAGGATAGAGCCGGTCCCTGAACTTTCGCAGGCCGGAACCCATCCCGTGAGCGCATCGACCGAACCGACCCCGCTGACCGCCCGCCGCGGTGCGGCCCTTTCCGGCACCGTCACCGTGCCTGGCGACAAGTCGATCTCGCACCGGGCGCTGATGTTCGGCCTCCTGACCGTCGGCGAGACCCTGATCACCGGCCTCCTGGAGGGCGAGGACGTCCTCAACACCGCAAGGGCCTGCCGCGCGCTCGGCGCCCATGTCGAGCGGCTCGGCCCCGGCGCCTGGCGCGTGCGCGGTGTCGGCGTCGGCGGCCTGAAGCAGCCGGCGGCCCCCTTCGACTTCGGCAATTCCGGCACCGGCTGCCGCCTGATGATGGGCGTGGTCGGCTCGCATCCGGTCCGCGCCACCTTCGATGGCGACGCCTCGCTCAGGAAGCGGCCGATGCGCCGGGCGCTCGACCCGCTGGAACGGTTCGGCCTGACCGTGGTGGAACAGGCCGAGGGAGGCCGCCTGCCGATCACCATCCAGGGGCCGAAGGATGCGGTGCCGGTGGTCTATGAATCGCCCGTCGCCTCGGCCCAGGTGAAATCGGCGGTGCTGCTCGCCGGCCTCAATGCGCCGGGCGTCACCACGGTCATCGAGCGGGAGGCGACGCGGGACCATACCGAGCGCATGCTCGTCCATTTCGGCGCCGATGTGACGGTGACGCCCTGGGGCGAGCATGGCCGGCGCATTGACCTCATCGGCCAGCCGGAGCTGAAGCCGGCCCCCGTGGTCGTGCCGGCCGACCCCTCGTCGGCCGCCTTCCCGCTGGTCGCCGCGGCCATCGTGCCGGGCTCGGACGTGACGATCACAGGCGTGATGATGAACCCGCTGCGCACCGGCCTGCTCACCACGCTGATCGAGATGGGGGCCGAGATCGAGGTGCTGAACCCGCGCGTCGAATCCGGCGAGGATGTCGCCGACCTGCGCGTGCGCGGCTCCCGGCTGAGCGGCGTCGACGTGCCGGCCCATCGGGCGCCCTCGATGATCGACGAATATCCGATCCTGGCGGTTGCCGCCGCCTTCGCTGCAGGGCCGACGCGCATGCGCGGCCTGCACGAGCTCAGGGTGAAGGAATCCGACCGCCTGGCGGCGGTGGCCGCCGGCCTTGCCGCGGCGGGCGTCACCCATGCCATCGAGGGTGACGACCTGATCGTGGCCGGCGACGGACGCGTGCCGGGCGGCGGCACGGTGGCCACCCACATGGACCACCGCATCGCCATGAGCTTCCTGGTGATGGGGCTTGGCACGACCCAGCCCATGACCGTGGACGATACCGGCTTCATCGCCACCTCGTTCCCGGATTTCATCGGACTGATGCGCGGGCTGGGGGCGGATTTCGCATGATCATCGCCATTGACGGACCGGCCGCCTCCGGCAAGGGCACGCTCGCCCGGCGCCTGGCCGCCCATTACGGCCTGCCCTGCCTCGACACCGGCCTGCTCTATCGCGGTGTCGGGCGCATCATGCTCGACCGCGGCTTTCCCCTCGACAATGCGGCGATCGCCGCCACCATCGCCGCCAATCTCGACCTTGCCGACCTCGACCCTGAGCGGCTGCGCGACCGGCCGACCGGCGAGGCCGCATCCGTCGTCGCCGCCCACGGGGCGGTGCGGCGGGCGCTGCTCGACCTGCAACGCGCCTTTGCGCACCAGCCGGGCGGCGCCGTGCTCGACGGGCGCGACATCGGCACGGTGATCGCGCCCGATGCACAGGTGAAGATCTTCGTCACCGCCAGCCCGCAGGAGCGGGCCCGCCGGCGGTTCCGCGAGCTGGTCGGCCGGGGCGAGCTTGCCGACAGCGCCGAGGCCGAGGCGGCCGTGCTGGCCGACATCCTGAAACGCGATGCGCGCGATTCCGGCCGGGCCGATGCGCCGCTCGCGGTCGCGCCCGGTGCGGCGGTGCTCGACACGACCGACCTCGGGCCGGACGCGGCCTTTGCCGCCGCCCTCGCCCTGGCCGAGGCGGCGAGGGGGCTTCACCGGGCATGACCCCCTTCGGCGCCCGCGTCCGCCAGCTGCGCGAACAGAAGGGCGCCACGCTGACCGCCATGGCCGATGCCATCGGCGTGTCGGCGGCCTATCTCTCGGCCCTGGAACACGGCAAGCGCGGCCGGCCGAGCTGGTATCTGGTCCAGCGCATCATCGCCTATTTCGGCATCATCTGGGACGAGGCGGAGGAACTGGCGAAGCTGGCGGAGATTTCCCATCCGCGCATCGTCATCGACACCTCGGGCCTCTCCCCGCAGGCAACCGAGCTCGCCAACCTGCTGGCCCGCCGCATCGCTCTCCTGTCCGACGAGGAGATCGGCGAGCTGCTGTTCATCCTGAAGTCGAAGCTGCCGGGGCGGTAGGCTGCCTGTCGAGGGCCGTCCGCGTCGCCGGATTTGGCTGCAGCACCGGATGGAAGATCTCGACCGCGCGCGCCCGGCGCACCGGAGCGGGCCGATAGACCTGCTTGGTCGCCTCGACCAGATGCACGCCGGCAAAGGGCAGCGACAACGCCGAGCCGATCCGCTCCCAGGCCATGGCCGAACGCAGCACCAGCGAGGCGCGGATCGGCGGCACCCACAGGGCCTGGCTCCAGGCCACCGGCGTGAACGCGGTCTGACGCATCAGTTCGGCCAGCTGGCGGGCCGAATAGGGCCGGCCCTGGCCGAAGGGCGTGGTGTCGCGCTGCGCCCACAGGCCCCGGCGGCTGGGCACGACGGCCAGCACGCGCCCGCCCGCCGCCAGCACCCGCCAGGCCTCGCGCAGCAGCGACTGGACATCGTCGGCCACCTCCAGCGCATGGACGATCAGCAGCCGGTCGACGGCGGCATCGGCAAGCGGCAGCATGTCGTCCTCGACGAGGGCCGAGCGGCCCGGCCGCGCCGTCGGCCACGGGATGACGCCCTGGCGGGCCGGCATGAAGGCGAGCGTGCGGTCACCCTCCTCGCGGAACAGCCCGAGATAGGGTGTGCAATAGCCGAGCCCGACCACCGTCATGCCGCGCGCCGAGCTCCAGTGGCCGCGGATGGCGCGCGTCACCATGCGCCGGGCAACCATGCCGATCGGCGAGGCGTAGAAGGCGCGCAGGTCGATGACGTCGGACAAGAGGGCTCGCTTTCCGCACTGGACCCCGGCGGCCGAGGGCCCATTTGTCGGGAGGCGGAGAATGAAATGGCATCGCCGCCGAGGCAATGCCATAACCCGCCGCACCCCTCGCATCCGGAGCAGACCATGGCCGCCGAGACCCATCTCTTCACCTGCCTGTCGGACAATTTCGGCCTGCTGATTCACGATCCGGCCACGGGCGCCACCGCGGCGGTGGACGTGCCGGAGGCCGCGCCGGTGCTGGCGGCCGCTGCCGCCAAGGGCTGGACCATCAGCCACATCCTGGTGACGCACCACCATCCCGACCACGTCCAGGGCATTCCCGAGGTCAAGCAGGCCACCGGTGCGCGGGTCATCGCCAATGCCGCCGATGCCGCCCGCATCCCGCTGGTGGACGAGACCGTTCATGCCGGCGGCAAGGCCGGCTTCGGATCACTGGTCGCCGATGTCCACGACACGCCGGGCCACACGATCGGCCACATCGCCTATCATTTCGGATCCGAAAGGATCCTGCTGGCCGGCGATGCGCTGTTCTCGCTCGGCTGCGGGCGCATGTTCGAGGGAACGCCCGGACCGATGTGGCAGGGTCTGGCCGCGCTGCGCGCCCTGCCGGACGACACGCTGCTGTTCTGCGGTCACGAATACACCGCCTCCAATGCCCGCTTCGCGCTGAGCGTCGATCCGGACAATGCCGACCTGCAGGCGCGCGCCAAGGAGGTCTTTGCCCTGCGCGAGAAGGGCCTTGCCACGCTGCCGGTGACGCTCGGGCTGGAGAAGCGCACCAACCCCTTCCTGCGCGCCGACGATCCGGCCATCGCCGCCCATCTCGCCATGGTCGGCGCGTCCCCGGCGGAGGTCTTCGCCGAACTGCGCGAGCGCAAGAACCGGAGCTGATCCAGACCGCCCGCGGGCGAAAGGCGGCGGGTCAGAAGTCGACGGCGATGCCGCCCACCTCCCAGTCGTCGTAACGCACCGGATCGGCGCCGCCGCGGCCGTTGACTTCGGGCTGGCGCGCCAGTTCCGCCGCGCGCGCATCGAGGGCCGCGCGCCGCTCGGCGGCCTCCGCGAGGGCCCGCTGCGCAGCCGGTGTCAGCACCTTGCCCGGCGCGGCGTTCGGGGCCGAGGGCGGCTCGACGGTGACGGCCGTCGCATAGGCCGGTTCCGGGACGGTATCGGGACAATCGCTCATGGCCTGCAAGGTGGGCGGTGCGGCGGCGATGTCAAGGCCGGCCGGTGGTGCCTGCTGAGGCAGGTCGGGCAAGGCTGAACGGCACCCCGTGCAGCATGACCGGCCGGCCCCGCACGGGCCTTGCAGGACCAGGCAGAAAGCAAGGCCGGGATCGCCTGACGATCCCGGCCGTCGGGCGCCGGGGCGGTCCGGTCAGAGCCGGACGCGGTTGCCGGCACCCGGCGCGGAGCCAAGGCCCGGCTGCCGGACAGCCGGCGGAGCCTCGCGCTGCGGACCGGCCATCCGCTGCACGGCGTCCGCCCAGAAGCGCTCCAGCGAGCCCCGGGCCGCCTGGGCGGTGCGGGTGGCGCAGCCTTCCTCGCCAAGGAACGCCTTGGCATCCTGCTCGCCGATCTGGGCAGCCTCGGCGGTCGGGCTCTCGGGGTTGCGGCGGGCTTCCGCGGCCATGGCCCTGATGGCCTCGAAGGTCGGCATCGGCAGGAAGTCGCAGCGGCTGTCGTACCAGAGGCTGAAGCCGGCGAGATAGGCGGCCCGGATGCGGCGGGCCTCGCGGTCGTCGTGGTTGAACACCTCGGCAATGCGGCCATCGACCACGCCCTGCACCAGATGGCGGTGCTGATAGGGGTTGGCGGCGGCCGGACCGGCAAGCACGGCAGCGGCGCAGGCGGCGAGGATGAAGGTCTTGAACGTCGTCATGGTCATGCTCCCTGATCTGTCTCCGGCCGAACCATCCGGCTGGTGACAACAGGTCTAGGAGCCCTCCGGCCGGGGCGGGATTGCTTCGGGTTGCGCGCCGTTGCGGACAGATGGCGGCGCGTTGGAGGGGCATCCGCAGCGACGGGAGCCCCGGCCAGGATGGTCGGGGGCCCGGGGGGCAGACGGGAATGAACGGCCGGTTCAGCCGGCCTGCGGCTCGCGCACCAGATAGTCGCTGCTGCAGAAGGCGACCGCATGGGCATGGCTCTTGGCCACGCGCGTCATGTTGGTGATGAGGCGGGCGGTTTCCTCCTCGTCGAGCGGGGCGCTGGTGGCCTTGCCGCCGCGTGGATCGAGGCGCGGCAGCACGGCCGGATCGCGCACCACGATGGCGGTCAGGCGGAAGCGGCCCGGTATCGGCTGCACCGGCTTCGGCTCGCGCATCAGCAGGATGCGGCCGTTCTCGACGGTCGGTTCGAAGGGCGAGGGCAGCCAGCGCACCGCATCCTGGAAGCTGATGTCCCAGATGCGTGCGCCGGTCGGCGCCGGATCGCGGGAGAACATGACATAGAGCTTCAGCGGCCGCCGGAGATCCTCCGGCGGCAGGCCCTCGATGGCGAACAGCCCCTTGTGGCGGCCGATCTCGAAGACCGGTGGTCCGGAGGCGGCGGCCGTCGCGCCCTCGAAGAAGCGGCTGGTGCCATATTGCTCGATGGCCAGATGCGGCCCGCCGCCGGGTGTCGCCGGCACATCGGGGCCGAGTTCCCGCACCAGCGCCTTGTGCGTGCGATCGAGCGCATCGGCATCGATGACTTCCGTGGCCGCGACGATCTGGCGGGTGAAGGCCAGCGCCGGCGCCTCGAAATCAACCGGGCGGAACTGGTAGGGGGCGGCATCGCGGCGCCCGGCAGCGCCGCGCACGATGGCAATGCGCTTGTTGACGACCTCGGCGAGCTCAGCTGCGACATCCGGCTCGCAGCCATAGTCGCCACGCAGCATCTTGGAGAACTTCGAGGGTCCGTCGTCCGGTCCCCACAGGCGCGTGGCGATCTCGGCATTGGACTGCGGCAGGCGCAGCAGCTCGCGCACGGCGAGCCATTTCAGAAACAGATTGGGTATGGCGGCGGCCATGGCCCTGCCTCCTGGATGGGGTGCTGCCGCCAGTGAGCCCCATCGGCCGCAGGGGCGAAAGGGTGCCGGCAAGCCTGTGCAACCGGTCTCAACGGCGAACAATTCCTGCGCAGGGTGCCGGAGCGCAAGGTCTGGGTCGACAGCCATCAGGCGCTGTCTGTCCCACAGGAGCCAGTCACATGCGCAACCGTTCCTCCATGGTGGCTCTTCTGGCCGCCCTCGTCCTCACCCTCTCCACCTATGCCGCCTCGGCCGGCCAGCGCGTGGCGCTTGCCATCGGCGTGTCGACCTACCAGGATTCGCCCTTGCCGAGCCCGGCCAGGGACGCCGCCGAAATGGCCCGGGCACTCGCGGATTTCGGCTTCGACGTCACGCTGGTGCAGAACCCCGATGCCAAGGCCTTCCGTGCCGTGGTCGACGCCTTCATCGCCAGGGCCCGCGGCGCCAGCGCGGCGGTGGTGTACTTCTCCGGACACGGCCTTCAGGTGAACGGCGAGGTCTACATGATGCCGTCCGACGCAAGGGTCGATCATCCCGACTTCTTCAGCCGCGACGAATACACGGTGAACGGCATCGTCGACCGTCTCCAGGCGGCCGGCGTGGACTTCAAGTTCGTCATCGTCGATGCCTGCCGCAGCAATCCCTTCGTCACCGCCAGCGGCCGTTCGGCCCTGGCGACCGCCAATGCCGGCCGGGCCGAGCGGCGCATGCCCGCCACCAACACCCTCATCAGCTTCTCCTCGGCCGCCGGCCAGAACGCGCAGGACTGGGGCAGCTCGATCGGTCTGAGCCTCTACACCGCCGCCCTGCTGGAGGTCATGCGCGCCAGCGACCGGATCGAGGTCAGCGCGCTCACCCGGCAGGCCCGCGCCCTGGTGCAGGACTATGTCGCCCGCCACCGGGCCGAGGCCCAGACCCCCTGGGAGGGCTCCTCCCTCATGCGCCCGATCCACCTGGAGCGGGGCTTGCCGGGTGCGGTGGCGGCCCTGCCACAGGCCACCCCGCGACCGGACCGCGCCGAGGGTCCGCAGCAGGGTTCCCGGCCGGCCGCGCCCGGCACTGGCCTGCTCGCCCAGCTCGCCGAGGTGATCGCGCTTCGGTCCGCAGGCGGCCCGCGCGGGGCCGGCCCGGTTCGCCCCGTGGCGAACTGAGGGCGAAGGCGGGACGGGTGGCGGGGCCGGCGCGCCAGCGTCCGGCCCCGTGCCGCTTGCCCGGCCGGCGGACGACCCGCTTCACCAGAGCGGCATGACCAGGCAGATCCGGGCGTTTTCCAGCACCGTGTTGGCCGCCGGGCAGTCCCCGATCCGTCGATAGGCCGAGAGGTCGACGGTTGGCCCCGGATCGCTGCCGCCCAGGCGTTCGTGGCCCAGGAGGGTGGGCGCCAGGGTGCCGAAGCTGCCGGCGCCAGTCAGGCAATAGCCGGCAAAGGGAAACTGCACCTGGGGGGCCGCACAAGCGGACGTGCCGCGTGGCTCGAGCCGGGCCGTGCCGGCCAGCGGTCCGGCAATGACCGGCCGGGAGGCGGACGCGGCGAGCTCTGCGCCATCCATCCACGGTGCCTCGACCGGCGACAGGCAGAACCGTTCGGCCTCGAACAGGCTGTCGCGGTCGCACCGGGGCTGGTTGCGAGCGGACCCCTTCAGCAGCATGGCCGAGGCCAGCGGCAGGGTGGCGTGACTGGCCTCCCAGATGGCACCGACCGGCTGAGCGCTCCTCAGGCAGTAGCGCCCGTCGAGGACGAGCGAGGCGCCGTTCTCGCAGGCCCGGTCGGCAGGCTTCTGCCACAGGACCGCGCCGCCCTCCGGCACCGGCCAGGTCGCCGGCGCGGCCAGATCGACGCGCGCCGGCTGCGGCGATGGCCAGAGCCGATGGACGCCCGCGGCGGCTGCGGCCACGGCCAAGAGGCCGGCGAACACAAGCGCCGGCCCCTTCCACCGTGGCGCAACCGCTGCTTCGGCCGCCTGTCCGGGCCGCGGTGCGGCTCGGATCGGCCCGGACTTTGCGCCGACCGGCGGCGCGGCGATGCGCATCGAAGCTGCCGGGGCGGCTTCCGCCAGGCCGCGCGTCTCGGCCGGCGGCTCCGGGGCCGGCGGTGCGGGCGGAACGGCGGCCGGCGCCGGCGGCTCGGATGGCCCGGCAGGGCCGGGCTTCAGCACGACGGCGGGCACCGCGCCCTGCACGAACAGGGCCGGCCGCTGGGCATTGCCCGTGGCTTCGGCCACCTCGCGCGAGACGGCGAAGAACACCTCCTCCAGGCGCCGGTCCGGCTCCCTGAGGTGGCGCGCCAGCGCCTGCGCATAGGGACTGTTCTCACCCTGGCCGTCATCCGCCACCTGGCCGGCCGCCGTGGAAAAGATCACCAGTGTTCCGTCCGGCAGGTTCTGGATGGAGGCCAGCCCCTGGGTCAGCCCGCCCCCCGTGTCGCGCACGGCGCTGTCGCGGCAGGCATCGAGCACGACAACGCAGGCGCGCGTGCGGGCGCGCGCCAGTTCCTCCACCAGATAGTCCACCGGAACCGCGCCGCTCTTCAGGTAGCGGGTGTCGGGAATCTGTGTGTCCACCGGCACGAGATAGTTGACGGCGAGGTGCTGGATGCCGTGTCCGGCAAAATAGAAGAAGCCGATGGCCTCGCTGCCCGCCTTCTCCAGCCGCTCGCCGAGCCGCACGATGGCCGTTTCCAGCACCGACTTGCCGGCATCGATGACCAGTTCGGTGTCGAAATCGAGTTCGGCCAGCGCATCCGCGATCAGCCTGGCATCGCGCGCGGGATTGTCGAGGCGATTGGTGCGGTAGCTCCCGTTGCCGATCACCAGCGCGACGCGGGGCGTCGCGGGGGCGGCCGGCTCGGGCCATCCAGGACTGTCGTCACCGAAGAACCGGGGCGGCATGGGGTCGGATCGCGGGATGTGCAGTGGCGGACGATAGTGCCTCGGCCTGACCCGTTCAATCGGCCCGCCGACGCGCCGTTGACCGGCCGCCCGCCGGCACTATAGTCGCCGCCCGTTGCCCCTATGGCGGAATTGGTAGACGCGCTCGACTCAAAATCGAGTTCCGCAAGGAGTGCTGGTTCGATCCCGGCTAGGGGCACCACCGATCCGCATGGCGGAGCCGGACAGGACAAAGGCCCCGGCCGGGCGGCCGGAGCCCTGGATGGGAGCCCGGCAGGGGCTCGCCGCGCACCGCCTCAGTCGATGATCTCGACCACTCGATGAGTCTGCGGATCGACCAGGACGGTGCGATCGTTGACGATGGTGTAGCGGTAACGGGTCTCGCCGAACCGGGTCGGCACCTCGTAATAGGTGACGGTGCGCGGCAGCTCGGCGCCGACCACGACCTCGCCGCGGATCGTGTGCGAGTGGTGGCCGCGGGTGACGACATATTCGCGGAACTGCGGGCGCGTCCCCTCGGCAAGGCCGCCAGCCACCGCGCCGGCAATGCCGCCGACGGCAGCGCCCACCGGTCCGCCGACGATGGCGCCGCCGACGGCGCCGGTCGCGGCACCAGCGGCCACGCCCGGCGGCACGCCCTGCTGCTGCTGGGCGAAGCCGGCCACCGGAGCGGCAAGGGCGATGAGGCCGGCCAGCGCGCCGGCTTTCAGGATCGTCTTCATGTGTCCTCCACTGTCTGTCCGAACATCGGGTCCGGTCCTGGAGGAAACGTGACCGGGCGCCGGCCGTTCCGGTCGTGACCCGAGTTGTGGACCTGCAACGGGGTGTCGTCATCCGTGATCGCGGCAGGGGAACCACCGGGCCGGCGCCGCGTTGGACAGGCGACGGCAACCCGCCGTTCCACAACGGAGTTTCAAGCGATGGGTAGCACCACCGACAAGATCAAGGGCCTTGCCAACGAGGCGGTCGGCAATGCGCGCCAGGCCGTCGGCCGGGCGGTCGGCAACACCGAGATGCAGGTCAAGGGCAAGCTCCAGGAGATGAAGGGCGAAGCCCAGCAGGCCAAGGCTGACGCCAAGGACGCGGTCAAGAAGGTGGTCGACCGGGCCTGACGACCGGCGGCAGATCAGGTGCGCCGGCCGATGGCCGACGCCCGGGGCGACAGGCGGCGAACCCGTCTGTCGCCCTTGTCGTGCCGGTCCCAAGGCACCGCCCGACGGGCCGCAAGGGGAGCCGGACCGGCAGGCCGCGCCGGCCGCCGATGCGGAACCTGCGAGGCCACGGGACGTTGATCCCTCAGACCATCCGAAACGAGGAGAGCGACATGGGTCTTGGACGCGGATTGCTGCTGTGGATGCTGGGCATCCCCCTGCCGATCATCCTGCTGCTGGCCTTCTTCTGGCACTGACGGGCGGTTCCCGACACCGGCCGAGAGACGGCCCCGGCACACCCTGCCGGGGCCGTCTTGCCATGCGCCAGGGGCCCGGGTCGCAGGCTGGCATGGATGACAGCAGCCAGGAAGCCGCGCGGCTGCCCCTTCCTCGCGGCCTGCCGGACGGGCACGCGCGCGGCAAGGCGGCGGAGACGCTGCCCGAACGACAGGCGGCCCGCGG
>JBKBOA010000073.1:0-14280 GCA_046295035.1 Phreatobacter sp.
CGTTGCCATGACGGTCAACCTGATCGTGCCGATCGCCATGGAGGAGAAGCTGCGCTTCGCCATCCGCGAGGGCGGCCGCACCGTCGGCGCCGGCGTCGTCGCCTCCATCATCGAGTGATTGTGATCCGCGGGGGCGCGCGCCCGGCGCGCGTCCCTTTCGTTTTGCCTTGAAGGGGCGAACCCATGAACCAGAACATCCGGATCCGCCTCAAGGCGTTCGACCATCGGGTCCTGGACACCTCGACGCGCGAGATCGTCAACACGGCGAAGCGCACGGGCGCCCAGGTTCGCGGGCCGATCCCGCTGCCGACTCGGATCGAGAAGTTCACGGTGAACCGATCGCCGCACATCGACAAGAAGTCGCGCGAGCAGTTCGAGATCCGCACCCACAAGCGGCTTCTCGACATCGTCGACCCGACGCCGCAGACGGTCGATGCGCTCATGAAGCTGGACCTCGCCGCGGGCGTCGACGTCGAGATCAAGCTGTGATGCCGCGGCGGGCTGTCGTGTCCGCCGTCGGCAAGTGCCGATGCACCGGTCAGGTGCGTCACCATTGAACCCACGGGTCCTCTCCGGTCCGCGACGCGGATGCCCGGATGACCCCAGAACGAGGAATGCGCGCGATGCGTTCCGGTGTGATTGCCAAGAAGATGGGGATGACCCGCATCTTCACCGATGGCGGCGAGCACGTCCCCGTGACGGTGCTGGTGCTCGACGACTGCCAGGTCGTCGCCCACCGCACGGCGGAGCGGGACGGCTATACCGCGCTCCAGCTGGGCGCGGGCCTGGCCAAGGTGAAGAACACGACCAAGGCCCAGCGCGGCCACTTTGCCGTCGCCAAGGTCGAGCCGAAGCGCGAGATCGTCGAGTTCCGCGTCGGCGAGAAGGAGATCCTGCCCGTCGGGGCGCGTCTTTCCGCCGATCATTTCATCCCCGGCCAGTTCGTCGACGTGACGGGTACGACCCAGGGCAAGGGCTTTGCCGGTGCCATGAAGCGGCACAATTTCGGTGGTCTGCGCGCCACCCACGGCGTGTCCGTCTCGCACCGCTCGCACGGTTCGACCGGCAATCGCCAGGATCCCGGCAAGGTGTTCAAGAACAAGCGCATGGCCGGCCACATGGGCGTCGTGCGCGTGACCACGCAGAACCTGAAGGTGGTCCGCACCGATGCCGAGCGCGGCATCATCATGGTCGAGGGCGCCGTTCCCGGTTCGAAGGGCGGCTGGATCCTCGTCCGCGACGCGGTGAAGAAGCCGCTGCCGAAGGAGGCCCCGGTCCCGGGCAGCTTCAAGCTGCCGGGTCAGGAGGCCGCTCCTGCCGCCGCCGAGACGACGGAGGGTTGAGATGAAACTGACGGTCAAGACCCTCGAGGGCACCGAAGCCGGCTCCGTCGATCTCTCGGACGAGATCTTCGGCCTGGAGCCGCGCGCCGACATCCTGCACCGCGTGGTGCGCTGGCAGCTGGCCAAGCGCCGCGCCGGCACGCACGACGTCAAGAACCGCGCGGAGATCCATCGCACGGGCAAGAAGATGTACAAGCAGAAGGGCACGGGTTCGGCCCGTCACTCCTCTGCCCGGGCCAACCTGTTCCGTGGCGGCGGCCGCTCGTTCGGCCCGACCCCGCGCAGCCACGAGCATGCGCTGCCCAAGAAGGTGCGCGCGCTCGGCCTGAAGCATGCGCTGTCGAGCAAGGCCAAGGCCGGCACGATCCTCGTGCTGGAGAAGGCTGTCGCCGACGCCGCAAAGACGAAGTCGCTGAAGGCCCAGTTCGAGAAGCTCGGCCTGAAGAGCGTGCTCTTCGTCGATGGCGCCGAGGTTGATCGCAACTTCGCCCTGGCTGCCCGCAACATTCCGCTCGTCGACGTGCTCCCGGTCCAGGGCATCAACGTCTACGACATCATGCGCCGCAATACGCTGGTCCTCACCAAGGCGGCCGTCGATGCGCTGGAGGCGCGCTTCAAATGAGCACCGTCGATCCGCGTCACTACGACGTCATCAAGGCGCCGCTGATCACCGAGAAGGGCTCGCTGGTCGCGGAGCAGAACCAGGTTGTCTTCAAGGTGGCGATCGATGCCACCAAGCCGCAGATCAAGGCGGCCGTCGAGAAGCTGTTCGACGTGAAGGTCAAGAGCGTGAACACGCTCGTCCAGAAGGGCAAGACCAAGCGTTTCAAGGGCGTTCTCGGCCGGCGTTCGGACGTGAAGAAGGCGGTCGTGACCCTCGTGGAGGGCCACACCATCGACGTCACGACCGGTCTGTGAGGCGAGGGTTCACGTCATGGCACTCAAGACCTTCAAACCCGTCACGCCGGGCCTGCGCCAGCTGGTTCTCGTCGACCGTTCGGACCTCTACAAGGGCAAGCCGGTCAAGACCCTGACGGAGGGCAAGTCGTCCACCGGCGGCCGCAACAATCTCGGCCGCGTCACCACCCGCTTCCGCGGCGGTGGCCACAAGCGCTCCTATCGCCTGGTCGATTTCAAGCGCCGCAAGTTCGACGTTGCCGCCACGGTGGAGCGCATCGAATACGATCCGAACCGCTCGGCCTTCATCGCGCTGGTGAAATATGCCGACGGCGAGCTGAGCTACATCCTGGCGCCGCAGCGTCTGGCCGTCGGTGACACCGTCATCTCCGGCGAGAGCGTCGACGTGAAGCCGGGCAACGCGATGCCGCTGGGCAACATGCCGGTCGGCACCATCGTCCACAATGTCGAGCTGAAGATCGGCAAGGGTGGCGCGATGGCCCGTTCTGCCGGCACCTATGCCCAGATCGTCGGCCGCGACGAGGGCTATGTGATCCTGCGGCTGAACTCCGGCGAGCAGCGCCTCGTCCATGGCCGTTGCCTCGGCTCGGTCGGTGCGGTGTCGAACCCGGACCACATGAACGTGTCGATCGGCAAGGCCGGTCGCAACCGCTGGCTCGGCTGGCGTCCGCACAACCGCGGCGTGGCCATGAACCCGATCGACCACCCGCACGGTGGCGGCGAAGGCCGCACCTCCGGCGGCCGGCATCCCGTCACGCCCTGGGGCTTCCCGACCAAGGGCAAGAAGACGCGCTCGAACAAGCGGACCGACCGGTTCATCGTTTCGAGCCGTCATTCGAAGAAGAAGTAACAGAGGCCCGTCATGGCACGTTCCGTCTGGAAAGGTCCGTTCGTCGACGGATACCTCCTGAAGAAGGCCGAGGCGTCCCGCTCGTCGGGGCGGCACGAGGTCATCAAGATCTGGAGCCGCCGCTCCACGATCCTCCCGCATTTCGTCGGGCTGACGTTCGGCGTCTATAACGGCCAGAAGCATGTCCCGGTGCAGGTCACCGAGGAGATGGTCGGTCACAAGTTCGGCGAGTTCTCGCCGACCCGGACCTTCTACGGCCATGCGGCCGACAAGAAAGCGAAGCGGAAGTGAAGGTGAACCATGGGTAAGCCAGCCACCCCCCGCGCGCTCAAGGACAACGAGGCCAGGGCCGTCGCGCGCATGCTGCGCGTGTCGCCGCGCAAGCTCAATCTGGTTGCCGCCCTCATCCGCGGCAAGCCGGTGGAGAACGCCCTTGCGGACCTCGAGTTCTCGCGCAAGCGCATTGCCGGCGACGTCAAGAAGTGCCTGGAGAGCGCCATCGCCAATGCGGAGAACAACCACGACCTCGACGTCGACGATCTCATCGTCGCCGAGGCCCATGTCGGCAAGGCCATCGTGCTGAAGCGCTTCCACGCCCGCGCCCGCGGCCGTGGCGCGCGCATCGAGAAGCCGTTCTCGCACCTGACGATCGTCGTTCGTCAGGTTGAGGAAGCCAAGGCCTGAGGAGAGAACGATGGGTCAGAAGATCAATCCGGTCGGCTTCCGCCTCGGCATCAACCGCACCTGGGACTCGCGCTGGTTCGCCAACAAGGGCGAGTATTCCCGGCTGCTCCACGAGGATCTCAAGATCCGCCGCGAGCTGATGAAGCTGCTCAAGCAGGCGGCGGTCTCGAAGATCATCATCGAGCGTCCGCACCGCAAGTGCCGCGTCACGATCCACTCGGCCCGCCCGGGCATCGTGATCGGCAAGAAGGGCGCCGACATCGAGAAGCTGAAGAAGGCGGTGGGGAAGATGACCAATGCCGAGGTCGTCATCAACATCGTCGAGATCCGCAAGCCCGAGACCGACGCGACGCTGGTGGCCGAGTCGATCGCCCAGCAGCTGGAGCGCCGCGTTGCCTTCCGCCGCGCCATGAAGCGCGCGGTGCAGTCGGCCATGCGGCTCGGTGCCGAGGGCATCCGCATCAACTGCTCGGGCCGCCTGGGCGGCGCCGAGATCGCCCGTCTGGAGTGGTATCGCGAAGGCCGCGTGCCGCTGCACACCCTGCGCGCCGATGTCGATTACGGCACGGCCACCGCCTACACGACCTATGGCACGTGCGGCGTCAAGGTGTGGATCTTCAAGGGCGAGATCATGGAGCACGATCCCATGGCACAGGACAAGCGCCTGTCCGAGGGCGAGGGCTCGACCCGCCGTTCGCGCGGCGGCACGGACCGCGAAGCGGCGTGAGGATGAAGGTCTAGAGCCATGCTTCAGCCCAAGAAAACCAAGTTCCGCAAGCAGTTCAAGGGCCGCATCCACGGCGTCTCGAAAGGCGGCACCGAGCTCAACTTCGGCCAGTTCGGCCTGAAGGCCATGGAGCCCGAGCGCATCACCGCACGTCAGATCGAGGCGGCCCGCCGCGCCATGACCCGCGAGATGAAGCGCGCCGGCCGCGTCTGGATCCGCATCTTCCCCGATATTCCGGTGTCGAAGAAGCCGGCGGAAGTCCGCATGGGTTCGGGCAAGGGCGGCAACGAGTACTGGGCGGCCCGCGTCGCCCCCGGCCGCATCATGTTCGAGCTGGATGGCGTTGCCGAGGATGTCGCCCGCCGGGCGCTTGAACTGGCCGCCGCCAAGCTGCCGATCAAGACGCGCTTCGTGCAGCGCATCGCCGAGTGAGGAGAGGGGTCATGAAGGCCGAAGAGATCCGGACCAAGACCCTCGATGAGCTCGAGGGCCAGCTGGGCGACCTGAAGAAGGAGCAGTTCAACCTGCGCTTCCAGAAGGCGACCGGCCAGCTGGAAAACGTCGCCCGCGTCCGCCAGGTGCGCCGCGACATCGCCCGCATCAAGACCATCGCCGCGCAGAAGCGCGCCGAGAAGAAGTAAGGAGAGGGCATATGCCGAAGCGTGTGCTCGAGGGCATTGTCGTCAGCGACAAGCAGGACAAGACGGTGGTGGTGAAGGTGGAGCGTCGCTTCACCCATCCGCTGCTGAAGAAGACCGTTCGCCGGAGCAAGAACTACCACGCCCACGATGAGGGCAACGTGTTCAAGGTCGGAGACGTGGTGAGCATCGAGGAGGCCAAGCCCCTCTCGAAGCTGAAGCGTTGGGTCGTGCTGCCGAAGGCGTGAGCCCTCGGCGTGGTTGAGAACAGCGCGCCGCCGTCGGGGTGACCCGAGACGGGCGCGAAAGGAAGAGGTTGCGTCATGATCCAGATGCAAACCAATCTCGACGTGGCGGACAATTCGGGCGCACGCCGCGTCATGTGCATCAAGGTGCTCGGTGGCGCCAAGCGCCGGTATGCCCATGTCGGCGACATCATCGTGGTGTCGGTGAAGGAGGCGATCCCGCGTGGCCGCGTCAAGAAGGGCGACGTCATGAAGGCGGTGGTCGTGCGCACCGCCAAGGACATCCGTCGCCTGGACGGTTCGGTGATCCGCTTCGACCGCAACGCGGCCGTGCTGATCAACAACCAGAAGGAGCCGATCGGCACCCGCATCTTCGGGCCGGTTCCGCGCGAACTGCGCGCCAAGAACCACATGAAGATCATCTCGCTGGCTCCGGAGGTGCTGTGATGGCCGCCAAGATCAGGAAGGGTGACCGCGTGGTTGTCCTCACCGGCCGCGACAAGGGTCGCACCGGCGAGGTCATCCAGGTCATGCCGAAGGAGGAGCGCGCGCTCGTCCGCGGCGTCAACATCGTCAAGCGCCACCAGCGTGCGAGCCAGACCCAGGAAGGCGGGATCATCTCCAAGGAGGCCCCGGTCCACCTGTCCAATCTCGCTTATGCCGACCCGAAGACCGGCAAGCCGACCCGTATCGGATTCAAGGTTCTCGCCGACGGCACCAAGGTCCGCGTGGCCAAGAAGTCCGGGGAGACCATCGATGGCTGAGGCGGCCTACACCCCGCGCCTCAAGGCGCATTACGACAACGTCGTCCGCAAGAAGCTCATCGAGCAGTTCGGCTACAAGAACCCGCTCGAAGTGCCGCAGATCGAGAAGATCGTCATCAACATGGGCGTCGGCGAGTCGACCGCCGATTCCAAGAAGGCCTCGGTGGCGGCCGCCGACCTGGCGCTGATCGCCGGCCAGAAGCCCGTCATCACCCGGGCCCGGCAGGCGATCTCGAACTTCAAGGTTCGCGAGAACATGCCGCTCGGCTGCAAGGTCACGCTGCGCAAGCAGCGGATGTACGATTTCCTGGACCGCCTGGTCACGATCGCGCTGCCGCGCGTGCGCGACTTCCGCGGCCTGAACCCGAAGAGCTTCGACGGCCGCGGCAATTTCGCCCTCGGTCTGAAGGAGCATGTCGTGTTCCCCGAGATCAGCTACGACAAGGTCGATCAGGTCTGGGGCATGGACATCATCGTGTGCACCACCGCGAAGACCGACGAGGAGGCTCGTGCTCTCCTCAAGGCCTTCAACTTCCCGTTCCGGCAGTGAGCCGGGTTCCTAGTTCGTCCTAGAAGCCCGTCTCAGACGCGGAAACCAGGAGAAACCGATGGCGAAGAAGAGTTCCATCGAAAAGAACAACCGCCGCCGCGCCATGGTTGCGCGGGACGCCAAGAAGCGTGCCGCGCTGAAGGCGACCGTGATGAACCAGTCGCTCTCGATCGAGGAGCGCTTCGCGGCCACCGTGAAGCTGGCGAGCCTGCCGCGCAACGGCGCGCGGGTGCGCATCAAGAACCGCTGCGAAGTGACCGGCCGTCCGCGGGCGTTCTATCGCAAGCTCGGCATGAGCCGCGTGGCTCTGCGTGAGCTCGGCAACAAGGGGCTCGTTCCGGGCCTCCTGAAGTCGAGCTGGTGAGAGGAGGGGATCCGTCATGGCTCTCAACGATCCGCTCGGCGATATGCTGACCCGCATCCGCAACGCGCAGATGCGCCGCAAGTCCCGCGTCGTGACGCCCGGCTCCAAGCTGCGCGCCCGCGTGCTCGACGTGCTCAAGTCGGAAGGCTATATCCGCGATTATCTGACCGTCACCCATCCGAACGGCCGCTCCGAGTTCGAGATCGAGCTCAAGTACTTCGACGGCGCGCCGGTCATCCGCGAGATCGCCCGCGTGTCGAAGCCCGGCCGCCGGGTCTATGCGGGCGTCGGCGGCGGTCCGCGCGTGGCCAACGGCCTCGGCATCACCATCATCTCGACCCCCAAGGGCGTGATGGCCGATCACGAGGCCCGCGAGAAGAACGTGGGCGGAGAGGTGCTCTGCACGGTCTTCTGACCGGCAGGAGCCTCGGCAAGGATCAAGGATCAAACCCATGTCCCGTATCGGAAAGAAGCCGGTGGAACTGCCGGCGGGCGTGACCGCCCAGCTCTCCGGCCAGACCGTCAAGGTCAAGGGCCCGAAGGGCGAGCTCGCCTTCACCTGCCCCGACGATGTGATCGTCAAGATCGAGGGCAATGTCATCAAGGTCGACCCGCGCGACCAGGGCAAGCGCGCCCGCTCGATGTGGGGCATGTCGCGCACCCGCATCGCCAACCTGGCCACCGGCGTGACCAAGGGCTTCGAGAAGAAGCTCGAGATCACCGGTGTCGGCTATCGTGCCGCGGCCCAGGGCAAGGTTCTCAACCTCTCCCTCGGCTTCAGCCACGATGTCAACTATCCCGTGCCCGAGGGCATCACCATCGCGACCCCGAAGCCGACCGAGATCGTCGTGTCCGGCATCGACAAGCAGAAGGTGGGTCAGGTCGCCGCCGAGATCCGCGATTATCGCGGTCCGGAGCCCTACAAGGGCAAGGGCGTCCGCTACGAGGGCGAGTTCATCTTCCGCAAGGAAGGCAAGAAGAAGTAAGACGCCGGCCCCGGTCCGGGGCTGTTCGTCCTGCAGGGCACGGCGCCGCCTGGCGGATCCGTCCGGGCCCGATCAAAGGAGCTGGCCATGGCCAACAAGAAGGATGCATCGGAGCGTCGCAAGGCGCGCGTCCGCCTGGCGATCCGCCGGGCGGCGAATGGGCGTCCGCGGCTGTCCGTCTTCCGGTCGTCGAAGCACATCTATGCTCAGGTCATCGACGACGAGAAGGGCGTGACGGTTGCGAGTGCCTCGTCACTGGAGAAGGACCTCAGGTCGTCGCTGAAGACCGGCGCCGACCAGGCCGCTGCCGCCGCCGTCGGCAAGCTGATCGCGGAACGCGCCGTCAAGGCCGGCGTGTCCACGGTGATCTTCGACCGCGGCAGCTATCTGTTCCACGGGCGCGTCAAGGCGCTCGCCGACGGCGCCCGCGAGGGTGGCCTCAGCTTCTAACGGATACGGGCGGCCCTGCCGCCGAAAGGACTGGACATGGCTCGGGAACGTGAACGCGAGCGCAATCGCGAGGAGCGCGACAGCGAGTTCGTCGACAAGCTCGTGCACATCAACCGCGTCTCCAAGACGGTGAAGGGCGGCAAGCGCTTCGGCTTTGCGGCGCTGGTCGTCGTTGGCGACCAGAAGGGTCGCGTCGGCTTCGGTCACGGCAAGGCCCGTGAGGTGCCGGAGGCGATCCGCAAGGCCACCGAGGCGGCCAAGCGCGGCTTCATCCGCGTGGCGCTGCGCGAGGGGCGCACGCTCCACCACGACGTCAACGGTCGTCACGGCGCCGGCAAGGTGCTGCTGCGGTCGGCTCCGGCCGGTACCGGCATCATCGCCGGCGGCCCGATGCGCGCCGTCTTCGAGACGCTCGGCCTGGCCGACGTGGTCGCCAAGTCGATGGGGTCGTCGAACCCCTACAACATGGTGCGCGCCACCTTCGACGCGCTCAAGAACCAGGACAGCCCGCGCTCTGTCGCGGCCCGCCGCGGCCTCAAGGTGTCGGCCCTCCAGGCCCGTCGCCAGGAGGAAGGCGAGGGCGACGCGTAAGGATCGGACCCATGGCCAGCAAAGCAACCGTCACCATTGAGCAGATCGGCTCGCCCATCCGCCGCGAACAGTCGCAGCGGGCGACGCTGATCGGCCTGAAGCTCAACAAGCTGCACCGCCGCGCTACGCTGGAGGACACTCCGGCCGTCCGCGGCATGATCGCGAAGGTGTCCCACCTCGTGAAAGTGGTCGAGGAGTGAGGCCCATGAAACTCACCGACATCAAGGACAATGCCGGTGCCAGCCATCGCAAGATGCGCGTCGGCCGCGGCATCGGCTCCGGCAAGGGCAAGACCTCCGGCCGCGGCGTGAAGGGGCAGAAGTCCCGCTCCGGCGTCGCCATCAAGGGCTTCGAGGGCGGCCAGATGCCGCTGCACCGGCGCCTGCCGAAGCGTGGCTTCAACAACATCTTCCGCCCCTCGCTGGTGGAGGTGACGCTGGCCCGCCTGCAGCGGGCCATCGATTCCGGCAAGCTCGCGGCCGGTGCCGTGGACGAGGCCGGCCTGGTGGCCGCCGGCGTTGTGCGCCGCGCCCGCGACGGCATCCGCATCGTTGCGACCGGCGAGATCAAGGCCAAGCTGGACCTCACCGTTCACGGGGCCTCGGCCGGCGCCATCGCCGCCATCGAGAAGGCCGGCGGTTCGGTGAAGGTGCTCAAGCCGAAGGCCGAAGCAGCGGCCTGACCCCGGCCCCGCGGCCATACGAGACCAGACGACGCGAGGGCCGGTTCGCACAGGACCGGCCCTTTTCGTCCGGGCTCCTGGCCTGACGGGCCCCCCGCGGTCCTGTGACCGGGCAACGCTCCCGTGGGGCTGGCGCCAAGGCCCCCGGACCGTTAAGTGAAGGCGACCTTGGCCGGCCCTCCGGCCCGCATCTTTCAGGCATCGGAGCCACCATGGCATCGGCAGCGGAACAACTGGCAGCCAATCTCAATTTCGGCGCCCTGGCCAAGGCCGAGGATCTGAAGAAGCGCATCTGGTTCACCCTCGGCGTGCTGATCGTCTATCGCATCGGCACCTATGTGCCCCTGCCGGGCATCGATCCGGAGGCGCTGCGCCAGATCTTCGCCTCGCAGACCGGCGTGCTGGCCATGTTCAACGTGTTCGCCGGCGGTGCCGTCGGGCGCATGGCGATCTTCGCCCTGAACATCATGCCCTACATCTCGGCCTCCATCATCATCCAGCTGCTGACCGCAGTGGTCCCGGAACTGGAGAAGCTGAAGAAGGAGGGCGAGCAGGGGCGCAAGCAGATCAACCAGTACACGCGCTATCTGACCGTCGTTCTGGCCGTGTTCCAGTCCTGGGCGATCGCCGTTGGTCTGCAGTCCTCGGGCACGGTCGTCACCAATCCCGGCCTGTTCTTCGTCCTGACCACGGTGATCACGCTGACCGGCGGCACCATGTTCCTCATGTGGCTGGGCGAGCAGATCACCCAGCGCGGCATCGGCAACGGCATTTCGCTGATCATCTTCGCCGGCATCGTCGCCGAGCTGCCGAGCGTCCTGGCCCAGGCCTTCGAGCTGGGACGGCAGGGTGTCATCTCCACCCCGCTGCTGCTCGGCCTGCTGGTGCTGGTGGGTGTGACCATCGCGGTCATCGTGTTCTTCGAGCGCGCCCAGCGCCGCCTGCTCATCCAGTATCCGAAGCGTCAGCAGGGCAACAAGGTGTTCGAGGGCAATTCGTCCCACCTGCCGCTGAAGCTGAACACGGCGGGTGTCATCCCGCCCATCTTTGCCTCCTCGCTGCTGCTGCTGCCGACAACCGCCCTGTCGTTCCAGACCAACCCGGCAGAGTGGCTGCGCCTGACCGCCCAGCTCCTCGGCCACGGCCAGCCGCTGTTCATGGCGCTCTATGCGCTGCTGATCATCTTCTTCTGCTTCTTCTACACGGCGATCGTGTTCAATCCGACCGAGACCGCCGACAACCTGCGCAAGTATGGCGGCTTCATTCCGGGCATCCGGCCCGGCGAGAAGACGGCGCAGTACATCGACTATGTGCTGACCCGCATCACGGTGATCGGGGCAGCCTATATCACGGTCGTCTGTCTATTGCCCGAAATGCTGATTTCCCAGCTGGGCCAGAGCTTCTATCTGCTGGGCGGCACCTCGCTGCTCATTGTCGTCACGGTGACGCTCGATACGGTGGCGCAGGTGCAGGGATATCTCCTGGCCCATCAGTACGAAGGGCTGATCAAGAAATCACAACTTCGGGGGAAACGCAGATGAGGCTGATCCTGCTCGGGCCGCCGGGGGCCGGAAAGGGCACCCAGGCCCAGCGGCTGGTGGAGACACACGGCATCGTGCAGCTGTCCACCGGCGACATGCTCCGCGCTGCGGTTGCCGCCGGCACGCCGATCGGGCTGAAGGCCAGGGATGTCATGGCGCGGGGCGAACTGGTCTCGGACGAGATCGTGGTTGGCATCATCGAGGACCGCATCGCCCAGCCGGACTGCGCCCGCGGCTTCATCCTCGACGGCTTTCCGCGCACGGTCGCTCAGGCCGAGGCCCTTGATGCCATGCTGGCCGGCAAGGGGATCGCGCTCGACGCGGTCATCGAGCTGAAGGTGGACGAGGCGGCGCTGATCGGCCGGATCGAGAAGCGCGTGGCGGAGATGCAGGCGCGCGGGGAGCCGGTCCGGGCTGACGACAATGCCGAGGCTCTCAGGAAGCGCCTTGATGCCTACCGGGCCCAGACGGCGCCCGTATCGGCCTATTATGCGGGCAAGGGCGCCCTGAAGGTCGTCGATGGCATGGCGCCGATCGACGAGGTGACGGCAGCCATCGCGCGCATCCTTGGCGCGCGCGTGTCCTGAGGGCTTGCGCCCATTTTCCGGTTGACGGACGGGATGCAAGCCGCTATGCGGCCCCTCTCGTCCGAACGACGGCTCGATCAAGGGTTCCGTCTGCCCCGCAGGCGGAACTTTCGTTTTCGGACACCGGGCAAGGGCCGGCCTCCACCGGACGCCCCGGTTCACTTCTCCCACGCTTCGGCGTGGCCACATGGAGACGAGACATGGCTCGTATTGCGGGTGTCAACATCCCGACCAACAAGCGCGTGATCATCGCGCTTCAGTACATTCACGGCATCGGGCCGAAGTTCGCCGCCGAGATCTGCGACAAGGTCAAGATCCCGGCCGACCGGCGCGTGAACCAGCTCACCGACCAGGAAGTGCTCCAGGTGCGCGAGGTGATCGACCGTGACTACATGGTCGAGGGCGACCTGCGGCGGGAAGTGTCGATGAACATCAAGCGCCTGATGGACCTGGGCTGCTATCGCGGCCTGCGTCACCGCAAGGGTCTGCCGGTCCGCGGCCAGCGCACCCACACCAATGCCCGCACCCGCAAGGGGCCGGCCAAGCCGATCGCCGGCAAGAAGAAGTAAGGACGTGGTACGGCCGGCCCTCCGCGATCCGGCCGCCGCCGACACCTCGATCATCCCGAGCGCCTGGCATGACGGGCGCGCCTGAAGGACAAGGACAGAGAACTGATGGCCAAGGAAGCCACCCGCGTTCGCCGCCGCGAGCGCAAGAACATCGCCTCCGGCGTCTGCCACGTGAATGCGTCGTTCAACAACACGATGATCACGATTACCGATGCCCAGGGCAACACGATTGCCTGGTCCTCGGCCGGCACCATGGGTTTCAAGGGCTCGCGCAAGTCGACCCCCTATGCCGCGCAGGTCGCCGCCGAGGATGCCGCCCGCAAGGCGGCCGAGCACGGCATGCGCACCGTCGAGGTCGAGGTGTCCGGCCCCGGTTCGGGCCGCGAATCGGCCCTGCGCGCCCTTCAGGCCGCCGGCTTCACCGTCACCTCCATTCGTGACGTGACGCCGATCCCGCACAATGGCTGCCGGCCGCGCAAGCGCCGGCGCGTCTGACACCGTTCTCTCGCCATCGCCGGCGCGGCCTGCAGCGGCCGGCGATGTCATGCCCCTCCGCCGAGGAGGGTACCCGGCCGTCAAGGTCCTGCAGGGGACGAGACAGCGGCCTGTCCAAGCGAAGGTGACCACCGTGATCCAGAAGAACTGGCAGGAACTGATCAAGCCGGAGAAGCTCGTCATCACTCCGGGCGACGATCCCAAGCGCAGCGCCACCGCCGTCGCCGAGCCGCTCGAGCGCGGCTTCGGGCTGACCCTCGGCAATGCCCTGCGCCGCATCCTCCTGTCCTCGCTCCAGGGCGCCGCCGTCACGGCCGTCCAGATCGACGGCGTCCTGCACGAGTTCTCCTCCATCGCCGGTGTGCGTGAGGACGTGACCGACATCGTCCTGAACATCAAGGACATCGCCATCAAGATGCAGGGCGAGGGCCCCAAGCGGATGGTCGTGCGCAAGGAGGGGCCGGGCGTGGTGACGGCCGGTGACATCCAGACGATCGGCGACGTGGTGATCCTGAACCCCGAACTGACGATCTGCACGCTCGACGAGGGTGCCTCGATCCGCATGGAGTTCACGGTCAATACCGGCAAGGGCTATGTCCCGGCCGAGAAGAACCGTCCCGAGGACGCGCCGATCGGGCTGATCCCGGTCGACAGTCTCTATTCGCCGGTCAAGAAGGTGTCCTACCAGGTCTCGCCGACCCGCGAGGGACAGGTGCTCGACTACGACAAGCTGACCCTGTCGGTGGAGACCAACGGTTCCGTGTCGCCGGAGGACGCCATCGCCTATGCGGCGCGCATCCTGCAGGACCAACTCGAGATCTTCGTGAACTTCGAGGAGCCGCGCAAGGAGGTGGTCCAGGAGACCATCCCGGACCTGGCCTTCAACCCGGCGCTCTTGAAGAAGGTGGACGAGCTGGAACTGTCGGTCCGCTCGGCCAACTGCCTGAAGAACGACAACATCGTCTATATCGGCGACCTGATCCAGAAGACGGAGGCGGAGATGCTCCGCACGCCGAACTTCGGACGCAAGTCGCTCAACGAGATCAAGGAAGTGCTTGCCCAGATGGGCCTCCACCTCGGCATGGAGGTCTCGGGCTGGCCGCCGGAGAATATCGAAGAGCTCGCCAAGCGCTTCGAGGACCACTACTGATCATTCCCCCGCCAACCGTGAGGTTCGCGGGCCACCGGAGGACAAGGCGATGCGTCACGGCAAAGCCCACCGCAAGTTCAACCGCACGGCCGAGCATCGCAAGGCGATGTTCGCCAACATGTGTGCGGCGCTGATCAAGCACGAGC
>JBKBOA010000074.1:0-13916 GCA_046295035.1 Phreatobacter sp.
TGCTGGCGCAGGATGTCGAGGCGCAGGCTCTCGTCGAGCGGGCCGATCTCCACGGTCAGCCCGCCGGCGAGGCGCGAACGGACCCGCTCATCCATGCCGTCAAGGTCCGAGGGAGGCCGGTCACCGGCCACGACCACCTGCCGGCCGGCATCGATCAGCGCATTGAGCGTGTGGCAGAACTCGGCCTGGGTCTGCTTGCCCTGCAGGAACTGGAGATCGTCGATGACCAGCAGCTCGATGCTGCGCAGCGCCTCCTTGAAGGCGATGGCCGTCTGGTTCCGCAGGGCTGCGACGAAGCCGAAGGTGAACTTCTCCGCGGTCAGATACAGAACCCTGCGGCCAGCGGCCTGGGCGGCGCTGGCGACGGCCTGCAGCAGGTGGGTCTTGCCGAGCCCGACTCCGGCATGGATGTAGAGCGGATTGAACAGGATGGTATCGCTGCTGCGCGACTGGGCCACCTGGAGGGCGGCCGCCCGTGCCAGGGTGTTGGAACGCCCCTGAACGAAGCTCTCGAAGGTCAGGCGCGGATCGAGCGGCGAGCCCGGAAGGCCATCCGGCCCCGGCGCGGCCACGCTGGCGGCCGCCGGCTGGGACGGCGCGGCCGGCGCGACCTGGGGCGCGCCGCGGCCTGATGCATCGGCGCTGGGTCGGGGCTTGGCCGGCAGCCGCGCGCCAGCAGCCGAGCGCACGCAGAACTCGATGCTCACGCGACGGCCCGCCTCCTCGCTCCAGCGCTCCACCACCCGGTCCTTGTAGTTGGCGTCGATCCAGCTCTTGAGGAACCGGGTGGCCACCGACAGCCGCACCTGATGGCCCTCGACCCGGTCGATCTCGATGCTCTTGAACCAGCTCGAGAACACGTCCTCGCCGAACTCGGCGCGCAGGCGCCGCTTGACGCGCTCCCAGATGGCCCCGGCCCGCATGGCATCACTCATCATGTCTGTATTGGTGTCGGTCGCTTCACGGACGAGTTCGGGAGTGGCGAACACGACGGTCTCCGTTGCTGGAGGAAGGTTTCAGGTGAGATCAGGTCAGGACGGCGGCGGCGTCAGGACTGGGTCCAGGGCAGGCCATCGGCCTTCCAGCCGGAGACCCTGCCCCGGTGCCCCTCCGCATCCGGCGGTCCTTCAAAGCCACCGGCCACGTTGAAGCAGGCCGCATATCCGGCTGCGGTCATGGCCATGGCGGCGGCCTTCGAGCGCACGCCCGAACGGCACAGGAAATAGAGGCTGGCGGATGGCGGCGTTCCGCGCGCTTCGAGGGCTGCCACCACCCGGGCGACGAAATCGGCATTGACGCCCATGTGCGGGAAGACCTGCCACTCGACCCGGATGGCTTCCTTGCCGAGGCCCCGCAGGTCGGGGGCGCCGACATAGGCCCACTCGGCGGTCGTGCGCACGTCGATGAGCTGGGCATGGGCCTCCCCGGCTATCGCCTCGAACGTGGCCTTCGGCGGGACATCGCCGGCATAGGCAGCGTCATTCACAGACAACATCTCTTCCCACACGGCCCAGCAAAAGGCCGCGCGCCCCAAGTGCATGGTTCTCTCATTGGCTCGTTTGTTCGACTCTCTGCAATCAAGACGGCAAATGCAAAGGTCGAAAACACCAGGGCTTCATGTCGAACGCATGAACGATACAGCAGCAAGGCATGTCTTTCTGAAGACAAGAACTTGCTTCCCCACGGAAAGTGGGCGCAACCATCCAGTTCGTCGTTGAAACCCGAGGTGGCCCCCCCGAGTGGATTGATAGATACACAGCGGCCGCGGTCCCGGCAACGAGTTTTCATTAAGAAACGGTTAACGGGCGGCGCTTGACTCACCCCCGTTTCTCGGTAGCCCGTGAGCCGGCTTTCAAGCCCCTGACGAATCGCCGGAATCGATCCGATGCCAGACGGGCGCGCGGCGATGATGCGTTGCACAGCTCGATGCCGCTGATCCCGCCGGCTGTCCGGATTCCCGCCGTTTCGCTCCCGGAATGATATGTCCTGCACGCAAGCCATTGAAAGATCGACGTTTTCCGGTGAGCGATTTTTGAGCCGGTTCAGCTTCCCGATCCGGCCGAGCCCTCTGCACCGTCTCGCAGGGCCAGTTGCCGACGCGCTGTTGCCAAAGCGCAACGGCTCCCCTGCGGCATCCGCAAGGTCAGGTCCGGACAGCTCCGATAACAAAAAACCCGGCCTCACGGCCGGGTTCGTTTCAAGCGCAAGCGCGCGGCCAAGGGCGGCTCAAGCCCCCAGGGCGGAGACGCGATGGGCGAGGCGCGAGACCTTGCGCGAGGCCGTGTTGCGATGGAACACGCCCTTCTGGGCGGCCCGCATGATTTCCGGCTCGGCGGCCTTCAGGGCGGCGCTGGCCGCCGACTTGTCTCCGGAGGCGATCGCCTCCTCGACCTTGCGCAGGAAGGTGCGCACGCGCGAGCGGCGGGCCTGGTTGACGGCGGTCCGGCGCGCGATGACTCGGGCGGCCTTCTTCGCGGACGAGGTATTGGCCATGGGTTCGGTCCCGGCGGATGGCGCCCCGATCGGGCGCAGGAAAACGAGAGCGGCGGCCCCTCGGCCGCCACGGACCGCCGTGTATAGTCACACCCGCGCAGCGCGTCAACCGCCGGGCGCAAGCCGTCGCGACATTTCGGGCCGCCCTGCAGAAATCGCGCGGGACCGCAGGCTCGGCCGCCTCTAGAAAGGGGGGCTCCCGCCGTTCCTGGCCGCCGAGACCGATGACCGCAGCCCCGTCCCGCAACTTCCTGCTCGTCATTGCCTGGATGGCCGGCTCGCTCCTGTCCTTCAGCGCCATCGCCCTGTCCATCCGCGCGCTGCACGGCACCTTCTCGGTCTTCGAGATCCTGGCGCTGCGCAATCTGGGGGGCCTCGTCATCCTCGCGGCCATGGCGCTGGCCGCGCCGGGGCCCGACCGGCGCCTGAGGCCGTCGCGCCCTGCAATCCATCTGCTCCGCAATTCCATCCACACGGCCGGCCAGGCGCTGTGGGCCTATGGCATCACGCTCCTGCCGCTGGCCACCGTCTTCGCCATCGAGTTCACCACCCCGGCCTGGGTGGCGGTCTTTGCCATCCTGTTTCTCGGTGAACGCCTGACGATGGCACGCAGCCTCGCCCTGCTGCTCGGCTTTGCCGGCGTCCTGATCATTCTCAGGCCGGGCCTGGAGGGCTTCCGGCCCGAAGCCCTGCTGGTGGCTGCGGCGGCGGTCTGCTTCGGCGTGCAGCAGGTCACGACCAAGTTCCTGACCGGCCGGGATTCCACCTGGACCATCATGTTCTGGATGAATGTCATCCAGCTGCCGCTCAATCTCATCGCCAACGGGATGACGGGCGGGCCGGTCTGGTTCGCCGACCGGCTCGACCCCGGCCAGTGGCTGCCGCTCGCCGGCATCATGATCGGCGGATTCACCGCCCATTACTGCCTGACCAATGCCTTCCGGCACGGCGATGCCATCGTCGTCACGCCGATCGACTTCCTGCGTGTGCCGCTGATCGCGGCGATCGGCTGGATGCTCTATGGCGAGCAGCCCGAACTGGCCGTGCTGATCGGCGGCCTGGTGGTGGTCAGCGGCGTGGTCGTGAATCTCACAGTGGAATCGCGCGCGCGCGCGTGAGCTGTTCCGGATCGGCACAGACCGGCAGGATCGCGGGGCGGCATGGCCTCCGCGCGCGCGCCGCCCCGGCTCCGGAGCCGCCCCGAACCAGCCGTTCCGGGCAGGAACAGGACGCCAACATGGCGCGGTCGCCGATTCGGCCCCGTTCCGTTCGCCCTGTGTCCCGAAGGTTAACGCGGGGCTCGCCATCGGCCGGTTCGCGCCCTGTCAATCCTGCCGGCGCATGCTGCGCGCAAGCCGGAAAAGGCTCCGGCCCGGCCTTTCCGCTTGCGCCATCCCCCCCGGATCGGTTAGGCAATCGGACCAACAGCGGCCACAGGGCCGCATTGTCGAGGAACGGTCCGTGCCGATCGTCCGTGCCAGCGCACCGATCTGCTGCCGCGCCATCAGCGCCACGGCCTCGCTTTCGCTCCTTCTGCTTATTCGCCCCTGAGCACCGTCCGGGCCGGATCGGCCCTGGCGCTCAGGGGATCACCGCCGCGACCACCCACCCGATCAGGGCCGGTGCAGTGAGGCGCGCATCCTGCCCCACCGGCCGCAGCAGAAGGACAGACCCCATGACCAGCACCCAGACCAGCACCGCGCCCGCCGCTTCGGGCAAGGAGCGCGTCCTCATCTTCGACACGACGCTGCGCGACGGCGAACAGTGCCCTGGCGCCACCATGACGCTGGAGGAGAAGCTGCAGGTTGCCGACCTGCTCGACGAGATGGGCGTCGACATCATCGAGGCGGGCTTTCCGATCGCCTCCAACGGTGATTTCGAGGCGGTCGAGGCGATCGCCAGCCGCGTGAAGAACGCCGTCGTGGCCGGCCTCGCCCGCGCTGGGATGGCCGATATCGAGCGCGCCGGAGAGGCGGTCCGCAAGGCGCGCCGGCCGCGCATCCACACCTTCCTGTCCACCTCGCCCGTGCACATGAAGCACAAGCTGATGAAGGAGCCGGATCAGGTGCTGGACATGGTGATCGCCTCGGTCACCCGCGCCCGCAACCTGGTGGACGACGTGGAATGGTCGGCCGAGGACGGCACCCGCACCGAGCACGACTTCCTGTGCCGCTGCGTGGAGGCGGCGATCAAGGCCGGCGCCACGACGATCAACATTCCCGATACCGTCGGCTATACGGCGCCGAACGAGTACAGGGCGCTGTTCGAGATGGTGCGCAACCGCGTGCCGAACGCCGACAAGGCGATCTTCTCCGTGCATTGCCACAACGACCTCGGCATGGCGGTGGCCAATTCCATCGCCGGCGTGGAGGGCGGCGCCCGCCAGATCGAATGCACCATCAACGGCATCGGCGAGCGGGCGGGCAATGCGGCCCTGGAAGAGATCGTCATGGCGATCAGGACGCGCAATGACATCTTTCCCTATGAGACCGGCATCGACGCGCGGATGCTGACACGCGCCTCCAAGCTCGTCTCCACCGTCACCTCGTTCCCGGTGCAGTACAACAAGGCCATCGTCGGGAGGAACGCCTTCGCCCACGAGAGCGGCATCCACCAGGACGGCATGCTGAAGAACACCCAGACCTACGAGATCATGACGCCGGAATCGGTCGGCGTGAAATCGACCTCGCTGGTCATGGGCAAGCATTCCGGCCGCAATGCCTTCAAGGACAAGCTGAAGCAGCTCGGCTACGGCCTGTCCGACAACCAGCTGGAGGATGCCTTCGTCCGCTTCAAGGATCTCGCCGACCGCAAGAAGGTCATCTATGACGAGGACATCGAGGCGCTGGTGGACGAGAAGATTGCCCACGCCCAGGACCGCATGAAGGTCATGTCGCTGCTGGTGGTCGCCGGCACCATGGGGCCGCAGGCGGCGACGCTGACGCTCGACCTCGACGGCACGCACAAGACCGTGCAGGCCTCGGGCAATGGTCCCGTCGATGCCGTGTTCAATGCCATCAAGGCGATCGTCCCGCATGAAGCCGTGCTGGAGCTCTACCAGGTCCATGCCGTGACCGCCGGTACCGATGCCCAGGCCGAGGTCTCCGTGCGCCTCCAGGCGAACGGGCAGACCTATACCGGCAAGGGCGCCGATCCGGACACGCTGGTGGCCTCGGCCAAGGCCTATCTCTCCGCCCTCAACAAGCTGACCGCGCGGCGCGAGCGGCTGCATCCCCAGCGGGGCATCGAGGCGGCCGAATAGGCCGGCGGCAGGCCCGCCCATGCGCATCGGCATCGATCTCGGCGGCACCAAGATCGAGGTGATCGCCCTCGGTTCACGGGGCGAGGAACTGCACCGCCGCCGGGTGCCGACCCCGCGCGACGACTACCGGGGGATCATTGCGGCGATTGCCGGGCTGGTGCGCGGGGCGGAGGCGCAGACCGGGCGCACCGGAACGGTCGGCATCGGCATTCCCGGTGCCGTCTCGCCGGCCACCGGGCGCGTGAAGAACGCCAATACCACGGTGCTGATCGGCAAGCCCCTGATCCAGGATCTGGCCGAAGCCCTCGGCCGCCAGGTGCGGGTCGAGAACGACGCCAACTGCTTCGCCCTGTCGGAGGCGGTGGACGGCGCTGCGGCCGGCGCCCATGCCGTGTTCGGTGTCATCATCGGCACCGGGGCAGGCGCCGGCATCGTGATCGGCGGCAAGGTGCTGCGCGGGCGGCATCTGATTGCCGGCGAGTTCGGCCACAATCCCCTGCCCTGGCCGACGGGGGACGAGGTGCTCGGCGCGCCGGGCTGCTATTGCGGGCAGAGGGGCTGCCTGGAGACCTGGATCTCCGGCACGGGCTTTGCCGCAGACCATGCCCGCGTCACGGGCCAGAGCCTGCCGGCCCCGGAGGTGGCGGCCCGCGCCGCCGCGGGCGAAGCTGCGGCGACCAATTCCTACGGGCGCTATGTCTCGCGCCTCGCGCGCGGCCTTGCCCATGTCGTCAACCTCATCGACCCGGATGTGATCGTGCTCGGCGGCGGCATGAGCAATGTCGACAGCCTCTATGCGGATCTGCCGGGGGCCATGCGCCCCTACGTCTTCTCCGATGCCTTCACGACACCCGTCGTCAAGGCGCGGTTCGGCGATTCCTCGGGCGTGCGCGGCGCAGCCTGGCTCTGGCCGCCGGACCGGCCGGCCGGTGGCTGAACGCGGCGCGCGGCTTTTTTGCCGTGGCGTTCTGGACAGCCTGCGCGCTCTCTGCTAGTCACCCGGCTCCCGAACGGCTTGGTCCGTGGGGCGACGGGTGATTAGCTCAGTTGGTAGAGCAGCTGACTCTTAATCAGCGGGTCGAAGGTTCGAGTCCTTCATCACCCACCATTCTCCATCCGATACCGGACAAGAGCCGCCGGCTGGGCGCGCAGGCCCGCTCGCAACGCGCGGCGGGGACATGGTCAGCGTGACGGCGGCCGGGTGGTCCGGCGGCCGATCCCGGTCCGGGCTTGCCCATCGCAGCGCGTCTCGGTCCGACAAGCCATGGCGCGCGACGGAGGCCGGTCACCCCGCCTTCTGGGCCCGCGCCGCCCGGACCATGCTGACCAGCGTGCGGTGCAACTCCTCACCGGTGGTCACGCGCTCGGGAAACAGCACCCGCGCCGTGCGGTCGCCGGCCGTCAGGTCGAAGCCCTCCGGATCGACGCCGCTGAGGCGCCAGGGGCCCGGCTGCTCGCCGGCGAGGACCGTTGCATAGATCGAAACCGCATCGGCATGATCCTCGTTCATGTGCGCGACGGCCCCGGCCTCGGCTGCGACCAGATCGGCCGCATCGCCGATGGAGATCAGCAGGTCGGCGGCGGTGAGGTCTGCCGCGCGGGCAAAGCCACCGTTCAGATGGCCGGCGGCCACCTCCATCCGCCAGAACGAGAAGTCCGGGAAATCGACATAGAGCTGCGCCTTCGGGTGGCGGGCAAGAAAGCGGCGCCGCAGTCTTTCGCGCAGGGCCGCCTCCTCAACCGGCACGAAGCGGCCGAGCACGGTGAGACGCGGATGGGCGAGCGGATCGCCCTTGCCCGCCCGCGCGAGAAGGACGGAGGCGCGCGAATCCGCCTTCAGGTTGGCGGTATGGCTCGACAGGGCCGAGACGAGGATGACCGGCGACCCGTCCGTGTCGGTTGCGACCGTGGTCAGCGTCGAGACCGGATGGCCGGTATGGCGGTCGAGCGTGCCGAGAGCGCCCGCGCGGGTCGTTCGCAGGAGGTCGCGGGCCCATTCCACGGGCCGGAAGTCGGCCGGCTGCGGCGCATTCTCGGGAATGTTGCCGGGCATGGCGCCCGGGAGCGTGGCGGGCGCGGATCGTTCTGATGCGGTCATGACGGGTCTCCGGTGCCGGACCTTGGCCCGCGCGGCCGGGGCGCGGCAAGCCCGTTGCGGCAAACGGGCGGTGAAGAAAATGCGTCAGACGCCAACTTTCCTCCATCGGTGAAACGGGTCGTTGAGGATTCCATGTCACGTGAGGGCATGCCACCTCCCTTCCGCTCGGTCCTCCTCCACGCCCTCACTGTTTCCGCGCTCTGCGTGGTGGCCTCGCTGGCCATCGCGTCCCTTGTCCTGCCGCTCATCGGCGGCGAACTCGACCAGGTCGCCCTGGTCATGAGCATCGTCTGCCCGCTCATGATTGCCTTCCCCGTCAGCTTCTACCAGGCCTGGCAACGCCAACGGCTGGGCGAGGCCAATGCCGCGATCGAGCGGATGCACATCGACCTGGACCATGCGCACCGGGCGCTCGCCCAGGCCCATGCCCTGCTGGCCGAGCGCGTGCGGCGCGACAGCATGACCGGCGTGCTCAACCGCGAGGGCTTCTTCCAGGCGATCGCCGAAACGGTCCCGCCAGGCGCCGGCGGCACGCTGCTGGTCATCGATGTCGATCACTTCAAGACGATCAACGACAGCTATGGCCACCAGACCGGCGACGAGGCGCTGAAACGGATCGCGTCGGCCGTGGCTGGCTGCATCCGGGACGGCGACCTGGTCGGGCGGATCGGCGGCGAGGAGTTCGCGGTCTTCCTGACCGGTGCGGACGAGATGGAAGCGGCCGTGATGGCCGAGCGGATCCGCGCTGCCGTTGCCGGCCTGTCGCTGACCACGGAGGGCGGCGGCCAGCATGCGCTCTCGGTCAGCATCGGCGGCGCCGGAAACCTCAGGACCGTCGCGCTGGCCGAGCTCATGCTGCGTGCCGACCGGCATCTGTATGAAGCCAAGCGCGCCGGCCGCAACCGCGTGGTGATGGGACGCCGCAGGCCCGAGGCCGCCTGACCCGGCTCCACGGTAGGTCGGCAGGGCTTGACGCCGCGGCGGGGCTCGCCCATGGCTCGCATCGACCGGAACGAGCCTCCATGCCCCTGCGCCTGTCCACGCAAGATCCCGATTTCGAGCGCCGCTTTGCCGACCTGCTCGCCATGAAGCGCGAGATCTCCGAGGAGGTGAACGAGGTGGTGCGCGCCATCGGTGCCGATGTGGCGGCCCGGGGCGACGCGGCGGTCATCGACTATACCGGCCGCTTCGACCGGCTGCCGCTCACCCCGGCAACGCTGAAGGTGCGGCGCGAGGAGATCGAGGGCGCGATCGCGGCCTGCGACCCGCGCACGCTGGACGCCCTGCGCCTTGCCGCCGACCGCATCCGCACCTATCACGCGCGCCAGAAGCCCGGCGACGACCGCTTCACCGACGCCCTCGGCGTCGAACTCGGCTACCGGTGGACCGCCATCGAGGCGGTCGGCCTCTATGTGCCGGGCGGCACGGCCGCCTATCCGTCCTCGGTGCTGATGAATGCCATTCCGGCCAAGGTCGCCGGCTGTCCGCGGGTGGTCATGGTGGTGCCGGCGCCGGGCGGCCTGCTGAACCCCCTGGTGCTGGCCGCGGCCGATCTCGCCGGCGTCGACGAGATCTACCGCATCGGGGGAGCGCAGGCCGTCTTTGCCCTGGCGCTCGGCACGCAGACCATCCGGCCGGTGGCCAAGATCATGGGACCGGGCAATGCCTATGTGGCCGCCGCCAAGCGCCAGGTGTTCGGCACGGTCGGCATCGACATGATCGCCGGCCCGTCCGAAGTGCTGGTGATCGCCGACGCCACCGCCAACCCGGACTGGATCGCCGCCGACCTGCTGGCCCAGGCCGAGCACGACACGGCCGCCCAGTCGCTGCTGATCACCGACGAGCCGGCGCTGGCCGATGCGGTGGAGGCCGCCGTCGGGCGGCAGCTTTCGACCCTGCCGCGCGCGGATGTCGCGGGCGCCAGCTGGCGCGATTTCGGCGCGATCATCCTCGTGCATGACCTTGCCGCCTGCGTCGGCCTTGCCGACCGGATCGCCGCGGAACATCTGGAAATCATCACCGCCGACCCGGAGCCGCTGGCCGCCCGCATCCGCAATGCCGGCGCCATCTTCCTCGGCGCCCATACACCCGAGGCCATCGGCGACTATGTCGGCGGCTCGAACCATGTCCTGCCCACGGCCCGGTCCGCCCGCTTTTCCTCCGGGCTCGGCGTGCTGGATTTCATGAAGCGCACGTCGATCCTGAAATGCGGTCCGGACCAGCTGCGCGCGCTCGGGCCTGCAGCGATCGCCCTCGGCGAGGCGGAGGGCCTGTCGGCCCATGCGCGGTCGGTCGCCATCCGCATGAACCCCGGCCCGGCCGACTGATGCAGGCGGGCCGGAGAGGACGCACGATGACCGCTCACAAGCCCCCCCAGTCCAGTGACACGCGCCGCCTTGTGGCGGTGACCATCGACGAGGCCTCGATCGGCCGCTCCTCCCCCGACATCGAGCACGAGCGGGCGGTGGCGATCTACGATCTCCTCGAGGACAACACGTTCTGCCCGGTGGGCATGGATGGCGGCCCCTTCGCCCTGCACATCGCGCTCGCCGAGGGCAAGCTGGTTCTCGACGTCAAGCACGAGGACGGGCGGCAGGTGGTGACCCACATCCTGTCGCTGACCCCGTTCCGGCGGATCGTGAAGGACTATTTCATGATCTGCGACAGCTATTACGAGGCGATCCGCCACGCCACGCCGGCGCAGATCGAGACCATCGACATGGCCCGCCGCGGCCTGCACAACGAGGGCTCGGAGACCCTGCGCGACCGGCTCAAGGACAAGCTGGAGTTCGACTTCGACACGGCCCGCCGGCTGTTCACGCTCATCTCGGTCCTGCACTGGAAGGGCTGAGGTGGTCTCCGACCGGCGCAAGAACCCCCAGGCCGTGCTGTTCGCCTGCGGCATGAACCAGGTGCGCTCGCCCATGGCGGCCGCGATCATGAAGCACTTCTTCGGCTCGCGGATCTTCGTGGAGAGCGCCGGCGTCCACAAGGGCGAGCACGATGGCTTCGTCGATGCCGTGATGGACGAGATCGGCATCGACACGCAGAAGACGCGGCCGAAGACCATCGAGGAGCTGGAGGAGTGGGAGGGGCTGAACTTCGACCTGGTGATCACCCTTGCCCCCGACGCCCACCACAAGGCGCTCGACCTGACCCGCACGCTCGACATGGAGGTGGAGTACTGGCCGACGCCTGATCCGACCCTGGCGCAGGGATCCCGCGAGCAGCGCCTGGAGGCCTACCGGCAGGTGCGCGACATGCTCTACGAGCGCATCCGCAAGCGCTTTGCCCGAACCGGCATGGGCAATGAGTGAGCGTCGCGGTCAGCCTTTGACGAACTCGCCGTTCAGCGCCTTGCGGATGAGCGCGCGCGTCTCATCCAGGCCGTAGAGCACGGCGAAGGACCCGAAGCGCGGTCCCTTCTCCTGGCCGAGCAGGATCTGGTAGATCGCGCCGAACCATTCCGACGACACGCCCGGCTTGTCCGGGGTGGCGCCCTTGGCCTTGAAGTCCTGATAGCGGGGCACCGTGCGGCCGACGTCATAGACGGCGGCCTGGACGTCCTCGGCGCTGGCGTCCTTCGGCAGTTCCATGAGCCGTGCGGCCAGCGCCTCCAGCGCCTCGCGCTCGGTCTCGTCGGCGGCGCGGTAGGTCTTGGTCGGCTTCACGAAGGCGTGGAAGTACTGCACCGCATAGCCGGCGAGTTCGTCGAGCTTCGGGTTCCGCTCCGGCGAGGCGTCGGGGGCATAGCGGCGGATGAAGCCCCAGAGCACGCTCTTCTCGTGGGCATTGGACACCGAGACGAGGTTCATGAGCATGGAGAAGGAGATCGGCACCTCGATCTGAGGCGGATTACCGGCATGGATGTGCCAGGCCGGGTTCATCAGCCGCGCCTTCTCGTCCTGCGCCGGATACTTCTCCACGAAGGTCAGGTAGTCGTCGACGTTGCGCGGGATGACGTCGAAATAGAGCCGTTTGGCACTCTTCGGGTTCTGATACATGAAAAGCGACAGGCTCTCCGGTGAGGCATAGGAGAGCCAGTCCTCGATGGTCAGGCCGTTGCCCTTGGACTTGGAGATCTTCTGCCCGTTCTCGTCGAGGAAGAGCTCGTAGTTGAAGCCCTCCGGCGGGATGCCACCGAGCGCCCGGCAGATCTTGCCGGACTGGGTGACGGAATCGATGAGATCCTTGCCGGCCATCTCGTAATCGACGCCCAGCGCGGTCCAGCGCATGGCCCAGTCCGGCTTCCACTGCATCTTGGCGTGGCCGCCGGTGACCGGCGTCTCGAAGCGCTGGCCGGAAGCCGGGTCACGCCAGACGATGGTGCCCCTGGCGACATGGCGCTCCTCGACAGGCACCTGCATGACGATGCCCGATTCCGGGTGGATCGGCAGGAACGGCGAATAGGTGGCGCGGCGCTCCTCGCCGAGCGTCGGCAGCATGATCGCCATGATGGCATCGTAGCGTTCGAGGGCGGTCAGCAGCGTCGCGTCGAAGGCGCCCGAGCGGTACATGGCCGTGGAGGACACGAACTCGTAGTCGAAGCCGAACTGGTCGAGGAAGCCACGCAGGCGGGCATTGTTGTGGGCACCGAAACTCTCATGGGTGCCGAAGGGGTCGGGCACCGCGGTCAGCGCTCGGCCCAGATGCTGCGCCAGCAGCTCCTTGTTCGGCACGTTGTCGGGAACCTTCCTCAGCCCATCGAGATCGTCGGAGAAGGCGATCAGCCGCGTCGGCACCCTGTCCCCGGTCAGGAGGCGGAAGGCATTGCGCACCATGGTGGTGCGGGCGACCTCCCCGAAGGTTCCGATATGAGGCAGGCCCGAGGGGCCGTAACCGGTCTCGAAGATCACCGGACCGGCCTTCGGCGCCTTCTCGAGCCGCGCCACCAGCTTGCGCGCCTCCTCGAACGGCCAGGCGGTGGAAACGCGGGCGGCCTCCGCAAGGGCGGGCGTGATGGTCAGGGGGGGTAGCATGGACGGCTTCCGGACGGACGGACAAGGGTGCGTTGCAATAGGGCCGGGGCGCGGCAAGGTCAATGAAGCGGGGATCTTGCCGGGCCGCGCCGGGATCAGCCGGCGCGCGGCGTGCGGCCCGACAGCACCTCCGAGAAGAGCGGCAGGTCGACATTCTGGCCGGACAGGATGACGCCGGCCTTGCGGCCGCGAAGGCCCGGCGCCTCCTGCGCCAGGGCGGCGAGTGCCGCAGCCCCCGCTCCCTCCGTCGCGTTGTGGGTATCGGTCCAGTAGATGCGCATGGCCTCGGCGATGGCGTCCTCCGAGACGGTGACGCAGCGGGCAGCGCCCCTGGCGATCAGGTCGAGCGCCTGCGGATGGGGAACGCGCACCGCCATGCCGTCGGCAAAGCTTGCCGCCGTGTTCGTCTCCACCACCCGCCCGGCGGCGAGCGAGAGCGCATAGGCCGGCGCGTTCTCCGCCACCACCGCCACCACCTCGGTGTTCAGCCCGAGGGCATCGCGCGCCGCCATGACGCCGCAGATGCCCGAGCCCAGGCCGATGGGCACATAGACCACGTCCAGATCGCCGTGAGCGGTGAACAGTTCCAGCGCATAGGTCGCAACCCCCAGCACCAGATCCCGCTGGAACGAGGCGGCGAACTCGTAGCCGCGTTCGGCAGCGATCGCCACCGCCCTCTCGCGCGCCTCGTCGAAGTCGCGGCCATGCTCGACGAGCTGCGCGCCGAAGGCCCGCATGGCGGCGTTCTTCTCGACCGAGTTGCCGTGGGGAACCACGATGACCGCCGGAAGGCCGGCCCGTCTGGCGGCGAAGGCGAGGCTCTGGCCATGATTGCCTCGGGTGGCCGAGACGATGCCCTTCACCTGCGGCCTCTCGCGCCTCAGCCGGTCCATGTAGACGAGCCCGCCGCGCACCTTGAAGGCGCCCGTCGGTGTGTGGTTCTCGTGCTTGACCACGACGGTCAGGCCGAAGCGTTCGGCCAGCAGCGGCCAGGCATAGGCGGGGGTGGCCGGCATGGCCGCGCGCACCAGCGCCTCGGCCGCCTTCAGCTCGTCGAGCGTGATCGCGTCCATGGGGTCAGGCC
>JBKBOA010000075.1:0-13516 GCA_046295035.1 Phreatobacter sp.
CGGGGCTGGCGGGCAGGGCGCCGGGCGCTCCCGCCCGCGCGCCCGGGCGGCCGCGCCACAGGCCGGACCCACCCGCGCCGAACTGAAGGCGGCCGCGACCGCCACGTTCCAGACCGGCGTGCAGACGCTGACCGTGACCGCCGACGAGGACGACATGCGCGTTGACCGGTTCCTCGCCGCGCGCTTTCCGCAACTGTCGTTCAGCTACATCCAGCGCATCGTCCGCAAGGGCGAACTGCGCGTCAACGGCCGGCGCGTGGAGACCAAGGACCGGCTGGAGGCCGGACAGGCCGTGCGCGTGCCGCCGCTCAAGCTCGACCAGCCGCGGCCCGTGGCGCCGAGGGCCCAGGACGACATCCGCGCCTATCTGGCCTCGATCACGCTCTACGAGGATGCCGACGTCCTGGTGCTGGCCAAGCCGGCCGGCCTTGCCGTGCAGGGTGGCTCCGGCATGAAGAAGCATGTCGACGGCATGCTCGCCGCCCTGACCGATGCGGGCGGCCAGCGCCCGCGCCTCGTCCACCGCCTCGACAAGGATACGTCCGGCTGCCTGCTGGTGGCCAAGACGCGCTTTGCGGCGGCGGCGCTGGCAAAGACCTTCCGCTCGCGTGCGGCGCGCAAGATCTACTGGGCGGTGGTCGCCGGCGTGCCGAAGCCGCGGCAGGGCCGCGTCTCCACCTATCTCGCCAAGGACGAGCGCGCCGACGAAAGCGTCATGCGCATCGCCCGTCATGGCGAGCAGGGGGCGAGCCACGCGGTCAGCTATTATGCGGTCATCGACACCATGGCCCAGAAGCTCGCCTGGCTGTCGATGAAGCCGGTGACCGGCCGCACCCACCAGCTGCGCGTCCATGCCGCCGAGATCGGCCATCCGATCATCGGCGACCCGAAATATTTCGACGTGGAGAACTGGGATCTGCCCGGCGGCATCCAGAACAGGCTGCACCTGCACGCCCGCCGCCTTGTCGTGCCGCATCCGCGCGGGCGCGGCACCATCGACGTTTCCGCGCCGCTGCCGCCCCACATGGAGCAGACCTTCAACCTGCTCGGCTGGGACGCCTCGCGCTACGATCCCATCGTCGAGGCGCCGGAGGAGTGATGTCGCTGACCGGCTGGATCTATGTCACCGCCGCCGTCACCCTGGCGCTGCTGGTCGCCATCGTCATGGTCACGCGCCGGGTGATCCGCACCGTGCCCGGTGGCGGTGTCGATGGCCGCGCCGTGGCGGAGCTGGTGGCCGAGCTGCGCCGGTCGAACGATCTGGCCGAGCGGCGCATCGCCGCCCTGGAGGAGCGCCTCGCGCGGCTGGAACAGGCCGTCGGTCCGTCACGCTCGCATCCCGGCTGAACCGGCGATTCAGGCCTGGTTCAGCCAGCCGGGGCGCAACTGGCGCGATCCGAAACGCCTCTTGCGGAGCGCCCCGATGACCCGTCTCGCCCTTGCCGCGGCCTGTGCCCTGATCGCGCTGGGTTCCGCCGCCTCGGCGCAACCCTATGGCTATGGCCCGCCTGCGGGCTTGCGTGAGGGCGGGCTGGGCTTCGGTCCCGGCCCGCGCCGGGGCAACCCTGAACTCAGGGCCGAGCGCCAGGCCTGCCGCCAGGAGGCGCTGGCACGCGGCTACCGGCCGCCGCATGTGCGGGCCGCCGTGCTCGACTGCCTGCGGGCTCGCCGTCCGGATCTCGCCCGCATCGTGGAATGCCGGCAGGACGCCCGCGCCCATGGCTTCATCCCGCGCACGCCCGCCTTCCGGATGGCCGTCCGGTCCTGCCGCTTCGGCGCTTGATCGCGGCTCGCGCCTGGCGCACAAGGCGCTCCCCCGTGCGGAGCGCCCCTGCCGTGAAACTGGTGATCTTCGATTGCGACGGCACGCTGGTCGACAGCCAGAACCTGATCGTCGCCGCCATGGCCGGCGCCTTTGCGGCGATCGGGCGTCCACCGCCGCCGCGCCAGGCGACGCTCGGCATCGTCGGTCTGTCGCTGGTCGAGGCCTTTTCCGTGCTGGTCGGCCCGGATGATCCCGCCATCCCAGCCCTGATCGAGGGCTACAAGGCCTCGTTCCAGACGCTGCGGGCGGATCCGGCCGCAACCGAACCCCTGTTCGAGGGCATCGGCGAGATGGTCAGGGCGCTCGCCGCCCGCGACGATGTCCTGCTCGGCATTGCCACCGGCAAGTCGCAGCGCGGCGTCCGGCTCGTTCTCGGCCATCACGGCCTCTTCGATCTCTTCGCCACCGTGCAGACCGCCGATGATGCCCCCTCCAAGCCGCATCCAGCCATGATCACGCAGGCGATGGCGGCGGTCGGCGCCGATGCGGCCGATACGGTGATGATCGGCGACACGACCTTCGACCTGGACATGGCGCGGGCGGCGGGCGTGGCGGCGGTTGCGGTGTCCTGGGGCTATCATCCGTTGAGCGAGCTGGCCCGCCGGTCGCCGGAGGCCGTGGTCCATGCCGGCCACGACCTCCTGCCGGCCCTGGAGGCGCTCTGGAGCCGCCGGGCCGGCAATGCTAGAGGCTCGTCATGAGCAAATCCCTGTTCGACGACTGGTTCGCCAAGGACCAGGATCCCGCGGCCTATGACCCGGTGGCGGCCGCGCGCCTTGCCATGAAGCCGGCCTGGCCGAAGCGCTTCTACGCCCAGGCGACAACGGCCGAGGCCGCCGACGGCTGGCGTCTCCTCCTCGACGGCCGGCCGGCGAAGACGCCGGGGCGGCATGTCATCGCCGTGCCGTCGCAGGCGCTCGGCGAGGCCCTGGCGGCGGAATGGGGGGCGCTCGGGGAGGTGATCGACCCGATGCGCCTGCCGGTCACCCGCATCGTCAACGCCATCATCGATGGCGTGGCGCCGGACCCGGCCCCGGTCGCCGAGGACATCGTCCGCTATGCCGGCTCGGATCTCCTCTGCTACCGCGCCGATGGTCCGGCGGGGCTGGTGGAGCGTCAGGCGGCTGCCTGGGATCCCGTTCTCGTCTGGGCGCGCGAGGCGCTCGGCGCGCGCTTCATCCTGTCGGAGGGCGTCATGTTCGTGGCCCAGCCCGACACGGCCATCGCGGCGGTGCGCCGGGCGCTGCCCGCCGATCCGTGGCGGACCGGTGCAACCCATGTGGTCACGACGCTGACCGGCTCGGCGCTTCTGGCCCTGGCCCTGCTGCATGGCCACCTGACGCCCGCGGAGGCCTGGTCCGCCGCTCATGTGGACGAGGATTTCCAGATCGAGCAATGGGGCCCTGACGAGGAGGCGGCGGAACGGCGCGCCGCCCGCGAGCGCGAGATGATGGCCGCGGCAAAGGTGCTCGCCGCTCTGTGACATGGCCGCGAAACATGACGGCGCTCTTGAGCGGGCTCCGCAGCCGGCCAGCGACGCGCAAGGGGCCTGTCCATGAAGGTGACGCTCGATCTCGCCAAGCTCGTCGAGGACGGCCACCTGACAGCGGCCGAAGCCGATCGCCTGAAGGGGCTTGCGGCCAGCGGAACCAGCCACACCGCGCTGAACATCCTCATCGGCTTCGGCGTGGTCGCCGTCGCGCTCGGGGTCATGGGCCTCGTGCCCGAGCCGATGGTGGCGGTCGTCATCGGTGCCGTTCTGGCCGCGGTCGGCTTCGGGTTGCTCCTGCAGGGCGTTTCGAGCTGGGCGATCCTCGCCAATATCTGCCTGCTCGCCGGCTGCCTGATGCTGGGCGCCGGCGTCATGCTCCTCACCCGGGGCTCAATGGTCGCCCTGCTGGCGGTCACCGCCATGCTCGTCGCCGGCGGGGTGGCGGCACGGTCGGGCCTGCTGATCGCCCTTGCCGTGCTCGCCCTCTCGGCGACCATCGGCGCCCGCACCGGCTACGAGCACGCCACCTATGTCCTCGCCATCCGCCAGCCGCTGCTGACGGTGCTGCTGTTCTCCGGCCTCGCCATCGCGGCCTATCTGGCCTCCCGGCGTCTTGCCGCCGACCAAGCGCGGCTCGCCATCACCGCGGCGCGCACGGCGCTCCTGCTCGTCAATCTCGGTTTCTGGATCGGCTCGCTGTGGGGCGACCGCCTGTCGTGGTTCGTCGAGCCGGCGGCCTCGACGCGTTTTGCTCCCGTCATTCCGGCCACGGCCTTCAGCATCGGCTGGGCGATTGCGATCATCGGGGCGGGCCTGTGGGCGACGCGCGCCAACCGGCCCTGGGTGCTCAATCTCGCCGCCGTGTTCGGCGCCATCCACTTCTACACCCAGTGGTTCGGCAAGCTCGGCCCCAATCCGCTCGCGGTCCTGGTGGCAGGCGTGCTGACGATGGCAACGGCCATCGTGATCTGGCGGTACAACCAGAGACGGACGGTCCCGGCCTGAGGGCTTGGGGGCGCCGATCCGGCAGGGACGGGTCGCCCGGACGACGCCCGGCTCCTTCCGGCCGCAGCCGGGCACCGGTCCGAGCCGACGGGTCTCGGGCAGGAGCCAGGGCCTGCCGGCTCGTGCAGCCTGACCGTGCCCTGAGGTGGCACGCCCGTCGCCCGAGCCGCCCGGAGATCGGTTCCATCGACGGCCTGGAAGCGGGGGCCTCGAGCGGCCCCCTCACGCCGGTTCCCGCCGTCGCGGCCTGAGGCCGAGAGCCGCAAGGCCCTCGACCACCTCGGGATTCATGGTCCAGCGCAGGTCTGTCGAGATGTCGGCAAGAATGCCGCTCAGGAACCTGCCTTCGATCTTCTCGTAGGGCTCGGCGGGCCAGAGCAGGTGCTCCCGGTCGCCGCACATCCTGCCAAAATGGGCGTGCCAGGCCTGGCCATCCCAGCCGATGGACTGGCTGAGCTCCCGCGAGCTTGCGCCCGGATTGTCCAGAAGGGCCTGGGTCACCTTGCGCTCGGTTTCCGTCATCGGCATGACCGTGAAGGCCCGCACGACCTTCCGTGCCTTCGGCAGCGACTGAGCCTGCGCGATCAGGGCCGCCCGCTCCCCTTGCGCCGCCGCCTCCAGCGCGTCGAGAACCCGCCGCGCATCAGGCTCCCTGCCAGGGGTCTTCACCAGGCGTTCGGCATTGGCGCGCAGGGTCTCCCGCGCCTTCGGGGACATGGCGGGGATGCCGGCGATGGTCTTCTCGATGCTCATGCGGGTCTGCACTCAGGATTGTCGATGCACAGGGTCGGCGAAGCGGCCCGATCCCTTGTCTGCCACGCCGCCGTCGTGCCGGTGACAGCAGCCGGGCGAATGGAGGATTGCGGGCAGCACGCCCCTGGACATCGGGATCGCTCGGGCCGGGTGATACCCACAGGCGGTCCTATCGCCTGAGCAGCATGGCCAGCAGCGTGACCGTCACCGCCACCGCGCCAAAGGCGAGGATGGCTTGCGAGCGCAGCCAGTGGATGGCGGCGGCCGCGCCGAGATTCATGACGAGCGCCAGGCCGGCGATGACGAGGGCAACCGTCTGGCTGCTGCCCTGGGCGAGCACGAGGAGGTAGCCGCCGCCGAACAGGAACGGCGCCAGGATGAGCAGCGCCCTGACCACGCGCCGGTTGACCTCGGGATCGTCCCATCGCTCATGCATCCCTGATCAGACCACCCGGCCGCGACCGCTGTCCAGCATCCATCCTCCGTCAGTCTCATTGGTTGGCGCGAAGGTTGCGTGCTATGCGCACGGACTGGCTCGATACGAGGGGCGGGGTTCATCCCCGGCAGGATCATGAAGGACGTGCTCGAACGGCTCGAGAACCGTCGCGCGGAGGCCCGCCTCGGCGGCGGCGAGAAGCGCATCGCCGCCCAGCACGCCCGCGGCAAGCTGACCGCCCGCGAGCGCATCGAGCTCCTGCTCGACAAGGGCTCCTTCGAGGAGTTCGACATGTTCGTGCAGCACCGCTGCGCGGATTTCGGCATGGAGAAGTCCCATATTCCCGGCGATGGCGTTGTCACCGGCTGGGGCACGGTCAACGGCCGCACGGTCTTCGTCTTTTCCAAGGATTTCACGGTGTTCGGCGGCTCGCTGTCGGGCGCCCATGCCGCCAAGATGACCAAGATCCAGGACATGGCGCTGAAGGCGCGGGCCCCGGTCATCGGCCTGTTCGATGCGGGTGGCGCACGAATCCAGGAAGGCGTTGATGCGCTTGGGGGTTACGGTGAAGTCTTCAAGCGGAATGTCATCGCATCGGGCGTCATTCCTCAGATCTCGCTGATCATGGGCCCCTGTGCCGGCGGCGACGTCTATTGCCCGGCCATGACCGATTTCATCTTCATGGTGAAGGACACGAGCTACATGTTCGTGACCGGTCCCGATGTGGTGAAGACCGTCACCAACGAGGTCGTCACGGCCGAGGAACTGGGCGGCGCGTCCGTCCATGCGGTGAAGTCGTCGGTCGCGGACGGCGCCTACGAGAACGATCTGGAGGCGCTCCTGCAGATGCGCCGGCTGATCGACTTCCTGCCCTCCAACAACACCGAGGGGGTTCCCGAAATCCCCTCCTTCGACCAGCCGGACCGCATCGACCTGTCGCTCGACACGCTGGTTCCGGACAATCCGAACAAGCCCTACGACATGAAGGAGCTGATCCTGAAGACGGTCGATGAGGCCGATTTCTTCGAGATCCAGGAGAAGTTCGCGCAGAACATCATTACCGGCTTCGCGCGCATGGAGGGCCGCACCGTCGGCATCGTCGCCAACCAGCCGATGGTGCTGGCCGGCGTGCTGGACAGCGATGCCAGCCGCAAGGCGGCCCGCTTCGTGCGCTTCTGCGACGCCTTCTCCATTCCCATCGTCACCTTCGTCGACGTGCCCGGCTTCCTGCCCGGCACGGCCCAGGAATATGGCGGCCTCATCAAGCATGGCGCCAAGCTGCTGTTCGCCTATTCCCAGTGCACCGTGCCGCTGGTGACCGTCATCACCCGCAAGGCCTTCGGTGGCGCCTATGACGTGATGGCGTCGAAGCATATCGGCGGCGACATCAACTATGCCTGGCCCTCCGCGCAGATCGCGGTGATGGGCGCCAAGGGGGCGGTCGAGATCATCTTCCGCGCCGACATGGGCGATCCCGACAAGATCGCCGCGCGCACGCGCGAATACGAGGAGCGGTTCCTGTCGCCCTTCGTGGCGGCCGAGCGCGGCTATATCGACGAGGTCATCATGCCGCACTCGACCCGTCGGCGCGTGGCGCGGGCGCTCGCCCTGCTGCGCCACAAGGCGGCCGACACGCCCTGGAAGAAGCACGACAACATTCCGCTCTAGGCCGGCGAGCATGGCGCGCGGCCGGCGAGGCGCTCCGGTGGCGCGCTGGACGGATCGCCGGATCCGGGCGGACCGATCCTACCGGCTCACGGCCGGCAGGGTGGAGCTGGTCTCATCCGACACGTCCCGGTCGGGCAGGGCCTTGGAGAGGGTGCGCTTGGCGGCATCCACGTCGCGCACACGCCCGTCGGCGAGCGCGATGAGGCCCGCGCCGGCATTGAGCTCGACAATCGTGGCCCCGCGAATCGCCGCAACGGCCTCGCGCACGGCTTTCGCTTCCGATGGCCAGTTGCGTCGACGCTCCGCTTCGGGGAGCCAGCGCGATATGACGAGGGCCGGGGTCACTGTGGGACTCCGGAGCCTTCGACAGCGAAGCTTCCTGGATCGAATGCGACCGAACGAGACACCTGGGCCTGGCAGAGCCATTCGGCCCGTCGCCTGCACATCGATGGGTCAACCCCGATGGGGTCAGCCGGCACTGGACTTCCGCCCCCCGCCGTCTGATCCTCGTCAACGACGCCGGGAACGGGCTGCTCCACGGTGAGGCGGTCCGGGCATGAACAGGAGGTCCCCCGATGTCGATCAAGACGATTCTACTCGCCCTTATCGCCGGTGACGGCGACAAGCCCCAGGGCGCCATCGACTATGCGGTTTCACTCGCCGCCGAATGTGGCGCGCGCCTGTCGGTCGTCGTCGGCGCCATCAAGGTGCCCGTGGTCGTCTATTCGGGCGTCGCGGAGGTGCAGGCCATCGTCACCGACGAGAACGACACCCGCACCCAGAACGCCGACGACCTGTCCGCTTCGGTCAAGCGGGCGGCCGAGCTCAGCGGTGTCATCGCCTCGGTCGAGACCGTCACCGACGCGATCGATCCGCTGTTCGCCCGCATCGGCAAGCGCGCGCGCCTGCACGACATCTCGGTGTGCGGCCGGCCGCGGCCGAACGATGTCTGGGCCACCGAGCTGGCCGAGACGCTCCTGCTCTCGTCGGGTCGCCCGGCCATCCTGGCGCCCGACGGCTTCGACCCCGCGCGCGCATCCAGCTCCATCGTCATTGCCTGGGACGGCTCGGCGGTGGCCGCGCGCGCCATTGGCTCGGCCATGGACTTCATCGACCGGGCCGGATCCGTTGAGATCGTCTCGGTGCTCGGTGACCGCCATGCCGATGATCTGGTGGCCGGCGCCGACCTTGCCCCCATGCTGGCCCATCACGGTGTGAAGGTGACGGTGACGAACCTTCCCTACAGCCGCGATGTCGGCAAGACCATCGTCGAGCACGCCCAGAACACCCGGGCCCGCATGATCGTCATGGGTGCCTATGCGCATTCGCGCCTGAAGCAGATGGTGCTCGGCGGCACCACCACGACTCTGCTGCAATATTCGCCGGTGCCGGTGCTGATGGCGCATTGACGCCGGCCCGCGGCCCCGCGGCCGGGGATCTGGTCCGTCCGGACCGGGCCCTCCGGCCAGCGCATCAGGGGCCGGGCTGCTTGCGCCGGGGCCGTCCGACGGTCTCGGCGCTGATGCGCGCCACCCCCGGCGGCTCCTGGGCGAGGGCCCTGGCCTGCCGCTCGACCGCGCGCCACACGCGCAGCACATTGCCCGAGAGGATGCGCCCGATGGCGGCATCCGACCAGCCGCGCCGGACAAGCTCGGCCACCAGATGGGGAAAGCGCGAGGCATCGGCGAGGTCCGGCGGGTTCGGTCCGCCGAAGAAATCCGAACCGATGCCGATATGGTCAAGGCCCGTGCGGCCGACGATATAGGCGATGTGATCGCACAGTTCGCTGATCGAGCCGCGCGGCCAGGCACCGGCCGTCTTCTGCCGCTCGGCCACCGCCTGGTCGATGTCGAGGCCGGGCTTCGTCTTGCCGTAGCGCTGCAGCGGCGCCATCCAGCGGTGGCTCGCCCGCGAGATGAAATTGGGCACGAAGGTTGCCATCACCACCCCGCCATTGGCCTTCACCCGGTCGAGCACGTCATCGGTGACGTTGCGCGGGTGATCGCACAGCGCGAAGGCGTTGGAATGGGACCACAGGACCGGCGCGCGGGTGCAATCCAGCACGTCGTGCTGGGCCTTTGGCGCGGCATGGGCGAGATCGACCATGATGCCGAGGCGGTTGCACTCGGCCACCACCGCCCGGCCGAAATCCGTCAGGCCGTGGTGGCGGGGCGCGTCGGTCGCCGAGTCGATCCAGTCCAGCGTCTCGTTGTGGCAGAGCGTCAGGATGCGCACGCCCGCCGCGTGCCAGACCCTGAGCGGGGACAGCGAACCGCCGAGCCCGACCGCGCTCTCCACCGAGAGAACCGAGGCGATCTTTCCCGTCTTCCTGGCGCGCGCAATGTCGGACGGCCGGCGCGCGGGCAGGAACACATCGGCATGGACCGTCTCGATGTCGAGCCCGATGGCGATCTGCTCCAGCGTGAACCGGCCGGGATCCGGCACCGAGGTCGGCACGAAGGCGGCGAAGACCTGGGCGCCGACTTGCCCCTCGCGCAGGCGCGGAATGTCCGTGTCCCCCTCCTGGTGGATCCGGTCGAGCCCATAGGCCTTCACGTCGCCATCGGTGGCCTTGCGGATCACGTAGGGCAGGTCGTTGTGGCCGTCGAACAGCGGGAACCGGGCCAGGAGCTCCCGGGCCTTGACGAGGGCGGGGTCGGTGCTGCTCCGGCGGGCGGCGCTCATGCTCGTCTCTCCCGATGGGGTGCCCTGGCGGGCCGCCAACCACTCTGCCGCGTTCCGCGTGCCGCACCCGTGCATCCCGCGCAGGGGAGATCATCGCGGCCGGCACCCGGCTGCGGCCATTCAGGCCTCGGCGATGATCACCGCCGGCACCCGGTCCACCGTCACCACGCGGCCGCGCTCCATGGCGAGCGCCAGCTTGCCATGCTTCAGGGCGAGGGCGCTCTCGCCGAACATCTCGCGCCGCCAGCCCTTGAGGGCTGGAACATCCGCCTCGTCGTCCTCGGCGATGCGGTCGAGATCATCGGAAGTGGCGATCACCTTGGCCGCGACGTGATGCTTCTCCGCGACCATCTTGAGCAGCACCTTGAGCAGTTCCACGGTCGCCGACTGCGCCGGGGTCTGCGGCCGGTGCCGCTCGATGGCCGGCAGCGTCTTCGGATCGCGGGCAAGCCCGCGCAGGACCGCCTCCACCACCGCGGCGCCGTCGCGCGAGCGCTCCCAGCCCTTGGGCGTGGAGCGCATGGCGCCCAGCGCCTCGGCGCTCTTCGGCGCGGTCATGGCGATGTCGAGCAGATGGTCGTCCTTGAGCACGCGCGATCGCGGCACGTCGCGCGCCTGCGCCTCGCGCTCGCGCCAGGCCGCCACCTCCTGCAGCACCGCCAGTTCGCGCGGCTTGCGAACGCGGTTGCGGAAGCGCTCCCAGGCCCGCTCGGGCTCCTGCCGGTAGGTCTCCGGCGAGGTCAGCACGCGCATCTCCTCCGCCACCCAGTCGGAGCGGCCGCGCTTCTTCAGCTCGCCCGTCAGCTTCACGTAGATATCGCGCAGATGCGTCACGTCGGCGATCGCATAGGCGATCTGCGCCTCGCTCAGCGGCCGCCTCGACCAGTCGGTGAAGCGCGAGGTCTTGTCGAGCTGCGTGCCGTTGGTGCGCTGGACCAGCTGGTCGTAGGAGATCGATTCCCCGTAGCCGAGCACCATGGCCGCCACCTGGCTGTCGAACAGCGGGGTCGGGATGCGCTTGGCCAGATGCCAGACGATCTCGATGTCCTGCCGCGCCGCGTGGAACACCTTGACCACGGCCGGATCAACCATCAGGTCGAAGAAGGGCCGCAGGTCCATGCCCGGCGCGAGCGCGTCCACCGCCACCGCCTCCTCGGGCGAGGCGAGCTGGATGACGCAGAGCTTCGGCCAGAAGGTCGTTTCGCGCAGGAACTCGGTGTCGACCGTGACGAAGGGGTGCCTGGCGAGGCGGGCGCAGACGGCCGCGAGTTCGGGAGGGGACGTGATCAGCATCGCCCCCTGCATACAGGAGATTCCGCAGCTTGGCGAAGCCCCTGCCTTGCGAACAAGGTCTAGCTGATCCCCAGCTGAGCCTCGATCAGCGCGACGATGCGCGGATCGGTCGGGCGCACCCGGGCCGGGAAGGCGCCGATGATCTGGCCGTTCCGGCCGACCAGATACTTGTGGAAGTTCCAGGTGGGAATGTCGGCGGGCCGCTGGGCGGCCACCCAGCGGTAGAAGGGGTGGGCCTCGCTGCCCCGGACGCGCTGCTTGGCGGCCATCGGGAAGGTCACGCCATAGACCCCCGAGCAGAACTCGGCGATCTGGCTGTTGTTGCCGCGCTCCTGGTTGAAGTCGTCGGAGGGCACGCCGATGACGGTCAGTCCGCGATCGCGGTAGCGCGTCCAGATCTGCTGGAGATCGGCATATTGCGGCGTGAACCCGCACGAGGAGGCCGTGTTGACGACCAGCAGCACCCGGCCGGCATGGTCGGCGAGGCGGATCGTGCCCCCCTCCAGGCCATCGAACGCGAAGGCGAAGGCGGTGGACGAGGCCGGCGCGAGGGACGCGGACTGGGCGAGGGCCGGTCCGGCTGCAAGGCTGGCGGTTGCGGTCAGCACGGTGCGGCGGGTGAGGGCGCGGTCGGTCATCGGCATCTCCCGGGTCACGTCGATCATACGCGCCCGGACGGCCGATGGATGCAGCGCACGCAGATGTGAGCGCCGCCAGCGGGGCGGGGGGTCACTCCGCCCTGGCGGCTTCCCCGGCCAGGAACTTCTCCAGCCAGTGGATGTCGTACTCGCCGGCGATGATGCTTGGATTGCGCACGAGCGTGCGGAACAGCGGCAGCGTCGTCTCGATGCCGTCGACCACGAACTCGTCCAGCGCGCGCCGCAGCCGCGCCAGGCATTCGGCCCGGGTGCGGCCATGGACGATCAGCTTGCCCACCAGCGAATCATAGTGGGGCGGGATCACGTAGCCCTGGTAGGCATGGCTGTCGACGCGCACGCCGATGCCGCCCGGCGGATGGAACAGGTTCAGCCTGCCGGGCGAGGGACGGAAGGTCGTCGGGTGCTCGGCATTGATGCGGCACTCGATGGCATGGCCGTCGATGACGATGTCCGACTGCTTCAGCGACAGCTTCTGCCCGGCGGCGATGCGGATCTGCTCGTTGACCAGGTCGACGCCGGTGATCATCTCGGTCACCGGATGCTCCACCTGGATGCGCGTGTTCATCTCGATGAAGAAGAACTGGCCGTCCTCGTAGAGGAACTCGATGGTGCCGGCGCCGACATAGCCCATGTCGGCCATGGCCCGGGCGCAGACGCCGCCGATCTCGGCGCGCTGCTCGGGCGTGATGGCCGGGGAGGGGCCTTCCTCCCAGACCTTCTGGTGGCGGCGCTGAAGGGAGCAGTCGCGCTCGCCGAGATGGATGGCATTGCCCTGGCCGTCACCGAGCACCTGGATCTCGATGTGGCGGGGCCGGGCGAGGTATTTCTCGATATAGACGGCATCGTCCCCGAAGGCGGCCTTGGCCTCGGTCTTGGCCGTCTGCAGCGCCACCTCCAGCTCGTCGGCCGAGCGCGCGACCTTCATGCCGCGGCCGCCACCGCCGGCCGCCGCCTTGATGATGACCGGAAAGCCGATGTCCCTGGCCACGCGCCGGGCCTCGTCATCGTCGGAAATGCCGCCTTCCGAGCCCGGCACGGTCGGGATGCCGAGCCGGCGCGCGGTGCGCTTGGCCTCGATCTTGTCGCCCATGATGCGGATGTGCTCCGCCTTCGGGCCGATGAAGGTGATGCCGTGGCTCTCCAGGATCTCGGCGAAGCGGGCATTCTCCGACAGGAAGCCGTAGCCGGGATGAACGGCTTCCGCGCCGGTGATCTCGCAGGCGGCGAGCAGCTGCGGCACGTTCAGATAGCTGTCGCGGGCCGAGGGCGGGCCGATGCACACGCTCTCGTCGGCCAGCTTCACATGCATGGAATCGGCGTCGGCGGTGGAATGCACCGCCACCGTCGCGATGCCCAGCTCCTTGCAGGCGCGCAGCACGCGCAGCGCGATCTCACCCCGGTTGGCGATCAGCACCTTCTGGAACATGGCGCTGCGCTCACTCGATGATCATCAGCGGCTCGCCATATTCCACCGGCCGGCCGTCCTCGAACAGGATGCGGGTGACCGTGCCGGCGCGCGGGGCGACGATGTCGTTGAAGGTCTTCATCGCCTCGATGAGGCAGAGCCGGTCGCCCTCCTTGACCACCGAGCCGACCTCGACCAGCGGCTTGGCGTCCGGCGAGGGACGGCGATAGGCGGTGCCGACCATGGGCGAGGGCACGACGCCCGGGTGCCGGCGCGGATCGTCGCCATCGGCGGC
>JBKBOA010000076.1:0-13092 GCA_046295035.1 Phreatobacter sp.
GGGCCGGCTGGTGGTGGTGGTCGGTTGTGGCGGCGACCGCGATCCGGGCAAGCGACCGATGATGGGCCGCATCGCCACGCAGAAGGCCGACCGCGTCATCATCACCGACGACAATCCGCGTTCGGAAGATCCCGCCGCGATCCGCGCCGCCATTCTCGCGGCGGCGCCGGGAGCGGAGGAGATCGGCGACCGCGCCGAGGCCATCCGCACCGCCGTCCGGGATCTGGCCCCGGGCGATCTTCTGGTGATTGCCGGAAAAGGCCATGAAACGGGTCAGATCATCGGCTCGGTGACCTTGCCCTTCTCGGATCACGCAGTCGCCCTCCAGGCGATTGCCGAGTTCTCGTCCACGGTTGCCTCGAAAGGCCCTGTCGCATGAGCCCGCATTCGCCGCTCTGGACCACCGAAGCCCTTGCTCGCGCCATGGGCGGGCGCCTCATCGGCAATCCCGTCCCGGCCATCCGGGATCTGTCGATTGACAGCCGCACGCTTGAGCCGGGCGAGGCCTATGTCGCGATCCGCGGGCTGACGCATGACGGTCATGCCTTCGCCCCGGCCGCCCTCGACAAGGGCGCGGCGCTGGCAGTCGTCTCGCAGGACTGGGCGGCAACGGCACCGCCCGGCGCCTATCTGGTCGTCCCCGATCCGCTGAAGGCGCTCGAGAAGGCCGGCATCGCCGCCCGCGCCCGCACCGCCGCGCGGATCGTGGCCGTGACCGGCTCGGTCGGCAAGACCTCCACGAAGGAAGCGCTGGCGCTGGTGCTCTCCCGGGAAGGCCGCACCCATGCCCCTCCGAAGAGCTTCAACAACCATATCGGCGTGCCGCTGACGCTGGCGCGCATGCCGGCAGCAAGCCAGTTCGCCGTGTTCGAGCTCGGGATGAACCATGCCGGCGAGATCACGCCGCTGTCGCGGATGGTCAGGCCGGACCTCGCCGTCATCACCGCGATCGAGCCGGTCCATATCGAGAATCTGGGCTCGATCGAGGCGATTGCCGATGCCAAGGCCGAGATCTTCGCCGGGGTGGAGCCGGGCGGCGCTGCCGTCCTGCCGCGCGACAACCGGTTCCACGACCGTCTGGCGCGCGCGGCCCGCGCCGCCGGCATCGAGACCCTCGTCTCCTTCGGCGAGCACGAGGAGGCGGATGTGCGGCTGATGCGCCTGGTGCTCGCGCCCGATTGCTCGACCATCTCGGCGCGCGTCATGGGCACGGATGTCACCTACAAGCTCGGCTCGCCCGGGCGGCACCTGGCCCTCAATTCGCTGGCCGTGCTGGCGGCGGCCAAGCTCGCCGGCGCCGACCTTGCGGTTTCGGCCCTGGCGCTTGCCGAGACGCGCGCCGTCCAGGGCCGGGGCGAGCGCAGCCAGCGGCGATTGAACGGCGGCTCGTTCACCCTGCTCGACGAAAGCTACAATGCCAATCCGGTGTCCGTGCGGGCAGCCCTCGCCGTGCTCGGCAGTCTGGTGCCCGCCAGCCAGGGACGTCGCATCGCCGTCCTCGGCGACATGCTGGAGCTCGGCGCCGAGGGGCCGGCCCTGCATGCCGGCCTCGTCCGTCCACTCCAGGACGCTGGCACCGACCTTGTCTTCTGTGCCGGCCCGCTGATGGAAAATCTCTGGAAGGCCTTGCCAGCCCATATGCGCGGCGCCTATGCCGCCACGGCGGCCGAGCTGGAGCCGTTGCTGGCGCGCGCGCTGAAGCCGGGCGACATCCTCATGGTCAAGGGATCGCGCGGCAGCCGCATGGCGGCGCTGGTGGAGACCCTGAAGGCGCGCTATGCGCTGATGCCGGCAGAGGATTCGCCGCAGGGCACCGCCTGACGCCGGCGGGCGCGCCGTGTCACCCCTTCCCGACCGTTGAGCCGAAGAGAAAAGACCGTCGATGTTTGCCTTCCTCGCCGAGTTCTCGAGCGTCTTCTCGCCGCTCAACGTCTTTCGCTACATCACGTTCCGGACCGGCGGGGCGATCTTCACGGCGCTGATCTTCGTGTTCCTGTGCGGGCCCGGCCTGATCCAGATGCTGCGCCTCAAGCAGGGCAAGGGCCAGCCGATCCGCGCGGACGGCCCCGAATCGCACCAGGCCAAGAAGGGTACGCCCACCATGGGCGGCCTGATGATCCTCTCCGGCCTGGTCGTCTCCACGCTCCTGTGGGCGAATCTGCGCAGCCCCTTCGTCTGGATCCTGCTGTTCGTCACCCTCGGCTTCGGCGCCATCGGCTTCTATGACGACTATCTGAAGGTGACCAAGCAGACGCATGCCGGCTTTTCCAGCCGGGCGCGCCTGGCGCTGGAATTCGTCATTGCCGGTCTGGCGGTCAGCGCGATCATCTACGTGACGCGCGAGCCGCTCAACACCTCGATCTACTTCCCCTTCATCAAGGATCTGTCGGTCAATATCGGCCTGTTCATGATCGTGTTCGGCGCCTTCGTCGTGGTCGGCTCCGGCAATGCGGTGAATCTGACCGACGGTCTCGACGGCCTCGCCATCGTGCCGGTCATGATCGCGGCCGGAACCTTCGGCGTGATCGCCTACCTGTCAGGCAATGCCTTCTTCGCCAATTACCTGCAGATCACCCACGTGCCCGGCACGGGCGAGATCATCGTCATCATCGGCGCGCTGATCGGCGCCGGGCTCGGCTTCCTCTGGTTCAATGCGCCGCCCGCCCACATCTTCATGGGCGATACCGGCTCGCTGGCGCTGGGCGGCCTGATCGGCACCATTGCAGTCGCCACCAAGCACGAGATCGTGCTGATCGTGGTCGGCGGCCTGTTCGTGCTCGAGGCGGTGTCGGTCATCGTGCAGGTGGCCTCCTTCAAGCTGACCGGCAAGCGGGTGTTCCGCATGGCGCCGATCCACCACCATTTCGAGAAGAAGGGCTGGTCGGAGAGCCAGGTGGTGGTCCGCTTCTGGATCATCGCCTTCCTGCTGGCGCTGGCCGGCCTGTCGACCTTGAAGCTGCGCTGACATGATCCCGGTCTCGACGCTCACGGGCAGGACCGTCGCCGTTTTCGGCCTCGGCGGCTCCGGCCTTGCCACCTGCGCGGCGCTGGCCGCAGGGGGCGCCCGCGTGATCGCCTTCGACGACAGCCCCGCCTCGGTGGCGAAGGCCGCCGCCGCCGGTCACGAGACGGCCGACCTGCGCCATGTCGACTGGTCGTCGCTTGCCGCGCTGGTGCTGGCCCCGGGGGTGCCGCTGACGCATCCGGCACCGCACTGGAGCGTCGGTCTTGCCCATGCCAATGGCGTGGAGGTGCTGGGCGATGTCGAGCTGTTCTGCCGGCAGCGCCGGGCAAGCGCGCCGCGGGCCCCCTTCGTTGCCATCACCGGCACCAACGGCAAGTCGACCACCACCGCGCTCGTCGCCCATGTGCTGGCGCAAGGCGGCCGCGACGTGCAGATGGGCGGCAATATCGGCACCGCCATCCTGTCGCTGGAGCCGCCGCGGGCCGGCCGATTCCATGTCATCGAGTGCTCCTCGTTCCAGATCGACCTGACGCCGACGCTCGATCCCTCGGTCGGCATCTGCCTGAACGTCTCGCCCGACCATCTCGACCGCCATGGCACGCTGGAGGCCTATGCCGGCGTCAAGGAACGGCTGATCGCCGGCGTCCAGCCGGGCGGCACGGCGATCGTCGGAATCGACGATCGATTCGGACAGGCCATGGCCGACCGGGCCGAGCGCGCCGGCACCCTCGTGGTGCGCCTGTCGATCCGCAATCCGCTGTCCGATGGCCTGTGCCTGGAGGGCGCGGACATTCTCCGGATGAAGGCCGGCGCCGTGCTGCACCGCTTTTCGCTTGCCCGCGTCGGGGCCCTGCGAGGCACCCACAATGCCCAGAATGCCATGGCCGCCTATGCCGCCTGCGAGGCCCTGGGCCTGTCCGGCGAGGCCATCGTGGCGGCCATGAGGACGTTTCCGGGCCTGGCGCACCGGCTCGAGCAGGTTGCCCGCATCGGCAACGTGCTGTTCGTCAACGATTCCAAGGCGACCAATGCCGATTCGGCAGAAAAGGCGCTGGCCGCCTTCTCCGACATCTACTGGATCGCCGGCGGCAGGCCCAAGGAGGGCGGGATCACCTCGCTGGCGCGCTATTTCCCGCGCATCCGCAGGGCCTATCTGATCGGCGAGGCGGCGGCGGACTTTTCGCGCACCCTCGGCTCCCACCCCCATGTGGTGGCCGGCACGCTGGAGGAGGCGGTGGCGCTTGCCGCCGCGGATGCCGCCCGCGAGGGTGCGCCGGAGCCGGTCGTGCTGCTCTCGCCGGCCTGTGCGAGCTACGACCAGTTCGCCAATTTCGAAGTGCGCGGAGCGGCGTTCCGCGATTGCGTGAAGGCTCTCGAGGCCGTCCCGAGGCAATGATCCGCCGGCCGGCGGGCGCCGACCTCCCGTCTGCACGGGCCGCGCGGTTAACGAAGCGTTGATCGCCGGCCGATAATCTTTCGGGAAAGTCCCGGCCTGACCGGGCTTCTCGCACGGAACTCGGGGACGGCGCATGATCTCCAGGGCTGAACGCACGGCCTTCGGCGAATGGTGGTGGACGGTCGACCGGGCGCTGCTGTTCTGCCTGTTCGCGCTCATGCTGACCGGCATCGTGCTGTCATTGGCGGCCTCGCCGGCGGTCGCTCACCGCATCGGTCTGGAGAGCTTCCACTTCGTCAACCGGCAGGTGCTCTTCCTCATTCCCGCGACCGCCGTGCTGATCGCCACCTCCTTCCTCAGCTCCTACTGGATCCGCCGTCTTGCCTTCGTGGTGTTCGTCGGATCCCTCGCCCTCGTGGTGGCGACGCTGTTCATCGGCCCGGAGATCAAGGGGGCCCGCCGCTGGCTGAACGTCGCAGGCGTCGGCCTTCAGCCGTCGGAGTTCCTCAAGCCCGCCTTCGTCGTTCTGGCGGCCTGGCTCTTTGCCGAGAGCGCCAAGCGGCCGGAAATGCCCGCCAATCTCCTTGCCATGCTGCTCCTCGGCGCGACCGTCACGCCGCTCGTCATGCAGCCCGATGTCGGCCAGACCAGCCTCATCACGGCTGTCTGGGCGGCCTTGTTCTTCATGGCCGGCATGCGCTGGCTCTGGGTCTTCGGCCTGGCGGGCATCGGCGCCGTCGGTCTGGTGGGCGCCTACTATTCCTTTCCGCATGTGCGCAGGCGCATCGACAAGTTCCTGGAGCCGGGCACCGCCGACACCTTCCAGGTCGATGTGGCGCTCGACGCCTTCAATCAGGGCGGCTGGTTCGGCAAGGGACCGGGCGAGGGCACGGTCAAGCGCATCATCCCGGACAGCCACACCGACTTCATCTTCGCGGTGGCGGCGGAGGAGTTCGGTGTCGTGCTCTGCCTTGCCATTGTCGCCCTGTTTGCCTTCGTCGTGCTGCGCTCGCTGAAACACGCCTTCGACGATGAGGATCCGTTCTGCCGCTTCGCGGTCGCGGGGCTTGCCATGCTGTTCGGTCTGCAGAGCTGCATCAACCTGATGGTCAACCTGCACCTGATCCCGCCCAAGGGCATGACGCTGCCCTTCGTCTCCTATGGCGGCTCCTCGCTGATCGCGCTCGCCTTCGGCATGGGCATGCTCATCGCCCTGACGCGCCGGCGGCCGCGCGCCGAGACGCTGGCCGCACTCAGCCACTACCAGTCACGACGGTTCTGACATGAGCGAACCCCTCGTGCTCGTCTGCGCCGGCGGCACCGGCGGCCACCTGTTCCCGGCGGAGGCCCTGTCGGTGGCTCTGGCCGCCCGTGGCGTGACGGTCGATCTCGTCACCGACGAGCGCGCCGAGAAATATGGGCGGGCCTTTCCGGCGCGTCGCATCCACATCGTCGAATCCGCGACCATTGGCGCGAGGAACCCCGTCGCCCTCGCGCGGACGGCGTTCATGCTTGGCCGGGGCTATCTGAGGGCGCGGCGGCTCCTGCGGACTCTCAAGCCGGCGGCCGTGATCGGCTTCGGCGGCTATCCCACCCTGCCGCCCATGTTTGCAGCCACCCAGCTGGGCGTGCCGACCGTCATCCATGACCAGAACGCCGTGATGGGCCGAGCCAACCGTCAGCTCAGCCCGCGCGTGACCGCCATCGCCACGTCCTTTCCCGGCGTGCTCGATGGACATCCGGCGCTGGCCGGCAAGGCGACCTTCACCGGCAATCCGGTGCGGCCCATGGTGATCGAGGCCGCGGCCACGCCCTACGACCCGCCGCGGGCCGATGGGCCGTTCCGGCTGTGCGTGTTCGGCGGCAGCCAGGGCGCCCGGGTGATGAGCGAGATCGTCCCGCCGGCGGTGGAGAGGATCGCGCCGCACCTGCGCTCCCGGCTCGCGATCGTCCAGCAGGCGCGCGAGGAGGACCGGGCCGCGGTCGAGGCGGCCTATGCCCGGCTCGGCGTGTCGGCCGAGATTGCTCCCTTCTTCGTCGACCTGCCGGCAAGGCTTGCCGCATCACACCTCGTCATCGCGCGTTCGGGGGCCTCGACGGTCGCCGAGCTCTCGGTGATCGGCCGGCCGTCCATCCTGGTGCCGCTGCCGCATGCGCTCGACCAGGACCAGCTGATGAATGCCGCAACCCTCGCCTCGGCCATGGCCGCCACCGTGGTCAGGCAGGCTGATTTCACACCCGACTGGCTGGCCGGCGAACTGTCGAGGCTGCTCATCGATCCCGCGCCGCTGGCGGCCGCCGCAGCGGCGGCCAAGGCCCAGGGCCATGCCGATGCCGCCGACCGTCTGGCCGCTCTGGTGATGCGGACTGCGGGGATCGCATGATGTCATCGACGCGCGCCATCACCTTCTTGCAGCCCCAATTCTTCTCCCCATCACGCCCGCCCGCCCGAATCCGGTAAACAAGCCCCATGAAACTGCCGCGCGACATCGGACCCATCCACTTTATCGGCATCGGCGGCATCGGCATGTCCGGCATCGCCGAGGTGCTGCTCAACCTCGGCTACAAGGTGCAGGGCTCGGATGCGGCCGAGGCCTATACGATCAAGCGGCTGAAGGATCGCGGCGCTACCGTGTTTATCGGCCACGCCCGGGAAAATCTCGGCGCTGCCGAGGTGGTGGTCGTGTCGACGGCCATTCGCCCCGACAATCCCGAACTGGTGGCCGCCCGAGAGAAGCGCATCCCCGTGGTGCGACGGGCCGAGATGCTGGCCGAACTGATGCGGCTGAAATCCTGCGTCGCCATCGCCGGCACCCATGGCAAGACCACCACCACCTCGATGGTCTCGACCCTGCTCGATGCCGGCGGCTTCGATCCGACCGTCGTCAATGGCGGCATCATCAACGCGCTCGGCACCAATGCCCGCCTCGGCGCCGGCAACTGGATGGTCGTGGAGGCTGACGAGAGCGACGGTTCATTCCTGAAGCTGCCGGCCGACATCGCCATTGTCACCAATATCGACCCCGAGCATCTCGACCATTACGGCCATTTCGACGCGGTGAAGAAGGCATTTCGCGACTTCATCGAGAACCTGCCCTTCTATGGCTTCGGCGTCATGTGCATCGACCATCCGGTGGTTCAGGACATGGTCGGCTCGATTGCCGACCGGCGGGTCATCACCTATGGCGAGAACCCGCAGGCCGACGTGCGCCTGCTGGATGTCGATCTGTCCGGTGGCCAGTGCCGCTTCAAGGTGCAGTTCCGCGACCGCGCCGGCACGGTGATCGAGGAGATCGACGATCTCGTGCTGCCCATGCCGGGGCGGCACAATGCGCTGAACGCCACCGCCGCCATCGCGGTTGCGCGCGAGCTCGGCATGGCGGCGCCGCAGATCCGCAAGGCGCTGGCCGGATTCGGCGGGGTGAAGCGACGCTTCACCAGGACCGGCGAGTGGAACGGCGCCGTCATCTTCGACGACTATGGACACCATCCGGTGGAGATAGCCGCCGTTCTGAAGGCCGCGCGCGCTTCGACCGACGGGCAGGTGATCGCCGTGGTGCAGCCGCACCGCTACACGCGCCTCGCCTCCCTGTTCAACGACTTCTGCACCTGTTTCAACGAGGCCGATCACGTGGTGGTGGCCGATGTCTATGCCGCCGGCGAACAGCCGATTCCCGGAGCCAGCCGTGATGATCTCGTCTCCGGCCTGAGGATGCGCGGCCACAAGTCGGTGGTGGCGCTGGAGGGGCCGCACCAGCTGGCCGGCATCGTGGCCGGGCTGGCGGGCCCAGGCGACTACATCATCTGCCTCGGCGCCGGCAGCATCACCAACTGGGCCTATGCCCTGCCGGGCGAACTCGAGAAGCTGGCGAAGGGGTGATGTTCGAGGACCTGACCCCGATCGTCCGGGCGCTGGTGCCAGGCCTGCAGGGACAGGTCACGGCCAACGCGTCGATGAAGCCCTTTTCCTGGTTCCGCACCGGCGGACCGGCCCAGCTGCTGTTCGAGCCGGCCGGCGAGATCGACCTCATCGAGTTCCTGCGTCATATCCCGGTCGAGTGGCCGGTCCTGCCCATCGGCCTCGGTTCCAACCTGCTGGTACGCGACGGCGGCATCCCCGGCGTGGTGGTGAAGCTCGGCAGGCCCTTCGCCGAGGTCGAGGTTCTCGACGGCCACCGCATCCGCGCCGGCGCCGCGGCGCCGGATGTCAAGGTGGCGCGCGCCGCGGCTGAGGCGGGCATTGCCGGCTTCACCTTCCTGCGCGGCATTCCGGGGGCCATCGGCGGTGCGCTGCGCATGAACGGCGGCGCCTATGGCGGCGAGGTGAAGGACATCTTCGTCGAGGCGCACGGGGTGCGCCGCGACGGTTCCCTGGCCACCTATGACCATGCCGGCATGGATTTCGGCTACCGGCGCTGCGGCGCGCCGGACGATGTCATCTTCACCTCCGCCCTGTTCGCCGGAACGGCGGGCGAGCCGGCGAGCCTGCTCGCCGCCATGGACGACATCACCCGCCAGCGCGCGGCCACCCAGCCGGTCAACACGCGCACCGGCGGTTCCACCTTCGCCAATCCGCCCGGCCATTCCGCCTGGAAGCTGGTGGATGCGGCCGGCTGCCGGGGCCTGCGCATCGGTGGCGCCCAGGTGTCCGAGATGCACACCAATTTCCTCGTCGCCTCGCCGGAGGCGACCTCCAGCGACATCGAGCGGCTGGGTGAGGAGGTCCGCCGCCGGGTGCTCGAGACGAGCGGCATCGAACTGCACTGGGAAATCAAGCGGGTGGGCCAGCCGCTGGCCTGACGGGAAGGGAACACCATGACCAAGCCGCACGTCGCCGTCCTCTATGGCGGCTGGTCCGCCGAGCGTGAGGTCTCGCTCAATTCCGGCAAGGCCTGTGCCGACGCGCTCGAATCCCTCGGCTACCGTGTCTCGCGCGTGGATGTCGGCCGTGACATCGCCCAGAGGCTCGCCGAGCTGAAACCGGACGTGGCGCTCAACGTCACTCATGGCCGGCCGGGCGAGGACGGCACGCTGGCCGGAATCCTCGAGGTCATGCAGATTCCCTACAGCCATTCCGGCGTCATGGCCTCGGCGCTCTGCATGGACAAGGCCATGGCCAAGACGGTCATGGCGGCAGCCGGCATTCCGGTGCCGGGCGGGCTCATCGTGCCGCGCCGCGAGGCGGCCCGCGAGCACCTGCTGCCGCGCCCCTATGTCATCAAGCCCAACACCGACGGATCCTCGCTCGGCGTCTTCATCGTCACCCAGGAGCACGAGCATCCGCCCCAGGAGCTGCATTCGACCGAATGGGCCCTGGGCGACACGGTGCTGGTCGAACCCTTCATCGCCGGCAGGGAACTGACCTGCGCGGTCATGGGCGAGCGCGCCCTCGGCGTCATCGAGATCACCTTCGCCGGGGCCTTCTACGACTATGAGGCCAAATATGCCCCCGGGGGGTCGAGCCACCTGATTCCTGCACCGCTTAAACCAAATATTTACTCTGAGGTCCAAAGACTGACCCTCGCAGCGCATCAGGCGCTCGGCTGTAAAGGGGTCAGCCGTGCCGACTTCCGATACGACGACACGCCCGGGGGAACCGGGCAGCTCGTCTGTCTGGAGGTCAACACGCAGCCCGGGATGACCGGGACTTCGCTCGTCCCCGACATGGCCGCTCACGAAGGTATCTCGTTCGCCGAGCTGGTCGAATGGATGGTGTTGGACGCTTCGCTCGATCGCTGAATGCCGGGGCCCGTGTGGCCGGGGCCGGGGCGAGCGGGCGCACCCGCCCGTCCGAGGGCCTGCCGCCGCGGCCCGGCCGCCTGGCCATCAGGCTGCGCCGGTGGTCGGCGCGGATCGCGGCCATCCGACCGCCGCGCCGGATCGGGCTTCTCGGCACCGCCCTGCTGTTTGCCGCCACCGGTCTGTTCGGCATCCAGCGCGGCGGGCACGTCGAGGCGGTCCAGGAGGCCCTGGTTGCGCTCGGTGACATGGCGGCCAATGCCGCCGGGATGCAGGTCGCCGCCGTCAGGCTCACCGGCAATCACCGCATGAGCCATGGCGAGGTGCTTGCCGCGGCCGGCATCCGGGCCGAATCCTCCGTGCTGTTCTTCGACCCTGCCGGCGCGCGCGCCCGGCTGAAGGCCAGCCCCTGGATCGCCGACGCCACCATCGAGAAGATCTATCCCAACGAACTGCAGATCTCGGTCGTCGAGCGCGAGCCCTATGCGCTCTGGCAGCGTGACGGGCGGATCGCCGTCATCGGTGCCGATGGAACCGTCATCGTCGACCATCTGGATGCCCGCTTCCGGCATCTGCCGCTCGTCGTCGGGCGCGGCGCCGACCAGCGCGTGCGCGAGATCGTCGGACTACTGGCCGATTTTCCCACGATCGCCTCGCACGTGCGGGCCGCCACGCTGGTGGCCGAGCGGCGCTGGACGCTGGTGCTCAAGAACGGCATCGACGTGCAGCTGCCCGATGCCGACATGGACCGCGCTCTCGCCCGTCTCGTCCGTCTGGACGAGGACCGCCGGCTGATGAGCCGCGATGTCACGATGATCGACCTGCGCCTGCCCGATCGCGTCACCGTGCGCCTGTCCGACGACGCGATGAAGCTGCACGAGGCGGCGTTGCGCGAACGCGAGCGGGCCCGCCGCAGGGCCCAGGGGCAGCGCACATGAGTGGCAGCTTCCGCAACGGCCTGACCCCGAAGATGCGACCGGTGCCCGCGCGCCGGTCGGCGGTCCTCTGCGTGCTCGATATCGGCACGTCGAAGGTCGTTTCCCTGATCGTGCGCCTTCGCCCGCGCGAGAGCACCGACGTGCTGCCCCAGCGCACCCACGTGGCCGAGGTGATCGGCTTCGGCCATACCCGCGCCCTCGGCATGAAGGCCGGCACCATTGCCGACATGGCCAGGGCCGAGACGGCGATCCGGCAGGCGGTGGATGCTGCCGAGCGCATGGCCCAGGTCGAGGTCGACCGCGTGATCGTCACCATCTCTGCGGGCCGGATCGGCTCGGAGCACTATGCGGCGGAGGTGACGTGCCAGGCGCCGCGGGTCGAGGATCGCGACATTCATCGCGTGCTGGAGGCCGCCTCCAACCATTCGATCCGCCAGGGCCGCGCGGTGCTGCATTCGATCCCGACCGGCTTCCGGCTCGATGACACCCGTGCGATCCGCGATCCGCGCGGCATGCTGGGCAGCCAGCTCGGCGTCGACATGCACGTGGCCACCTGCGACATCGCCACGGCGCGCAACCTGATGCTGTGCGTGGAGCGCTGCCACCTGACGGTGGAGGCCATGGTCGCCGCGCCCTTTGCGGCCGGCCTTGCCGTGCTGACCGACGACGAGACCGAGCTTGGCACGGTCTGCATCGACATGGGCGCCGGCACCACCACCGTGGCGGTGTTCTCCGGCGGCCATTTCGTCCATGCGGACGGCATCGCGCTCGGCTCCCAGCACATCACCATGGACCTTGCCCGCGGCCTGTCGACGCGCCTGACCGATGCCGAGCGCATCAAGGTGCTCAACGGCGCCTGCTTCGTGGCCAAGTCCGACGAGCGGGACATCATCAATGTTCCGGCCATCGCCGAGGACGAGCGCGACCTGCCGAATGCGGTCACCCGCGCGCAGGTCATCCGCATCATCCGTCCGCGCGTCGACGAGATCCTGGAAATGATCCGCGACCGGCTGCATGCCGCCGGCGCCGCGGCGGAGGCCGGCCGGCGTGTCGTGCTGACCGGCGGCGGCGCCCAGTTGCCGGGCCTTGCCGATCTCGCCGCCCAGGTTCTCGGCCGTCAGGTGCGCGTGGCGCGCCCTCTCGGCATTGCCGGCCTTCCCGACAGCGCCAAGGGGCCGCCCTTTGCCGCCGCCGTCGGGCTCACGGTCTATCCGCAGATCGCAGGGATCGAGCATTTCGAGCCGCAGCGGCGCCTGTTCGCCGCCACCGGCACGGACGGCTATTTCTCCAGGGTCGGACGATGGATCAGGGACAGTTTCTGAACAGGATCGGTCCGCGCGAATGCGGACCGGCACAAGCAACGCAGACCGGATGCCGCCGGCCGCGGAACATGAGCAAGACGAGCGACGTGGCGGTCGCCTGAGTGATGCGAGCGAGGCTCAAGATGAACATCAACCTGCAGGTGCCCGACATCCGGGAACTCAAGCCCCGGATCACGGTGTTCGGTGTCGGCGGTGCCGGTGGCAACGCGGTCAACAACATGATCGAGTGCGGCCTCCAGGGCTGTGACTTCGTCGTGGCCAACACGGATGCCCAGGCGCTCCTGTCGGCGAAGGCGGAGCGGATCATCCAGATGGGCATCGCCGTCACCTCCGGTCTCGGTGCCGGCTCCCACCCGGAAGTCGGTGCTGCCGCCGCCGAGGAGGTGCTCGACGAGATCCGCGATCATCTGGCCGGCTCGCACATGGCCTTCATCACCGCGGGCATGGGCGGCGGAACCGGCACCGGGGCCGCCCCGGTCATTGCCCGCATCGCCCGCGAGCTCGGCATCCTGACGGTCGGCGTCGTCACCAAGCCCTTCCACTTCGAGGGCATGCGCCGCATGCGGACGGCCGAGGCCGGCATCGCCGAACTCCAGAAGTCGGTCGATACCCTCATCGTCATCCCGAACCAGAACCTGTTCCGGGTGGCCAACGAGAAGACCACCTTCACCGATGCCTTCGCCATGGCCGACCAGGTGCTCTATTCGGGCGTGGCCTGCATCACCGACCTGA
>JBKBOA010000077.1:0-12816 GCA_046295035.1 Phreatobacter sp.
TCGATCCCCGGCCTTGCCGACGGGATCGGGCAGGGAGCGGCCAAGCGTCAGGCCGAGGTCGCTGCGGCGACCGCCACCCTGATCCGCGAGGGTGTCTGGCCGGCACCGGAGGAGCCGACGTGAGCGAGCCATCCACCCGCTGCGGCTTCGTGGCCATCATCGGCGCGCCGAATGCCGGCAAGTCGACCCTGGTCAATGCGCTGGTCGGGGCCAAGGTGACGATCGTCTCGCACAAGGTGCAGACGACGCGCGCCCTCATCCGCGGCATTGCCATGGCGGGCGCCTCCCAGATCATTCTCGTCGACACGCCCGGACTGTTCGCGCCGAAGCGGCGACTCGACCGCGCCATGGTCGCCGCCGCCTGGAGCGGGGCGAGCGACGCCGACCGGGTGGTGGTGCTGGTCGATGCCAAGAAGGGGCTGGACGAGGCGGTGGAGGCCATTCTCGACCGGCTCGCTGATGTGCCTCAGCCAAAGGATCTCGTGCTCAACAAGGTGGACCTGGTCGATCCGCCGAGGCTTCTCGACCTTGCTGCCAGACTGAACGACCGGGTGCCGTTCGGCCGCACCTTCATGGTCTCGGCCCAGACCGGTTCGGGCGTGGCCGACCTCAAGGCCCATTTGGCCGAGGTCGTGCCCGCCGGTCCCTGGCACTATCCGGAGGACGAGATTTCCGATCTTCCGGCGCGCATGCTGGCGGCTGAGATCACGCGGGAGAAACTCTACCACCGACTGCACGACGAGCTGCCCTACGACTCGACGGTGGAGACCGAGAGCTACGAGGAGCGCAAGGACGGCTCGATCCGGATCGAGCAGACGGTCTATGTGGTGCGCGAGGGCCAGCGCAAGATCATGCTCGGCAAGGGCGGGGAGACCATCAAGGCGATCTCCAGGGCTGCCCGGGAGGAACTGGAAAGGCTGTTCGAGACCCGCGTCCACCTGTTCCTGTTCGTCAAGGTGCGCGAGAACTGGGGCGAGGATCCCGAGCGCTACGCGCGCATGGGGCTGGACTATCCGAAAGGCAGGTGAGCCATGCTGTCCCTTCACCCGAAGAAGTCGACCACCCTGTATCGCTATCTCACCGGGCCGGACGATGCGTCCTTCTGCCATCGCGTGACCGAGGCCATCAACCGGGGCTGGCAGCTCTACGGCCAGCCGACGCTGACCTTCGACGCGGCCAGGGGGCGGGTCATCTGCGGTCAGGCCATCGTCAAGGAGGTCGAGGACATCGACTATTCGCCCGATCTGAAGCTGTCCGACTACTGATCCATGCAATGGACCGATGACGGCCTCGTTCTCGGCACCCGGGCCCATGGCGAGTCCTCGGTCATCCTGGAATTGTTCACGCGCGCGCACGGGCGCCATCTCGGGCTTGTGCGCGGCGGCCGTTCGCGCCGGATGCAGCCGCTGCTCCAGCCTGGCAACACGCTCCATGCCAGCTGGCATGCCCGTCTCGACGAGCATCTTGGCACCTTCACCGTGGAGGCCTCGGTCTCGCGCGCGGCGCGCCTGATGGAGGCGCGGGCCGGGGTGGCCGGCATCACGCTCACCGCCGCTCTGCTGCGTCTGATGCCCGAGCGCGAGCCACACGAAGGTCTGTTCGAGGCCCTGGAGCTGATCGCTGACGCGTTGCCCGACGTTGCGCTGGCCGGACCGATGATCGTCCGCCTTGAACTGGAGGTGTTGCGGAACCTCGGCTTCGGCCTCGATCTGTCCGCCTGCGCGGCGACCGGTGGCACGGACGAGCTGGTCTTTGTCTCGCCGAAATCCGCGCGCGCCGTATCGCGGCTGGCCGGTGCGCCGTGGAAGGACCGGCTCCTGCCGCTGCCGGCCTTCCTGCGTGGCGAGGGCGCGCCCGATGCCGCGGCCGTGCGGGACGGGTTCCGCCTGACCGGCTATTTCCTCGGCCGTCACGTGTTCGAGCCGCGCGGCCTGATGCTGCCCGACGCGCGCGATGCCTTCATCCGCCTGATCGGCTGACGGTCCGGCTTGCCATCACCGGCCCCCTCGCTTAAGCCGCTCCGGCGGCCGCCGATCCGCCCGAGTCCTGCTGGCGGCCGTGCGAGAGCGCCATGCACGACATCCGCTGGATCCGAGACAATCCCGAGGCCTTTGACGCCGGCCTGCGCGCGCGCGGGCGCGAGCCGCTTGCCGCATCCCTGATCGCGCTCGACGACGCGCGCAAGGCGGCCGTGTCCACTCTGCAGGCGGCCCAGGAGCGCCGCAATGCGGCGTCGAAGGAGATCGGCCAGGCCATGGCGGCCAAGGACATGGCGCGGGCCGATGCACTGAAGGCCGAGGTTGCCGGGCTGAAGGACCGGATGGCCGAAGCGGAGGCTGCCGAGAAGAAGGCGAGCGCCGAGCTGACCGCCGCTCTGGAGGTCATTCCCAATCTGCCGGCCGCCGATGTTCCCGTTGGCCCGGACGAGAGCGCCAATGTCGAGCGCCACCGCTATGGCGCACCGCGGCAGATGAGCTTCGCCCGCGAGCATTTCGAGCTCGGCGAGGCGCTGGGCTTCATGGACTTCGAGGCGGCGGCGAAGCTGTCGGGCTCGCGCTTCGTCGTGCTCAGGAGCCAGCTGGCGCGCATGGAGCGGGCGCTCGCCCAGTTCATGCTGAACCTGCACACCGACGAGCACGGCTATACGGAGGTGAGCCCGCCGCTTCTGGTCAAGGAGCATGTCGTCTATGGCACCGGTCAGTTGCCCAAGGCGGCCGAGGACATGTTCGTGACCCGCGAGGGGTTCTGGCTGACCCCCACCGCCGAGGTGACGCTGACCAATCTGGTGGCGCAGGAGATCGTGGCCGAGGACGTGCTGCCGCTGCGCCTGACCGCTGCCACGCCCTGTTTCCGCTCCGAAGCCGGCGCGGCCGGCCGCGATACCCGCGGCATGTTGCGCCAGCATCAGTTCCTCAAGGTGGAACTGGTATCGATCACGGCCCCCGAACAGTCGGCCGACGAGCACGAGCGGATGCTGGCCTGTGCCGAGGAGGTGCTGAAGCGTCTGGATCTGGCCTATCGCGTCGTCACCCTGTCGACCGGCGACATGGGTTTCTCGGCCCGAAAGACCTATGACATCGAGGTCTGGCTGCCGGGCCAGAAGGCGTTCCGGGAAATCTCGTCCTGCTCGAACTGCGGCGATTTCCAGGCCCGCCGCATGAACGGCCGTTTCCGGCCGAGGGCGACCGACAACCGCCAGCCGGCTCCCCAGTTCGTCCACACCCTGAACGGCTCGGGCGTGGCGGTCGGGCGGGCGCTGATCGCGGTGATGGAGACCTACCAGGACGAGGGCGGGGCCATCGCCGTGCCCGAGGTTCTCCAGCCCTTCATGGGCGGCCTGAAACGGATCGAGAAAAGCTGATGCGCATCCTTGTCACGAATGACGACGGCATCCACGCGCCGGGACTGGTCGCAGCCGAGCGGATTGCCCGCGCGCTGTCGGACGATGTCTGGGTGGTCGCGCCCGAAACCGATCAGTCCGGCGTGTCGCACTCGCTGTCGCTGAACGATCCGCTGCGCCTGCGCGAGATTTCCGAACGCCACTTCGCGGTGAAGGGCACGCCGACCGATTGTGTCATCATGGCGGTGAAGCACATCCTGGCGGGCGATCCCCCGGATCTCGTGCTGTCCGGGGTCAACCGCGGCCAGAATGTCGCCGAGGACGTGACCTATTCGGGCACCATTGCGGGCGCCATCGAGGGCACGATCCTCGGCATCCGGTCGATCGCGCTGTCGCAGGCCTATGGCCCGGAGAGCCGCCATCTGGTGCCCTACGAGACCGCCGAGGCCCATGGGCCCGGACTGATCCGCACCATCCTGGAGGAGGGGATCCGGCCCGGTTCGCTCATCAACATCAACTTTCCCAACCGCAGCCCGGGCGATGTGCGCGGGGTGCAGGTGACAGCGCAGGGGCGGCGGGACCAGGAAATCCTCACCATCGATCCCCGCCACGACGGCCGCGGCAATCCCTATTACTGGATCGCCTTCGTGCGCAACCGCCAGCGCATCGAGAACGGGACCGACATCTGGGCGCTGGCGGAGGGCTACATCTCGGTGACCCCGCTGGAGATCAATCTCACCGATGAGCCGATGATGACGCGCCTCGCGGCCGTCTTCGCCGGCGACAGGCCACCGGGCGGCTGAGCGGCAATGACCGAGGCGCCCGGACCGGACCATTTCCGCGCCGCGGCCGAGTTCGTCCTCATGCTGCGCCATTCGGGCCTTGCCGGAACGCGCGTCCTCAGGGCCATGGAGCAGGTGCCGCGGGTCCCTTTCGTCGATCCGTCGCTGTTCGCCCTGGCCGACGACGACATTGTCCTGCCCATCGGATGCGGCCAGACCCTGCTCGCGCCGACACTCACGGCCGCCATGCTCGGCGCGCTCGATGTCGAGCCCGGGCACCGCGTGCTGCATGTCGGCACCGGCTCGGGCTATGTGGCCGCGATCCTGGGGCGGCTGGCCGCCAGCGTCGTGACGGTCGAGCGATGGCGCTCGCTGGCGGACGCGGCCCATATGCGTTTGCGCCAGCTGGGCTACGACATGGTGGAGGTCGTATTCGGCGACGGTCTGGAGGGCTTTGCGCCCCGGGCACCCTATGACCGGATCCTTCTGACCTGCGCCATCGAGGAGCTGCCGGCCGGCCTGTCGGGCCAACTCGCGCGCGATGGCGTTCTGGTGGCCGCCTTCGGCTCCGGCTACGGGGTCAAGGACATCGCGCGGCTGACCCGCGCCCCCCACGGCTTCGACCGCCAGATCGTCACGACCGGGTGGGTGGATCCGGCTGTGGAGGGCGTGGCGCGCCGGCTGTGACGCGCCGTGCCGCTCAGGCCATGGCGCGCGCGCCGGCGGGCAGGACGATCGCCGTCGTGCCCACGGGCACGCGGTTGTAGAGATCGATGATGTCCTGGTTCAGGAAACGGATGCAGCCGGAGGAGACCTGCGTGCCGATCGTCCAGGGCTCCGTCGTCCCATGCAGCCGGTAGAGGGTGTCGCGATTGCCACGGTAGAGATAGAGCGCGCGCGGGCCGAGCGGGTTCTCCGGGCCGCCCGGAAGGCCGCCGGCATAGGGGCCGTACCGTTCCGGCTCGCGCCGGATCATCTCCTGGGTCGGGGTCCAGCGCGGCCAGGCGGCCTTGCGACCGATCGTGGCAATGCCCGTCAGGTTGAAACCCTCCTCCTTGCCGACGCCGACGCCGTAGCGGATGGCCCGACCGCCCTCGAGCACGAGATAGGCGAAGCGCGAGGTCGGATCGACGACGATGGTGCCGGGATATTCCGGCCCACGATAGGTGACCTCGCGGCGCAGGAACTGCTCATCCACCTTGGACAGGTCCACCGCAGGCACGGGGAAGGGCTCTCCCGGCACTTCCGCATACATGGCCGTGTAATAGGGGTCGAAGCGGGGCGTCTCGAGCACCAGCTCCTCACGCCGCGCCGTACAGGCGCCGAGAACCAGCGGCGCTCCCAGAACGAAGTGGCGGCGATGCAGTTTCATCATTGTCCTCGACATGAACCCGGCGCGACGACGGAACGGCGCCGTTGAACCCAGGCGGGGGTGGTTACCATCCGCGAAAGGCCGAAAACATGACGAAACCGTGAGCCGGGATACGCGGCGACAACACTGTTGCTGCACTGCATCACCCGGGCCACGACCTTGCCTGCCGACGGCCATTCCTGTGGCAAGCAAGCTGCCACAGGAAGGTTAACGCAAGGCGACCGGCCAATGAACGCCGGAGCCCAGCCATCCGTTCCTGACGGCGGTGCCGCTGTCGAAGCGGCCAAATCCCCGATCGGCTGGCCTGTGGCGGCAGGGCTGCGGGCCAGCCGGGCCATGCGGCGCGGCGTCCCAACCACCTTGCCGGATGGCCTGCCGCTTGGTGGGCCGACCAACCAGCATGATCGGCCAGGATACCGGCCGCTTCGTCGCGTCCGACTCGGTGCTCGAGGCTCAGAGCGAGGCGTGGAGGTCGTATGCGCTGGCGTTGTCGATCCTCACCGTCACCAGTTCGCCGACCTGCAGCCGTCGCTTCGTGTGGATGAAGACCGAACCATCGATCTCCGGCGCGTCGCCCTTGGAGCGCCCCTTGACCACGGTCGGCCCGACCTCGTCGATGATGACCTGCTGCCGGGTTCCGACCTTCCGCTTCAGGCGCCGGGCGGAGATCTCCGCCTGCTTCTTCATGAACCGGTGCCAGCGCCGCTCCATCACCTCCGGCGGGACATGGTCGGGCAGGGCGTTGGACGCCGCTCCCGCCACCGGCTCGTATTTGAAGCAGCCGACCCGGTCGAGGCCCACCTCGTCCAGCCAGTCGAGGAGGAAATCGAACTCCTCCTCCGTCTCGCCGGGAAAGCCGGTGATGAAGGTGGAGCGGATGGTCAGGTCCGGGCAGATCTCGCGCCAGCGGCGGATGCGCTCGACGGTCTTCTCCTGATGGGCCGGCCGCTTCATGCGGCGAAGCACGTCAGGGTGTGCGTGCTGGAAGGGGATGTCGATATAGGGCAGCACCTTGCCCTCGGCCATCAGCGGGATCACCTCATCGACGTGCGGATAGGGATAGACATATTGCAGCCGCACCCAGACGCCCAGCTCGCCGAGGGCCCGGGCAAGGTCGAGGAACTTCGTCCGCCAGGTCCGGTCGCGCCACTGGCTTTCCGCATATTTCAGGTCGATCCCGTAGGCCGAGGTATCCTGGCTGATGATGAGCAGCTCCTTCACCCCGGCGGCCACCAGTCTTTCGGCCTCACGCATCACCTCGCCAAGCGGCCGCGAGACAAGGTCGCCGCGCAGCTTTGGAATGATGCAGAAGGTGCAGCGGTTGTTGCAGCCCTCGGAAATCTTCAGATAGGCATAGTGGCGCGGCGTCAGTCGGATGCCCTGGGGCGGCACGAGGTCGAGGAAGGGGTCGTGGCGTGGCGGCACCGCCTGATGGACGGCGGCGAGGACGCTCTCGTATTGCTGGGGGCCGGTGATGGCGAGCACCGCCGGGTGGGCCGCGCGGATCTGCTCGGGCTCTGCCCCCATGCAGCCGGTGACGATGACCCGGCCGTTCTCCTTCAGTGCGTCGCCGATGGCGGCCAGGCTCTCGGCCTTGGCGCTGTCGAGGAAGCCGCAGGTATTGACCAGCACCAGGTCGGCGCCCCGATGCGTGCGGGAGAGCTCGTAGCCTTCCGCGCGCAGGCGCGTGATGATCCGTTCGGAATCGACCAGCGCCTTCGGGCAGCCGAGCGAGACGAAGGAGATTTTCGGGGCGGCCCGGTCAGGGGCTTCGCTGGCGCTCATCGCGGGGTCCGGGACGGGTTCGCAGAGCGCCGCACATAGGCCATGCGGCCGGACAGAACAAGCCGGCAACCTGTCCCTGGCAGGTGTTTGCGCTGGATCAGTGAGCCGCAGCATCAACGAGGCAATGCTTCGGCCGTGCCAACCAGCAAAGGAGATGGTCATGGCCCAGCACGACTTCCTCCCCTCGCTGTTCACGCGCAGGGGTATCGACATCCGCAACCCCTTCGGAGCCCTCCAGGAGGAGATCGACCGCGTGTTCGAGGCATTCCGGAGCGGCCAGCTGGCGCCTTTGTCCAAGGGCTTCGCGTTCAATCCCTCGATCGACGTGGCCGCGACGGCGGATGCCATCGATATCACTGTCGAACTGCCCGGCTGCGAGGCCAAGGACGTGGAAATCTCGATCGGCGACCGGGCCTTGGTTCTGCGCGGCGAGAAGAAGAGCGAGACGCAGTCCAAGGACAAGGACTGGCATGTGACGGAACGCAGCTATGGCAGCTTCGCGCGCACCATTCCGCTCGGCTTCGAGCCCGAGCCCGACAGGGTGGAGGCCAGCTTCGACAAGGGGGTGCTGAAGATCCATGTTCCGCGCCCGGCCGGCGCAAGGGATGAGCGCAAGACCATCCCGATCAAGGCCGGTTGAGCAGACCGGCGGGGCCGAGCGTCCCGGCCCCGCGATCTGGTGATGGCGGTCGGCCTCAGGCCCGGCCGCCATGGATCGCGAAGACCCGATCTCCGCTCCCGGCGACGGTCAGTTGCTGGCGGAAGCCGCCCAAGCCGGCGGCGTGGCTGCGGGTCAGCTGCGCGGCGGGGGGCGCCACCGCCGTCAGCAGGCTGCAACCCCGCATCGTGCTGGCGGGCTGAAGCCCCAGAAGGTCGAGCAGGGTCGGCGCGATGTCGATGATGCCGCAGGCCCGTGCGTCGATCACGCCCGTGCCGCCGGCCGCGGGGCGGCCGATCGCGAGCACGGTGTTCAGTTCGTGCCTGTTCAGCCCGCCATGCATGCCGCCGCCCATCGGCACGCCGCCGGTGATCAGCCCGCGTCCGGGCAGGCCATACCTGTCGTCAGCGGTGTCGGAGCGCAGCACATAGACGAGGTCCGGTGCCCGGTCGGGATGATCGAGCCCGACCAGCCCCAGCGAGAAGCTTCCCGGTATCGCGCCGGCCACCGGATCCTGCGAGGGCGAGAACACCATGCCGATCTCGGGCTGCGCCATCAGCCAGTTGCCGATGGCCGCGCGACGGTCCAGGTCTCCATCGACCACGCGGATCTCGCCCATATTGCCGCCCGTGACCGTGACGGCGGCGCCATTCACCCATTCGTCGGCGGCCTGAACGGCCGGATGCCCGGCGGCGGTGAGGGCAGCGGCCATGTCGAACTGGCCGTGGCTGGAAATCTGGCCGTGGTCGGACGCGGCAATCACCGTGATGTCGCCCGCGTCGGGGCGCGCCGCCAGCGCGTCGAGGATCCGGCCGAAGGCGGCATCGACATGGCGGATGACCGCCAGGGTCTCGGGGGAGCCGAGGAAGCGGTAGTGGAACGAGGTGTCCGGCTCGTTGAACCAGACGAGCGCAACGTCCGGGTCGAGATCGGTGAGCACATGCTCGATCATGATGCGCGCGGCGTGGTCGGTCTCGGCGAAGCGCGGCAGATCGCGCGCGGGCAGGGGGCCGAAGCGGTCGATGACCTCCGCGACCGCCTCGGGCGTGCGGCTGTGCTCGGCGCCGAGCATGGAGAAGGTCCAGTGGCCGTGCCGGTCCGCGCGCGGATTGATGGCATAGGCCGAGCCGGCCGATCCGGTATGGACCACCGCGAGCCGCAGGCCGGCTGCGGCCATGATGTCGGCAAAGGTCGCGACGCCGATGAGGTCGCCGCCGAGAGCGGCTTCCGCCAGGGCGAGATGGTCGGACCGCGATGTGTCGATGATCCGGTCGCGGGCAATTGCCGGGTCGAAGAAGGCATTGCCGACGATCCCGTGCACGGCCGGCGGCGTGCCCGTGGCGATGGACGTGGTGGCAACCCGCGTCATGGACGGAAAAACCGACCGCGCCTCGCGGAACCAGGTGCTGCTCCGGGCGAAGGCCGACAGGCGCGGCATCAGATCCGGCCTGACCAGATCGGGCCTCAGGCCATCGAAGACGGCGACGACGATGCGGGAGACGCGGCGCACGGGATCACCTCAGGGTGGGGTCGAGACGGTCGCGCAGCCAGTCGCCGAGCAGGGAGACGGCCAGCGTCGTCAGCACGATGGTGAGGGCCGGGGCGAGCATGATCCAGGGGGCGCGGGTGATGTATTCGCGTCCGAACCCGACCATGTTGCCGAGGCTGGTCATCGGCGGCTGGACGCCGAGGCCAAGGAAGGACAGGCCGCTCTCCAGCAGGATCACCTCGGGGAAGACCAGCGTCATCGAGACGATCAGCGTGGAGGCGATGTTCGGCAGGATGTGCTTCAGATAGACCCGCGCCGGCGTCGCGCCGAGCTGCGTGACCGCCGAGGCATAGCCCTGGGCACTGGCGGAGATGGCGAGCCCCCGGGCGATGCGGGCGTAGCGCTCCCAGCCGAACAGGCCCATCAGACCGACGAGCAGGATCAGGGAATTGCCAAAGAAGGCGAGCACGGCCAGGGCCAGGATGAGGAAGGGCATGGCGGCCTGAAAGTCCGCCAGCATCAGCACGGCCTGTTCGACGAGGCCGCGGAAATAGGCGGCAATGAAGCCCAGCGTCGTGCCGAGCACCGCCGAGATGATGGTGGCGCCGAAGGCGATCATGAGCGAAACGCGGATCGACACGATGAGGCGCGACAGCACGTCCCGCCCGAGTTCATCAGTGCCCAGCCAGTGCAGGGGATGGCCTGGCGGCACCAGGCGGTTGCGCAGGTTGGGCGCGGTGTAGGAATAGGGCGCGATCCAGTCGGCCGCGAGCGCCACGATCACCATCAGCGCGATCCACAGGATGGCGAACCAGACCAGCAGGGGGATGCCGGACAGGCGCGCGCGCCAGCCGGAAACCGGTTCCGCGCTGGCGGGGAGCTTGTCCAGGGTTCGATCGGTCATGAGCCGCTCCTGCCGCCTGCATGGCGCAGGCGCGGGTCGAGGAAGCCGTAGAGGAAGTCGACGGTCAGGTTGGCCGCGACCATGGTCGCCGCGACCAGGAGCAGGATGCACTGGACGACAGCGAGATCCCGGTTGGCGACCGCCACCACCAGCAGGCGTCCGACCCCGGGCCAGGAGAACACGCTCTCGACCACCACCGCACCGGCGATCAGCGATCCCACCATGAAGCCGATGATGGTGACGGTGGGAATGGCCGCATTTGGCAGGGCATGGCCCATGACCACATGGCGCCAGGGAACCCCCTTGGCACTGGCGGTGCGGATATAGGGCTGGCCGAGAACCTCCAGCATGGCGCTGCGGGTGAAACGGGCCAGAACCGCCGCGCCGCCGATGCCCAGCGTGAGCACGGGCAGAATGGCGTGACGCCAGCTGTCCTGCCCGCCCGACGGTAGCCAGCCGAGCTGGACGGCGAAGACCAGCACCAGCACGAGGCCGAGCACGAAGCTTGGCACGGTGAAGCCGGCGACCGACATCAGCATGATGGCGCGGTCGGCGAGACTGCCGCGGTGCAGGGCCGCGAAGATGCCGGCGGGAATGCCTATGCCCAGCTTGAGGGTAAGGGCCGGCAGGGTGAGGGCAAGGGTCGCCGGAATGCGTTCGCTGACCAGGTCGATGGCGGCGCGGCCGTCGCGCATGGAGCGACCGAGTTCGCCCTGGGCGATGGCGATGAAGTAGCGGATGTACTGCTCCCACAAGGGGTCATCCAGGCCCCAGGACTTGCGGAAGGCGGCGATCGCCTCCGGCGGGGTCTCCGGGCCGAGGATGATCAGGGCAGGGTCGCCCGACAGGCGCAGCACCACGAAGGCGAAGGTGACGACCAGCACGACCGTGATCAGGGCACGACCGAGCCGGAGGGCGGCAAAGCGGAGCATCAGGCAGCCTCCCGGCCTCGGCGGGCCGTGGCATCGATCAGGTGACAGGCGACCCGGCGCGAGCCGTCGACGGCCTTGAGCGCGGGGCTCTCGGCCCGGCAGCGGGTGGTCGCGAGCGGGCACCGCGGATGGAAGGCGCAGCCTGATGGGCGTTCGGCCGGGTTCGGCGGTTCGCCGCTCAGCACGATCCGCTCGACCCGTCGCCCGGGCGAGGGCGCTGCCGAGACAAGTGCGCGGGTATAGGGATGCAGCGGTTCGGCGAACAGGTCGTCGGCATCGCCCTCCTCGACAAGGCGGCCGAGATACATCACAGCGATGCGCGCGCTGATCTGGCGCACCACGCGCAGGTCGTGGCTGATGAACAGCATGGCAAGACCGAACTCGTCCTGCAGATCGATGAGCAGGTTGACCACCTGCGCCTGGATCGACACGTCGAGCGCCGACACCGGCTCGTCGCAGACGAGAAAGGCCGGCCGGGTCATCAGTGCCCGGGCCAGCACGACACGCTGGCGCTGTCCGCCCGACAGTTCGTGCGGATAGCGCGCGGCGAGGCGGGCCGACAGGCCGACCCTGTCGAGCATGGCCAGGGCGCGGTCCTGCCGCTCGCCCGGCGCGCCGATGGCATGGATGTCGAGCGGCTCCCGCACCTGCTCGCCGACCGGCAGGCGCCGGTCGAGTGCGCCGAGCGGATCCTGGTAGATCATCTGCATGCGCGCGCGCGATTGGCGCCAGGCGATGGTCTTCACGGCTGGCATTGGTTCGCCGGAATAGAGCACGGTGCCCTGGTCGGGCTGTTCGAGCCCCAGAACCATCCGGCCCAGCGTCGACTTGCCCGAGCCGGATTCGCCGACGATGCCGAGCGTCTCGCCGGCGGCAACGGACAGGCTGACACCATCGACGGCGCGCACGTCCACCGTCCGGCCGAACAGGCCCCGGCGGGCCCGATAGACCCGCGCGACTTCGCGCGCGGCAACCAGAGGCTCGGTCATGCAGCAACGGTCTCCGCCGGGCGGACCACCGGCCCGCCGGCCTCAGGAATGCGAATGCAGGCCGCCTGGCGCTGGTCTGAGAGGCGGCGGAAGGCCGGCTCGCCGGCACTGCAGGCTGCATCCGCCAGGCTGCATCGGGGCGCGAAGGCGCATCCGGGCGGCAGGGCTCGCGGATCGGGCACGACCCCGGCAATGGAGGTCAGGCGGCGCCGCGGACCGGCCAGCGGCGGCAGCGAGCCGAGCAGCCCGCGCGCATAGGGATGGTAGGCCCCTTCCTCGAACAGCGCGGCGGCGGGCGCCGCTTCGACGATGCGCCCGGCATACATCACCGCGACGCGGTCGCAGGTTTCGGCGATGACCCCGAGATCGTGGCTTATCAGCACCACCGCCATGCCGGTCTCGCGGCGGATTTGGCCGATCAGGTCGAGAATCTGCGCCTGGATGGTCACATCGAGCGCCGTGGTCGGTTCGTCGGCGATCAGGAGGTCCGGCCGGCCCGCCAGCGCCATGGCGATCATGATGCGCTGGTTCTGCCCGCCGGAGAACTCATGCGGATAGGCGTCGA
>JBKBOA010000078.1:0-12046 GCA_046295035.1 Phreatobacter sp.
GGCGCCGCGGCCGGTCGCCCGGCTGCCTGGGCACTCAGCGGGCCTGCTGCGGCGACCAGCAGAGCCGCTGCCAGAGCGGCGCGCAGGCTCATGCCCGGGCTCCCGTCGCAAGCGCCGCGTGCGCCAGTCGCATGGCGGCGGCCGGACCCTCGGCATGGCCCCAGACCGCATCGCCCAGCGCCACGAAATCGGCACCGGCGCCGGCCAGCGCCGCCACGCCTGCAAGATCGGGGGCATAGCCGATCACGGGAACCTCGAACAGCTCGGCCCACCAGGCCACCCGATCCACCACCGCGGCGAACGGCGGCAGCGCCAGGGTGCCCTCGCGCCGGGACAGGGCCGGCTCGCCGAACATCACATAGTCGCATCCGCACTCACCGGCCGTCATGGCATCGTCGCGCGAGCGCAGGCCGGCCACCCCGACCATGCGCGCAGGCGCGAGGCGCGACACCGCCTCCTCGACCGCCGCGCGCGCATAGGCAACATGGACCCCGTCGGCACCGCCGCGCACCGCCACCTCGACGCTGGCGGCGACCATCAGCGCGGTCCCGTGGGCCTGGACGCGCGGGGCGACCTGCTTGACGCGGTTGATCTGCGTGCGCTCGTCCGCCGGCTCCGGCGAGAGGACGAGGGCCGCGACCGGGGCGGCCGAGAGGGCGGCCTCGATCATGGCCGCGTCCGGCCCCCCCGCGCCTGCCTGCGCGGCCATGAGCACGAGCTGCGGAGCCGGGGCGGGCTCAGCGGCGGCCGGGCGCCTGCCGGCATCCGACGGCGTTGCGGCGTGACGGGGCGAGGCGTGTCTGTCGCTGGGGCGGGAGGGCATGGGCGCACCCTATGGCTGAAAGCGGCGAAAAATGGGAGAGCGTTTCGCCGACCCCGCGAAAGCGGACATCTTGCGGAAACAAAAGACGGGAAGCTTCGGCGCCGCACGGACTCGACCGACCGATGAGCCGGTGCAAGACTGCGCCGTTCCGCCCTTGCCGCAACGTCAGGACACCTGCCATGCTCCCCTTCGTCCCTCCCCTGCGCCTATCGGCCGCGGCGCTGCTCGCCCTCTCGACGACGGCCTGGGCCGGGCCGGCCGACGATCTCAGCCGCGCCGCGACCGCGGCCTTTCCGGGTTTGCAGGTTTCCGGCGGCACGATCGGCGAGGCGCGCGAGGAGAGCGGCAATGCCATCCTGTCGGCCATCACGCTGTCATCCACGGGCGCCGATCCGGTGGGGCTCAGGATCGGCCGCGTGACGGTCTCGGGCGGGATCGGCGCGGATGGGTCGCTGTCCAATGCGCGGGTGGTGGTGGAGAATGTCGAGGGCTCGGTCGCCGACGGCGGTGGCTTCCAGCTGGAGCGGGCCGAGTTCACGGGCACCCAGGGATCGCTGGGAGCCATCCTCGCCAATCTCGCCGCGCGCCCGCCGATCATCCAGAGCGCGAGCCTGCCGGCGGCCACCGGCTATTCGGTCCAGCGCGTCACGGCAACCGGACTGTCGGTGACCCAGACCAGCCAGGGCCAGCGGCAGACGATCCGCTATGGCACCGTCCTGCTCACCGACTACCAGCGCGGCCGCATCGGCGAGATGGCCATGGCCAGCATGCAGATGGCCGCCGGTGACAGTCAGGGCACCACCTCCTCCGCCATCGGCGCCATCCGCGCGCGCGGTTTCGATTCGACCCTGGCCCTGCAGCCCGGCTCGGTCTCGGGCGTGTGGGTGGAGGAGATCACCATTGACGGCATGCAGTTCACCCCGCCGCAGCCGGGCAGCCGTCCGGTCACGATCGGGCGTCTGACCATGGGCAAGGCGACCGTGCGCCCAGGCGAGCAATCGATCGTCGAGCTCTCGCGGGCCATGCAGGCCATGGTGCCCAATGCCCGCGACCCGGAAAGCCAGCGCCGCCAGGTCGGCTTCATGGTCGAGCTGTTCAGCCGGGTCGATATCGAGCGTTTCGAGATCGCCTCGATCGCCGGCCACAACCCCCAGGGCCAGGCCTTCACCCTCGGACGCCTCGCGTTCAACGGCATCGCCCAGGGCCGGATCGCGGCGATCGAGCTGGGCAGCGTGGCCGCCGATGCCGATGACGGGCAGAAAGTGACCCTCGGACGGTTTGCCATCGAGGGCATCGACGCCGCCGGCCTGCTGGCCTTCGGGCGCGAATTCGCCGCTGGCCGTCACCAGCCCGGCAGCCAGCCGCCCCCCTCCGCCTATCCGGAGATCCGCCGCATCCTGACCGAGGATCTGGAGGTCCATGATGCGCGCGGGCGGGTGGCGCGCGTCGCGCGCTTCGAGATCGAGGCCGGGCCGCGCATCGGGCTCGTGCCGACGCGCCTGCGCGCCCAGCTCACCGGGCTGGAGGCGCCGATCCGCGATGCCGCCCAGCGGGCCCAGGTCGCGCCCCTGGGGCTGACCGACAAGGTGAACCTCGCTGCCAATCTGGAGATCGAATATGTGGAAGGGGCGCGCGAGCTGCGTCTGAGAACCTTCAAGATCGAGGTGGACGATGTCGGCGCGCTCGACCTGTCGCTGGCCATCGGCGGCCTCGACCGGACCCAGATCGCACAACTGCCCGACAGTGCCGCCGTGCTGGGCCTGTCGGCCAAGGCCGGTCGTGTCACGCTCACCTATACCGAGGATGGCGGCATCGCGGCCCTGATCGCCCATACGGCCGAACAGGCCGGGGTGAGCGAGGACGATTTCAAGGAACAGCTGAAGGAGCAGCTCGCCCCGATGATCGCGCAATTCGTCCAGGATCGGGCGCTGGCGACGCGCATCGCCGAGGCGCTGGGCGAGTTCATCGACGATCCGAGCTCGCTGGTGATCTCGGCCACCCCGAAGGCCGACATGCCGCTGGCCGCCCTTGCCATGGCGGCGCGCAATTCGCCCCTCATGCTCCTGACCATGCTGGACGTGAAGATCGAGGCCAATCCCTGACGGGAGGTTCCGGGCCGCCAAAAGCCCAGGGGGCCCGTCCGCCAGGACGCGCCCCCTTCCCGGTTCCGTTGCGGGCCGACCGCGGCCTCAGGCGATCTTCGGGTCGAGTTCGCCCCTGGCATAGCGCTTCGCCATCTCGGCCAGGGTGACGATGCGCTTGATCTTGGAGGCCTGGCCGGCGGTGTTGAACTCCTCCAGACGCTGCCGGCACAGGGCTGTCATCGCCTCCATGGCCGGCTTGAGATACTTGCGCGGGTCGAACTCGCCGGGATTTTCCTGCAGCACCTTGCGGATCTGCCCGGTCATGGCCATGCGGTTGTCGGTGTCGATGTTGATCTTGCGCACGCCATTCTTGATGCCGCGCTGGATCTCCTCCACCGGAACGCCCCAGGTCGGCTTCATCTGGCCGCCGTAGCGGTTGATGATGTCCTGCAGCTCCTGAGGCACCGACGACGATCCATGCATGACCAGATGCGTGTTCGGCAGCTTCTGGTGGATCTCCTCGATCACGTGCATGGCCAGCACCTTGCCATCCGGCTTGCGCGTGAACTTGTAGGCGCCGTGCGAGGTGCCCATGGCGATGGCGAGCGCGTCGACCTTGGTCTCCTTGACGAACTTCACCGCCTCGTCCGGATTGGTCAGAAGCTGGTCGTGGGAGAGCTTGCCCTCGGCGCCGTGGCCGTCCTCGGCCTCGCCCATGCCGCTCTCCAGCGAGCCGAGCACACCGAGCTCGCCTTCCACCGAAATGCCGCCGAGATGGGCCATCTCGGTGACCTTCTTGGTGACTCCCACATTGTAGTCCCAGTCGCCAGGGGTCTTGCCGTCGGCCTTCAGCGAGCCGTCCATCATCACGGAGGTGAAGCCGGCCTGGATGGCGGTCATGCAGGTCGCCGGCTCGTTGCCATGGTCGAGATGCACGCAGACCGGGATGTGCGGATAGATCTCGGTGACGGCATCCATCATGTGCTTGAGCATGATGTCGTTGGCGTAGGCGCGAGCGCCGCGCGAGGCCTGGATGATGACCGGGGCATCGACCGCATCGGCCGCCGCCATGATCGCCAGCGCCTGTTCCATGTTGTTGATGTTGAAGGCGGGCACGCCGTAATCGTTCTCGGCGGCGTGGTCGAGCAGCTGGCGGAGGGTGATGCGGGCCATGGGCGGTTCCGTCCTTGTCGTTGCGGCGGGGTGGCGTCCGTCTAGCGCATGCCTGCGCCCAAAAAAAGCGTTCCGGACAGCGAAGGGTCCATGCACCGGCCTTGCACGGCGGGCGCAACCGGTTGCCCGCGGCGGGACGTCGCGGCGGCGGACGGCGAGCGCCCCACGGGAGCCCGACGAGGCCCTCACTGCGGGCGCGGCAGCGGAACCGGTGCGGTCAGGGGTGGCGTGTGGGGCTGGCGGGCAGCCAGGAACTCGGCAAGCTGGTCGAGGACCAGCTGCTGGACAACCGGGTTGGTTGCCAGCATGGCATGGTTGACCATGAAGGCGCCGGCCTGCCAGGCGTCGATGTTCTCCGCACCGACCACCTTGGGAAAGCCCGGGCTGTAGATGTTGATGCAGCGCGTCTGCGGGCATGAGCCCGAGCCGAAGGCGGCGTCGATGGTGATGACCAGCGGCGCAGGCTTGCCGGCCGCGATCAGATCGCGGGCATGGCGCAGGGCCGTCGATCCGCCCAGGGAATGGCCGATGATGACATCCGGCTCGACACCGGCCGTGCGGCTCATGAGGTGATTGTCGACCAGCACGCGGAAGCCGAGCCGCTCGACATGGGCGGCGAGGGACGAGACGCCGATATAGTTCTGCTGGACGTAGATGAACAGGCCGTCGAGCAGGAGGGCGGTCGGCCGGTCATCCTGGGCGGAAGCCCCGCCTGACGCGACCAGCGCCATGACCACCGCAGCAATGACGAGTCTCCAGCCCCTTGCCATCGAACCCCTGCGCGCGACGAGCCGCGTCGCGATGCCCCGACACCTTGGCTGCATCATGGCGCGGCCAGGTTGCCACCGGGTCGCGGCGCGTTCCAGCCGCACGGCAGGCGGTTCGAGCGATCGTGACCGGCGAGGCTTGCGGCGGGGCGGGGCTGCGGCATGGCCACGGCCCGGCCCGGACGGCGGCCCACGCCCTGCCTTCAGGCAGAGCCGGCCCGCCTCAGCACCTCCACGCCCGGCAGCGGCTTGCCCTCGAGCCATTCGAGGAAGGCGCCGCCGGCGGTCGAGACATAGGTGAAATCGTCGGCCACGCCGGCCGCGTTGAGCGCCGCCACCGTGTCGCCGCCGCCGGCGACGGAGAGCAGCTTGCCCTCCTTCGTGCGCCGCGCCGCATGGCGGGCCGCCTCCACGGTGCCCCTGTCGAAGGGGGTGAGCTCGAAGGCGCCGAGCGGGCCGTTCCAGACCAGCGTGGCCGCATCGTCGATGGCCGCATGGATGCGCTCGATCGACTGCGGGCCGACATCGAGGATCATGGCGTCGGCGGGAATGGCATCGAGGCCATAGGCGAAGGCCGGGGCATTGGCCTCGAAATGATAGGCGATGGTGGCATCGACCGGCAGGATGATGGCGCATCCGGCCTGCTCCGCCTTCGCCAGGATGCGCAGCGCCGTTTCCGCGAGATCCTTCTCGGCCAGCGACTTGCCGATCTTCACCCCCTGGGCGTGCAGGAAGGTGTTGGCCATGCCGCCGCCGATGACCAGCGCATCGACCCTGGCGACGAGGTTCTCGAGGAGGTCGATCTTGGTGGAGACCTTGGCGCCGCCGACGACGGCCACCACGGGGCGTCTGGGATGGTCGAGCGCCCGGGTCAGGGCCTCGAGCTCGGCCTGCATGGTGCGGCCGGCATAGGCGGGCAGCACATGCCCGAGGCCCTCGGTTGAGGCATGGGCGCGATGAGCGGCCGAGAAGGCGTCCGCCACCCACAGGTCGCCGTTCGCGGCGAGCTCCCTGACGAAATCCGGATCGTTCTTCTCCTCGCCCTTGTGGAAGCGGGTGTTCTCCAGGACGAGGATCTCGCCCGGCTTGATGGCATCGACCGCCTGCCTGGCCACCGCGCCGATGCAGTCCTCGGCGAAGGCCACCGGCCGCTTGAGCACATCGGCCAGCGCCGGAACGACCTGCTTCAGGGACTGGGCGGGGTCGACCCCCTTCGGGCGACCGAAATGGGCGAGGATGATGACCTTGCCGCCGCGGTCGGCGATGTCGGTCAGCGTCGGCACGATGCGCTCCAGGCGCGTCACGTCGGTGACCCGGCCGTTCTCCATCGGCACGTTGAGGTCGACGCGCACCAGCACGCGCTTGTTCCTCACGTCGGCCTCGTCGAGGGTGCGAAAGGTGGTCATGGCATCATCCGCAGGGACAGGGGCCGCCCGCTGCGCACGGGCGGCCCGGTTCGAGGACGGGTCAGATCAGCTTGGCCATCGCCACCGCCGTGTCGCTCATGCGGTTGGAGAAGCCCCACTCGTTGTCATACCAGGACAGCACGCGCACGAGCTTCTCCTCCATGACCTTGGTCTGGTCGAGGGCGAAGATCGACGAATGCGGGTCGTGGTTCATGTCGACGGAGACGTTCGGCTGGTCGGTATAGCCGAGAATGCCCTTCAGCGGCCCGCGCTTTGCCGCCTTGAGGATGGCCTCGTTGATCTTCTCCACCGAGGTCTTGCGCTTGGCGATGAACTTGAAGTCCACGACCGAGACGTTCGGCGTCGGCACGCGGATCGAGGTGCCGTCGAGCCGGCCCTTCAGCTCCGGGATCACCAGGCCGATGGCCTTGGCCGCGCCGGTCGAGGTCGGGATCATCGACAGCGCCGCGGCGCGGGCGCGGTAGAGATCCTTGTGCATGGTGTCGAGCGTCGGCTGGTCGCCGGTATAGGCATGGATGGTGGTCATGAAGCCCTTGTCGATGCCGCAGGCCTTGTGCAGCACAGCCACCACCGGCGCGAGGCAGTTGGTGGTGCAGGAGGCATTGGAGACCACCACGTGGTCCTTCGTCAGCGCGCCGTCATTGACGCCATAGACGACGGTGAGATCGGCACCGTCGCAGGGCGCGGAGACCAGCACGCGCTTCGCACCGGCCTTGAGATGGGCAGCGGCCTTGTCGCGCGTGGTGAAGATGCCGGTGCATTCCATGGCGATGTCGACATCGAGCGCCTTGTGCGGCAGCTCGGCCGGATCCTTGATCGCCGTGACGCGAATGCGCTTGCCCGCCACCACGATATGGTCGCCATCCACCTCGACGCTCGCCGGAAAGCGGCCATGGACGGAGTCGAAGCGCAGCAGGTGGGCATTGGTCGCGACCGGGCCGAGGTCGTTGATGCCGACCACCTCGATGTCCTTGCGCTTGCCCTCGACGATGGCGCGCAGGATGTTGCGGCCGATGCGGCCGAACCCGTTGATGAAGACGCGGGTGGTCATGACATTCCTCTCCTTCATGCGGTCCGCCTGATGCCGCGCGGACCCTTTCGGCGGGCGGGCCCCGTGCGTGGCGCCCGAATGCGTCAAACCGAGGGCGCGGCTCAGCCGAGCCGCTTCAGGACGGCCTCGGCAGCGGCTTGCGCCGTGATGCCGAAGTGGCGGTAGAGATCCTTGTAGGGGGCAGAGGCCCCGAAGCCGGTCATGCCGACGAACAGGCCGTCATGGCCGATGAGCGCATCCCAGCCCTGGCGGACACCGGCCTCGATGGCGATCCGCACCGGCGCGGTGCCGATCACCGCATCGCGCAGCTCGGCCGGCTGCTCCAGGAACAGGTCGAGCGAGGGCACCGAGACAACGCGGGCGGCAATGCCCTTCTCCGCCAGCAGCTGGCGCGCGGCCACCGCGATCTCGACCTCGGAACCGGAGGCGAACAGCGTCACCTGGGCCCTGCCCTCGGCCTTCACCAGCTCATAGGCGCCGGCAGCAGAGCGGATGGTCTTCGCGTCGGTCCTGAGCTGCGGCAGGTTCTGGCGGGTCAGCGCCAGTGTTGTCGGCCCATCCGTGCGCATGAGCGCCAGTTCCCAGCACTCGGCGACCTCCACCGCATCACAGGGGCGGAACACCCGCATGTTCGGCATGGCCCGCAGCGAGGCGAGATGCTCCACCGGCTGATGGGTCGGACCGTCCTCGCCGAGGCCGATGGAATCGTGGGTCATCACATAGATGACCGGCGTTCCCATCAGCGCGGCCAGGCGCATGGCCGGCCGGCAATAGTCCGTGAACACCAGGAAGGTGGCGCCGTTGGGGGCAAAGCCGCCATGCAGGGCGATGCCGTTCATGGCCGCGGCCATGCCGTGCTCGCGGATGCCGTAATGGATGTAGCGGCCCTTCGGGTTCTTCGCCGAGAAGGCCACGGCCGATTTCGCCTTGGTGTTGTTCGAGCCGGTCAGATCGGCCGAGCCTGCCAGGAATTCCGGCATGACCGGCACAATGGCCTCGATGGCCAGCTCCGACGACTTGCGCGTTGCGATGTTCTGCGGATGGGCGATCAGCGCCTTGCGGTGGGCGGCGAGGGCCCTGGCCAGCCGTGCCGGCCGCTCGTGGGCGAGGCGGCGGTTGAACTCGGCCTGTTTCTTCGGCGGTAGCGTGGCGAACAGCGATTCCCAGGTCTTGCGCACCGCCGCTCCCCGCGCGCCGATCTTCCGCCAGGCCTCGAGAACGTCGGGTGCGACCGCGAAGGGCTCCGGGGCGATGCCGAGCTTCTCCTTGGCGGCCTTCAGCTCCTCGGCGCCCAGAGGCTCGCCATGGGCCTTGGAGGTGCCGGCCTTCTTCGGCGCGCCATAGCCGATGACCGTCTTGCAGGCGATCAGCGAGGGCTTGCTGGCCTTGCGGGCGCGCTCGATGGCGGCGGCAATGGCCTCGGGGTCATGGCCGTCAACCCGCTCGGCACGCCAGCCGGCGGCCTGGAAGCGCTTCACCTGGTCAACAGAATCGGCCAGCGAGACGGGGCCATCGATGGAAATGTCGTTGTCGTCGAACAGCACGATCAGCTTGTTCAGCTTCCAGTGCCCGGCCATGGCAATGGCCTCCTGGCTGACGCCCTCCATGAGGTCGCCGTCGGAGGCGAGGACATAGGTATAGTGATCCACCGCCTTGCGGCCGAACTCGGCGGCGAGCATCTTCTCTGCCAGGGCCATTCCCACGGCGGTGGCGATGCCCTGCCCGAGCGGCCCTGTCGTCGTCTCCACGCCCTTGGTGACGAAGTTCTCGGGATGACCAGGGGTCTTTGAACCGAGCTGCCGGAAATTCCTGATCTCGTCGAGCGTCATCTCCGGCGCCCCGGTCAGGTAGAGCAGCGCATAGATGAGCATCGAGCCGTGGCCGGCCGACAGGACGAAGCGGTCCCGGTCCGGCCAGGACGGGGCTGCGGCGTCGAACTTGAGGAATCGCGAGAACAGGACGGTCGCGATGTCGGCCGTGCCCATGGGCATGCCCGGATGGCCGGACTTGGCCTTCTCGACCGCATCCATGGCAAGGCAGCGGATGGCATTGGCCAGCTTGTCATGCTCGGCGCGCGTCAGGGCTGGGGTGGACATCGGGCTCGGCTCCCTGGCTGCGCCTCCCCGCAGGATCATGGCGCACAACCGGTCAAATGGGCCCGGAACTGAGGCTTCCGGGGCTGTCGGGCCGGTGTCCTAGCAGCGACGGTCCTTGAGTCAATGGCCGGGCTGCAGAACCGGCCCGCCCGCGGGCAGGATGGCGGCCGGATGACCGTGGAACCCGACGGCCGCGCCCGTTGACGCTGTTCGAGCCGCTCGCGTAGGGTCCGCAGCGCGTCATCCGGCCGCGGCGGCCGGCGTGACGACCTTGGGACATGTTCAGGACCGCGTTTGGCAGCGTCAGCCGAATCCTCTCGTCTCGACCGATCGGCAGAGCGGCTCCGGTCCGCGCTGGCCCGGCTCGATGCCGCCGTGGCCCGCAAGCTGGAGACCGAACGGGCCCAGGGGGCCGTCGCCCAGCAGATGGCCGCCCTGCAGGCAGACCGGGCACGCCTGGCCGAGGAACTCGATCGCTCGGCGGAACGCATCGCCTCGCTGGAAGCGGCCAACCGCGACGTCGCGCGTCGGCTCGACGTGACCATGGATGCGATCCGCACCGTCCTGAAGAGCTCCGGGACCTGACCGCATGGCCCATGTGTCGGTGACCATCAATGGCCGGCAGTTCCGCATGGCCTGCGACGACGGACAGGAGGAGCACCTGCTGCGCCTGGCCGCTGACATCAATGCCCGCATCGACCAGCTCAAGGGCTCGTTTGGCGAGATCGGCGATACCCGCCTGACCGTGATGGCCGCGATCATGGTGGCGGATGAACTGGTCGATGTCAGCCGCAGGCTGAAGTCCGCCGAACAGGAACTGGCCAGCCTGCGCGAGGCCAGCGCCCTCAATGCCGAGCGCATCCAGCGCCAGCACGAGCGGCTGGCCGACCTGATCGACCAGACGGCCGAGACCGTGGAGAGCCTGGCCGACCGTCTGACCGCCCGGTTGCAGCCCGGACCCTGATACCCGCGAAGAATGCGGCGCAACACGGTTGCGCGCCCGGCCCGCGATGTCTAAACCCGTGCCAAGGAGGCTCTCCCGCAACGTGCCCTCATGACCCGCGAGCCCGACAAGACCCCCAGGCCAGCATCCGCTGCGGACGACACGGCGCATCCGGTCGCCGACGGACTGGAGCTCGTGCCGCCGCCGCCCGACCAGCCGCGCGAGGAATGGGGCGTGATCATCGCCCATCCGGAGCCCGGCCAGGGCGGCGAGCCGAGGATCGAGGCGCGCGTCATCATGTTCCGCGACAAGAGCCGCTTCTTCGTCTCCTATCCGAGCGGCAAGGAAGAAGTCCTCTCGCCCCAGCAGTTTGTCGCGCTGATCCTCGAACTGAAGCGCACGCGGCGCTATTCCTTCGAACGCCGCCGGCCCTGAGGCCGGCCGTGCTGGCGTCGGGGCCCTCTGCCTTCTTGTGATTGCGGCTGCTTTCCTGTATTGCCGCCCGATCGTCCGAGGATCGGTATGTCCGCTTCGTCGGTACGGCGAGGAGGCCGGAAGCCTCCCGGAGCAGGCCAGCCTCTCCGCCTTCGCGTCTCCGCCGCGGCCCCCGACGGGCTGCCGCCTCCAGACGGGGTGCCGTGCCTGAACCGGGTCCTGTCCACCGGAGATGAGACCAGCCGCCACATGCCCGGGGTGCGCGCGTGAGCCGTATCGGCCACGTCCGGACGCGACTTCAGCCCCTCGTCCGGCCCGGACATGCCGGCGGTTCCGACCCACCCCGCGCAGCAACGGGCTTACAAGGACCGACCAGATGGCAAGCGCCGAAAGCATGAACCCGACCCGCGACGATTTCGCCGCGCTCCTCGCCGAGAGCTTCGGCAAGACCGAGATGAACGAAGGTTCCGTCGTGAAGGGAACCGTCGTCGGCATCGAGAAGGACCTGGCGATCATCGACGTCGGCCTGAAGACCGAGGGCCGCGTCCCCCTGAAGGAGTTCACCGGCCCGGGCCGGGAGGGCGAGATCAAGATCGGCGACGTCGTCGAGGTCTATCTGGAGCGCGTCGAGAACGCGCTCGGCGAAGCCGTCATCTCGCGCGACAAGGCGCGCCGCGAGGAAAGCTGGGTCAAGCTCGAGAAGGCGTTCCTCGCCAACGAGAAGGTCACCGGCACCATCTTCAACACCGTCAAGGGCGGCTATACCGTCGATCTCGACGGCGCCGTGGCCTTCCTGCCGCGCAGCCAGGTGGACATCCGTCCGATCCGCGATGTCGGCCCGCTGATGAACTCCCCGCAGCCGTTCCAGATCCTCAAGATGGACCGCCGCCGCGGCAACATCGTCGTCTCGCGCCGCACGGTGCTCGAGGAGACGCGCGCCGAGCAGCGTCATGAGCTGGTGCAGAACCTCGAGGAAGGCCAGGTCATTGACGGCGTGGTGAAGAACATCACCGATTACGGCGCCTTCGTGGATCTCGGCGGCATCGATGGCCTGCTGCATGTCACCGACATCGCCTGGCGGCGCGTCAACCACCCGTCCGAGGTGCTGACCATCGGCCAGACCGTGAAGGTCAAGATCGTCAAGATCAACCACGAGACCCATCGCATCTCGCTGGGCATGAAGCAGCTGCTCGACGATCCGTGGCAGGGCATCGAGGCGAAGTACCCGATCGGCGCCAAGTTCAAGG
>JBKBOA010000079.1:0-10380 GCA_046295035.1 Phreatobacter sp.
CCCTCGCTGGCCACCATGCTGCGCAATGCCTGCGCGCGCCGGTGAGACGGGTGGTGCCGGCAGCAGGACTTGAACCCGCGACCTACCGCTTACAAGGCGGTTGCTCTACCAGCTGAGCTATGCCGGCCCGTCATGCCAAGGCGGTAGCAAAGCCGGACCCTGCCGCGCAAGCATGTCCGCCACGGCCGATGCGCCGTTGGGCCTGTTCCATCCAGGTCACAAACCCGTGACAGGGCTCGACGCGAGGCGACAGCGCACGATGAACGGAGCAGTCTGCCGCCCGCAACGGTCTGCCACGTTGCCCAGCCCCTGGAGATCGACGATGCCCAAGATCAACCGCCGTCACGCCCTGGCTGCTGGCGCAGCCGCCGTCGCTGCCCCGACCCTGGCGATGCCGGCCTTCCCCCGTCCGGCCATGGCGCAGGCCGCAGCGCCCGCCCAGGCCCCCGGCTTCTATCGCTACAAGGTCGGCGACATCACCGTCACCGCGATCAATGACGGCTTCTTCAACCGCCCGCTGGAGGGCTTCGTCCGCAATGCCGAGCTGTCGGCCGTCCAGGCCGCCATGAGCGCGGCCTTCCTGCCGACCAATGCCGTGCCCGTGCCCTTCAACACGCTGGTGGTGGAAACCGGCGGCCGGGTGGTGCTGCTCGACACCGGCAACGGCAATACCGGCGCGCCGACATCGGGCACCTGGATGGCCAATTTCCGCGCCGCGGGCTTCGACCCGGCCCGTGTTGACAGCGTGATCATCAGCCATTTCCACGGCGACCATATCAACGGCATCCGCCTGCGTGACGGCACCGCCGTGTTCCCCAATGCGGAAATCCAGGTGCCGGCGCCTGAATGGGCCTTCTGGATGTCCGACGAGCGCATGGCCCAGGCCCCCGAGGCGGCCCGCGGGGCCTTCCAGAACTGCCGTCGCGTGTTCGGCCCGGTTGCCGCCCAGGTGAAGCAGTTCGAGCCGGGCGCCGAAGTCGCCCCCGGCATCACCTCGCAGGCGGCCTTCGGCCATTCGCCCGGCCATACCGTGTTCATGATCGCCTCGGGCAACGGCAAGCTTCTCTACATGGCCGACACGAGCAACCATCCGGCGCTCTTCGTGCGCAATCCGGACTGGGCAGCCATCTTCGACATGGATGCCGACACCGCGCGCACCACGCGCCGGCGCCTTCTCGACATGGCCGCCAGCGAGCGGACCCGGGTGCACTTCTATCACGCCCCCTTCCCGGCCAATGGCTACATTGCCCGGGACGGCAACGGCTATCAGTTCGTCCCGGCCCAGTGGACGCCGGCGGTCTGATCACCGCTCTCCGCCGCATCGTGCCGAAGTGAACTGGCCCGACCTGACCCGGTCGGGCCCGAAGCCTTGCGGCAGTGCGGGCAGCGGACTCTTCGGGCTAAATCGTTTCGCATCCCTCCCCTGCCGCCGCCGGGTCGACAGCTTGCACCGTTTCGGCCAGTCTGCGCGCCAATGTGCGGACTGGCAGGGTCCGCGATTTGCGGGAGGACGGAATGGCACAGCGCATCGCCGTGGTGACGGGCGCGGGATCGGGCATCGGACGGGCCTCGGCGCTCGGACTGGCAAGGTCCGGCTATGCGGTGGTCGTCGCCGGCCGGCGTGCCGACGAGCTCGACAAGACGGTGGCAGCCGCGGCCGGGGGGACGGTCGTTGCGTGCCCCACCGACGTGACCGACGAGGCCTCGGTGGCGGCCCTGTTCGCGCTGGTGAAGGACCGGTTCGGCCGACTGGACGTGCTGTTCAACAATGCCGGCATGGGCGCTCCGGCGGTTCCGCTCGACGAGCTTCCCACCGAGAAGTGGCGCCAGGTGGTGGATGTCAACCTGACGGGATCCTATCTGTGCGCGCGCGAGGCCATGAAGATCATGCGCGCCCAGGATCCCAAGGGGGGCCGCATCATCAACAACGGCTCGATCTCGGCCTATGCGCCCCGGCCCTATTCGGCGCCCTACACGGCAACCAAGCATGCCGTCCTCGGCCTGACCAAGTCGATCTCGCTTGACGGTCGCGCGGACCGGATCGTCTGTTCGCAGATCGATATCGGCAACGCCGCCACCGAAATGACCGAGCGCATGGCGGCGGGCGTGCTGCAGGCCGATTTCACCACCCGGGTGGAGCCGCGCATGGACGTGCGCCATGTCGCCGATGCGGTGGTGCACATCGCCAACCTGCCGCTGGATGTGAACATCCTGACCATGACCATCATGGCCAACGACATGCCCTTCGTCGGTCGCGGCTGAGCCTCAGCCGGTCTCGGCGCGCAGCCAGGCAAGATAGTCGGGGTCGCCGTCCGGCACCTCGATCAGCAGGAAGGCCGGCGTCTCGTAGGAATGGGCCGCGCGCAACGCCTGTCGCGCGGCCGCGACCTGCCGGCGCAGCGTCTTGACGATCATCACGACCTCCTCGGCCCGCTCCACCGCCCCCTTCCAGCGATAGATGGAGCGCATGCCGGGCAGGATGTTGACGCAGGCCGCCAGCCGGTCCGCCACCAGCGCCGCGCCGATGCGCTCGGCCTCGACAAGGCTCGCTGCGGTCGTATAGATCAGCACCACGTCGTCCGGCTTGCTGTTCCGCGTCACGTCGATCCACCCTGTCCGTCCGTGCGAGGACGCTGCCATGCCGGACCACAGGCCCGATCCCAAGAAGATTTCCTTCGTCGCGTCCCAGGCGCCCGACGCCCAGGAGGCGCTGGCCCGTCTGGTGGCGCGCTACGGTTCCGTTCCCGCCGACGAGGCCGAGGTGATCGTGGCGCTCGGCGGTGACGGCCTGATGCTGCAGACGCTGCACCGCTTCATCGACAGTGGCAAGCCGATCTACGGCATGAATCGCGGCTCGGTCGGCTTCCTGATGAACGAATATGCCGAGGACGGCCTCGTCGAGCGCATCTGGACGGCCGAGCGATCGGTGATCCATCCGCTGGCCATGACCGCCATCGACGTTCACGGCGAGCGGCGCGATGCCCTGGCCATCAACGAGGTCTCGCTGCTGCGCCAATCCTCACAGGTAGCCAAGCTCCGGATCATGGTCGACGGTCATGAACGCATGGGCGAACTCATCGCCGACGGGGTGCTGGTGGCGACCCCCGCCGGGTCCACGGCCTACAACCTGTCGGTCAACGGCCCGATCCTGCCCCTCAATACCCCGCTGCTCGCCCTCACCCCGATCTCGCCGTTCCGGCCGCGCCGCTGGCGCGGGGCCCTGCTGCCGGACCATGTCCGCATCCGCATCGAGGTGCTCGAAGCGGCCAAGCGCCCGGTGAGCGCAACCGCCGACCATGTCGAGGTGCGTGAGGTTGCCACCGTCGACATCGTCACCGACCGCAACCGGTCGATGATCCTGCTGCACGATCCCGGACATTCACTGGACGAGCGGATCCTGCGGGAACAGTTCGGCCCCTGAGCGGCCCGCAGCCACAGCCTTAACGGTCCGCTAATGAGGCGTCCGCTAGGGTTGTCGGGATGATCCGGATCGATTTCAACCGATTGCGCTTCCTGGTGATCGACGACAACGCGCATATGCGCCGCATCGTGCGAACCCTGCTGCACGGCTTCGGCGCCCGCGAGGTCTATGAGGCCGAGGATGGCGCGGCGGGTCTGGAAGCCTTCACCCACTACATGCCGGACATTGTCATCACCGACTGGGCCATGCCCATCTTCGACGGGCTGGAACTGACCAGCATGATCCGCCAGCCGGGTGCCAACGCCAATCCCTATGTGGCGATCATCATGCTGACCGGCCATTCGGAGAAGAAGCGGGTGCTGGAGGCCCGCGACGCCGGCGTGACCGAGTTCCTTGCCAAACCCATATCGGCCAAGGCCCTGTATCAGCGCATTCTGAACGTGGTTGTTAACCCGCGGCCGTTTATCAAGACCAAGACCTTCTTCGGCCCGGATCGCCGTCGCAACCACAGCAGCAGCTATGTGGGCCCGGAACGCCGCAAGGGCGAGAAGTCGGAGATCATCAAGGTCCAGCCTCTGCTGGACAAGACGAAAAACCCGATCTGACGGGGCAACCCATGGCAGGCCAGAGCAAAGTCAAGCTGGATGAAGCCTCGGTGGAGGGCTTTGCAGACCATGAGGTCATCACCCCCAGGCACAACCTGAAGGGCTATTCGCGCAAGGCCAAGGGAACCTTCGACGAGTTCGGCTTCGACCTGGAGGCGATCCAGCGCGCGGAAGCGGCCCTCGCCGAACTGTCCTCCGAGTTCGACGAGTGGATGGGCAAGGAAACGGCCCGACTCGCCGAGGCCCGCGATCTGGCGAAGCGATCGGGCCTCGGCCCCGATACCCGACCGGTGCTCTACCGCGCGGCCCACGACATCCGGGGCCAGGCCGCGACGTTCGGCTATCCGCTGGCGGCAAGCGTTGCCGACAGCCTGTGCCGGCTGCTGGACGGCATCGCCGACGACAGCCGCGTGCCGATGGCCCTGGTGTCGCAGCATGTCGATGCGATTGGCGCCATCGTGCGCGAACACGCCACGGGCGCCGACAACCGCACGGCGCTGGCGCTGAGCGAGAGACTGGCCTCGGTGGTCAACGACCTGCTCGTGCAGATCGAGGGTTCGCCGCCCATCGCGCCCTGACCGGCGGTGGGCCTGGCCGATCAGGCAGCGACCAGCGGAAAGGCCAGATCGGCGTCGTCCAGCGCATCATTGCCAGCCACCAGATCGCGCGCAAAGGCGCGGGCCTCGTCGCGGGCCGCCTCGGCCGCAAAGCGCCGCAGGATGGCGAGCAGCTGGTCGAGTTCGCCCTCGGCGAGCGGGACATAGGCGGTGAGCACGCGCTCGACCATGCGGCGGCGCAGACCCGCATCCCCCGGCCGGTGCGCCGACCAGCCGCCCTCTTCGGTCCAGGCCTCCAGCGCGGCGCGAAAGGCGGGAAAGGCTGGCAACGGCAGGCCGGCGCGTTCGTAGAGGGCGCGGAAACCGGCGCCACGCCGGTCATGGACCATGCCGGCCACGCGCCGCACGTCGAGGCCGGAGAGCTCGGCCAGGGCCTGTTCGAACAGCTGGATGTGGCCAGAGAGCAGCGCCCTGAGCACCAGCCCGGTGGTGAGCTGGCCGGAACCGCGCAGATGGCGAACCAGCGATGCAAGGCGGGAGACATCCGTATCCGCGGCAATCGCCACGGTGGCCTTTTCGGCCGCCTCCCGAACGATCCGCTCGGCCCGGTCCTCGGCCAGCCAGGACCGCTCGGTGACGAACCGCGACAGGGCCTTCGACAGGCGCACGATCAACGCCTGCCGCGCACCCGGCGACAGGTCGGGACGGGCGAACAGCGCCTCGCGGATATCGGGATCGTCGCCAAAACGCTCGATGATGCGGTCGATGGAGAAGGCCGGCAGCGCGACACCGTCGAGGCTCACCACCGCCAGGCAGGCTTCCAGACAGCCGACCTCCGCCAGGGCCGCGGCGACGGGCGCCGGCAGCCTGTCCCGGCAGGCCACGGCATATTGCACCAGCGGCTCGCCGCCACCGACGAGATCGACCAGTTCGGCATCGAGCAGAAGCGGTGAATGGCGGGCGACGATGCTGGCGATCTCGGGCTGATCCTGCAGAAGTCCGGCAATCACCGTCCCGGGCGCGGCCTCCGAGGAAGCCAGCACATCGGCCAGCGCCCGGCGCACCAGCGGCGAGGGATCGTCCAGCAGCATGACCATGGCGGCCTCCGCCGCCGCCAGATCATCGGCCGAGAGATCCGAATGCAGGTAGGCCCTGGCAAGGGCCGCCGTCGCATCCGCCCTGTCGCCGGCCGGAGCGGTCTGAATCCATCTGAGGAACTGCCGCACGATCATGAATTCAGCCTGGACGCCACGATTCACGAGCCCGGACTTCCGGGCGGGATACCAAGGACGCTAACGGCCCGTCGTTAACAAAGGCTTCACCATGATCGACAGATCCGCCCTGCCCGGGCGGCTCAGCGACGGGCCGCCGGCACCAGGAACTGGCCAAGGTCCAGAGGCTGCCCCCGGCGAACCCGCTCGACCTCGACGGGGTAGAAGGGCCCGCCCACGGCGGTGGTGATGGCCCTCGGATCGAGTGAGGGACCGGAGGACAGCGAGGCGGCAGCCGTCACCGTCGTCGCCGGACTGTCGTCGCGCCGCCCGAGGGCGGCCCAGGTGGCGGCGACGAAGGCGTTGATCGGCCCCGAGCCGTTGCTCGAGAACATCGAATGGAACGGCCGGTTCGGATCGGCCCTTACCTGCGCAACGGAGGACCAGGAGGCGCGGTCCGTCTCATCCGTCGTGTCGGCCGTCACGGAGGCGGCGGACGGCGTCGTGGCGCCGGCCACGACGCGGGTCTGGTCCGCGGTCAGCAGATCATAGACCTCCGCCACCGTGCGCGGCCGACCACGGTCGAAGAAGATCCGCCGGTTGGCGCCGGCAGCGTCGGGAAACTGGGTGGCGGCGCTCACCTGTGGGCTCGCCTGCTTGAGACTGATCAGCCGGCTCGCCCCTCCCGATCCGAGAAAATGCGCCATGTAGAGCTCGCCCTCGGTCGGGTCGCGGCCGATCGCCGAGCGCAGTTCGGCGGCATTGCGGTTGGTGAAGGCGCCGGCCACCAGGGCCGCAACGGCGGGATCATCGCGCAGGGCGAGGATCTGCTGGCGCACGGCCGGATCGGACACGACGGGTCGCCCGGTGCTGGTCGAGCCGATCTGTTCGGCATAGCGTTGCAGTCCGAGATTGCGCCCCTCGTCGCGCACCATGGTCAGCCAGGTGGAGTCGATGAACTGGAACAGCCCCCGTGCACTCGACGTCGGTGCCTGGGCCGTTGGCTGCAGGCTCGATTCGCGGCGGGCTGTGCGGAGCAGATAGTCGAAGCCGGCGCCGGTGCGCTCGGCGGCCGAGCGAATGGCCGACATCACCCGGTTGGCCCCGGCCTCGGCAGCCGTGACAGGCTGACTCGGCGGTTCGGCCGAGGAACGGAAGAGAAACATGGCTGCGACCCCCGGGAGGCGGAACCTCCACCGGGGATCGTGGTCGATTATGGTAAACGAAATGGTAACGCAGCATCCCGAAGAGGCATGACATGACCGCCCCCGCCGTGACCGAGGACCGCCGCCACCCCCGGGGCGGTCTCTATTTCGAGGATTTCGCGCCCGGACAGGTCATCCGCCACCGGCTGACCCGCTCCGTCACGCAGATGGACAACATGCTGTTCTCGAACATGACGCTGAACCCCCAGCCCCTGCATATCGACCGGCAGTTCGCCGCTCAGACCGAATGGGGCCAGCCGCTGATGAACTCGCTGTTCACGCTTGGTCTGCTGATCGGCATTTCGGTGGGCGACACCACCAACGGCACGCTGTTCGCCAATCTCGGCATGACCGACGTGAAGTTCCCCCATCCGCTGTTCGAGAACGACACGGTCCATTGCGAGACGACCGTCGTGGCCAAGCGCGAATCGAAGTCGCGCCCGACCATGGGCGTCGTCGAGTTCCACCACCGGGCCTACAACCAGCATGACAAGCTGGTTGCCGAATGCCTGCGTCAGTCCCTCGTGCTCAAGCGCGGGGCCTGACCGATGCGCTCGCTCCTGTTCGTGCCCGGTGATTCGGAGAAGAAGCTCAGCAAGGCCATGGCCTCGGGGGCCGATGCGATCATCATCGACCTCGAGGACTCGGTCGCCGCCGCGATGAAGCCGGCCGCGCGGGCAGCGACATGCGCCTTTCTGGAGGCGCATCGCGGCCTGACCGGACGACCGCGCCTGATCGTGCGTGTCAATGCACTCGATACCGGTCTGACGGACGAGGATCTGCTTGCGGTCATGCCGGGGCGGCCCGACCTCATCATGCTTCCGAAGGCGAGCGGGGGCGGCGACGTTGCGCTGCTCGATGCCAAGATCGCCGTGCAGGAAGCCCTGAACGGGATTGCGGACGGCGCCACCGGCATCCTGCCCGTCGCCACGGAGACGGCCGCGGCCGTCTTCCAGCTCGGCACCTATGCGGGGGCGAGCCCGCGCCTTGCCGGGCTGACCTGGGGCGCGGAGGATCTGTCCGCCGACATTGCCGCCGAAACCAACCGCGCGCCTGACGGGCGGCATACCGAGCCGTTCCGGCTTGTGCGCTCGCTGTGCCTGTTTGGCGCCGTGGCGGCGGGCGTCCAGCCGATCGACACGGTGTTCCCGGCCTTCCGGGACGAGGCCGGACTGCGGCTCGAATGCGAGGAGGCCCGCCGGGACGGCTATACGGGCAAGATGGCGATCCACCCGGCGCAGGTGCCGGTGATCAACGAGGTGTTCTCGCCAGCTGCCGCTGCCCTCGAGGAGGCGCGGCGGGTGGTGGCGGCCTTCGCGGCCCACCCCTCGGCGGGCGTGGTCAATATCGGCGGCGAGATGTTCGACCGCCCCCACCTGCGGCGGGCCGAGCAATTGCTCGCCCGCGCCGCCTCGTTCAGCACCGGCTGAGCCGGGCAGACCGCCCGATCCGGTCCTCAGCCCTTTCGCTCGTCGAAATTGCCGCCGCCGGCCGGGCGCGTCATGCGGAACATCTGCTCCGGCCCGACCGCGAAATACTGGTCGTAGCCGCCCCGCATGATCGGCCGCATGGCGGCGGTGTCGACAAAACCGTCCTTCACGAAGGCATCGTCGATATAGACCCCGACCACCTCGCCGATGACGAGGAAGTAGCGTGTCTTGCCCTCGAGCGAGGTGAGCGGCACGGTCTGCAGCCACTTGCATTCGAGCGCGGCCGGAGCCGCCTTGACCCGCGGAGGCTTGACGAAACGGGAGGGCGCGGGCTCCAGACCGGCAAAGGCCAGTTCACTCTCCCCGCGCGGCAGCGGCGCGGAGGTCGCGTTCATGGCGTCGCGCAGATCCCAGCTGGTGAAGGAGCAGGTGAACTCGCCGGTCTCCTCGATGAAGGCGCGCGCATCCTTCATGCCGTCCGAGGAGAAGGCCACCATGTGCGGGCGGTCGGAGATGGCGTTGAAGAACGAATAGGGCGAGCAGTTGACCCGTCCCTGCCGGTCCAGCGCGGTGATCCAGCCGATCGGCCGCGGCGCAGCCAGCGACTTGAAGGGATCATGCGGCAGGCCGTGGTCGGCGGCGGCGACGCTGTAGTGCACGTTTCAGGGCTCCAGATGGGTGATGAGGGTGGCCATGTCGGGCCGCACGCGGTCATCGGCCCTGGCGGTCGGCGTGCCGATGTGGATGAACCCGGCAATGGTCTCGTGCGGCGCCAACCCGAGGCGGTCCAGCACACGGCGGTCGAAGGCAGGCCATTCGGTGATCCAGGTGCCGCCGAACCCGTAGGCGCAGGCGGCATGCAGCAGGTTGAGGCAACAGGCGCCCGCCGACAGCACCTGCTCCCATTCCGGGATCTTCGGGTGGGGGGCAGCGCGCGAGACGACCGCCACGCAGACGGGCGCGCGCGTGAAGCGTGTCCGCTCCACCTCCCGCCGCCGTGCGTCAACGGCGGGATCGTCGGCTGCCACCAGGCTCTCCAGGAACCGGCCCAGGCTCGCGCCCGCTTCCGGTCCGATCACGATGAAGCGCCAGGGGGCGAGCTTGCCGTGGTCGGGCACGCGCGCGGCAATCGTCAGCATGGCATCGAGGGTGGCGGCATCGGGCCCGGGCCCGCCCATCAGCGCGAAGGGCACGGAGCGGCGGGTGGTCAGATGCTCGATCAGCGGGGCAAGCGTCATGGCGACCTCGAACAAACCTCGCGTTCAACTAGGGGAGCCGGCCCGCCGCGCCAAGGGGCCCGCGCACTGCTTGCGCGCACGGCTGATCCGCACCAAAAAGGGCCATATTCCGGATCGACAGCATGGGTCCATGAACCGCAGTCCCCTTCCGATCGCGCTCGCGGCGCTGGTGGTGCTGGCCCTGCCGTCCGCGGCCGGCGCCCAGACTGCCCCCGGCCGGGCCGGCGCTCCGTCCCTCGGCCTTCCGGCGCCGACCGATCCGCCGCTCGGCTCGGACCTGCAGCGCCGGCGCCGGCTCAGCCCCGGCGGCGCCGCCGCGCCCTTCACCACCCTGCCCGACGGCGCCCTGCCCTTCGTGCCGCAGACCGGCGCGGCGCCGGCCCTGCTGCCGAGCATTCCGTTCCAGCCGAGCCTGCCGCCGCAATTCTCCGACAGGACGATGGTCGTGCTCGACGCCCGCTTCCGGCAGGGCGGTCAGCACATCATGCATGGCCTGCACTGGCGCATCTTCAGCGACCAGCCGGAGGCCAGCGGGGCCTTCGCGCTCGTCGAGGAATCGCGTGATGCCGCGCCGGTCCTGGGGCTCAGGCCGGGCGGCTACATCCTGCACGTGGCCTATGGCACCATCCAGCAGGCCCGGCGCATCCAGATCGCCGACAAGCCCTTCCGCGAGACGCTGATCCTGAATGCCGGCGCGGTGCGCCTGGCCGGCA
>JBKBOA010000080.1:0-10274 GCA_046295035.1 Phreatobacter sp.
TCAGCGGCCGGGCGCCGTAGGCAGGATCATAGCCCTTCTCGGCGAGCCAGGCCTTCGCGCCCGGATCGAGATCGAGGACGATCTTGCGCTCGTCCAGCAGCTTCTGCAGGCGCTTCAGCTGAATGTCGACGATCGAGGTCATCTGCTCGCGCTTCAGACGGCCGAACAGGATGATCTCGTCGATCCGGTTCAGGAACTCGGGCCGGAAATGCCCGCGCACGATCGACATGACGCCGTCGCGCACGGCATCGACGTCCTCACCCTCATTCTGCATGACCAGGAGCTCGGAGCCGAGGTTCGAGGTCATGATGACGAGCACGTTGCGGAAATCGACCGTCCGGCCCTGCCCGTCCGTCAGACGCCCGTCGTCGAGCACCTGCAGCAGGACATTGAACACGTCCGGATGGGCCTTCTCGATCTCGTCGAACAGCACGACCTGATAGGGCCGGCGGCGCACGGCCTCCGTCAGCGCCCCGCCCTCGTCATAGCCGACATAGCCGGGCGGCGCGCCGATCAGCCGCGCGACCGAGTGCTTCTCCATGTATTCCGACATGTCGATGCGCACCAGCGCCGTCTCGTCGTCGAACAGGAACTCGGCGAGCGCCTTGGTCAGCTCGGTCTTGCCGACGCCGGTGGGGCCGAGGAACATGAACGAGCCGATCGGCCGGTTCGGATCCTGGAGGCCGGCACGCGCGCGCCGGACAGCCGTCGAGACGGCCCTGACCGCCTCGCCCTGGCCGACCACGCGGCGGGCGAGTTCGTCCTCCATGCGCAGGAGCTTGTCCTTCTCGCCCTCCAGCATCTTGTCCACCGGCACACCGGTCCAGCGAGAGACGACCTGGGCGACGTGGTCGGCGGTGACCGCCTCCTCGACCATGGCCTGCTCGTTCTGCTGCTCGACGGCGGCCAGCTCCTTCTCCAGCGCGGGAATCGTGCCGTAGGAGAGCTCGCCCGCCTTGGCCCAGTCGCCCTTGCGCTGGGCGTTGGCCAGCGCGGTGCGGGCCTCGTCGAGCTGCTTCTTGAGCTCGGCGGCCCGGCCGAGGCTGTCCTTCTCCGCCTTCCAGCGAGCGGTCATCTCGGCGGACTGGGCCTCCAGCCCGGCCAGTTCCTTCTCCAGGCGGACCAGCCGATCCTTGGAAGCGGCATCGCTCTCCTTCTTCAGCGCCTCATGCTCGATCTTGAGCTGGATGATGCGCCGGTCGAGCTCGTCCAGCTCCTCGGGCTTGGAATCGACCTGCATGCGCAGGCGCGCCGAGGCCTCGTCGACGAGGTCGATGGCCTTGTCGGGCAGGAAGCGATCGGTGATGTAGCGGTTCGACAGGGTCGCCGCCGCCACGATGGCGCTGTCGGTGATGCGCACCTGGTGGTGCTGCTCGTACTTCTCCTTCAGGCCGCGCAGGATGGAGATCGTGTCCTCGACCGAGGGCTCGTCGACGAAGACCGGCTGGAAGCGGCGGGCCAGCGCCGGATCCTTCTCGACGTGCTTGCGATACTCGTCGAGCGTGGTGGCACCGATGCAGTGCAGTTCGCCGCGGGCCAGCGCAGGCTTCAGGAGGTTGGAGGCATCCATGGCCCCGTCCGCCTTGCCGGCGCCGACCAGGGTGTGCATCTCGTCGATGAACAGCACGATGCCGCCGTCGGAGGCGGTGACTTCCGACAGCACGGCCTTCAGCCGCTCCTCGAACTCGCCGCGATACTTCGCGCCGGCGATCAGCGCACCCATGTCGAGGGACAGGATCGACTTGTCCTTCAGGCTCTCCGGCACATCGCCATCGACCACGCGCAGGGCCAGACCCTCGACGATGGCGGTCTTGCCGACGCCGGGCTCGCCGATCAGCACGGGATTGTTCTTGGTGCGGCGCGACAGCACCTGGATGGTGCGGCGGATTTCCTCGTCGCGGCCAATGACCGGGTCGAGCTTGCCCTCGCGGGCGGCCGCCGTCAGGTCGCGGGCATATTTCTTGAGCGCGTCATAGGCGTTCTCGGCGGAAGCCGAATCCGCCGTGCGCCCCTTGCGGATCGATTCGATGGCGCGGTTCAGCGCCTGGGGATTGACGCCGGCGGCCGCCAGCGCCTTGCCGGCCTCGCTGTCCTTTTCCAGCGCCAGTGCCAGCAGGAGCCGCTCGACGGTGACGAACGAGTCACCGGCCTTCTCCGCCGCCTTCTCGGCCGCGTCGAACACCCTGGCAAGGCCCGGGCCGAGATAGATCTGGCCGGCGCCCGACCCCTGCACCTTGGGAATCTTGCGCAGCGCCTCCTCGACCCGGGCCTGGGCGATCTGCGGCTGACCCCCGGCCTGGCGGATCAGGCCCGCGCACATGCCTTCCGGATCATCCAGCAGCACCTTCAGGAGATGCTCCGGCTGGAACTGCTGGTGGCCCTCGCGCAGGGCCAGCGACTGGGCGGACTGCAGGAATCCGCGCACGCGCTCGGTATATTTCTCGACGTTCATGGTCTCGTGCTCCTTTGCCCGCCCCGCCCGTCCCTTGAAGGGCCCGCGCGAAGCGTCGGTCAGATCATCCAGCCCCGAAGCGGCCGGCCATGCGCCTGATATGGGGGCTCACGGCGGCGTGAGAAGGGGGCACCCCGGCCGATCGGCACAACCTGCAACAGAGTGCAGCAACAAGTGTTCCCTACCGGCTTGATCGGCGCGCCGCCTTGCGCCACCTCAAGCCTCCGGCCAGCAGCCCCACGAGGCGCCCCCGATGTCTGTCAGTTCCGCCCTGCCCCGGCTCGTCCGCCTGTACCGCTATCCCGTGAAGGGCCTTTCCGCCGAACCGCTGTCCGGGGCCCGCCTGACCGCCGGCGCCCACTTTCCCGGCGATCGCCTGTTCGCCATCGAGAACGGGCCTTCCGGCTTCGATCCCGCCAGCCCGGAACATCAGCCCAAGCACAGGTTCCTGGTGCTGGCCCGGCAGGCGGCGCTGGCCCGCCTGCGCACCCGCTACGACGAGGCCGATGGCAGCCTGTCCATCGTCGAGGACGAGATCGAGGTTGCCCGTGGCGACCTGCGCAGCGCCGCCGGACGAAAGGCCATCGAGGACTTCTTCCGCATGATGTTCGGCGCCGAACTCGCCGGCCCGCCCAGGATCCTCGCCGGGCCCGACGGCTTCCGCTTCATGGATTCGCGCTCCGGCTTCGTCTCGATCATCAACCTTGCCACGGTCCGGGCGCTGGAGACGGAAACGGGCGTCGTCATCGATCCCCTCCGCTTCCGCGCCAATCTCTATGTCGATGGGGTGCCTGCCTTCGCCGAGTTCGACTGGGTCGGCCGGCGCATCGCCATCGGCGAAACCGTGCTGCGCGGCCTCAAACGCACCGAGCGGTGTGCCGCGACCACCGTCAATCCGCGCTCGGCAGTGCGCGACCTGATGATCCCCGCCGTGCTGATGCACACCTATGGCCATGCCGATTGCGGCATCTACTGCGCGGTGGCGCAGGGCGGTCGCATCGCCCCCGGCGACCCGCTGAGGATCGAGGAGGAGCAGGCGGCGGACCTGGCGTTCTGACCGGCGCCGTCAAGGTCAGGACGGGCATCTCGGGATGGGGATCTTCTGGGCACGTCCTGGCGAGGACGGCGACCGCAGCCAAGGCGGCCGGCAGATCGGTGGCCTCAGAGCATCGGGCGCAGCCCGGCGACGAGCTCCGCCCGCTCATGGGCGGAGTCGAGCCGCAGCCAGCCGATGGGGCCAAGCTCGTAGCCAAGCTGCTGCTCGACCGTTTCCGCCGTCGCGTCCGACGGGCCGCCCTGGCGGGCCGTGACCCGCGCCTTCAGCTGATCGGCCGGCAGGTCGAGCCAGATCCCGAGGAAGGGCACGCCGGCCGCCACCGCCACGGCCTCGATCGCTGCCCGTTCGTCGGGGCGGGCATGGACGGCATCGGCCAGGACCGGCACACCGGCGGCAAGCAGCGCGGCTGCCTCCTCGCGCATCCTGCGATAGACCTGTTCCGAGACCTCGGGCCGGTAAGCCTGCGGTCCGAGACGCGCCTCTGGTTCGGCATTGAACATGGCCTTGCGCAGCCGGTCCGAATTGAGGGTACGGGCACCGGGAAGCGGCGCGATCTGCGGCGCGAGGGCCGCCGCAAGGCTTGACTTGCCGGAGCCCGACAGCCCCCCCACCGCCACCAGCCGCGGCCCATGAGCGGCCAGCGCCTCCTCGGCAAGCCGCACATAGTCCCACGCCTCACCGAGGATCGCCTGCCGCCCGGGCGTGTCCGGGTCGCGGGCGGCCGCGGCCAGGACATGCGCGCGCACCGCCGCCCGCACCGCCACCAGGAACGGCATCAGGGCGAGCCCTTCGCGCTCCCCCATCCGGTCGGCATAGCGGTTCATCAGCAGGTTGGCCGCTCCCGTCTGCCCCCGGTGCCACAGGTCCATGACGAGAAAGGCGAGGTCATAGAGCAAGTCGGTGGTGGCCAGATCCTCATCGAACTCCAGGCAGTCGAACAGCACCGGATCGCCGTCGATCAGGCAGATGTTGCGCAGGTGCAGGTCGCCATGGCCGCGCCGCACCCGGCCAGCGGCAGCGCGGGAATCGAGCAGAGCCGCATGACGGTCGAGCGCCGCCCGGAACAGGCCGTCGAGGCGGGCCGCGCCGTCCCGGCCGAGGAGGCCGGAGGTGGTGAAGGCCGCGGCATTGATGTCGAGCACGCACCCCATGCGCGCGGCCCCCGCCCCGTCGGCGAGGACCGCAGCGCCCGCATGCAGCCCGGCAATCGCGCCCGCCAGCGTCTCCACCAGGGCCGGTGCGAGCGGCCCCTCCGCCGCCAGTCGGTCCAGCAGGCGGTCATTGTCGAAGGGACGCATCTCGACCACGGCATCGACCAGGTCTCCCGCCTCGTCGAAGGTGAGGGATCCGTTCTCCTGACGGGTGATGCGCCGGACGCCGCGATAGATGCGGCCCTGCGGATCTGAGCGGCGGTTCAGCCGGTATTCCTGCTGGCAGAAGGCGAGTCGCCGCTCCGGCGTGGAGAAGTCGAGATAGGCGAGCCGGACCGGCCGCTTCAGCTTGAACACCACATCGGGACCAATGACGACGCGCGAGATATGGGTGGAGATGAGCCGCGTCGCGTCCGGCCCGCCGGCGCGGGCGATCAGGAAATCGACGGCTTCGGCCTCGGCGGCGTCCATGGCAGATCCTCGGGACGATCCATTGGGGCGCAAGGGCTTGGCATGCGCCTTGATCGGCGTCAGTAGCCGCCTGGCCGGCGATGCGGAAGGGCCCGGATCGCGGGGAGGCCTGCCGGTCGCTAGCATGGGGCATGAGCGCCGAGAGCCAGCCGGCCGTTGCACCCACCCTGCGCAGCCGGATGGCGGCGGCAAGGGCCCGCGCCCTCGACTGGCTGCTGCCGCCGCTCTGCCTCGCCTGCCGCCATCCGGTCGGCGACCACCATGCCCTCTGCCCCCATTGCTGGAGCGGCGTTGCCTTCATCACGGCGCCGGTCTGCGACCGGCTCGGCACGCCGCTGCCCTATGACATCGGCCCCGGCGCGCTCTCGCCCGAGGCCCTGGCCAGCCCGCCGGCCTATGACCGGGCGCGCGCGGCCTTCCGCTTCGACCATGTCGGCCGGACGCTGGTTCATGGCCTGAAATATGGCGACCGGCTGGAAATCGCCGTGGCGCTGGCCCGCTGGATGGCGCGTGCGGGGCGCGAGGTGCTGGACGGGGCCGACGTGCTGGTGCCGGTGCCGCTGCACTGGACGCGGCTGTTCCGTCGCCGGTTCAACCAGTCGGCCGAGCTCGCGCGGCATCTGTCGGCCCTCACCGGCATCCCCATGGACCCGATGCTGCTGAAGCGCGTGCGCCGCACCGCCCACCAGGTCGGGCTCACGCGGGCGCAGCGCGCCGACAACGTCGCCGGCGCCTTCCGCGTGGCGGAGGAGCATCGTGCCTGCGTGCGCGGCCGCGCCATCGTGCTGGTCGACGACGTGCTGACCACCGGCGCGACGCTGGAGGCCTGCGCCCGCGTGCTGCGCCGGGCCGGTGCGGCCCGCATCGACGTCCTGACGGCGGCAAGGGTTGTGGACGGGCCGGGCGCGGTCCATATCTGAGGACCGTTGCCACCGTCCGCGGACCTCGCCATGGCCGACATCGTCATCTACACCAAGGACTATTGCCCCTATTGCCATGCCGCCAAGGATCTCCTGAAGTCCAAGGGCGCCGCCTTCACCGAGATCGACATCCTCAAGCATCCGGAGCGGCGATCGGAAATGGTGGAGAAGGCCGGCGGGCGCACCACCGTGCCGCAGATCTTCATTGCCGGGCGCCATGTCGGCGGCTGCGACGACCTCCACGCACTGGACGCGGCGGGCAAGCTCGATCCGCTGCTGGCAGGCTGACGGGAACGGATCGGATGGCCCCGACCTGCGGCCAGCGCTTCACCGCCGCCTGCGTGCAGATGCGCGCCGATGTGGACGTGAAGCCCAGTGTGGAGCAGGCCGTCGCCCTCGTCCGCGAGGCGGCGCGCGCCGGGGCCCGCTACGTCCAGACGCCGGAAATGACCAACATCCTCCAGCCCGACCGCGGCCGCTTCTTCGAGGCCATCCGCACCGAGGCCGAGGATCCCTCCATTCCCCTGTTCCAGTCGGAGGCCATGGCGCTTGGCATCTGGCTGCATGTCGGCTCCCTGGCGATCCGCATCGGCGAGAGGCGGGCGGCCAACCGCGGCTATGTCATCTCCCCCGACGGCGAGGTGGTGGCGGCCTATGACAAGATCCACATGTTCGACGTGGACCTGCCGAATGGCCAGACCTACCGGGAATCGGCGGCCTATGCGCCGGGCGAGACGGCCGTGCTCTGCGACCTGCCCTGGGCGCGGCTCGGCGTGACCATCTGCTACGACCTGCGCTTTCCGCACCTCTATCGCGCGCTGGCCGAGCGCGGCGCCGGGATCTTCGCCATCCCCGCCTCCTTCACGGTGCCGACCGGCCAGGCGCACTGGCACGTGCTGATGCGCGCCCGGGCCATCGAGAACGGCGCCTTCGTGATCGCCGCCGCCCAGGGCGGCCGGCACGCCTGCGGTCGCGAGACCTATGGCCACAGCCTCATCGTCGATCCCTGGGGCACCATCCTGGCCGAGGCCGACCACGACGAGCCGGGCGTGATCCTGGCCGAGATCGATCCCGCGCGGGTGGACGAGACCCGTGCCCGCGTGCCCTCGCTGGCCAATGGCCGCGCCTTCAGCCTCCCCGATCCTGTCAGCGTTCCCGCGTCATGATCCGCTACACCCTGCATTGCGACAAAGCGCACGAATTCGAGAGCTGGTTTCCCTCCTCGGCGAGCTACGACGACCAGAGGGCGCGCAAGCTGATCGTCTGCCCGGTCTGTGGCTCCACGCGCATCGACAAGACGGTGATGGCGCCGCAGGTGGCCCGCCGGGACCGCGCGCCGGACAGGCCGGCGGCTCCTGTCCCGGATGCGGCACGGCCTGCTGGCGAGGCCCCGGTGGCCATGGTCTCGCCGGCCGAACAGGCGCTGCGCGCCCGCATCCGCGAATTGCGCGAGCATCTGATGAAACATGCCGACCCGGTCGGCGACCGTTTCGCCGAGGAGGCCCGCAAGATCCACTATGGCGAGGTCGAGTACCGCTCGATCTACGGCTCGGCGACGCCCGAGGAGGCGCGCGAGCTCGCCGAGGAGGGCATCGACTTCTATCCCCTCCCGGCCCTGCCCGACGACCGCAACTGACCGGGGCTCACCCGAACGGCCGGAGCGCGCTCAGGACCCGGAGCGGTGCGGACCGCGACGCCAGCCGGGCGGATGATCCGGCTCGGGCGGCTCGGGCTTCAGGTCGCGCTGGTTGATGGTCGGCATCAGCAGGATGCCGCGCTTGCGGAAGCGCTGCAGGATGGCGAGCTGCAGGTCGCTGCGCACGGTCAGCGCATAGTCGACATTGGTGACGATGCAGCGCAACTCGAACTCGATGCCGAAATCCGCGAAGCGCATCAGGAAGATACGCGGCGGCGGGCTCTGCACGACGAAGCGGTTGTCGCAGGCGACCGCCATCAGCTCGTCGCGCACCACCTCCGGATCGGTCTGGTAGGAAACACGCACGGGAATGGCGATGCGGCCCATCGTGTTGGAATGGGTCCAGTTCTTGACCACGCCGGTGATCAGCTCGGCATTCGGCAGGATGACAGTGGCCCGGTCGAAGGTCTCGATCTCGGTGGAGCGCACCGAGATCTTGCGGACATAGCCCTCCTCGCCCTTCACCACGATGGAATCACCGACCCGGATCGGCCGCTCGGCCAGGAGGATGAGCCCCGAGACGAAGTTGGACACGATCGACTGCAGGCCGAAGCCGATGCCGACCGAGAGTGCGCCGGCGATGATGGCGACATTCGACAGGTCGAGGCCGATCTGGCGCAGGCCCAGCGCCACGACCAGCGCAAAGCCCGCATAGCCGAGGATGGTGGCGATGGAGTTCTGCAGGCCGGAATCCATGCCCGTGCGCGGCAGGACCTTGTCACGGATCCAGTTGAGCACGGCCTTGACCACGACCAGCCCGATCGCCACCACGAGGCCGGCGGCGGCAATGGTCAGCGCCCAGCTCCTGACCTCGCCGAGGCGCAGGCCGAAGAAGGCATCGTCGAGCGTGGCGCTCAGACCACCGAAGCCCCAGGGGCCCAGAACGATCAGCACCGAGGCGGTCAGCACGGCGATGCGCAGTGCGCCGTCGAGGAGTGTGCCCATCAGGTCGAGCCGCTCGGGCCGCACGCCGAGGGAGACGGAGAGCGACCGGCCGCGAACGGTGTCCGCGCCGAACCATTCGGCGATCAGCGCGTCGATCAGCTGAAGCACCAGCACGGTGGCGCAGGCAATGACGACCGCCGCGGCCACCCGGCTGGCGATGAAGGCGGCGAGCGCCGTGTAGCCGGCAACCAGGGCCGCCAGCACGACCACCACGAACAGCCAGAGCGCCGGCCGGACCCAGGCCAGGGGCATGGAGCCATCGGCGGAGTCCTGCTGCGTCTCGCCGGAGGCTGTGGCATCGGGACTGTCCGCGGCGAGCCGCTGGGCCGTGCGGCGCAGGAACAGGATGGCGATGATGACGATGGCCAGTGCCGTCGCCCCGGCCACGAAGATGGTCACGGTAATGGGGGCGATGATGCTGCGCGCATAGGCCTGCAACACCACGCCGATCGCCAGCACCCAGGCGGCGGCCCGCATCGAGGCAAACACCGCCTCGGCAAAGGCGTCCGGCAGCGGCACCAGGCGGTAGGTGGGCGCACCGGGCGCCAGCACCGCCTGCATGATGCCGCGCGTGACGGCGATGATCAGCGTGGCCGTCAGCACCGCCGTCGGCACCAGCGGCTCGGCCCGCGGCAGGACCAGTTCGAAATTGGCGAGGATCAGCAGGAACAAGCCCACGGTCAGCGGCAGCACCAGCGAGCGCTCCAGCGCCACGCGGAACGCCGCCAGGATGCGCGCCAGCTGGGTGGCCGGCTCATGCTCCGGTTCGCGGTAAAGCCCGCGGCGCAGCAATTGCCGGCGCAGCAGCAAGAGAACGAGCGCCGCCAGCGCGGCAATGGCGGCCGCAACCAGGATCCGGGCCGGCCCCGCCGCCTGGATCAGATGCGCCTGCCAGTCCGATAGAAGATAGCCGCTGGAGCGCCCGAGTCGCGGCATGGCCTCCATCAGCGCCACCCACGAGCGGGGAGCCACGATCGGTGTCGAGCGGTCCAGCAGCTCGGCCGTGAACATCTGGCGACGACGCTCGACGATGCGATCGGCGATCTGGTCGATGCGCACCAGCTGCACCCGCAGGTTGCGGACAAGACCATCCAGTTCGGCGACCGCCCGCGTCTGCTGCTCGCGCAGCGCCCGCGCCTCCGCGCCTTCCGGCGGCGCACCCTCCGCCGGCGCCGGCCCGAGCTGCTCGAGCCGGCCACGGGCCTCGGCCAGACGCGGCTGGAGCTGCTCCACCGCCTTGGCCAGGGCCTCACGCACGGGGTCGAGCTGCCGACGGACCTCGTTGAGCTCATCGTTCGACAGGCGACGTTCCAGCCGGGCCTCGATCTGATCCAGCAGCGTCTTGGCGGCATCGGCCGCGTCGCGGGCCGGCGCGGCTGCCGCCGGGGCGGGTGGTGGCGCCGCCGCCGGCTGGGCCGAGACCGGGCTTGCCGGCTGGGCCGGGACCGGTTGCGCCGCCGACGCCGACGCCTGAGCCGCGCGCGTTGGCCGGGATGCCGCGTTGGCGCGCCCAGTTGACGAAGTCCCAGACGATAAGGAAGTACGCGCTGATGAGTTTGTCAGCGAGGATCTGTAGTTCGCG
>JBKBOA010000081.1:0-9880 GCA_046295035.1 Phreatobacter sp.
ACGCCGACAAGCGTGGTCATGCCCTCGCTCCGGTCACATAGCCGAGCCGCAGATCGCGTTCGCGGGCCGCCGGATCGCGCGCCGCCGGATCACCGAAGCCACCGCCGCCCGGTGTTTCCAGCCGGACGCGGCCGCCGCGGGCCAGCCTGACGCCCGTGACCTTGGAGGCCATGGGCGGCGTGGCGCTCGTCCCGCCATCGGTCCAGGAGAAGCGGTTGAGGGCACCCGCCCCGCCGCCATTGACGCCGAAGGGGGCATAGCGGCCCCGCTCGCCGAGCAGGAAGACCTCGGCACCGCGCTCGTCCAGGACCTCGATCTCGTAGATGGCGCCGAGGCCGCCACGGTGCTGGCCCGCACCGCCGGAATCGGGGCGCAGGGCCCATTGGGTGAACAGGACCGGATAGGCTGCCTCGAGGATCTCGACCGGCGGCATGGTGGCGGTCGAAATCGGATTGTTGGCGTGGCTGAGGCCATCGCTTTCCGGATTGCCGCCAAGGCCGCCGCCGAAGAAGTTGAACATCACCCAGCGCTGGCCATTGGCCCGGTGGCCGGCCATGGAGAGCGCGTTGATGGTGCCGAAGGGTCCGGCGGTTGCCCGCGCGGGCACGGCCTTTGCCAGGGCACCGAACACCACGCCGATCAGGCGCAGGATCGTCTCGGTATAGCCGGCCATGGGCTTGGGCGCCCGAGCGCCGAGCAGGGTGGTCTCGGGAATGACGAAGGAGATCGGCTTCAGGCAGCCTGCATTGGCCGGGACATCGGTGAAGACGTGCTTCAGCGCCACATAGCAGGCGGCGATCGAGGTGGGTGCGGAGATGTTGATCGGTCCGGCGCAGGGCGGGGAGGAGCGCGAGAAGTCCAGCACCATGCTGTCGCCGGCAATGGTCAGGTCCAGCGCCACGGTGAGCGGCGCATCGACGATGCCGTCATTGTCGAGCCAGTCCTCGAAGCAATAGGTGCCGTCGGGCAGCGCGGCGATGGCCTCGCGCATCAGCGCCTCGGCGCGTGCGGAGAAGGCGTCGAAGGCCTGGTCGATCGTCGCCTCGCCATAGTCGTCGAGCAGGGCGTTCAGCCGCTTCTCCCCGAGGTCGAGGGCATTCAGCTGGCCGTTCAGATCGCCCCAGTTGGAGTTCGGCAGGCGGGAATTGGCGGCGAGGATGTCGAGGATGTCCTGCCGCATCTCGCCCGCCGAAACGAGCTTCACCACCGGGATCAGCACGCCCTCCTGGAAGCTCTCGGTGGCGACCGGATTGTAGCCGCCGGGGACATTGCCACCGATGTCCAGCCAGTGACCGGCAGAGGCCAGCCAGCAGAACAGCTGGCCGTTGCGGAACACCGGACGCACCAGGCGGAAATCGTTGAGGTGGGTGCCGCCGGCATAGGGATCGTTGAAGATGAAGGTGTCGCCCGGCGCGAGCCGGCCCGATCCGGGCCCGCCCTGGTCCCTGACCTTGTCGATCACCGCCTTCACGGCGAAGGCCATGGCGCCGACGAAGATCGGCAGGCCCTTGGTGCCCTGCACCAGCGTGTCGCCGGTCTCGCGATGATAGAGACCGTGGCAGGCGTCGCGCGCCTCGGCGATGATCGGGTTGAAGGCCGACCGGTAGAGCGTGGCGTCCATCTCGTCGGCGATCTGCTCCAGACGGCCCTTCAGAACCGCCAGCGTGACGGGATCGAGGGTCACGCGTCGCCTCCGCCGTCATAGCGGCGCCCGGACTCGAGCAGCGCCGAGGTGCCGACGATCTCGGCGAGCTCGTCGAACGAGTACATCGCATCGCGCACGGCATCGGAAGTGCCATCGGCCCTCAGCGCGTCGTAGAAGCGGCGGGCACTCCGCGCCATGGCGCGCACCACGCCGGCGGAAAAGACGACCAGGCTGTAGCCCATGGCCTCCAGGTCGCTGACCGGAGTCATGGGCGTGCGCCCGCCCTCGACCATGTTGGCCATCAGGGGGCGGACCGTGCCGAGGGCGGCCGGCACGGCCGCCAGCTCCTCGCGCGTGCGCGGCGCCTCCACGAAGATGATGTCGGCGCCCGCCTCGGCATAGAGGGCGGCGCGCTCGAAGGCCCGCTCGAAGCCTTCCACCGCCCCGGCATCGGTGCGAGCGATGATGAGCATGCCGTTGCGGCGCGCATCGACGGCCGCCTTGATCTTGCCGACCATCTCGGCTGGCGGCACCACGTCCTTGCCGCGCAGGTGGCCGCAGCGCTTGGGGAAAGTCTGGTCCTCGATCTGGATCGCCGCCGCCCCTGCCCGCTCGAAGAAGCGGATGGTGCGCTGGACGGTGATGGCATTGCCGAAGCCGGTGTCGCCATCGACGATCAGCGGCACGTCCACCTTGTCGGCAATGCGGGCGACGACTTCGGCCACCTCGGTCATGGTGGTGAGGCCGACATCGGGCATGCCGAGACGGGTATAGGCGATGCCGGCACCCGTCAGGTAGAGCGCCTCGAAACCGGCATCGACCGCCAGCTGCGCCGTGAGGGGATCAATGGCGCCCGGCGCGACCAGGACCGGTCGCTGGTCGAGTCTTTGCCGGAGCCGCTGGGCCGGATTCATGTGATGCCTCCCGTCAGACCGCGCACATCGCCATGAGGCGTGCCGGGTCCATGTCCACATCGAGCGCGTTCACCGCCGCGATGACGCGCGCTGCCCTTGCCTCGCCCCAGACCGGGGCGGTGATCTCGACGAACTTGGCCTCCACCTCCGACACCGGATAGGGATCCTCCGTATCGCCGCGATTGGTGGTGGCGAGCTGCGTGAAGACCCGGCCATCGGCGAGCCGAAGCGTGACGCGCGCAGGCCGGGCGTGCGGCAGCATGGCGGTCAGCGCGGGATCCTCATTGACGGTGACGCGGCTCGCCAGCGCCCGGATGACCCTGTCGCCGCGGGCGGCGTCGCGGAAGGCCTCGACGGAGGCTGACCCGTTGACCAGCGCGGTGGCCAGGGCGAAAGGCAGCGAGAACTTGGCCGCCAGCATGGATTTCGGGTCCGGGTCGTCGAGCTGGGCCGCCCAGACATAGGTCTCGACCTCGATCCCGAGCACATGCCGGGGATCGACCGGGCCGCTTGCGGACAGGATCGCGCCAAGCGCATCCAGCGCCGCATGGGTGTAGCGGCAGGCGGCATGGCGCTTGAAGTAGTTGCGCGCGATCTCCCAGCGGGTGCCGAGCTCCTCCGTCATCGCGTCGGGGCGGAAATCGGTGGCGGCCACCGTGCCATAGACGGTCGCCACGCCGTCGCGCTCGCCGGTGAGCCCGGCCCCGACCATCTCCCAGGCGAGCAGGCCGAGCTTGTTGGAGAGACCGGCATAGGTGTTCCGCACGGTGGCTCCCTCCAGCATGGTCTTGCGGCTGGTGGTCAGGCCGAGCGAGGAGGCCACATTGATCGCAGCGGCCATGTCGCGGGCATCGGCCCCGTGCAGCCTCGCCACGGCCACGGCAGCGCCGACCGTTCCCCAGGTGCCGTGGGGGTGCATGGTGACGACGAGTTTCGAGGCGATACCGATGCGCGCGCCGATCTCGTAGCCGAGCACGACGGCCGTGATCAGATCCGCGCCCGAGGCGCCGAGGCGGGCGGCCGCGATGAGCGCGGCGGGAACCACGTGAATGCCGGGATGACCGCGGGCATACTGGTTGCCCTCGTCGAGCTCCAGCATGGTGCCGGCGGTGCCGGCGAGGAAGGCCGCGTGGGAGGCCGACAGGCGCCCCGATCCGCCGATGAGCGGCGTGTCGCCGGTGCCTTCCAGCCTCTCCAGTCGCCCGGCGAGCGCGCGCATTTCCGGTTCTGCCATGCCCGCCGCGATGGCACCGATGCTGTCGTAGATCACCTGCTTGGCCCGGGCGACGACCGCCTCGGGAAGGTCGTCGAACGTCAGTCCGGCCGCGAAGCGGGCGAAGGTGTCCAGCCACGGCGAGCGGGGCTCTGCGGCCAGTTCGGCGGCGGTCCTGACGCCAGGAGTGACGATGGCCATCGGATGCTCCCTCACATGCCGAGATAGGCGCGGCGCAGGTCGTCGCTGGCGGCCAGCTCCGCCGCTGCACCGGAGAGTGCGAACACGCCGTTTTCCAGGATGTAGGCGCGGGAGGCGATCTCCAGCGACTGCATGACGTTCTGTTCCACCAGCAGCACCGCAAGGCCCTCGGCATGAATGCGCTTCACCAGCGTGAACATCTCCTCCACGAGCAGCGGCGAGAGGCCGAGCGAGGGCTCGTCGAGGATGAGGAGGCGCGGCTCGGCCATCAGCCCCCGACCGATGGCGAGCATCTGCTGCTCGCCGCCCGAGAGCGTGCCGGCCAGCTGGGCCACCCGTTCGCGCAGACGGGGGAAGATCGAAAAGACTCGCTCCAGATTGGCGGACCGCCCGGCCTTGCCGCGCCGGTAGGAGCCGAGCTCCAGATTTTCGCGCACCGTCATGTTGGGGAAGATCTTGCGCCCCTCGGGCACGTGGATCAGGCCACGGGCGACAATGGCGGGCGGCGGAGCATTGGTGATGTCCTCGCCCAGAAAGCGGATGCGGCCGGATCGGGCCGGCTCGACACCCGACATGACCTTGTTCAGGGTCGTCTTGCCGACGCCGTTGGAGCCGAGCACGGCGACCACCTCGCCCGAGCCCACCGCCATCGACAGGCCGCGCAGGATCTCGGTCGGGCCATAGCCGGCCCTGAGGTTCTCGATGACAAGCAGCGGCTCGGTCGTGACGCGAACGGGCATCAGGGCTCCAGCCGGCAGGCGATCAGCCATGGGCCGCCCTCCCCGCAAGGCGCGCGGCCGCCCCGGGGCCGAGATAGGCCTCCACGACGCCTGGATCGCGGACCACCTCGGCCGGTGTGCCGGCAGCGATCAGCCGGCCGTTGGCGAGCACGTGAACTTGCTCGCACAGGCTCATCACGGCCTGCATCACATGTTCGATCATCAGGATGGTGACGCCGGCATCGCGGACCGCGCGGATCACCGGAATGATGTCGCGGATCTCGGAGGGGTTGAGACCGGCCAGCACCTCGTCGAGCAGGATCAGCTTCGGGCCCGTGGCCAGGGCCCGTGCCAGTTCCAGCCGCTTGCGACCGGCAACCGTGAGTGCCGAGGCGGGCCGTTCGAGGTCCGTCAGCCCGACCATGGCCGCAACGGCGCGCGCCCGCGCAAACGCCTCCGCCCGGCCGGGATGGCGCAGATAGGCGCCGACCGCGATGTTCTCGACCACCGACAGACCGGCAAAGGGCTGGACGATCTGGAACGTGCGGGCAAGGCCCAGAACGGCCAGGGCCTCGGGCGTGCGGCCGGTGATGTCCTGCCCCTCGAACAGAACGCGACCGGCCGTGGGCTTCTCGAAGCCCGAGATCAGGGTGAACAACGTGGTCTTGCCGGCCCCGTTGGGACCGATCAGGCCGGTGATGGAGCCGGCCGGAACGGTCAGCGTGACATCGCTGACGGCGACAAGCCCGCCGAAGCGCTTGGTGACGGTCTCGACCGACAGCATCAGCGCCCTCCCCGCATCCGGGCGAGGAGACCGAGCAGACCGCGCGGGGCAAAGGCGATGACGGCGATCAGCAGGAGGCCATAGACGACGAGATCGACGCCGGGAATGGCCGAGCCGAACAGGCCGTGAATGGCGGTCTTGGCGAGCTCCCCGAGGCCGATCAGCGTCACGGCGCCGATCAGCGGACCGAAGACGGTTCCGCTGCCGCCAATGATCGGTGCCAGCAGGGCCTCCACCGAGATCCAGGCGCCATAGGCAATGTTGGCGTCGATATAGAGGAACTTCTGGGTGTAGAAGGCGCCCGCCAGCGCGGTGACACCGGCCGACAGGGTGATGACCTTCAGCTTGATCCTCAGCGTGTCGACCCCGAGCGCCCGCGCGGCATCCTCGTTCTCGCGCACGGCGACCAGCCACGAGCCGAAACGCGAGCGCTCCATGGCCCGGTTGGCGAGGAGGATGACGGCAACCGCGCCGAGCGCGAGATAGTAGAAGGTCTCCTGGGCGGCGAACTGGAACTGGGCGGCGCCGATCTTCAGCGGGACCAGCGTGCCGGCCGCCCCGCCGGTGATGGGGGCAGCATTGGCGACGATGCGGAAGACCTCGGCGAAGGCGAGCGTCACGAGCGCGAAATAGGAACCGCGCAGCCGCGCCCGGAACGCCAGCAGGCCGATGATCGCGCCGACCAGGGCTCCCAGGCCGACCGCCAGCGGCAGCGCCGCCCAGGCATTCACCCCATAGCGAGTCTGCAGGATCGCCTGGGCATAGGCACCCGTCCCGAAGAAGGCGGCGTGGCCAAAGGAGAACTGGCCCCCGTAGCCGCCGGCAAGGTTCCAGCCCTGCGCCGCCAGCGTGATGATGAGCGCGAAGACCAGCATGTTCATGACGGTGTTCGCGCCGGCCACCAGGCCGAGGGTGACCATGTGAGGCACCGCCAGGGGCAGCGCGGCCAGCGCGGCGACGACGATGAGAATGGCACGGTAGGCGGAAAGCCGGTCCATCACGCCCGGGCTCCGAACAGGCCGGTCGGGCGGAACAGCAGGACGAGAATGAAGATCAGGAAGATGCCGATCTGGCCGAGACTCTCGCCGAGGAAAAGGCCGGACAGGCTCTCCACCACGCCGATGATCAGGCCGCCGGCGAGCGCCCCGGCGATCGAGCCCATGCCGCCCAGCACCACCACCGTGAAGGCAACCAGCACGAAGGCATTGCCGACACGCGGATTGACGTAGAACGACGGCATGAGCAGGCAGGCCGCAACCGCGATAGTGGCCGCTCCGAGGCCGAAGGTGACCGCATAGATGTGGTTCACGTCGATACCGACCAGGGCCGCGCCCAGCTTCTCCTTCGCCACCGCCCGGATCGCCTTGCCGGTATCGGTCAGCGCCAGGATCGCCCAGAGCACCAGCGCGACCAGGATCGCCACCCCGAAGCCGATCACGCGCGGCAAGGACAGGAGCGCGAAGCCGAGATCCACCACCGAGAACGAATAGTCGAGGCTGAGCGAGCGGGTGTCGGAGCGGAAGATGGCGAGCAGCGCGTTCTCGATGACGATCGACAGGCCGAGCGTCACCAGCAGGATCGAGCCGTCGTCGTTGCGGCTCGCCGGCGAGATGACGAGGCGCTGCAGGCCATAGCCGAGCAGGAAGAACAGCGGCGTCAGCGGCAGGATGGCGAGATAGGGGTCGAGGCCGAACCCGAGGTGGACGACGAGCACGGCGAACATGGCGAGCGTCAGCATGGCGCCATGCGCGAAGTTGATGATGTGCAGCACGCCATAGACGAGCGTCAGGCCGAGGGCCACCAGCGCATAGACGGCACCGGTGAGGAGCCCGTTGAGCACGGCCTCGAGCACGATCTGCGGGGGATAGGACCTGAACACGGGAACAGCCGGCCTCGGGCATGCGGGGCTTCCGTGGCCAGGCGTGGCGGCCACGGGGCGTTGGCGGAAAGGGGCCGGCGGCCGAGCGCCGGACCGGCCCTTGATCTCACCGTCAGCCGGTCACCGGGAACACCGGACGGGCATCGGCGAAGGCGTCAGGGAAGATCACCTTGATGTCGCTCCCCTGGATCTGGGTGTTCACCGGGGCCGCGCCGGTATTCTGGCCGTTCTCGAACCTGGTCGGACCGTAGGGCATGATGTGATCGGAGAAGGTGGAGGCCGCCAGCGCCTCGATGATCTTCGTCCGGTCGCGCGAGGCCGCGCGCTCGATGGCATCGGCCGTCAGGCGGACCGCCGAATAGTTCAGCGGCACGTTGTAGAGCCAGAAGCGGCCCATGGCCTCCACCTGGCGCCGCAGCTCGGCGGTCTTCGGCTTGCGTGGATCGGCCCAGTGGTTGCAGTCCATGACATTGTTGGCCGCCTCCGGGAACTCGCGCACGAAGCGGAAGTTGGAGGCGGCACCGTTGAGCACGGCATAGATGCCCTTCGGCCGGATGCGCTGCTGCTGCATGGTGCGGGCGAGCAGGACGAACTCGCCGTAGTAGCTGGACGGGATGACGAGGTCGGGGTTCAGCGCCCGGATGCGCAGGGCGACATTGGACATGTCGCGCGCGGGCGTCGGATGGGCGATCGTCTCCAGGATCTGGAAGCCGAGGGCCGACAGGCGCTCGTTCATCAGCTTGGCAAGGCCCGAACCGAACAGACCGTCCTCGTGGACCAGCACCACGGTCCTGGCCGGCTTGCCGGCGGCGTCGTTCAGCTTGACGAGGTTCTCGATGGCCACCCGGGTGCAGGTGCCAAAGCCCGGACCGAAGCGGAACGTGTTCTTCAGGCCGCGCGAGACAATGGCATCGGACACGCCGACATCGACCACATAGGCGAGATCGTAGCGGGCGGCGGCCTGCGAGGCGGCGAGGCAGATGGGTGAGGCGAAACCGCCGACGATGGCGGCGACGCCCTCGGCGTGCATCTTCTCGACCTCCTGGGTGCCGGCTTCCGGGTTGGACCGGGCATCGCCGAAGACCATCTCGATGCGGGCGCCGCCGAGCGACTTGATGCCGCCGCCGTCGTTGATTTCCTTGATGGCCAGTTCCGCGCCGAGCCGGCCATATTCGCCATCCTGGGCAAGATTGCCCGTCACCGGCTGCAGGATGCCGAGCTTCACCGGGGCCGGCTGGGCCCGGACGAGACCGGGCGCAGACAGGATGGCGGCACCGGCCGCGCCTGTCTTGATGAGGTTCCGCCGCGAAAGGCCGTGGTCGCGTGTCATGATCGCTGGTCTCCGTTCTCAACCTCTGGTGCGGCCGGCGTTCGGCACCGGCTCGTCAGCTTCTTGGGTTCCATCTGGTCCCGCACCCCAGGGATGGGGCGCCGCAAGGCGTCAGTCGCTGGCGGCCACCCCGTTCATCCCCACGCCGCTGCGCGGCCGCTCCACCGGCGACCAGAGACGGTCGCCACCGGAATCGATGCGCACGAGATCCATCTGGAACGAGTAGCGATCGGGCCGGTAATAGGCCATGAGATGCTCGATGCCGCGCCGGCGGACGTCGAAGACGGTCCGCTGCAGCGAGAGCAGCGGCGCTCCGATGTCCACGCCCAGTTCGGCAGCCACTTCGGGCCCCGCCAGGGTGGCGGAAATGGTCTGCGTCGCCCGCTCGACGGTGACGCCCGACCGCTCGATGAGCGTCAGCAGGGGCTGCGCACCGAGTTCGGCCTCGGTGAAGGTCTCGCCGATCCGCTGGGGCACATGGGTGACGAGATAGGAGAAGGGCTCGCCATCGATGATGCGCACCCGCACGGAGCGCTGGACGCGCTCGCCGGCATCGAGCCGCAGGGCCTCGGCAATGTCCGGCGAGGGATCGACATAGCCGAACTGCAGCAGGCGCACATCGGTGGAGCGACCCATTTCAACCAGATGGGCCAGCGCATTGGACAGATCCGCCACGATCGGCCGGCGGATGGTGCGCGCGGTGATGAAGGTGCCAGCGCCGGGCCGCCGGGAAATCAGCCCCTCCCGCTCCAGCTCGGCCAGGGCCCGTCGGATGGTGACGCGCGACACGCCATGTATGTCTGCAAGGTCAGGCTCGGAGGGAAGGCGCGTGCCCGGCGTCAGTTCGCCGGAGGAGATCCGGTCCCGCAGCGTGAGATAGACCCGGCGCGTCTTTGAGGTTTCGATCGCCTCTGCCATGGTGCCCCCCTCGGTGTGACGATCCGATGACGGCGCCGGACCGGGAGCACTTTCCCAAACGGCAGCGGAACCGTCTCGCAACATTGTCTACCGCTCTGTCCGAAGGAATGCCACAGCCAATTTCTATCTTTGTCTATACTATGATACAATGATGGCTGGTCAAGTGCCTATCGCAAGGAGGTTCCGTGCCGGACCCGCAAACCCTGTTTGATCGCGTCTGGGCCTCGCACGTCATCCGCCAGCGCGAGGATGGTCTCGCGCTGATCTGGATCGACCG
>JBKBOA010000082.1:0-9690 GCA_046295035.1 Phreatobacter sp.
CATAGATGGCGACCTGCAGGATCACCTCCTTGATGTCGTCGGTGGTGACGCCGTTGGAGAAGGCCGCGCGGCAGTGCAGGCGGTATTCCTCCCAGCGGCCCATGGCGGCGGTCATGGCCAGCACGAGGAAGCTGCGCGTCTTGCGGTCGAGGCCGGGGCGGGTCCAGATCTCGCCCCAGGCATAGCGGGTGATGAGATCCTGGAACTCGGTGGTGAAGCTGTCGCGCGCGGCCAGCGAGCGGTCCACATGGGCATCGCCCAGCACGGCCCGGCGCACGGCCAGGCCCTTCTCGAAGCGTTCGCTCTCGTCCACGGGGGCGTCCTCGGCTCAATCCCTCAGGAAGTCCATCACCGCGGCGGTGAAGGCCTTGTCCTGCTCGATGTTGGACAGGTGCGCGGCGTCGAGCTCGACATAGCGCGCGCCGGCAATGGCTGCGGCGATCTCGCGGCCGCGCTCGGGCGGCGTCGAGCCGTCATGGGTGCCGGCGATCACCAGCACCGGATGGGTGATCGAGCGGATCGGCCAGCGCTGGTCCATGTCGCGGATCGCGGCCGAGCAGGCGGCATAGCCCTCCGGCGGCGTGGTGTTCAGCATGGCGACGATCCGCGCGACCGCCGCCTTGTCGCTGTCCTGGAAGCGTCTGGTGAACCAGCGGTCGACGATGGTCGGAATGAGCGGGGCGAGGCCCTCAGTCTTCACCACGGCAATGCGCTGGTTCCACATGTCGGGGGAGGGCATGGCGGCAGCCGTGTTGCACAGCACGATGCGGTTGAAGCGTTCCCCGTGGTGGGTGCCGGCCCACATGCCGCTCATGCCGCCCATGGACAGGCCGCACCAGTGGGCCCGGGCGATGCCGACATGGTCGAGCAGCTCCACCGCGTCGAGGGTCAGCCGGCGGAAGCTGGTCGGGCCGACGCGCAGCTCGCTCTCGCCGTGGCCGCGCTTGTCGTAGCGGACGACGCGGAAGCGGGAGGCGAAATCCGCCATCTGGCCGTCCCACATCTCCAGCCGCGTGCCGAGCGAATTGGACAGGAGGAGGGCCGGGCGGTCGCCGCCGGTGTCCTCGTAGCGGATCGACAGGCCGTCGGAGGTGGTGAAGCGGGGCATGGTGCGGGCGTGTCCTCGTCGTCTGGCTGGCGCGGAGACTAGGCTGCCCGGCCGACAAATCAACAGCGGCGGCGGGCCGCCTTTGCGCAAGACCGCGCAAGACAGGGCCGTAGTCTCCCGCATCGGCGCGGTTCCGGCTTGACGCCCCGTTCAGAACGGGTCCAAACTGGAAACCAGCTGAAAATGGATGGTTTTCGGCCATGAATTGCCTGCGGCCAGAGAAACAACAGGCCGAAAGCGCCCAATCTGGACCGTTTTGAAGGAGGAACGCCCATGCCGACGGTGACCTTGACGGTCAACGGACGTCAGGTTTCGGCCGACGTCGAGGCGCGGACGCTGCTGGTGCAGCTTCTGCGCGAGAACCTGCGCCTGACGGGCACCCATGTGGGGTGCGACACGTCGCAATGCGGAGCCTGTGTCGTCCATGTGAACGGCAAGGCGGTGAAGTCCTGCACGATCTTCGCGGTCCAGTGCGACGGCGCCGATGTTCTCACCATCGAGGGCCTGGCGCGGGACGGCAAGCTGCACCCGATGCAGGAGGCCTTCCGCGAGCATCACGGCCTGCAGTGCGGCTTCTGCACGCCGGGCATGATCATGTCGGCCATCGACATCGTGAACCGCAAGGGCGTGCCCGACGAGGCCACGATCCGCGCCGAACTCGAGGGCAACATCTGCCGCTGCACGGGCTATCACAACATCGTCAGGGCGGTGGAGGCCGGCGCGCAGGCGATGACCGGCAAGGCGCCGGCACGGCAAGCCGCGGAATAAGCGGCGCGACCTGCGCAAGTTCCAGCCAACGCCCGAAAACCGTCTGCCGTCCTTAAGGGAGGACCGTCATGACCGTGACCGCCATCGGCTCCGCCGTGCGTCGCAAGGAAGACTTCCGCTTCATCACCGGCAAGGGCCAGTACACAGACGACATCAATCGCCCCGGCCAGACCTACGCCTATTTCCACCGCTCGCCCCACGCCCATGCCCGGATCCTCAGGATCGACACGTCCAGGGCGGCGAAGATGCCAGGCGTCGTGGCCATCTATACCGGCGAGGATGTCGCCGCCGACAAGGTCGGGGGCCTGATCTGCGGCTGGATGATCCATTCCAAGGACGGCTCGCCGATGAAGGCGGGGCCGCATCCGGTGCTCGCCCAGGGCAAGGTGCGCTATGTCGGCGACCATGTGGCGGTGGTGATCGCCGAGACTCTGGCCGAGGCCAAGGACGCCTCCGAGGCCATCGTCGTCGATTACGATGTGCTGCCGGCCAATGTCGACACCGCGGCCGCCCAGGCCAAGGGCACCCCGCAGGTCCATGACGAGGCCCCGCGCAACACGGTCTATGAGTGGCATATCGGCGACAAGGCGGCCACCGAGGCGGCCTTCAAGGCGGCCAAGCACGTCACCAGGCTCGACATCGTCAACAACCGTCTCGTGCCCAATGCCATGGAGCCGCGCGCGGCCATCGGCGAATACGATGCCGGCACCGACACGCTGACCCTGCACACGACCAGCCAGAACCCGCATGTGGCGCGGCTGATCATGTCGGCCTTCCTCGGCCTTGCTCCCGAGCACAAGCTGCGCGTCATCGCTCCCGATGTCGGCGGCGGCTTCGGCTCGAAGATCTTCGTCTATGCCGAGGAGACGGTGTGCCTGTGGGCGGCCCGCAAGTGCGGCCGGCCCGTGAAGTGGACGGCGGACCGCACCGAGGAGTTCCTCGCCATCGCCCATGGCCGCGACCATGTCACGCGCGCCGAGCTTGCAACCGACGCCGAGGGCAAGATCACCGGCCTCAGGGTCAAGACCATCGCCAACATGGGCGCCTACCTGTCGACCTTCGCCTCCTCGGTGCCGACCTATCTCTACGCCACGCTGCTGTCCGGCCAGTACGCCATCCCCAACATCTATGCCGAGGTGGACGCGGTCTATACCAACACGGCCCCCGTCGATGCCTATCGCGGGGCCGGCCGGCCGGAGGCGACCTTCGTCGTCGAACGGCTGGTGGAGGTGGCCGCGCGCGAGATCGGCATGGATCCGGCCGCCTTCCGCAAGCGGAACTTCATCACCAAGTTCCCGCACCAGACGCCGGTCATCATGACCTATGACGCCGGCGACTACAAAGCCTCGCTGGTCAAGGCCATGGAGATGGCCGACGTCAAGGGCTTCGGCAAGCGCAAGCGCGAGGCGGCCCGCCGCGGCAAGCTGCGCGGGCTCGGCTATTCCACCTATATCGAGGCCTGCGGCATCGCGCCGTCCCAGGCGGTCGGCTCGCTGGGCGCCGGCGTCGGCCTGTGGGAATCGGCGGAGGTGCGGGTCAACCCGGTCGGAACGGTGGAGATCCTCACCGGCTCGCACAGCCACGGACAGGGCCACGAGACGACCTTCGCGCAGCTCGTGTCGCACCGTCTCGGCATTCCCATCGACAATGTGTCGATCGTCCATGGCGACACCGACAAGGTGCAGTTCGGCATGGGCACCTACGGTTCGCGCTCGGGCGCGGTGGGCATGTCGGCCATCTCCAAGGCGCTCGACAAGATCGAGGCCAAGGCCAAGAAGGTCGCCGCCCATGTGCTGGAGGCGGCCGAGGCGGACATCGACTTCAAGGACGGCAAGTTCACCGTGAAGGGCACCGACAAGTCGGTGGATTTCGGCACGGTGGCGCTGAATGCCTATATCGCCCACAAGTTCAACCCGCAGGAGCTCGAGCCGGGGCTGAAGGAGGGGTCGTTCTACGATCCGACCAACTTCACCTTCCCGGCCGGCTGCCACATCTGCGAGGTGGAGGTGGATCCGGAGACGGGTGTCTCGACCATCGTCAACTGGACCGCCGTGGACGATTTCGGCAATGTCATCAACCCGATGATCGTCGAGGGCCAGGTCCATGGCGGCATCGCCCAGGGCGTCGGCCAGGCGCTGCTGGAGGGCACTGTCTACAACAAGGACGGCCAGCTGGTGACCGCCTCGTTCATGGACTACTGCATGCCGCGTGCCGACAACCTGCCGTCCTTCAAGGTGGGGATGACGGTGACGCCGTGCCCGTCCAACCCGCTCGGCATCAAGGGCTGCGGCGAGGCCGGCGCGATCGCCGCCCCGGCTGCCGTCATCAATGCCCTGACCGACGCGCTCGGCACCGAGAACGTGCCGATGCCGGCAACCCCGCAGGCCATCTGGCAGGTGCTCCAGCAGCAGGCCCGGTCCGCCCGGGCGGCCGAGTAAGGTTCGAGGAGAGAAGCGATGTATCCCTTCAAGTACCACAAGGCCTCGACCGTGCGCGGCGCGGTCGCGCTCCTGAAGAAGGCCGAGGAGCCGAAGCTCCTCGCCGGTGGCCAGACGCTGATCCCCACCATGAAGCAGCGCCTGGCCAGCCCCAAGAACCTGATCGACCTCGCCGGATGCGGCCTGTCGGGCATCGAGCAGAAGGGCCGGACCCTGGTGATCGGCGCCATGACCACCCATGCCGAGGTCGCCACCTCCCCGGTGGTCCAGCAGGCGATCCCCGCCCTCGCCAGCCTTGCCGGCCATATCGGCGACCCGCAGGTGCGCCATCGCGGCACCATCGGCGGATCGGTCGCCAACAACGATCCGGCCGCCGACTATCCGGCGGCGCTGCTGGCGCTGGGCGCGACCATCCACACCAACAAGCGCAAGATCGCGGCCGACGACTTCTTCGCCGGCCTGTTCTCCACGGCGCTGGAGGACGACGAGATCATCACCAAGATCGCCCTGCCGATCCCCGGCAAGGCGGGCTATGTGAAGTTTCCCAATCCGGCCTCCCGCTATGCGCTGGTCGGCGTGTTCGTGGCCAAGAAGGGCCGCTCCGTGCGGGTGGCGGTGACCGGTGCCGGTTCCAACGGCGTGTTCCGCCACAAGGCCATGGAGGAGGCGCTGTCGAAGCGCTTCAACGCCAAGGCGCTGGAGGGGATCACCACGCCGGCTGCCGACATGAACGGTGACATCCATGCCTCGCCCGAGTACCGGGCGCACCTGGTCGGGGTGATCGCGAAGCGGGCGGTGGCGGCAGCCGCCTGAGCGCGGTTCATGCGCGGTGCCGTGAGGCCGGGGTTCGCCCCGGCCCTTTCGTCTGCGGCCTGTGCGTTCGGGGGCAGGGTCAGGGCCGCGCCAGGCTGCGCGTGGCGAGAACCTGCACCGGTTCGCCGCTGTTGAGGTAGGAGGTGCAGCGCAGCGAGCCGATCGGGCCGGCAATGGTCGGATCGCGGCTGTGGTCGAGGCCGAGCAGCGGCAGGCATTCCTCGCGCGTCCTGACCACCCTGAGCGTGCGCCAGCCGCGCGAGATCTGCGGGTCGGCGGTGATGTATTCGAGGCGGACGAAGTCGGCGTGGCCGGCATTGATCATGCGCCTCAGGCTGCCGGTCACCAGATCCACCTCGCGGGGAAAGAACAGGACGAAGGCGATCAGGCTGCAGACGACGCCGAATGTGAGCGTGGCGAAGATCGTGCTGTGGCGCATGCGTGACGGGCTTTTTTCGAACAACCCTTGGCGGCCCGTGCTGGATATCATGGAAGTCTTACGGGTCCGTATCGCCGGGCGGCCGATGCCGGCGGGCCCGGGCCGCGGGAGCAGGGGGTCATGCCATGGCGATCGATGGACCGACCCTTCTGACGCTTGCGCTCATGTGGCTTGCCATCGTGCCGACGCCGGGCGCGAACTCGCTGCTCATCACGCATCTCGCCGTGACCCGGCCGGGCCGGGACGTCGCCTTGGCGCTGGCCGGCAATCTCGCCGGCGTGGCCCCCCTGGCCCTGCTGGCCCTGCTCGGCTGGGCGGCGCTGCTCCAGACGCTGCCCTGGCTGCGCATGGCGGTGATCGTGTTCGGCGCGCTCTATCTGGTCGTCTTCGGGCTCAGGCTCATCCTGCGCAGCCTGAAGGGGGGGCAGCCGCCGGGGCCACCGGCCGCGGCCCAGGGCGCGGGCGGGGCCTGGCGGACGGTGGCGCTGGGGCTGGCCACCGCGCTGTCCAATGCCCAGGCGATCATCTTCATCACCTCGATCTTCGCGGTGTCCGGCGTGCTGCAGGCCAGTCTCGCCACGGGCCTTGCCGGCATCGCCATCATGATCGCCTGCAACGCGACCTATCTCGGCTTTCTTGCCTGGCTGTTCCGCCGGCGGGCGGTGGCGGCCTTCTATCAGCGCTTCCGGCGGGTGCTGGAGGGCACGATCGGCGCGCTGTTCGTGCTCTTCGGCGGGCGGATGGTGCTGCGCCTCATGCTGCGCTGAGGCCAGGGGCCGGTTGTCGGGCGTTCATCCGCGCGCTTCAGTTTTTCCGGGCCCCTGCCGCAAATTCGCCCGCTGCCCTGCCGAAAACGGGCGCGGTCAAGCGCGGCCTGCAGGGCCGCCAGCGACGCGGAGACCCTCATGATCCTGCGCCCTGTCCGACAGTCCCTCATCGCCCTTGCCGGTCTTGCCGCCCTGTCCGCGCCCGCCGCTGCCCAGCAGGCCGGACAGGTCTCGGCCGACTATGCCGTGACCTTCCTTGGCCTGACCATCGGCCGGGGTCAGATGGTCTCGACCACCGACGGAACCAGCTATTCCACCACGCTGAACGCACGCGTGACCGGGGTGGCGGCCGTGTTCGCGGGCGGTTCGGGAACGGCCACCGCCGAGGGGCGGTTGCAGGGCGGCCGGCCGGTGCCGACCAGCTACCGTCTGGAGGTGCGTTCGGGCGGCAAGGTGGAGACGGTCCGCATCACCATGGCCGGCGGCAATGTCGCGTCCACGCAGCGCGATCCCGACAAGCCGCCGCATCCGCGCGCCACGCCGGTCCTGCCCGAGCATCTGCGCGGCGTTCTCGATCCGCTCTCGGCCGGGATCTTCGTCGCCCCCGGCAACGGCCCGGTGACCGGCGCGGCGGCCTGCGACCGGCGCTCGCGCATCTATACCGGCCACCAGCGCTTCGATCTGATCTATTCGTTCGTCGAGACGCGCCAGGTCGAGATCGCCGGCTACAGGGGCGAGGCGGCCGTCTGCCGCGTGCGCTTCGAGCCGGTCGCCGGCCACCGGCCGGACCGCGGTGACATCCAGGCCGCGCGCCAGCGCTCCGCCGAGGTGGTGCTGGTGCCGGTCGTCGGGAGCAGGGCGCTGATCCCGGCGCTGATCACCCTGTCCACGGGCTATGGCACGGGCGTGGCACGGGCGACGCGTCTGGCGCTCGACCCCGGCACTCCGCCGTCGCGGCGCGCCTCTGCGGATTGAGGCTCTCGCACCGGGCCACGGCTGCGCTATGGTGGGGTTGCCCACCGGAGTGCCTTCGTGACATCGCCTTCCTCCCAGACCCTTCCCGCCTCCATCGACGAGACCCTGGCCCTGCTCAAGCGCGGCGGCTATGTCGCCGACCGGTCGCTGGCCACCGTGCTGTTCCTCGCCCTGAAGATGGGCCGCCCCATCCTGCTGGAGGGGGAGGCTGGCGTCGGCAAGACCGAGATCGCCAAGGTGCTGGCAACCACCCTCGGCCGCAACCTGATCCGCCTGCAATGCTACGAGGGGCTCGACGTTGCCGCCGCCGTCTATGAGTGGAACTATGCCGCGCAGATGATCGCCATCCGCCTCGCGGAGGCCGAGGGGGCGGTGGACCGCGAGCAATTGTCCGCCGGCATCTTCTCCGAACGCTATCTCATCAAGCGGCCGCTGCTGCAGGCGCTCGAACCGGATCTGCGCGGCCCGCCGGTGCTGCTGATCGACGAGCTCGACCGCACCGACGAGGCCTTCGAGGCCTTCCTTTTGGAGGTGCTGTCCGATTTCCAGGTGACGGTGCCCGAGCTCGGCACGATCCGGGCGCCGGCGCCGCCCATCGTCATCGTCACGTCGAACCGCACGCGCGAGATCCACGACGCCCTGAAGCGGCGCTGCCTCTATCACTGGGTCGATTATCCCGACGCGGCGCGCGAGCTCGCCATCCTGAAGGCCAAGGCGCCGAAGGCCCCGGAGAAGCTGACCCGGGAGATCGTCGCCTTCGTCCAGCGGCTCAGGAAGTCCGACCTGTTCAAGGTGCCGGGTGTCGCCGAGAGCATCGACTGGGCAACCGCGCTGACCGAGCTCGATGCCGTCGGCCTCGATCCGCAGGCGGTGACCGACACGCTCGGCGTGCTGCTGAAATACCAGGACGACATCCAGAAGATGCAGGCGGGTGAGGCCAGGGCCATCCTGGACGAGGTGAAGGCCGGGCGCTGATCCATGACGCTTGCCGCCAGCCTGCCGGATCCCGGCCCGACCCCCTGGCTGAAGGCCGCCGCCATCGGTGCCGGCCTGCTCGCCGTGCCGATGGTCTGGTGGACGCTCCTCGGCCTTGCCGGCGTGAGCGCGCCGGCGGCGGTGCCATCCGGCGCGCCGCTGGCTCTTGTGGTCGTCTCGGCCGTGCTGATCGCGCCCCTCGTCGAGACCGCGGTGCTGGCGGGCCTGCACTGGATGGCCATGGTCCGGTTGAGGCTCGCCCTGCCGGTCTTCGTTGCGGCGACGCTGGCGCTGGCCCTCGTCGCTCACCTGCCGGTGACGCTGGTGCGCGCGCCGGTGACGGCGGTGCTGTTCCTCGTCTTCGCGCTTCAATATGCCGGCTGGTTCGCGGCGCGCGGCTGGCGCACGGCCTTTCTCGGCACGGCGCTCGCCCATGGCCTCTACAATGCCGGGGCGCTGGCGCTCTCGCCGCTCTGGGCGCTGCTCCTGAGGCCGGCCTGATGGCGAACGCGCTGACCGAGAACATCGCCCATTTCGCCCGCGCGCTGCGCGTGGCCGGCCTGCCGGTCGGTCCCGGCACCGTGCTGGACGCCATCGCCGCCGTCGAGGCGGCGGGCATCGGCTCGCGCGAGGACTTCTACTGGACACTGCACGCCGTGTTCGTCACCCGGCACGAGCAGTCCGTGCTGTTCCGCACCGCCTTCGAGATCTATTTCAAGCGCCGGCACCTGATGGAAAAGCTGCTGTCCATCCTCATGCCGGTCGCCCATGCCCCGCAGGCCAAGCCCGATCCCGTCTCGCTGCGCCTGCAGGAGGCCTTCTTCCGCGAGGCCGAGAGCGTGCCGGTGGAAAAGCCGGAGATCGAGGTGGATGCCCGCTTCACGGTGTCCGACATCGAGGTGCTGCAGAAGAAGGACTTCGCCCAGATGACCGCGGCCGAGATCGCCGAGGCCAAGCGGCGGGTGGCGGCCCTGGTCCTGCCCGAGGATGCCGTTCCGACGCGGCGGCTCGCTCCCGACCCGCATGGCCGCCGCATCGACCTCCGGCGCACGCTGCGCCGCTCGATCGCCGAGGGCGGGGCGATCATTGACCTGGCGCGGCGTGGCCCGAAGGAGAAGCATCCACCGCTGGTGGTCCTGTGCGACATTTCCGGCTCGATGAGCCAGTATTCGCGGGTCATCCTGCATTTTGTCCATGCGCTGATGGAGAGGCGCCGGCACGTCCACGCCTTCGTGTTCGGCACGCGGCTGACCAACATCACGCGCATGCTGAAGGCGAAGGATCCCGACGAGGCGCTGGCCGCCTGCACGGCCGCGGTCGAGGACTGGTCCGGCGGCACGCGCATCGCCCCCTCGCTGCATGCCTTCAACAAGCAGTGGTCGCGGCGGGTGCTGTCCGGCGGGGCGG
>JBKBOA010000083.1:0-9323 GCA_046295035.1 Phreatobacter sp.
AAGGTCAAGATCGTCAAGATCAACCACGAGACCCATCGCATCTCGCTGGGCATGAAGCAGCTGCTCGACGATCCGTGGCAGGGCATCGAGGCGAAGTACCCGATCGGCGCCAAGTTCAAGGGCCGCGTCACCAACATCACCGACTACGGTGCCTTCGTGGAGCTCGAACCGGGCATCGAGGGGCTCATCCACGTCTCCGAAATGTCCTGGACGAAGAAGAACGTCCATCCGGGCAAGATCGTCTCCACCTCCCAGGAGGTCGAGGTGGCCGTGCTCGAGGTCGATTCCGCCAAGCGCCGCATCTCGCTCGGCCTCAAGCAGACCCTTCAGAACCCGTGGGAGGCCTTCATCGAGAAGCACCCGATCGGTTCGATCGTCGAGGGCGAGGTCAAGAACAAGACCGAGTTCGGCCTGTTCCTCGGCCTGGAAGGCGACGTGGACGGCATGATCCACCTGTCCGATCTCGACTGGAACCGCCCCGGCGAGCAGGTCATCGAGGAATTCAAGAAGGGCGACGTCATCCGCGCCCAGGTTCTCGACGTGGACGTGGAGAAGGAGCGCATCTCGCTCGGCCTGAAGCAGGTCGGCGGTGATCCGTTCGCCGATGCCGGCGAGCTGCGCAAGGGTCAGATCGTCACCTGCGAGGTGACCGACGTGAAGGAGGGCGGCATCGACGTGAAGCTGGTCGGCACCGACCTGACCACCTTCATCAAGCGTTCCGAGCTGGCCCGCGACCGCGCCGACCAGCGCCCCGAGCGCTTTGCCCCCGGCGAGAAGGTCGATGCCCGCGTCACCATGTTCGACCGCAAGGCGCGCAAGGTGCAGGTCTCGATCAAGGCGCTGGAAGTGGCCGAGGAGAAGGAGGCCATGGCCCAGTTCGGCTCGGCCGACTCGGGCGCCTCGCTCGGCGACATCCTGGGCGCTGCCCTCAAGGCGCGCACCGAGAAGAAGTGACTGGGGTCCGGCGCCCCGCGCCGGAACCGGACACGGCAACGGCCGCCCCGACGGGGCGGCCGTTCTTGTTGGCGAGGCAGGCTGGAACCCGGGAAGTGGCCCCGGCCGGCCGCCCGGCTCAGAGGCTCGCCATCAGGCGCGTGACCCGGGCCGAATAGGCTGTCCGCCCGCAGGAGGCGGCAAGGCCGCGATTGTGCAGCGCGGCAGCACCGGCATGGGTGCCGCAGCGGCGATAGGCGGCGGCCAGGTGCCGCATGCCCCATTCAAGACCCGCCCCGCAGGAGTTCAGCGCCGAAACCGGGCCCGTATAGCCGAGGCCGCGGGCGGTGGCGGGCTTGATCTGCAGCGGCCCGAGTTCGCCCGCGCGCCCGCGCGCGACACAGCGCATGCCGCTCTCCACCCGCGCCACCGCCAGGGCAAGGCGGACCGGAACCCCGTGCCGGGTGGCAACCTCGGCGATGCGGCGGGTCAGGTCCGTCACCGCAGGCGCCACATCGGGAGCGGCGGAGGCGGGAGCGGCCGCCGCCCCCGCCCCGTCCGACGCCCGGAGGGCGGACCAGGTCAGATTGGCCGGATCGGCCGTGGAGGCGCGCGCCGGCAGCCCGCAGGCCGCAACGGCGAGGGCGACGACAGGAACGAAACGGGCAAGGGAGCGGATGCGAACCGCTTTGGCATGAACCATTCTGAAATTATCCACTTGAGACGAGAGATGAGCCAGGCCATCGCCTGTTGAACGATCCAATCCCAAACCGTGTCTGGCAGGATCGACGAAGCGATCTGCATGACCGCTCGCGGCATGATCGCCGCGGTGCTTATAGAGACGCAGGTTGTGCGGCGCAATAACTTCCCGTTACAAACACTAACCTGCCGCAAGGCCGCCTCATCTGTGGCGAGACGCGGTCAGACCCGACCACCCGGTCGGGTTGCCTCGGACGAGAGGGGCGGCTAGGCACGCCATCAGCGCAAGGAGCAGCCCATGGCCAGACTGAAGGTGATGATCGTGCCGGTGACGCCCTTCGAGCAGAACTGCTCGATCGTCTGGGACACCGACACGATGAAGGGCGCGGTGGTCGATCCCGGCGGCGACCTGCCGCGCATCCAGGGCGCGCTGGCGGAGCTGAAGGTGGTGCCGGAGAAGATCCTGATCACCCACGGCCACATCGATCATGCCGGTGGCGCAACCGATCTGGCTGCCGCGCTCGGCGTGCCCATCGAGGGGCCGCACGAGGCCGATGCCCCGCTTCTGGCCAACCTGCCGGGCCAGGCCGCCCGCTTCGGCCTTGCCAGCGTCAAGGCGGTCACACCCGACCGCTGGCTGAGCGAGGGTGACACCGTCACCGTCGGCGGACTCACCTTCGACGTCCGGCACGTGCCGGGCCATGCCCCCGGCCACGTCATCTTCATTCATCACCCGTCCGCGTTCGCCGTGGTCGGTGACACGATCTTCCAGGGCTCCGTCGGTCGCACGGACCTGCCCGGCGGCGACCACGATCTGCTGATCCGCGGCATCAAGGAGAAGATCCTGCCGCTGGGGGACGATTTCACCGTGCTGCCCGGCCACGGACCGGCCACGACACTGGAGCGCGAGCGGCTCAGCAACCCGTTCCTGCGGTGAACGCGAAAGCCGGTGCTGGACAATCGCGCCGGCCTGCCTACATTCCGGGCTCGAAGGCTCGATCCAGAGTACCGTGTTTCATGGAACGCACGTCCTACGGGTTTCCCCCGATCGGATGTGACATCTCCGCGAAATGGTTCGTCTGCTAGGTGCCGGACGCCAGTGCGGGCCTTCTCCCGCTTTCATGACCACGGGACGGGCCTTGCTCCAGAGCTCCATCAGCTTCCTGCGTGACCGGATCGGCTTCAAGCGAATCGTGCTCGCCGTGTCCTTCGCGATGCTCGCCTTCGCGGTCTATATCCTGTTCCACAAGCTGCGGGTGATCGACTGGTCCAAGGTCTGGGACTCGATCGGCCAGATCGGCCCGGTGACGCTGATCATCGCCGGCCTGTTCACCGCGGCGGCCTATGCGACGCTCACGGTCTATGACTATTTCGCCACCCGCACGATCGGGCGGGACGACATTCCCTATCGCGCCTGCGCGATGGGCTCGTTCACCAGCTATTCGATCGCCCACAATCTGGGGGCGACCGTGTTCACCGCGGCGGTGGTGCGCTATCTCGTCTATTCGCGCTACAGGATCACCGGCCCGCAGGTGGTCAAGATCTGCTTCATCGCCGGTCTCACCTTCTGGCTCGGCAATGCCACGGTGCTCGGCCTCGGCTTCGTGCTGGAGCCCGAAGTGGTCGCCCCGGTGGTGCGGGTCATCGGCCTTGGCGGCGATGCCGTCAGGATCGTCGGCTTCATGGTGCTGGCGGCGCTGGCCGCCTGGCTCGTCTTCGTCTCCGTGCCGCGCCAGTTCGGCTCCGGCGCCTGGGTGATCAAGCTGCCGAATGCCAGGCTGACGGGCCTGCAGATGGCCATCGGCGTCGTCGATCTGGCCTGCTGCTCGGCCATCCTCTACGTGCTCCTGATGGCCATGCCGAACGCGCCGCCGGCGCCCTTCGTTGCCGTGGCGGTCATCTTCTGCTCGGCCATGCTGCTGGGCTTTGCCACCCACGCGCCGGGAGCGGCCGGCGCCTTCGAGGCGACACTGCTGGTGGCCCTACCCCCGCTGGGCTTCACCCCGGAGGCGGTTGTCGCCGCCTTCATCCTGTTCCGCCTGTACTATTTCATCGGCCCCTTCCTGCTGGCGCTGCTGCTCATCGCGGTGCGCGAACTGGCATCGGGCCACCGCTCGCTCGACCATCTGAAGGAGAGCATGGCCGTCATTCGCGAGGCGGAGGCGAGCCAGGAGGCAACCAAGCAGGCCGCCAAGCCGGGCCCGGCCGAATAGGGTCTTGCGCCTGCGGCAGGCCCGCCCGCAGGCTCCGACTGAGGCCGCGGAGGACGCATGATCCGGGTGCTCGTGCTGTCAGGTTCGATCCGTTCGGGTTCGTTCAACACCAAGCTGGCGGCGGCAGCGGCCGCCGAGCTGGCGCGGCTGGACGCGGCGGTGACGCTCGTCTCGCTTTCCGACTATCCCCTGCCGCTCTATGACGGCGACCTGGAAGCGGCGGAAGGCCAGCCGGCCGCCGCGCTGATGCTCAAGCGCCAGTTCTGCGCCCATCAGGGGATCTTCATCGCCAGCCCCGAATACAATGCCGGCGTGACGCCCCTGCTGAAGAATGCCATCGACTGGGTCAGCCGGGTGCGCGAGGACGGCGAACCGTCGCTTTCGGCCTACCGGGGCCGTGTCTTCGCCCTCGGCTCCGCCTCGCCTGGAGGGTATGGCGGGATGCGCTCCCAGCTGGCCGTCCGCCAGATCCTGGAGGTCGGCTGCGGCGCCCTGGTCATCCCGGAGAGCGTCGCCATCCCGGCCGCGCACCAGGCCTTTGACGACTCGGGCAACCTGAAGGACGAGCGCCTGCGCAACCTGCTTGCAGGCTCTTGCCGGACGCTGATCGAACGGGCAAGGCAGATGGCACCATGACCATTCCCCATCTCGACCCCCGCGAAAGGCTGTTCGTGGCCCTCGACCTGCCCTCGGTCGCGGATGCCGAGCGCCTGGTCGCGCAGCTTGGCGACGCCGTGACCCATTACAAGATCGGCTACCGGCTCGGCTATGCGGGCGGCCTCGCCTTCGGCCGCGAGCTGATCGCCGCCGGCAAGACCGTGTTCTTCGACCTCAAGCTGCACGACATCGACAACACCGTGCGCGAGGGGGTCGAATCCATCGCGGCCAGCGGCGCCCACTACCTGACGGTTCATGCCTATCCGCAGACCATGCGGGCCGCCGTGGCCGGACGCGGCGGATCGGGACTGAAGATCCTCGCCGTCACCATCCTGACATCCTGGAACGATCTCGACTGTGCGGAGGCGGGCTATGCCGGCACCGTCCCGGAGCTTGTCGCCAACCGAGCCCGCCAGGCTGCGGCCATCGGCATCGACGGCATCGTCTGCTCGGCCGAGGAGGCCGGCAGCCTGAGGGGCAGCGGGCTTCCCGCGGCGGTCGAACTGGTGACGCCCGGCATCCGGCCGGCCGGGTCGGCCGCCGGCGACCAGAAGCGGGTGGTCACCCCCGGCGCGGCCATTGCCGCCGGCTCCGACCGGCTGGTGGTCGGGCGGCCCATCACCGCGGCCGCCGACCCGGCGGCCGCGGCCAAAGCGATTTTGATGGAGATCGCTGCTGCATTGCGGTGAAGCCGTGCTATCATTCTCCCGCGAGAATGGTGGGTGCGATTCAGCGTGCCCGGATCGTGAAGGAGCCGCCGACGCGATGCCGAAGTCCGACGAGCCCCGTCGTCTGAGCCCCATCGAGGCCCTGCTGACGGCCATCTTTGGTGTCGGGGGCGGTCTTTTCATCGCAGCCTTCATGTTCGTCCAGCTGCGCACCGCCTGGGTGAACGGGGTCGTCGCCCTCGGCCGCGGCAGCGGGACGGGGCTGGATCTCGATTACGAATCCGAACCGTTCAGCTACATCATCGCGATGTCGGCGCTCTTCCCGGCCGCCATCATCTGCGGGATCGCCCTGGCGGTCGCCAGCACCATCGTCCTCGTCAGGCATCGCAGTGCGGTGCGGCGTTCGGCCCGCGCTGGCCGCAAATAGGCGGCCGCTCAAGGCTTGCGTGAGCCCCCCGCCGGGGCTACCTGAACGGCGGGCCTGACGCCCGCGGAGCCTCGGACCATGTCTCTGGACACCGATGTCGTCATGGACCGGCGCCTGTTGCGCCGGAAACTGACGTTCTGGCGGGTTGTCGCCATCAGTGCGGTCATCCTGGCCATTGCGGCCGCGGGCTGGACCGTCGGCCGGCGCACCGGCCTGATCCCCGGCCTCGAGCATGTCGCACGCATCGAGGTGAAGGGCGTGATCACCCAGAACGCCGAGGTGATCCGGATGATCGACCGGATCCGGCAGAACCGATATGCGCGGGCGCTGGTGGTCACCATCGACTCGCCCGGCGGCACGGTGGCCGGGTCGGAGGCGCTCTATCAGGCCATCCGCTCGGTGGCGGCGGTGAAGCCGACGGTCGCTGTGGTAGAGGGACAGGCCGTGTCCGGCGGCTATATTGCAGCCATTGCCACCGATCACATCGTCTCGCGCGAGACCTCGCTGACCGGCTCCATCGGCGTCATCGTGCAGGTTCCCAACGTGGTCCGTCTCCTGGACCATCTCGGCGTGCGCGTCGATGCGGTGCGATCGACGCCGCTGAAGGCCAATCCGAGCGGCCTGGAGCCAACCAGTCCCGAGGCAATCGCGGCGCTGCGCGAAATCGTCGCCGACAGCTATACCTGGTTCCAGCGGATCGTCCGCGAACGGCGTGCGATGAGCGAGGACGAGGTGCGCACGGCCTCCGACGGGCGGGTTTTCGCCGGCAACCGCGCGCTGTCGATGAAGCTCATCGACACGATCGGCGGCGAGACGGAGGCGCGCACCTGGCTCGCCAGCCGCGGGGTGGCGCGCACCTTGCCGATCCAGCGCTACCGGCCGTCGAGCACCACGCCGACCAGCCTCATCGGCACCCTGGCCGCCCCGCTGCTGGAAGCCGCCGGCCTCACCGCCTTCGCCGAAAGGCTGCGCACCACCGGCGTCGCAACCCAGGTGGAGCTGACCGCGCTTGACGGGCTTCTGGCCGTCTGGCAGCCTCCAAGCCCATGAGCTGATTTAGAAAAATTGCCCTCGGGGCAGAACAGGGGCGCGCATCCGGCGCGCAGGGCACATGATCAAGTCCGAACTCGTCCAGAAGATCGCGGAGCGCAATCCCCAACTCTACCAGCGCGACGTCGAGAACATCGTCAATGCCATCCTCGAGGAGATCGTTTCGGCGCTGGCACGCGGCGACCGGGTCGAATTGCGTGGCTTCGGCGCCTTTTCGGTGAAGGCGCGGCAGGCGCGGATCGGGCGCAATCCGCGCACGGGCGAGCACGTGAAGGTGGACGACAAGGTGGTGCCCTTCTTCAAGACCGGCAAGGAAATGCGCGAACGGCTGAACAAGGGCGCCTGACCATGCTGCGCCGGATCGTCAACTGGCTGGTGCTCCTACCGGTCGCCATCGTCGCCGTCGCCCTTGCGGTCGCCAATCGCGGGCCCGTGACCGTCTCCCTCGATCCCTTTTCCCGCGAGGCGCCGGCCTTCGCCCTGACGCTTCCGGTCTATGCCGTGGTCCTGCTGGCGCTGACCGCCGGCGTCGTGATCGGCGGCATCGCGGTCTGGCTGAAGCAGGGCAGCTATCGCAAGCGCTGCCGGCGGGCCGAGGGCCAGCTGCACGTGGCGCGCGCCGAGGCCGAGCGCCTGAGGGCCGAGCTGACCCGCCAGGGGGAACAGGTCGCGACCGGCGGGCCGCTGGCACGGGTCTCGCGGCCGGCAGCCTGACTTCATGCGCATCGTCTCAGCCGGCGAGATCGCCGCCACCCTCACCTATCCCGCGCTGGTCGAGGCGCTGGCAGCGGCGTTTCGCGCCGACTACACCGTGCCGCTGCGCCATCACCATCCGATTCCCCAGCCGGGGGGCGAGCCGGAGGCCATGCTCCTGCTCATGCCGGCCTGGACGCCTGCCGGCCCAGGTTCCTATGTCGGCACCAAGATCGTCTCGGTCTATCCGGGCAATGGCGCCCGGAACCTGCCGGCCATCTATGGCTCCTACCTGCTGAGCAATGGCGAGACGGGGGCGCCGCTGGCCATTCTCGATGGCACGGCGCTGACCGTCTGGCGAACGGCCTGCGCCAGTGCGCTCGCCTCGCGGTTCCTGTCGCGCAGGAACGCCTCGCACCTGCTGATGGTGGGCGCCGGCGCGCTCGCTCCCCATCTGATCCGGGCCCATGCGGCGGTCCGGCCGATCCGGCAGGCGACCATCTGGAACCGGTCGCGCGACAGGGCGCGGGCGCTGGTCGAGGGCCTGCAGGATCTCCTCCCCCACGTGCGGCTGAGCATTGCCACCGACCTGCAGGCGGCGGTGGAGGAAGCCGACATCATCTCCTGCGCCACCATCTCGTCCAATCCGCTGATCCATGGCGGCTGGCTGAAGGATGGCGCCCATCTCGATCTCGTCGGCGGCTATACACCGGCCATGCGCGAGGCGGACGATGCGGCCGTCACCCGCGCGAGCCTGTTCATCGACACGCGCACCGGTGCGCTCAAGGAGGCTGGCGACATCGTCGATCCGATCCGCCGCGGGCTCATCAGCGCGGCCGACGTGCGGGCCGACCTGTTCGAGCTGAGCCGCGGCCAGCATCCGGGCCGGACATCGGAAACGGAGATCACCCTGTTCAAGTCGGTCGGCACGGCGCTGGAGGATCTGGCGGCCGCCATGCTGGTGTGGCGCTCGCTGCCGGTCTAGGAGAGGGCATGTCGCTCCTCGTCAAGATCTGCGGACTGACGTCCGCCGCCGCCATGGATGCCGCCCTGGAAGCGGGCGCCGACATGGTCGGGCTCGTGTTCTTCCCGCGCAGTCCGCGCAACGTCCAGATCCCCGAGGCGGGTGCCCTGGCGGCGAGGGCCCGCGGCCGGGCCGAGGTCGTCACGCTGACGGTGGATGCGGACGATGCCACGCTCGGCATGATCGTCGGGGCCGTGAAGCCCGACATCCTGCAGCTGCATGGCGCGGAGAGCCCGGAGCGGGTGGCCGAGATCCGCCGGCGCTTCGGCCTCAGGGTGATGAAGGCGATCGGCATCAGCGCGCCCGGCGACCTCGCCGTGCTGTCCCACCACGCCTCGGTGAGCGATCTCCTGCTGGTCGATGCCAAGCCGCCGAAGACGCCCGGCGCGCTGCCGGGAGGCAATGGACTTGCCTTCGACTGGCGGCTCGTCGCCGGCCTTGACCCCGGCGTGCCGGTCATGCTTTCGGGTGGGCTCACGCCCGAGACGGTCGCGAACGCCGTGCGACTGACCCGGCTGCAGGGCGTCGACGTATCATCCGGCGTGGAGAGCGCGCCGGGTGTCAAGGACCCCGGGAAGATCAGGGCCTTCGTGGCCGCCGCCCGCGCAGCCGCCGGCGAAGGAGACAGGCGATGAACGCACCCGTGAAGCCCAATTCGTTCCGCTCCGGACCGGACGAGCAGGGCCGCTTCGGCATCTATGGCGGCCGCTTCGTGGCCGAGACGCTGATGCCGAACATCCTGGCGCTGGAAAAGGCCTATGAGGAGGCGCGCCGCGACCCGGCCTTCGTCGCCGAGATGGCCGCACACCGCACGCACTATATCGGCCGGCCGAGCCCCCTCTATTTCGCCGAGCGGCTGACCGCGCATTTCGGCGGCGCCCGCATCTATCTCAAGCGCGAGGAACTCAACCACACCGGCTCGCACAAGGTGAACAACGTGCTCGGCCAGATCCTGCTCG
>JBKBOA010000084.1:0-8839 GCA_046295035.1 Phreatobacter sp.
CCCCGCGCGCCGGCGACGGCGCCGGCATGCTGGTGCAGCTGCCCGACGCCTTCTTCCGCAAGGAGGCGGCAAGGCTTGGCTTCGCGCTGCCCGAGCCCGGTCACTATGCGGTCGGCTACTTCTTCTTCCCGCGTGACCCCGATGGACAGGCCATCGTCAAGGAGACGATCGAGAAGGTCGTCGCCGACGAGGGCCAGGTGCTGCTCGGCTGGCGCGAGGTGCCGACCGACAACGCCTCGCTTGGCGAAAGCGTCAAGCCGACCGAGCCGCTGCACCGGCAGATCTTCATCGCCCGCGGGCCTGACATCGAGTCCGAGGATGCGTTCGAGCGGCGCCTGTTCGTGCTCCGCAAGGTGATCTCCAACCTCGTCTATGACCGCAACGACCCGCGCACCAAGGGCTATTACCCGGTGTCCCTGTCGTGCCGGACCATCGTCTACAAGGGCATGTTCCTGGCCGACCAGCTGGGGGCCTATTATCCGGACCTCCACGACCCGGATTTCGAGAGCGCGCTCGCCCTCGTCCACCAGCGCTTCTCGACCAATACCTTTCCGGCCTGGTCGCTGGCCCATCCTTACCGCATGGTCGCCCACAACGGCGAGATCAACACGCTGCGCGGCAATGTGAACTGGATGGCGGCGCGCCAGGCGAGCGTCGATTCCGAGCTGTTCGGCAACGACATCTCCAAGCTCTGGCCGATCTCCTATGAGGGCCAGTCCGACACCGCCTGCTTCGACAACGCGCTCGAGTTCCTCGTCCAGGGCGGCTATTCGCTCGCCCATGCGGTCATGACGCTCGTGCCCGAGGCCTGGGCCGGCAACAAGCTGATGGATGAGCAGCGCCGCGCCTTCTACGAGTACCACGCCGCCATCATGGAGCCGTGGGACGGTCCCGCCGCCATCGCCTTCACGGACGGACGGCAGATCGGCGCGACGCTCGACCGCAACGGTCTGAGGCCCGCCCGCTGGTTCGTCACCAAGGACGACCGCATCATCATGGCCTCCGAAATGGGCGTCCTGCCCGTGCCGGAGGATCAGATCGTCAAGAAATGGCGTCTGCAGCCCGGCAAGATGCTGCTGGTCGATCTCGGCGAGGGCCGGATCATCTCCGACGAGGAGATCAAGGCGCAGCTGTCGGCCGCCAGGCCCTACCGGGAATGGCTCGAGCGCTCGCAGCTCATCCTGGAAGACCTGCCGCCAGTGGAGCCGCGTGCCTCGCGCACCGACGTGCCCCTGCTCGATAAGCAGCAGGCCTTCGGCTACACCCAGGAGGACACCAAGATCCTGCTCGCCCCCATGGCCATGACCGGCCAGGAGGCGGTGGGCTCGATGGGCACCGACACGCCGATCTCCGCCCTCTCATCGAAGTCCAAGCTGCTCTACACCTATTTCAAGCAGAACTTCGCCCAGGTGACGAATCCGCCGATCGACCCGATCCGCGAGGAACTGGTCATGAGCCTCGTCTCGTTCATCGGGCCGCGGCCGAACCTCTTCGACATCGACGGCAATGCCCGCCGCAAGCGGCTGGAGGTGCGCCAGCCGATCCTCACCAACGAGGATCTGGAGAAGATCCGCTGCATCGGTCACCGCGAGGACAGCTTCGACACCAAGACCCTCGACATCACCTATCCGGCCGCCAAGGGCGCGGCCGGCATGGCCGAGGCGCTGCAGCTCCTGTGCGACCGGGCCGAGGCGGCCGTCCACGGCCGCTACAACATCATCATCCTGTCCGATCGCATGGTCGGTCCGGACCGCATCCCGATCCCCGCGCTGCTGGCCGTGGCGGCCGTGCACCATCACCTCATCCGCAAGGGGCTGAGGACGGCGGCGGGCCTCGTCATCGAGACCGGCGAGGCGCGCGAGGTGCATCACTTCTGCTGCCTGGCCGGCTACGGCGCCGAGGCGATCAATCCCTATCTCGCCTTCGAGACCATGGAGGAGATCCATGCCAGGGGCGAGCTGCCACCCGAGGTGGACGCCGACGAGGTGGTCAAGCGCTACATCAAGTCCATCGGCAAGGGCATCCTGAAGGTGATGTCCAAGATGGGCATCTCCACCTACCAGTCCTATTGCGGCGCGCAGATCTTCGATGCCGTCGGCCTGGCCGAGGACTTCGTGGCGCAGTACTTCACCGGCACCGCCACCCGGATCGGCGGCGTCGGCCTCAACGAGATCGCCGAGGAGACGGTCGAGCGCCACAGGCTCGCCTTCTCCGACGATCCGACGCTGCGAACCAACCTGGAGGTCGGCGGCGAATATGCCTACCGGATCCGTGGCGAGGACCATGTCTGGTCGCCCGACACGGTGGCCGCGCTCCAGCATGCCGTGCGCGGCAACAGCCGGGATCGCTACCGCGAGTTCGCACGCCTCATCAACGACCAGTCCACCCGGTTGCAGACCATCCGCGGCCTGTTCCGCATCCGCACCGCCGAGGAGGTCGGACGCAGCCCGGTTCCGCTCGACGAGGTCGAGCCGGCTTCCGCCATCGTCAGGCGCTTTGCCACTGGGGCCATGAGCTTCGGCTCGATCTCCCGCGAGGCGCACACCACGCTGGCCCTGGCCATGAACGCCATCGGCGGCAAGTCCAACACGGGCGAGGGGGGCGAGGAGCCGGAACGGTTCCAGCCGCTGCCCGACGGCCGCTCCATGCGCTCGGCCATCAAGCAGGTGGCCTCGGGCCGGTTCGGCGTGACCACGGAATATCTGGTCAATGCCGACGTGATCCAGATCAAGATGGCGCAGGGCGCCAAGCCCGGCGAGGGCGGCCAGCTGCCCGGCCACAAGGTGGATGCCGTGATCGCCAAGGTGCGCCATTCCACGCCCGGCGTCGGCCTCATCTCGCCGCCGCCGCATCACGACATCTATTCGATCGAGGATCTGGCGCAGCTCATCTATGACCTGAAGAACGTCAATCCGAAGGCCGATATCTCGGTGAAGCTGGTCTCGGAGGTCGGCGTTGGAACCGTCGCGGCAGGCGTTGCCAAGGCGCGCGCCGACCATGTGACGATCTCCGGCTTCGAGGGCGGCACCGGCGCCTCGCCCCTGACCTCGATCAAGCATGCCGGTTCGCCCTGGGAGATCGGCCTTGCCGAGACCCAGCAGACGCTGGTCATGAACCGCCTGCGCTCGCGCATCTCGGTGCAGGTCGATGGCGGCCTGCGCACCGGCCGCGACGTGGTCATCGGCGCGCTCCTGGGGGCTGACGAGTTCGGCTTTGCGACCGCGCCACTGATCGCCTCCGGCTGCATCATGATGCGCAAGTGCCACCTGAACACCTGCCCCGTGGGGGTGGCGACCCAGGACCCGGTGCTGCGCAAGCGCTTCAGGGGCCAGCCTGAGCACGTCATCAACTACTTCTTCTTCGTCGCCGAGGAGGTGCGCGAGCTGATGGCCGCGATGGGCTACCGCACCTTCGACGAGATGGTGGGCCAGATGCAGATGCTCGACCGTCGCGAGGCGGTGGAGCACTGGAAGGCCAAGGGGCTCGACTTCTCGCGCCTGTTCCACAAGCCGGACGTTCCGGCCGAGGTCGGCATCCGCCGCAGCGAGAACCAGAACCACCATCTGGAAGCCGTGCTCGACCGCCGGCTGATCGCCGAGGCGAAGCCGGCCATCGAGACCGGCGCGCCGGTCAGGATCGACCTGCCGATCGCCAGCGTGAACCGCTCGACCGGCGCCATGCTGTCCGGCGTCCTCGTCGAGCGCCACGGCCATGCCGGCCTGCCCGACGAGACCATCCACGTGAAGCTGAAGGGCACGGCTGGCCAGAGCTTCGGCGCCTGGCTGGCGCGGGGCATCACCATGGAACTGGAGGGCGAGGCCAACGACTATGTCGGCAAGGGCCTGTCGGGCGGGCGGATCATCGTCTATCCGGCGGCCGAGGCCACCAGCCTGGACGTGGAGAACTCGATCATCGTCGGCAACACCGTGCTCTACGGCGCCATCGAGGGCGAGTGCTACTTCCGCGGCATTGCCGGCGAGCGCTTTGCCGTGCGCAATTCAGGCGCCATCGCGGTGGTCGAGGGCACCGGCGACCACGGCTGCGAATACATGACCGGCGGCATCGTGGTCGTGCTCGGCCAGACCGGCCGCAACTTCGCGGCCGGCATGTCCGGCGGCATCGCCTATGTGCTGGACGAGGAGGGCGATTTCGCCCGCCGCTGCAACCTGGCCATGGTCGAGCTGGAGCCGGTGCCGGAGGAGGACGACCTCCTGTCGCGCCACTATCACCAGACCGGCGGGCTCGACAGCCACGGCCGGGTCGACGTGATGAGCGACATGAGCCGGTTCGACGCCGAGCGCCTGCACCAGCTGATCGCCAACCATGCCCGCTACACGGGCTCGCGGCGGGCCCAGGACATCCTCGAACGCTGGTCGGAGATGCTGCCGAAGTTCCGCAAGGTGATGCCGGTCGAATATCGCCGCGCCCTGCAGGAGATGGAACAGGCCCAGCAGCGCGCGTTCGCGCTGGCAGGAGAGTGAAGACGATGGGCAAGGTCACGGGCTTTCTGGAGATCGACCGTCAGGACCGGCGCTATGCGCCGGCCGGCGACCGCATCCGCCATTACCGCGAGTTCGTCATTCCGCTGAGCGAGGAAGGCACGCGCAACCAGGCCGCGCGCTGCATGAATTGCGGCATTCCGTTCTGTCACAACGGCTGCCCGGTCAACAACCAGATCCCCGACTGGAACGACCTGGTCTATAACGGCGCCTGGGAGGAGGCCTCGATCAACCTCCACTCGACCAACAATTTCCCCGAGTTCACCGGACGGATCTGCCCCGCGCCCTGCGAGGCCTCCTGCACGCTGAACATCGAGGACGTGCCGGTCACCATCAAGACCATCGAATGCGCCATCGTCGACAAGGCCTGGAGCGCCGGCTGGGTGCGACCCGAGCCGCCGAAGGCGAAGACCGGCAAGAAGGTGGCGATCGTCGGCTCCGGGCCTGCGGGCCTGGCCGCCGCCCAGCAGCTTGCCCGCGTCGGCCACGAGGTGCATGTCTACGAGAAGTTCGCCAAGGCGGGCGGCCTGCTGCGCTACGGCATTCCCGACTTCAAGATGGAGAAGCGGCTGATTGACCGGCGCATCCAGCAGATGGAAGCCGAGGGCGTCACCTTCCACTACAATGAGCATGTCGGCGTGACCCGCCCCGTCGAGGAGCTGGTTGCCAGCCACGACGCGGTGCTGCTGGCCGGCGGCGCGGAGAAGGCCCGCGACCTGCCGATCCCCGGCCGCGATCTCGACGGCATCCATTTCGCCATGGACTTCCTGCCGCAGCAGAACCGTCGCGTCTCGGGCGAACCGATCGGCACCAACGAGCCGATCCTGGCCTCCGGCAAGCGCGTGGTGGTGATCGGCGGCGGCGACACCGGCTCGGACTGCATCGGCACCTCGATCCGCCAGGGTGCGCTCTCGGTCATGCAGCTGGAGATCATGCCGAAGCCGCCGGAGAAGGAGAACAAGGCGCTCACCTGGCCGCTCTGGCCGCTCAAGCTGCGCACCTCCTCCAGCCACGAGGAAGGCGCCGAGCGCGATTTCGCGGTCATGACCTCGGAGTTCATCGGCCAGGGCGGCAAGGTCAAGGCGCTGCGCTGCGTGCGCGTCGACGACAGGCTCCAGCCGATCCCCGGCTCGGAGTTCGAGCTGAAGGCCGATCTGGTCCTGCTAGCCATGGGCTTCGTCAGCCCGGTCACCGAAGGCATGATCGCAAGCCTCGGCGCCACCCTCGATCCGCGCAACAACGTCGCTGCCAATGTCCTCGACTACCGGACCTCGGTGCCGAAGGTCTATGCGGCCGGCGACATGCGGCGCGGCCAGAGCCTGGTCGTCTGGGCGATCCGCGAGGGCCGGCAGGCTGCCCATGCCATCGACAAGGATCTGATGGGCACGACCATCCTGCCACGGTGAGGCAAGCCATGCTCGGGCGGGGATGACATGGCCCCTGCCTCCGCGATAGGTGGAGGCAGGGAGTGACCTTGCATGTTCTTCGCCAGCGACAACGGCCTCGGGGCCTCCGACCGGATCATGGCCGCCATCACCGCCGCCAATGACGGCAGCGCGCGCCTCGCCTACGGCCGCGACGAGGGCACCGCGCGCGTCGAGCGCCTGATGTCGGAGCTGTTCGAGCGCGAGGTCGGGGTGTTCATGGTGGCGACCGGCACCGCCGCCAACGGGCTGGCACTGTCCACGCTCACCCCGCCCTGGGGCATCGTCCTGTGCCATGACGAGAGCCATGTCATGGAGGACGAGTGCTGCGGTCCGGAGTTCTTCACGGGCGGCGCCAAGCTCGTCGGCATCCGCGGCCGGGGCGCCAAGATCACGCCTGAAGCGCTCACGGCCGCCATCGCCTCGCTCGGTCGGCGCGTGCCGCACAATGCGCCGATCCATGCCCTGTCGCTCACCCAGTCCACCGAGCTCGGCCTCGTCTATTCGGTCGAGGAGGTGAAGGCCCTGTCCGCCCTTGCGAAAGCCCATGGCGCTGGCGTTCACATGGACGGTGCGCGCTTTGCCAATGCTGTCGCCGCCCTCGGCTGCACGCCGGCCGACATCACCTGGAAGGCGGGTGTCGACGTGCTCTCCTTCGGCACCACCAAGAACGGCACACTCGCCTGCGAGGCCATTGTCTATTTCGACCCGGCCCGGGGCGAGGAGATGGTGCGCCGGCGCATGCGGGCCGGCCATCTCCTGTCCAAGCACCGCTTCCTCGCCGCCCAGATGGAGGCCTTCCTTGAGGACGGCCACTGGCTCGACCTTGCCCGCCACGCCAATGCCATGGCCGCGCGCCTCGCCGCCGGCCTTGCCGGCGTGCCGGGCGTCCGCCTGCCGATCAGGCCGCAGGCCAACGGCGTGTTCCCGATCATGCCAGAGGCCATGGTCGAGGCCCTGCGTGCGGAGGGCGCGGTGTTCTATCCCTGGTCCGACAAGGGGCTGCCGGAGGCCGAGAGGGCCCGCCCCGGCGAGACCATGATGCGCCTCGTCACCTCGTTTGCCACCCGCGAGGCCGACGTGGACCGTTTCGTGCAGGTTGCCGCCAGGCAGGCCGCCGCAACCGCCGCCTGAACCCGCCCTGAAATCGCCGTTCTCGTTTCCGAAACCTTGCCTCGGGGCGAGCTGGGGAAGAAGGACTCGCGTTCGTGCGCCAGATTGTGTTGAGTGCGGCGGCTGCCGCCGCCCTTGTCGCCGCCGGCCCGGCCGGCGCCCTGCCGCTGGCCCTTGGGCCGGCCGGCCACCTTCCGTCCAGGGAACCTGCCCTCGAGCGGGTCCAGTACTGGGGCGGCTGGTATGAGGATGACGACGATGAGGGCCCGTTCTGGGGCCGTCCCGTGCCGCCCCGGCTGTTCGGGCCGCGCGTCTATGTCGATCCGCGCTTTGACATGGACGATGCCATCGCCGCGCAAGAAGCGGTGACCATTGCCCGCTCCATGGGCTACCGCGCGATCGCCGCCCCCCGCCGGGTCGGACGGGCCTGGCTGGTGGTTGCCACCGGCCGGGCCGGAGAGCGCGTGCAGGTGTCGATCGACGCCTATACGGGCAGGCCGCTGGCGATCCGCGAGATCGCCGCGGTGCCTCCGCGACCGCAGCCCCGGCCGGGCGAGCGGATCGGTCCCGATGCCGCGCCGATGCCCGTGGATCCGCCACAAGGCCTCCGTGACGGCCGTCTTGATCCGCTGCCCGGTCCGGCGCCTCAGCGCCCTGCACGACCGGCACCCTCCGCCACGGCGCGCGCTGCGCCGGTTCCCGTGCCGCGCCCGGACATCGATGGCCCCCGCCCGCAGACGGCTCCGCCGCTGAGCGTCACCCCGGACCGGCCGATCCTGCCGCCGGCAGCCTCCCCGGCACCGGACCAGGCTCCGGCTCCGGCAGCACCGCCGACGGCGGCCCTTCCGACCGGCCCCGCACCGGCTCCTGCCGAGCCAGCCGTCGCGCCGCCTCCCGCACCACCGGTCGCGGCCCCTGCCCCCGACGCGGGGCCACCGCCCTCCGAACCGGCCCCGCCGGCAAGCGCCGCTATCGCACCGACGGAGCCGGCACCGGCTGCCGTGCCCGCGCCTGTCGATCCGGCTCCCGTGGTCATTCCCGCACCGCCCGCGACCGAGCCGCCGCGGGAAGCGGCGACTTCGCCGACCGGACCGCAGGCCAACACTGCCCCAACCCTGGAGCCGGCGCCGGCGGCGCCCGCGGCGCGCAGGGACAGCGAGGGCGAGGGCATCATGGTGGACGGCCGTTTCCTCGGCCCTGATGGCGAGCCGCTGCCCAACAGCCCGCCCTCGCCCGGCGTTCGCCGCATCGACCCTGCGAGCCGCAACTGATCCACGATCACGGCTCGCTGACAGCCAGACACGAAAGGCCCGGCGGATCGCTCCGCCGGGCCTTGGTCATCCGGGAGGTCTGGCATCCGGATCGCCGGTTGGCCGGGCCGGGCACGCCCCGGCCGTCCGGCTGTCTGAGCTTGGGTCAGGCCGCCTGGCGGGCCTCACCCTCGATCACGCGCGGGCTCTGGCTGGCGCTGGTCGTGATCTGGATGGAACGCGGCTTCATGGCCTCGGGAATCTCGCGGACGAGATCGACATGCAGCAGGCCATGGTCCAGCGTGGCGCCCTTCACGAACACATAGTCAGCGAGCTGGAAGCGGCGCTCGAAGGCGCGCGCGGCAATGCCCTGGTGCAGGAACTCGGGCTTGGCCTCGCCCTCGGCGGCAACCTTCTCGCCGCGGATGGTGAGCGCCTGCTCCTTGACCTCGATCGACAGGTCCTTCTCGGTGAAGCCGGCCACCGCCACGGAAATCCGGTAGGCGTTCTCGCCGGTCTTCTCGATGTTGTAGGGCGGATACGAGGCCGACGG
>JBKBOA010000085.1:0-8726 GCA_046295035.1 Phreatobacter sp.
GCCATGCCGGGCGCCGCCCGTCAGGATGCCGAGGTCACATTTGCGCAGCTCCTGGCCTTGCATCGCAAGAAGCAGGCGCTAATTAAGGAAATCCGGGATGCCGAACGAGCCTTCGGCGACGACCCGACCGAAGCAAACCAGAACTGGCTGATCGACGCCAAGCGCCGCGAAGCCGAACTGTCTGGCACCGAGGCGCTAGTCGATGGCTTCGGCGCGCTGTCCGGTCGCAATGAGGGGACGTCGTGAGGCCGACCGGCTTGCGGAGTGGGACCGCGCTGCGCATATGGGGCGAGGGCCGATGGTTCCAGAGGGGTTCGGGGTTCGCCCCCGGACAGGCGAGACAGGGTTTGCAGGGGCGCGCCGGCCAGCGAGCGCAGCCCCTTTTTTGGCGTTGAACCGGGCCTTGAACCCGGTTATCGCGCCGCGGGTCGGTCCCGCCAGGGCCGGCGAGCGATGGACGGTGTAGATGGCAACGAAGGCGACCGAGAAGCCGGAAGGCGCTGAACAGGAGACCGAGGGCCCGGACAGCCCGCTGCTCGACCTGTCGGATGCCGCCGTGCGGGCGATGATCAAGCGCGCGAAGAAGCGCGGCTATGTGACCATCGACGAGATCAACTCGGTCATGCCGGCGGGCTCGTTCACTTCGGACCAGATCGAGGACATGAACGCCATGCTCTCGGAAATGGGCATCAATGTCGTTGACAACGACGATGCCGCCGAGGGCGAGGACGGCGATGATCCGGCGGAGGTCGACGAGCCGGATGGCGACGTCCAGGAGACGACCACCCGAGCGGTCGTGAAGACCGAGCGCTCGACCGAGCCGCTCGACCGCACCGATGATCCCGTGCGCATGTATCTGCGCGAGATGGGCTCGGTGGAGCTGCTGTCGCGCGAGGGCGAGATCGCCATTGCCAAGCGCATCGAGGCCGGCCGCGAGGCGATGATCGCGGGTCTTTGTGAAAGCCCGCTGACCTTTCAGGCCATCATCATCTGGCGCGATGAGCTGAACGAGGGGAAGATCTATCTGCGCGACATCATCGACCTCGAAGCCACCTATGCCGGCCCGGACGCCAAGAACGCGCCCATGGTGACCGAGGGCGAGGCGCCGATCGCGCCCGAGGGCGAGGGCGGGGGCCTGCCGCCCGGTGCCGAGGGCGACATGGACGAGGACGACATGGAAAATGCCGTGTCGCTCGCCGCCATGGAGGCCGAGCTCAAGCCGAAGGTTCTGGAAACCTTCGACAACATTGCCGAGGCCTACAAGAAGCTGCGCAAGCTGCAGGACCAGAACGTCGAGAACCGGCTGAACGACACCAAGCTGTCGCCGAGTCAGGAACGGCGCGCCAAGAAGCTGCGCGAGGAGCTGATCCAGCACGTCAAGTCGCTGTCGCTGAACTCGGCGCGCATCGAGGCGCTGGTGGAGCAGCTCTACGACATCAACAAGCGGCTGGTGGGCTATGAGGGCCGGCTGCTGCGCCTGGCGGAGAGCTACGGTGTCGACCGCACCTCGTTCCTGAAGGAATATCAGGGCTCTGAGCTCGATCCGAACTGGATCCGGCGCGTCGCCTCCCTCGGTGCGCGCGGCTGGAAGAGCTTCGTGGCGGAGGAGAAGGAGACGCTGAAGGAGATCCGGGCGGAGATCCAGGCGCTGGCCACGGAAACCGGCCTGGAGATCGGCGAGTTCCGCAGGATCGTCCAGATGGTGCAGAAGGGCGAGAAGGAAGCGGCCATCGCCAAGAAGGAGATGGTCGAGGCGAACCTGCGCCTCGTCATCTCCATCGCCAAGAAATACACCAACCGCGGCCTGCAGTTCCTCGACCTGATCCAGGAGGGCAATATCGGCCTGATGAAGGCGGTCGACAAGTTCGAGTACCGCCGCGGCTACAAGTTCTCCACCTATGCGACCTGGTGGATCCGGCAGGCGATCACCCGCTCGATCGCCGATCAGGCCCGCACCATCCGCATCCCCGTGCACATGATCGAGACGATCAACAAGATCGTGCGCACGAGCCGGCAGATGCTGCACGAGATCGGTCGCGAGCCGACCCCGGAGGAACTGGCCGAAAAGCTCGGCATGCCACTGGAAAAGGTGCGCAAGGTCCTCAAGATCGCCAAGGAGCCGATCAGCCTCGAGACGCCGATCGGCGATGAGGAGGATTCCCATCTCGGCGACTTCATCGAGGACAAGAACGCCATCCTGCCGATCGACGCGGCGATCCAGTCGAACCTGCGCGAGACCACCACGCGGGTGCTGGCTTCACTCACGCCGCGCGAGGAGCGCGTGCTGCGCATGCGGTTCGGCATCGGCATGAACACGGACCACACGCTGGAAGAGGTCGGTCAGCAGTTCTCGGTGACGCGCGAGCGCATCCGCCAGATCGAGGCCAAGGCGCTCCGCAAGCTGAAGCATCCCTCTCGGTCGCGGAAGCTGCGGAGCTTCCTGGACAACTGAGCCAAAGGGCGCCGCGGCGCCTCGTGTCCAGACCGTCGTCGGTCCGGCAGTCACGGCTGGCCGCTTGCACAGGGACCGGATCAGCACCACGGATCGATTGCGCTCGGCCAAAGGGCGGGCTTTCGCCCGCCGCTTCCGTTCAGATGATCCGGGTCCGGACTCGGGACCAGCGGCCATCAGCCCTCGCCGGGACCGCTGGAGCTGTAGCCGGGTCCGGGCCTGCCGCCACCCGGTCGTCCCACCGGCGGCCGGCCGGTTCCCCAGCCGGGGCGATTGCCCCAGTCCGGGCGGCCGGGCGGCATGACCACCGGCGGTCGCGGACCCGCAGGCGGCCTCACGATCGGCGGCCGCGGTCCCGGACCGCCCCAGTCCGGACGGCCCGGACGCGGCGGCGGGCGCCAGCCGGGACGATAGGGCGGATAGACCACCACGGGCGGCGGAACATAGACCGGCGGCGGAACATAGACCGGCGGCGGCACATAGACCGGTGGCGGAACCACGACGGGCGCGCGGGCGCGGGCGAACGCCAGATAGCTGCGCGCCACATAGCCGTCGAGACCGCGATAGACCACCTGGCACCAGCTGCCGCTGCAGCCTTCGACATCCACGCCCGAACCCTCCGGCAGGACAGCCAGTGCCCGGAACTGGGTGCCCGGTCCCGAGCGCATGTTGACATCGGCTGTTGTGAAGGCGTCCTGGGCCATGGCCATGCCAGGCACGACCAGTCCGGCCAGCAGGGTGGCGGACAGGAGCAGGGCCCTGGGGGGTCGAAACGTCATCTGGTCAACTCCTTCCGCTGGGCGCGGATTCGTCTGCAAGGTCGCCGCGCAGGGAGAACCGTCATCGGGGCTGAAGGTTCCCTGTCGGAAAGGCCGGACAGGACTGTGGTGCAGCCGGGATGAACTGGTCATGAACCCGGGCCGGCGACATGTGAAACATCCGCCATCTCAGGGCGATCACGGATCCGGTCAGAGACGGTCCCCACAGGCCGGGGCCGGCCGGCGCACCCGCGATGGCCATGGCTCCCCCGTGCGTCGGCGTGTCGCGCCGCGTTTCCTCCCTCGACGATCCGCGATAGGGTCGCGGTCTTCGCCACAGCGAGGTCCACTCCATGTCGTTCCTGAAATCCCTGTTCGGCTTCGGCAGCCAGCGTTCGGCCGAGGACGACAGGCCGGCGCCCGCCTCGTCGATTGAGCACAAGGGCTTCACCATCACCGCCGCCCCCTTCCGCAACGAGGGTCAGTTCCAGACCGCCGGCACCGTTTCCAAAGAGATCGGCGGAGAGGTGAAGGAGCATCGCTTCATCCGGGCCGACCGTCACGCCTCCCTGGAGGATGCCGTGCAGTTCTCTCTCATCAAGGGGCGCCAGCTGGTCGACGAGCAGGGCGAGCGCCTGTTCCGCTGAGGCCTGAAGCCGCAGGGCAGGGCCGCTGCCCTCCTCGATCCGACCATTGCCAGTCTGCCGCCTTGATGGCTGACTGCATGCAGCCCACCGGATTCGCCGCCCATGCCCACGACCCTGAGCCGGACCGACGGTCGCCCGCGCGGCCAACTGACCGTGCGGATCAGTGCCATGCCGGCCGATACCAATGCCAATGGCGACATCTTCGGCGGCTGGGTGATGGCCCGCATGGATCAGGCCGGCGGCATTGCCGGGGTGGAGCGCGCCAGGGGGCGTGTGGTCACCATCGCCGTGGAGGCCATGACCTTCATCCGTCCGGTGCGGGTGGGTGATGTGCTCGAGGTCTATACGGACGTGTTCCATGTCGGCCGCACCTCGATGCGGATCCATGTCGAGGCCTGGGCCCAGCGATTCCGCACGACCGAGCGCGAGAAGGTGACCGAGGCCACCTTCGCCTTCGTGGCCATCGACGAGGAGGGGCGGCCGCGGCCGGTTCCCCTGGCCGGCTGAGACTCAGTCCCAGCGGTAGTTGAAGCTGACGCTGATCCGTTCGGTCGTCGCCCGGTTCACCGGCACCTCGTGGCGCAGGAAACTCTCCCACAGGAGCAGCGTGCCGGGCTCGGCCGCCATCTCGACGAAGCCCTGCAACCCGCGCGGTGCCGAGCGACGGCGCGGCGGATGGGCCATCATCAGGCCATGACGGGGATCCTCCAGCTTCAGGGCCGGGGCGCCCTTCGGCATGGCGACATAGAAAGTGCCCGAAACCACGCTGTGGGGATGGATGTGAGAGCCGTGGGCGCCGCCCGGCGGCAGCACGTTGACCCATAGCGAATCGAGCGCCAGCTTGCGGCTGCCGAGATCCAGGGCGAGATCACGGGCAAAGGCGGCCACATGCCGGTCGAGATGGCGCGCCAGGGTCTTGAAGGCCGGAAAGCGCCAGGGCAGGTCGTTCAGCGAGGCATAGCTGGTATAACCGGGATAGCCGTTCTTCCGGCACCAGGCGATGCCGGCGGTATCGTCCTCGGCAAGCGACCGGCACAGCGCCTCGATCTCGCGGAGCTGATCGGCTCCGAGGTCGATCGTGTCGCGATAGACGGGCGTGACAAACAGCGTCTCGATGCTGGCCATGGCTCCTGATGGCAGTCATCGGCGTTCGGGGCAAGGGGGCGGCGGCACGCCGCCGGGCGTTTCGACCGGCCCGGCTGTGGCCGTTTGTTACCGAAGCCTGCTTGGTCTGACCGGCCAAACCTGTTATCGCGCTGCATCCAACCGACGAGTGCCGACCCCGCGATGAGGCTGCTCAGCCTTCTGTTCAAGATGGATGCCCAGCGTGGCGAGACGCTGAAGCGGCTCGTTCTGGAGAGCCTGGGCACGTTCGCGTGGCGCTATGCGCTCGCCTTCGTGTTCATGGCCATCGTCGCCGCCTGCACGGCCATGTCGGCGTGGATCATGCGCGATCTGATCAATGGCGTGTTCCAGAACCGGGACTTCACGCTGGCGGTCTGGTTCGGCCTCACCGTCTTCTCGATCTTCCTCGTCAAGGGCATTGCCGCCTATGCCTCCAATGTCATCCTGGCGCGCATCGGCAATGCGATCGTGGCGACCCAGCAGGCGCGCATCTTTCGCCATCTGCTGGCCCAGGGCGTCGATTTCTATCAGCAGCATGCCTCGGCGGATCTCGTCACCCGTGTGACGCACAATGCCCAGGCCGCACGTGATGTGCTGCAGAACATCGTCACGACCGTCGGACGCGATCTGCTCACGGTTGCCGGCCTGATCGTCGTCATGCTGGTGTCCGATCCGCTGATGTTCGTCGTGTCAGGGCTGGTCATGCCGTTCGCGGTCTATGGCGTGAACCGCCTGCGGCGGCGCGTCCGGCGCCTCGCCCAGAGCGAGTTCCTGTCGCTGGCCTCGATGGTCGGGGTGGTGCAGGAAACCGTGCAGGGCGTGCGCATCGTCAAGTCCTTCGGGCTGGAGGACCGGATGCAGGCGCGCATGGACGCCACCATCGATGCCGTGCGCCAGCGCGCCGACAAGATCGCCACCCTCGGTGCGCGCACCGCGCCGCTCATGGAGACTCTCGGCGGTCTCGCCATCTCCGCTGCCATCGTTTACGGCGCCTGGCGGGTGATCCATCAGGGGGTCGATGCGGGCGCCTTCTTCGCCTTCGTGACCGCGCTTCTGCTCGCCTACGACCCGGCCAAGCGCCTCGCGCGGCTGGGCGTCGAGGTGGAGAAGGGGCTGGTCGGCGTGCGGCTGATGTACGAGCTGCTCGATACCGAGCCGACGCTGACGGAAAGGGAGGGCGCCGGGCCGCTCGTCCTGAACGAGGGCACGGTCGCCTTCGAGGGCGTGACCTTCGGCTATCGCGATGAGGAGCCGGTGCTGAAGGATCTGTCCTTCGTGGCCGCGGGGGGGCGAACGACTGCGCTGGTGGGCCCTTCGGGCGGCGGCAAGTCGACCATCATCTCGCTGGTTCAGCGCTTCTTTGACGTGAAGCAGGGGGCCATCCGCATCGACGGGCAGGATGTCCGCGACGTGACCTTCGCCTCGCTGCGCGGTGCCATGGGCTTCGTCAGCCAGGACGTGTTCCTGTTCCAGGGCACGGTGCGCGAGAACATTGCCGTCGGTCGTCCGGGAGCCAGCGAGGAGGATATCGTTGCGGCGGCCAAGTCGGCCCAGGCCCACGATTTCATCATGGCCATGCCGGAGGGCTACGACACCCTCATCGGCGAGCACGGCCAGGGCCTGTCGGGTGGCCAGCGCCAGCGCGTGGCGATTGCCCGGGCGATCCTCAAGGATGCACCGATCATGCTGCTCGACGAGGCGACCTCGGCGCTCGATTCGGAAAGCGAATATGCGGTCCAGCGCGCGCTCGACCGGCTGATGACCGGCCGCACCTGCCTCGTCATCGCGCATCGGCTGTCCACCGTCATGCGGGCCGATACCATCCTGGTGATCGAGGCCGGGCGGGTGGTCGAGACGGGCAGCCATGCCGAACTGATCGCGCGCAACGGGCTCTATGCCCACTACGTCTCCATCCAGTTCGGCGACCGGTCCGACGCGGCCGAGTGAGCGCGCCGGACCCGAAGCCATCGCCTGCCTTCAGTCCAGGAGCTCCCAGGTCACCGTCACCGACAGGCGGAACGTCTGGTCGCCGGTCGCGATCGGGACCGGGGAGGCCGAGGCGGCCATCGGCGCACCGGACCGCTGCAGCATGGGCGGCGGGGCGCCGCCGTGCTCCTCGATGGTCAGGACCTTGCCCAGGCGCGCGCCCGCAGCCCTGGCCAGCTGCTCGGCCTTGCGGCGGGCATCGGCCACGGCGGCGATGCGCGCCTCGTCGACCTTCTTCGACCAGTCGGTGACAGCCAGCGTGATGCCGTCGATCTGGTTGGCGCCGGCCTGGACCATGCGATCGAGCACCTCGCCCAGCTGGGCCAGGTCGCGCACCCGCACCTGCAGGCGATGGCCTGCGGCATAGCCGGTGACCCGCGGCCGGCCGCCGGCCGTGCCATCGTCGAGCTGCGGTCTGAGGCTGAGGCCGGAACTGACCACGTCGCGTTCGGCGATGCCGGCCTGTTTCAGGGCCTCTTGCACCTGGCGCATGGCGCGCGCATTGGCGTCCATGGCCTCGCGGGCGGTGCGCGCCTGGGACTGGGTGCCGCCGGCCACCAGGGCATGATCGGGAGCGGCCGAGGCCTCGCCCTCGCCCTGCATGGTGACGGAGCGGACGGCCGGCCGCTCCTGCGCCACCGCGGGCAGGGACGACAGGGCAAGGATTGCGAGCGCCGCGGCGAGCATCCGGCGGCGCGGGCTGACGAACGGGGCGGAGGACAGCGGCTGCATGACGACCTCGGGACGGGAGCGGCGTTGACGCCGCGGGGCGAAGGATGCCATCACCGCATCCTGCCGTCGAAGGGGCCGGATTGCAGCCGTTTCGCGGCGGCCCTGCGCCGTGAGGCGCGGACGGGGGCCTGTAGCTCAATGGTCAGAGCCGGCGGCTCATAACCGCTTGGTTGCAGGTTCGAGTCCTGCCGGGCCCACCATCCTCCTCCCGGGAACGCGGCCATCGCTGACCCGCCCTCACGCCCGTTCGCCGCTTGCGACCGGTCACGCGAACCTCCGGCCCGCCGGCGCGAGGCAGCCCGTTCCGACCGATGCAGCCTGTCCGTCCCGGCTAACGCCTTCGGCCGAGTCCGCACCGTCGGTCATGGCGCGGGCCACCGCCGCCCCACTGCGTGGGAGCGCCGTCAGGCATGACAGCCCCGCCCCGAGCATGGGCACGCCCCTGCCTCCGACCAGTGCCAGGTCGGCAATCACCGGTTCCAGATTGATAAGGATTCTGGGCCTTCTGGCTGGCCTGCATCGCGGCGCGCGCCTGTCGTCTCGTCTGGCGGCGCAGGCTGAACCGCGCCGCCCTGACGCCGGCGCCCGTTTCCCCAGGGGCACTCGCAAGGGTGTCAAGGATCCCGGCTGCCGGACACGCCGACGGCTGCTCCTGCCGTGGCCTGCCCGGATGGCGAGCCGGCTACCGGCGGATGCAGGCCACCTGATGCACCGCATCCTTGCTGGCCTCGACCACGGCCGATGGCTCGAGGCGGGGCGCACTGTCCGGGGCCAGTTCGGGGCGCAGGCCATGGCGCCGCAGAAAGAGCTCAGCCAGTTCGGACCGGATGGCGAAGTTCACCGATTGGGGAATGTCGCCGGTGGCCTGGGCGATGCGGGTGGCATTCAGCTTGGACGTGACGATACCGACCAGGCGTCCGCTCCTGTCGAGCAGCGGCCCGCCGGAATTGCCCTGCTGGACCGGGGCGCTGATCTGCAGGAAACGGCTGTCGCCCCGCAGCCCGGCGAGAGCCGATACATCGCCCC
>JBKBOA010000086.1:0-8244 GCA_046295035.1 Phreatobacter sp.
CGCTGCTCGACCGATGCCGCCCCGTGGATCGTGGTGCCCGCCGACCGCAAATGGGCGCGCAACTGCATCGTCGCCGCCATCGTGCGCGACACGCTCGAGGCCATGAACCCGACCTATCCGAAGATGCCCTGGAAGCCCTCGGACTTCACTGTGGAGTGAGGCCGCCGGCCGGCGGCCGGCCCTGGCGGCCTGTTCACGGGAACAGCGCGATCTGCTCCAGGCCGAGGGTCTCGGGATAGCCGAGCACGAGGTTCATGTTCTGGATCGCCTGGCCCGCCGACCCCTTCACGAGATTGTCGAGGGTCGAAATGACGATGGCCCGGCCGGGGATCCGATCGGCGAAGACGCCGATCTGCACATAGTTCGAGCCACGCACGTTCTGCGTCTGGGGCATCACCCCCTTCGGCGCCACGTGGACGAAGGGCTCGTCCCGGTAGGCTTCGGACAGCGCCTGGCGCAGGTCATCGGCGCTTGCGCCGTTGAGCCTGACATAGCAGGTGCACAATTCGCCGCGGGCCATCGGGATGAGGTGCGGGGTGAAATTGACCGTCACCCTGGCCCCGACCGCCACGCCGATCTCCTGCTCGATCTCGGGGGCGTGGCGATGCTTGCCGATCGAATAGGGCGACAGCCCCTCGCCGGCCTCGGAGAACAGCGTGTTCTGCTTGAGGCCGCGGCCGGCGCCGGTGACGCCCGACTTGGCGTCCACGATGATGTCGTCGGCATGGATCAGGCCAGCCTTGGCGATCGGCACGAGCGCAAGCAGCGTCGCCGTGGGGTAGCAGCCCGGGCAGGCGACCAGCCGCGCCCGGGTGATCGCGTCGCGGTAGAGTTCGGTCAGGCCGTAAACGGCTTCCTTCTGCAGCTCCAGGGCCTGATGCGGGTGGCCATACCATTCCGCATAGGTCGCCGGGTCGCGCAGCCGGAAATCGGCCGACATGTCCAGGATCTTGATGTTGGGATTGGCCGCCAGCACCGCCGCGATGATCTCCTGCGTGGTGCCATGCGGGAGCCCGCAGAAGACGGCGTCGAGCCCGCGCCAGTCGACCTTCTCCCATTCCACCAGCTTCGGCAGGTCGAGCATGAAGAAGTGCGGGAACACCTCGGCCATGGCCTTGCCGGCGTGGGTGTTGGCAGTCAGGGCCGCGATCTCGACATGCGGATGACGCGCGGCAAGGCGGACCGCATCCGCGCCGGTGTAACCGGACGCGCCGAGGATCGCGATTCGGGCCTTGGTCGCCATGGCAGTCTCCGCTGGATGCGCGATGTCGGATGGGAGGGTTCGCAAACAAAAAACGCCGCGCTCGGGCAAGCGCGGCGACCGAATGGATCAGGGCACACGGCCGCACGCGCTCATCGGCGGATGAGGCGCTCGCGTCGGGTGCCGGTCGACATCGTCTTCATGGCCGCGTGTTGTGATGGCAAAGGCAAAGGCTGTCAAGGCGCCGGTTCGGCCGGGAACGCCCCCGCAAGGCCGATCAGGCGGGCCGTGAGAGCCGGTAGAGATCGAACACGGTGCCATAGGCGGTCCGCCGGCCGACCCGCCTCAGCCCCAGCCGTTCGGCGAGGGCGGCCGACCTGACATTGTCGGCATGGATCAAGGCGATGACCGCGGCAAGACCGAGCGTCCCGAAGGCGTGATCCATCACCGCGCGCGCGGCCTCGCGCGCATAGCCCTGGCCCCAGGCTGCTTGCGGCAGGCGCCAGCCGATCTCGATGTCCGGTCCCGTGCCCTCCACAGGGACCAGGAGAACGGTGCCGACGAAGGTCTGCGCCGCGTCCTTCAGCCTCAGCGTCCAGTGGCCGAGGCCCGGCCCGTGGTCCGCGGCCATGCGCTCTGGCAGTGCCACCCGGTAATCGGCCGCATGGAAATTGTCGCGAAACATGGGCGGCAGGTAGCGGCGGATCACGTCGTCGCTGTCCATGGCGACGAAGGCCTCGATGTCGGACGGGGCGCGCGGGCGCAGCGTCAGCCGCGCCGTCTCCAGTTCGGGGACCAAGGCCCCGCCCTACCGGTTGCCGCCCGGCACCCAGAGCACGTCGGCCCGGCCCCGGTCATTGAGATAGCGCGCCGCAACGAACAGGAAGTCCGACAGCCGGTTCACGTATTTCAGCGCCGCGGCGGAGACCGTCTCGCCCTCCTTGCGGGCCAGGTCGACCATCAGCCGCTCGGCCCGGCGGACGACCGTGCGGGCCAGGTGCAGATAGGCGGCCGCCGCATTGCCGCCCGGCAGGATGAAGCTCGTCAGCGGCGAGAGCTCGCCGTTCAGCCGGTCGATTTCCTGCTCGAGCCGCTTCACCTGGCTGTCGACGATGCGCAAGGGCTCATAGCCGAGATCCTCGCCCGTTTCGGGGGTCGCCAGATCGGCACCGAGGTCGAACAGGTCGTTCTGGATGCGCATCAGCATGGCATCCACCTCCGGATCGCCGGCCATGTGCAGACGGGCGATGCCGATGACCGAATTGGCCTCGTCGATGTCGCCATAGGAGGCGATGCGCAGGTCCGACTTCAGCCGGCGGGGCCCGGCGGCAAGCCCGGTCGTGCCGTCGTCGCCCTTGCGGGTGTAGATCCTGTTCAGCTTGACCATGCTGCCCTCAGCCGCCGCCCGCCTTCAGCCAGATGGCGATGACGATGATGACGATGGCGACGAACTGCAAGCCGACGCGCCAGCGCATCAGCTTCTGCGAGGTGGAGGCCGAGCCCCCTCGCATCATGTTGATGAGGCCGAGGACAAGGACCACGGCAACGGCGCCGACGGCCACGGGCACGAGTGCGGTGAAGGTCATGGCTTCCGCCTTCCGGAACTAGCCGTTCAGCCGCCAAATGGCAAAGTTGAGCACGGCCGCAAAGCTGACCCAGCACAGATAAGGGATCAGGAGCAGGGATGCCAACCGGTCCTTCGTCCAGCCGGCCGTGATCGTGGCCACGATCGACAGCCAGAGACCGCCGATCACCACGAGCGCCCAGCCGATGGCCTGCCCGAAGAAGAACACCCAGGACCAGGCGAGATTGAGCACCAGCTGGACCCACCAGGCGGCCATGGCGTGCCCGCCATCCGGCACGGCCGAGAGCCAGAACCGGGCCCCGGCCACGGCGATCATCAGGTAGAGAACCGTCCAGACCGGCCCGAACACCCAGTTCGGCGGGTTGAACGAGGGCTTGACCAGCGTGGGATACCAGTCCGTCAGCCCGTAGGAATTGGCAAGGCCCCCGGCAGCGGCGACCGCAAAGCACAGGAGCACGAAGGCCCCATGGACGACAAGGCGGGCGCCCGTGGTCGGCGCGGTCTGTCGAGGGTCCGGCCGGTCGGATTTCATCAGCATGGCGGTTTCCTTTGCCCCTCGACCTGTTTACGAGGGGGGACCGTTGCAGGATCAGCGGCGCCCATGACGGCTGCGGCTGGCGGCGTCCTGTCAGCAACGCTCCACAGGGCGTTTCCGTTCCGTTCGCATCGGCCATCGCGCATGGCATGATGGGCAGGAATGATTCGGGGCCGCAAGGCGGCCAGAGCTGGTGAACGATGGACAACAGCGATCTGTTCGGGTCTGCGCGCGATGCCGTCCAGAAGGCGGCGCCCCAGCGCCCCAAACCGGAATCGGCGCGGCCGCAGCGCGGCCCGGCCACGCCCGGCGAGCTGGGCTATTCGGCCTCCGACATCGAGGTGCTGGAGGGCCTGGAGCCGGTGCGCCGGCGCCCGGGCATGTATATCGGCGGCACCGACGAGAAGGCGCTGCACCACCTCTTCGCCGAGGTGATCGACAATGCCATGGACGAGGCCGTGGCCGGCCATGCCACCTGGATCGAGGTGGAGCTGGCCGCCGATGGCTCGCTGACCGTCACCGACAACGGGCGCGGCATTCCGGTAGATCCGCATCCGAAGTTTCCGGACAAGTCGGCGCTCGAAGTCATCATGTGCACGCTCCATGCCGGCGGCAAGTTCGACTCCAAGGTCTACGAGACTTCCGGCGGCCTGCACGGCGTCGGCGTCTCGGTGGTCAACGCGCTCTCGGTCGAGCTTGAGGTGGAGGTCGCCCGCGGCCAGATGCTCTACCGCCAGCGCTTCTCGCGCGGCATCCCGCAGACGGGTCTGGAGGAGCTTGGCCGGGTCAACAACCGGCGCGGCACGAAGGTGCGCTTCCGCCCCGACCCGGAGATCTTCAAGGAGACGCACCATTTCAAGCCGGCGCGGCTGTTCAGGATGGCGCGCTCCAAGGCCTATCTGTTCGGCGGCGTGGAGATCCGCTGGTCCTGCGACCCGGACCTGGTCAAGGGCACCGACACGCCGGAGAAGGCGGTCCTGCGCTTCCCCGGCGGACTGAAGGACTATCTGGCCGCCACGCTGGAGGGGGCGACCCGCGTCCATCCCGATCTGTTTGCCGGCAAGATCGATCGTCAGGGCCATGGCTCGGCCGAATGGGCCATCGGCTGGGTCGGCGATCAGGACGGCTTCATCTCCTCCTATTGCAACACCATCCCGACGCCGGACGGCGGCACCCACGAGCAGGGCCTGAGGATCGCCCTCCTGCGCGGCCTGAAGGACCATGCCGAACGCACCGGCAACAAGCGGGCGGCCCAGATCACCACCGACGACATCCTGTCGGGCTGCTGCGTCATGCTCTCGGTGTTCATCCGCGAGCCGGAGTTCCAGGGCCAGACCAAGGACAAGCTGGCGACGGCCGAAGCCTCCCGCATCGTCGAGAACGCCATCCGCGATCCGTTCGACCATTGGCTGGCGGGCAATCCGAACCAGGCCAACCGCCTGCTCGACTGGGTGATCGAACGCGCCGAGGAGCGCCTGCGCCGGCGGGCCGAGAAGGACGTGAGCCGCAAGACCGCGGTGCGCAAGCTGCGCCTTCCCGGCAAGCTGGCCGACTGTTCCAACACCTCGGCGGCGGGCTCGGAACTGTTCATCGTGGAGGGCGACTCGGCCGGCGGCTCGGCCAAGCAGGCGCGCGACCGGCAGAGCCAGGCCGTCCTGCCGCTGCGCGGCAAGATTCTCAACGTCGCCTCGGCGGGACGCGACAAGCTGGCGCAGAACCAGCAGCTGGCCGACCTCATCCAGGCGCTCGGCTGCGGCACCGGCGCGCACTATCGCGACGATGACCTGCGCTACGAGAAGGTCATCATCATGACCGATGCCGATGTCGACGGCGCCCATATTGCAAGCCTGCTCATCACATTCTTCTACCGGCAGATGCCGCGGCTCATCGACAACGGCCACCTCTATCTGGCCGTGCCGCCGCTCTATCGTCTGTCCCAGGGCGGCAAGACCCTCTATGCCCGCGACGACGCGCACAAGGACGAGCTGCTGAGGACCGCGTTCAAGGGCAACCAGAAGGTCGAGATCGGCCGCTTCAAGGGCCTCGGCGAGATGATGCCGGCGCAATTGAAGGAAACCACCATGGATCCGAAGGTGCGCACGCTGCTGCGCGTCCAGGTGGTGCCGGAGGAGCGGCCGGAAACCGCCGAGAGCGTCGAGCGCCTGATGGGGGCCAAGGCCGAGCCGCGCTTTGCCTTCATCCAGGAGCGGGCAGAGTTCGCCCAGGAACTGGATATCTGAGCCATGGCGGGACGGCGGGCTGTCGGGCGGATCGGCCTGTGCCTTTTCCTGATGCTGGCATCGTCCGGTCCCGCCCTGCCGCAGTCCGATCCCCTGCGCATCCTCTCCGCCATTCCGACCGAGGTGATGTTCCTGCGCGCGGCGGGCCAGTGGCGGCAGGGCGAGCGCAGCGGCCCGCTGCGCCTCGTCTTGCTGCGCACCGCCTCACCCGATGGCGCCATGCGTCTCTACGTGCAGTGGCTTCAGGTCGCCGACGAGCGCACCGGCCGGCTCGCCAGCGTGGCGACGGAGGAGATCCCGGAAATCCACGACTGGCGGGTGCGCATCGAGGACTATCGCATCGAGCCGGACGTGTATGGCGCGCGCGTGGCGTTCGATGGCACGGCGCTGACATCGGGCCGCAGCCGGCGCTATCTCCTGGTCATCGGCCCGCCCGGCGAGGTGAGCTTTTCGGCGCTGCGCTGATCACGCGGCGAGCCAGGCGGCGAGCGCGGCGTTGACCACCTCCGGCCGCTCGAGCGTCGACAGATGGCCGCAGTCCGGCACCGTCGCCAGCCGCGCACCGGGGATGGCGGCAGCCATGTCTTCGGCCATGAACGGCGGCGTGACGGCATCCTGGTCGCCGACCAGCACCAGGGTCGGACAGGCGATGGCGGCAAGGCCAGGCCGGAAATCGCGCCGGCTCATCACCGCCTTCTGCTGACGGATGAACACGCGCGGTCCGGTCGCTTCCGCCATCGCCATGACGGTTGACTGCAACACCTCGTCGCGCAGGCGCGAGAGGTGAACGAGTCGCGGCCAGAGCGCGGCATGGATCTCGTCGAAGCGGCCGGTTTCGGCGAGGCGGATGGTGACGTTGCGGATCTCGCGGTCCTCCGGGCTGTCGGGGCTGGCGCGGGTGTCGATCAGGGCGAGCCGCTCGACGCGCCCGGGCGCCATGCGCATCACCTCCAGCGCGACATAGCCTCCCATGGACAGGCCGGCGAGCGCGAAGCGCGGCGGCGCCTCCTTCAGGAGCTGGCGGGCGATGGCCTCGATCGTCTCGCCCTGTCGGTGATCGGCGACCGTCACCGGGCGCTCCGGAGCAAAGCGCGCGACCTGCGGTCCGAACAGCAGCTCCGTGCAGTTCAGTCCGGGAACCAGGACGAGCGGCAAGGCGGCCATGGGCACTCCTTCACGTGGCTGGTGCCGATCCCCGGGAAGCCCCCGACGAATCGACAGCGCCGCAGCACTGCCACGCGGCCCCTTCATTGACAATTCGCCGCCGGTCACTATGTTGCACCGCGACGAAGGCTCCGTTCCGGCGAGTCTTCGCCCGTCCGTCCGGCCTCGTGGGTTCTAGGGGCCGATCCGCGCGATCACGCTTCGCGCCGTACGCCTCCTTCACATCGAAGACCCTGCGACAGCCAGAGGACACCTCCACGCAATGTCATTTTCCGAACTCGGCCTCAGCGCCAAGGTTCAAGCCGCCGTGGCCGCGGCCGGCTACACCAATCCCACCCCGATCCAGGCCCAGGCCATTCCCCATGTCCTGGCCCGCCGCGACGTGCTCGGCATCGCCCAGACCGGCACCGGCAAGACGGCGGCGTTCACGTTGCCCATGCTGACCATGCTGGAGGAAGGCCGCGCCCGCGCCCGCATGCCGCGCACGCTGATCCTGGAGCCGACGCGCGAGCTCGCCGCGCAGGTCGAAGAGAACTTCATCAAGTACGGCGTGAACCACAAGCTGAGCGTGGCCCTGCTGATCGGCGGCATCTCCTTCGGCGACCAGGATGCCAAGCTGACCCGTGGCGTCGATGTGCTGATCGCCACGCCCGGCCGCCTGCTCGACCATTTCGAACGCGGCCGCCTGCTGCTGACCGGCGTCGAGCTGCTCGTCATCGACGAGGCCGACCGCATGCTCGACATGGGTTTCATCCCGGACATCGAGCGCATCTGCAAGATGGTGCCGTTCACCCGCCAGACGCTGTTCTTCACGGCCACCATGCCCCCGGAGATCCAGCGCATCACCGAGCAGTTCCTGCACAATCCGGTGAAGGTCGAGGTCTCCCGCGCCGCCTCCACCGCCACCACCATCACGCAGAAGCTGGTGCGCTCCGGCCGCAAGGACTTCGAGAAGCGCGAGGTGCTGCGCGAGCTGATCCGCAAGGCCGAGAACCTGAAGAACGCGATCATCTTCTGCAATCGCAAGAGCGAAGTCGCCACGCTCTACAAATCCCTGATGAAGCACAACTTCTCGGTCGCGGCCCTGCATGGCGACATGGACCAGCGGGCGCGCATGGCTGCCCTTGCCGCCTTCCGTGACGGCACGACCCAGCTCCTGGTGGCCTCCGATGTCGCCGCCCGCGGTCTCGACATTCCGGATGTCAGCCACGTCTTCAACTACGACACGCCCCACCATGCCGAGGACTATGTCCACCGCATCGGACGCACCGGCCGGGCCGGCCGGCTCGGCACCGCCATCACCATCGTCACGGCCGACGACCTGAAGCTCCTGGGCGCCATCGAGAAGCTGATCGGCCAGTCGATCCCCTGGGAGGGCGAAGCGGTGGCGGCCGAGGAGGCCGAAGAGGCCCGCCGGGACCGGCGCGGCGCCGGCCGCGACAGCCGTCGCGGCGGAGCGAAGGGCGAGGCCCGCGCGTCCGAGGCCCGGCCCCGTTCGGCCAGCCGCTCGCGTGACCGG
>JBKBOA010000087.1:0-7853 GCA_046295035.1 Phreatobacter sp.
GCAAGGCCACCGGACGTTGATCTGTCAGACCATCCGAAACGAGGAGAGCGACATGGGTCTTGGACGCGGATTGCTGCTGTGGATGCTGGGCATCCCCCTGCCGATCATCCTGCTGCTGGCCTTCTTCTGGCACTGACGGCCGGCACCAGACACCGGCCATCTGACGGCCCCGGCACATCCTGCCGGGGCCGTCTTGTCATGCGCGAGGCGCGCGCGGGTCTCGGGCTGGCATGGCGGACAGCAGCCAGGCAGAAGCGCCGCTCACCCGTCTTCACGGCTTGCCGGACAGGTCCCGCGGCGCGGCGGGGCGGCGAGGGCGCCGCCCGAACGACAGACGGCCCGCGGCGGTGCCCGCGGGCCGTCCGATGCTGATGGCAGGTGGCGAAAGCTCAAGGCTCCGTCAGGCGCGTCTGATCAGGCCGGCCACCACCGACACGACGAACAGCACGATCGCCACCCAGAAGAGCAGCTGCGCGCCGCTCATGGCGGTGCCGGCAACGCCGCCGAAGCCGAGGAAGGCCGCGACCAGAGCGACGATCAGGAACACGACGGCCCAGTGCAGAAGCGTACCCATGGTTTTCTCCTGTCCTTGATGGATCTGGCCCGGCCCATGACCGGGCCCGACCGACATCGAGATGTCAGCCGGACAACCCGCGAGGCCCTGCCGGGGTTCCCGCCGATGGTTGCGGAACTTTCCGGGGCCTCGTGCGTTGACGGGGCTGGTCCGCGTGACCAGACAGGGTTCTGCCTTTCCCGAACGAGTCCGAGTCAGAGACAGATGACGAGCCTTTCCACCCTTCATCAGCCCGTTGCGCGGGCCATGCGACGCGGGCCGGACTGATGGATGCGATGCCAAGCCAGGCGCCGCCCCCCAGGGTTTCCGAGGAGGATGATCGGCGGCGCCTGCATTCCCTGCGCAAGCGACTGGTGCTTCTGATCGTCGGCATTGCCGTGCCGCTGCTGGCGGTGGGCGTTGGCGCCGTCTGGCAGGCGCATCTGAGCGAGCGCGGCCGCATCGAGGCGCGCCTGGTCGAGACCGCGCGGGCCGTTGCCCACGGCGTGGACGGCCAGTTGCAGCGGGCCGAGGGCTATCTGCGCGCACTGGCGGCGTCCCCCTCTCTGGCAGCCGGCGACTGGCTGTCGCTCTACCGCCAGGCCCAGGCTTCGGCGCAGGACGGCACCTTCGTGGCGATCTTCGATGCCCGCGGGCAGCGCATGCTCAACACCTATTTCCCCATCGGGACGGGCGGCCCGGCCCTGGACGCACAGACGCGCCAGCTGGTCGAGGACGCCCTGGCGCGCAACGCGCTGACCGTCACCGGCGTCATTGTCGACAGTCCGATGAACGAGCCGGTCATCGTGGCCGGCCTGCCGTCCGTGGCCCGCAACGGCGAACGTGTCGTCGTCGCCCAGGTCATTCCCTCCCGGCTCCTGCGCGAGGCCCTGACCCAGCAGACCATGCCGGCCGACTGGATCGGAGCCATCCTCGATGCCGGCCAGCGGGTGGCCGCGCGCACGCGCGACGAGGCGCGCTTCGTCGGCTCGCAGGCGGTCCCCGCGGTTCGCCAGGCCCTCGCCACCCAGGCAACCGGAATCCTGCGCACGCGCACGGTGGAGAACCTGCCGGCAACGCTCGCCATCGCGCGCGCGCCGGCAAGCGGCTTCGCCGCGGTGCTCGCCATTCCCGAGGCGGTGTTCAGCCGGTCCTTCACCGCGACGATCGCACCGGTCGCGCTGATCGGTCTCAGCCTCATTGCTGCAACGCTCGGCATCGCCATGCTGGCCTCGGCGCGCATCCTCTCGACGGTGCGACGCGACTATGCCGATGCCGAGGCCCGGCGCATGCGCACGGCCGAGCGCCTGCGCGCCACCGACGAGGCCCTGCAGGAAACCGAGCGCAAGTTCCAGACCATCGCCAATGCCATGCCGCAGCTGGTCTGGTCAGCGCGGCCCGACGGCTTCGTCGACTACTTCAATGATCGTTGGGCCGACTATACCGGCCGGAGCCCCGACGCCTCGGCCGGCTGGAGCTGGAAGGAGGTGCTGCATCCCGACGATCTCGACCGGACGCTGGAACGCTGGAACCGGAGCGTGGCGACCGGCGCCCCCTACGAGATCGAATACCGGCTGAAGGGCGCCGACGGGAGCTACCGCTGGTTCATCGGGCGCGGCGAGCCGATCCGGGACGCCAGCGGGCGGATCGAACGCTGGTTCGGCACCTGCACTGACATGCACGACCGCAAGCTCGGCGAGCAGGCGCTGGTGGCGACGCAGGAACAGCTCGAGCAGCGCATCAGCGAACTGGAATCGGTCTATGACCACGCGCCGGTCGGGCTGGCGCTGATCGACCGCGACTTCACCTTCCTGCGCGTCAACGAGGCCCTGGCAGCCATGGACGGCCGGCCGGTCGCCGACCATGTCGGCCGCGAGGTCTTCGCGCTCATTCCGCATTTCGAGAGCCGGTTGCGACCGGTCATGGAGCGCGTGCTGGCCGGCGAGACGCAGCGCAACATCGAGCTCCAGGGCGAGATCGCTCATCTGATCTATCCCTTCCGCACCTGGCGAGCCCATCTGTTTCCCGTGCGCAAGGCGAACGGCGAGGTCGGCGCGATCGGCGCCTTCTGCGAGGACGTGACCGCCGCCCGGCTCGCCGACGAGGCGCTGGCGGAAGAAAAGGCCCGGCTCGAGCGGCTGATGCTCTCGGCCCCGAACATGATCTACATCACCGATGTCCGGCGTCGGCAGAACGCCTACGTCAATCCGCAGGTGCAGGAATCCCTGGGCTATGCGCCGTCCGAGCTGCAGGGGCGCAGCATTGCCGAGCTGAACGCGCTGATCCATCCCGACGACCGCAAGGCGCTCGCGCGCTTCGGCCGGGCGATCCGGCGCCTGGCCGACGGCGAGGTGCGCGAGGCCGAGTACCGGCTGCGCCACGCGGACGGCAGCTATCGCTGGTTCCTGATCCGCGAGACGCCGTTCCAGCGTGACGCGGCCGGGCGGATCACGCAGGTGCTGGGAACCGGGCTCGACATTTCCCGCCGCAAGCAGGCCGAGGAAAACCAGCAGGTGCTGATCCGTGAGTTGCATCACCGGGTCAAGAACATCCTCGCCACCGTCCAGGCGATCGCCTCAACCACGGGCCGCTCGGCCACGACCTTCGCCGAGTTCCGCGAGGACTTTGCCGAGCGGCTGGTTTCGCTCGGCCGGACCCATTCCCTCCTCACCCGCGAGGCCTGGGCCGGCGCACAGCTGCACGACATCCTGAGGGGCGAGCTCGAACCCTATACCGGCATGGGCTCGGACCGCGTGACCATCGACGGCCCGGACATCACGATCCCGCGCGACATGACGGTGACGGTCGGCATGGCCATCCATGAACTGACCACCAATGCCGTGAAATACGGCGCCCTGTCGGTGCCGGCCGGCCGGGTGCACGTGCGCATCGAGACCGACGGCGCCGAACCCGAGCCGCGCCTGTCGGTGACATGGACCGAGAGCGGCGGACCCGAGGTCGCGACGCCGTCGCGTCAGGGCTTCGGCTCGCTGCTGCTGAAGCGCCTGTTCTCCTCGCAGCTTGGCGGCGAGGTGGCGGTCGAGTACCGCCCTGAGGGTGTGCGGGCGCGCCTCGACGTGGTTCTGCGGGCCGACGAACAGCGCTGAGGCGGCCGCCCGAGGAACCATCGACCGGTCCGCCGGTTGATCCGGTTGGCGGTCGAGCCGGCACGAGGCCGGTCCCGCCACGAGGACCGGATCCATGTACGGCGACCTGTTGCGCTTCACGCCCCGGCAGACCGACGATCCGGACCCCCCCGGCGCGGATCGTGGCTTCTGGCTGCCCGGCGACCATGACCCGATCGCCCGCTGGGCGACGGTTGGCATCTTCGTCATCCTGGCGACCGCCGCGCTCGCCATCGCCCAGCCGGTGGCGGTTCCGGTGACGGCTGGCATTGTCTTCGGCATTGTCCTCGGGCCGGTGGCCGATGCCCTCGTGAAGCGCGGCCTGCCCCATGGGCTGGCCGCAGCCCTCGTCGTCGGCAGCGGCGCGCTCTTCCTGATGACCATCATCGCCGCGCTGGCCGCTCCGGTGGCCATGGGCGCGGACCAGATTCCGGCCATCCTCGAGATCCTGAAGGCGCGGCTGGACGGGCTGTTCAACTTCCTGCGGCGCATCCAGTGGGCCGCCGAGACCCCCGGCGGGGCACCGCAGGTCGAGGTCTCCGGCGGGCTTTCGCTGTCGCCGCTGCTCAACATCGCCATGACATCGACGAGCGCCGCCGGCAGCCTGCTCATCTTCGTCGCCACCGTCTATTTCTATCTGGCGGCCCGCCGCCGGCTGAAGGCGAGCATCCTGCGCCTGTGCCTTGGACGCGATGCGCGCCAGCTCGCCGGCACCTTCTTCGAGGAGGTCGAGCAGCGCATCGCCAGCTATTTCGGCGTGGTCTCCGTCATCAATCTCGGCGTCGGCGCCATCACGGCCCTGATCGCCTGGGCCGCCGGCTTTCCCTATCCGCTGTTCTGGGGTGCGCTCGCCTTCACCCTCAATTACCTGATCTTTGTGGGGCCGCTCATCGTGACCGCACTGATCTTCGGCGCGGGACTGATGAACGGCGGCACGCCGGTGGAGATCCTGTGGCCGGCCGCCGCCTTCTTCCTGCTCCAGATGGTGGAAGGCAATCTGCTGGCGCCGGTCCTGATCGGGCGGCGGCTGATGCTGTCGCCCTTCGTGGTGTTCCTGTCCTTCGTCTTCTGGCTTTGGCTCTGGGGCCCGGTCGGCGCCATCCTGTCCACCCCGATCCTGCTCGTGGCCATGGCCATGGCCGAGGCCCTGGCCGGCACGGGCGAACCGGCAGCTCCCGATGCGGCCGATGACGACGTCGCTCGTCGGGAAGGAACCCATGACCTTGCCGGACGTTCTTCAGGACAGGACGGCGGCAGCCTGCCGCCCCGCCCGTTTCCCGCCGATCCCGCAAGGAGATAGTCAGATGGCCAAGACCCGTTCTGCTGCTTCCCGTTCTGCCGCTTCCCGTTCTGCCGCTTCCCGCGCTGACGCAGCCCGCAACACCGCCCGCCAGGCAGTCGCCCCGGCGGCCGACGCAACCGCGGCAACCGAGACTGCGTCCGGCTCCGAGGCGGGTGTCGAGACCCTGGTTGCCCAGGTCGGTGAACGCCTGAAGGAGGCCGGCATCGATCCCGAGCGGGTGCTGACCGCTGCGCGCGATCAGGCCGGGGAGGTGCAGGACAAGGTTGCCGCCGAGGTTCAGGCCCATCCGCTGCGCACCCTCGGCCTCGCCGCCGCCGCAGGACTCGTGGTCGGCTACCTGTCCTCGCGGTGATCGCCATGTGGCGCGGCCTGTCACTGCTCGCCGCCCGCCAGGTGGGGACCATGGCGCGCAACCGCGCGGCCCTGGTGGCGGCCTGGACGGCTGTGGCCCTGGTGAGCGCAGCCGGCGGCGCCTTTCTCGTTGCTGCCGCCCACGCCGCCATTGCCGAGGCCCATGGGACGATCATCGCCCATCTGGCGATCGCCGGCGGTCTGTTCGCCCTGGCCGCCATCATGGCCCTGGCAACAGCCATCTGGCGGCGGCGCATGCGCCGGCGGCGCGATGCCCTGGCGGCGACGGCCCTGATGGTCGCTCCCGCCGTCGCTCCGACCGCCCTGAGGGCCATTGCCGCCAACCCGGCCGTCAGTGCCACGGTGGTGGCCGGTGCCGCTGCGCTGGGCGCGGCGGTCGCCCACCAGATGAACAAGGACACCGGAGCCTGAGCCCCGGTCCGGAGCCTTCGCAGGATTCCCCCCCCCCATGCACGATTGCCTTCCTCTCATGCCCGGCGAGACACGTGCCGGGCATTTTCTCGTGTCGACCGCCCGCCGCCTGCGCCGCCCCGCCGCCGCTCCGCGGCGCCAGGTGCTGATCTGCGAGGACGATCCCCTGCTGGCGATGGAGCTGGAGGCCGGGATTGCCGAAGCCGGCGCGGTGTGCTGCGGCACGGCCGCCGGCTTCGACGAGGCCCTGGCGCTGGCCGACCTCGCCCGGCCGGATCTGGCGCTGGTCGATCTCCATCTCGCCGACGGCCCCTCGGGGGCCCGCCTGGCGGCCGAACTGCACGATCTGGGCGCGCGCGTGGTGGTGCTGTCCGGCGAGCAGCGGATCGACCGGCGCCTCGGACGCATGCCCCACCTGTTTCTCGCCAAGCCGGTTCCGGCGGTGGTGCTTCAGGACGTGCTGCGAAACCTGCTGAAGGCGCTCCCCGCGACCGGAGCGGGCGGAACGGAAGCCATGGCCGGGCGTTGATCCGGTGTATCCCCACCCCCCTGAACAGGAGGCTTTCATGCCCACTCCTTCCGGCCACACCCGAGCCATCGCCGCCTCGCGCGTCACCGGCACCGGCGTCTACAACCGCTCCGGCGAGAAGATCGGCCACGTCGAGGACATCGTGCTGGACAAGATGTCCGACAAGGTGATGTTCGCCGTGATCGGCTTCGGCGGCTTCCTCGGCATCGGCGAGCGCTACCACGCCCTTCCCTGGTCCATGCTCGACTACAACCCCTCACAGGGCGGCTACACCGTGAGCCTGTCGAAGCAGGATCTGGAGCAGGCCCCAACCTACGAGCTCAATGACCTGCTGAAGCATGACGGCAACGGCACCATGCCGTCGCTCGACTATTACAGCCGCTTCTCGGCTCACTGATGCCCATGGGGCCGCGGCCGACGGGTCGCGGCCCCCTCTGCCGCTCTGCCGAGGCAGGAACCGGCGCCATGCTCGACCTGTTCAGCAATCCCGTGATTCTCATCCTCGCCGCCTTTGTCATGGCGGCCCACGGCCTGCGCTCCCCGTGAGGCCGGCCGGCCCGTTGGCCGAGCCGCAGCGTCCCGTGCGGGCGCTTCTGGCCTCGAGCCTGGTCGCCTGGACCATGGCCGGCGCATCGCTGATCCCGGCCGCAGGCGCGTCGCCCGATGCGCCCTCCGGCGCCCCTGCAGCGGCGCCCCTGCCGACGCCAAGACCGGACGGCGCAGCACCCGCCGTCTCCGCCACGCCGCCGGAGCCGCCTGCCCCCTCGCCGCCGTCCATGGCGGACTGCCGCCGGCAGCTCGCCGCGCGCGGCGCCCGGTTCGAACCGGCCGAGCCACCCGAGCCGGCGGGCACCTGCGCCGTGACCGATCCCGTCCGGCTTCGCGCCATCGCCGATGGCAGCCTGACCATCGACCTGCCCGACCGGCCCCTGCTCTCCTGCGCCTTCGCCCTGGTCCTGACCGGCTTCAGCCGCGACCTGATCATTCCGCTCGCCCGCGCCATGGCGGCCGGCGGCCTCGTCGCCTTCGGAACGGGCCCGGGCTATGCCTGCCGGCCGCGCAACCGCGAGGCCGGGGCGCGGCCGAGCGCCCATGGGCGCGGCGAAGCCATCGATATCAGCTGGTTTGTCCTGGCCGACGGTCGACGCGTCCAGGTCGGTGAGGCAGCGGCCGATCCGGCTGCCGCGCGTTTCGTCGGGACCGTGCGGCGCGCCGCCTGCGGCTGGTTCACCACGGTTCTCGGTCCGGGTGCCGATGCGGCCCATGCCGACCATCTGCACCTCGACATCGAACGGCGCGGCCGCTCCGGCGACCACCGGCTCTGCCAGTAGGGTCCAACCTGGGCGCTGGGCCGGCGCGAGGCGGCCCCTGGCATTCCGCCATGCGAAAGGCCCCGCGCCATGAAGGCGCGGGGCCGGTTCCAGACGAACCGTTTGGTCAGGCGTCAGGAGCGGCTGGCCACGAACTCCGGCATGTCCTTCAGCTGCTGCTTGGTGCGCATGACCACGCCGAACAGCGTGCCGTCCTCGCTGCGCATCAGGCGGATCTCGGAGAGCGGCA
>JBKBOA010000088.1:0-7836 GCA_046295035.1 Phreatobacter sp.
CTGCAGAAGACCATGGTGGTGGTGGAGGGTGTCGCCCGCTCGCTCGATCCCCGGCTCGACATCTGGACGACCTCCGAACCGGTGGTGCGGGACTGGATCACCCGCAATCTCGGCCCGGTCGGGCGCATCGAGGAGATGGGGGAAGGCGCGCGGGCCGTCGGTCGGATCCTCTCCGAGGCGCCGGCGCTGCTGGGCCGCGCCGCCATGCTGTCCGAGCGCTTCGACGACCTGACGAAGGACGGCTTCGTGCTGGCGCCGGATTCGCTGAAGGGCATCGGCGAGGCCGAGGCCAGGCGCAACCGCGCATCGACCATCGCGCTCTGGCTGATTGCGCTCCTGCTCGCCGCCCATCTGATCTGGCGATAGTGCCGCGCCTTCGCCGCAGGCCGGCCGCAATCGACAGGCACCTCAACCGCCTTCGCCGAACGATGGATCCCATGAAGACGCTTCGCGATCTGGCCAACACGCTCCTCAGCGCGCTGCTCATAGTGGTGGTGCTGCGCTCCTTCGCCTTCGCCACCTATCACATCCCCTCGGAAAGCATGGTGCCGACGCTGGAGATCGGCGACCGGGTGGCGGCGACCAAGTTCCCTTTCGGCTACAGCCGCTATTCGCTGGTCGGCGGCGACTATCTGCCCCGGTTCCCCGGTGAGACGGGGCGCGTGCCGTCGGCCATGCCGGCCCGCGGCGATGTGGTGGTCTTCCGCCATCCGGCGAACGGCGAGGATTTCGTCAAGCGCGTCGTCGGGCTGCCCGGCGACCGGGTCGCCATCCGCGACGGGCGGCTCTGGCTGAACGGCGAGCCGGTGCCCCTGACCCAATCCGGCCGCTGGACCTATCGCGCGCCCGATGGCGCGCGGGTCGCCGTGACCGCCTACCGGGAAATGCTGCCCGGGTCGGCCCGGCCGCACGCCATCATCCTGCGCGATCGCCGGCCGGTCGATGCCGACATGCCCGAGCGGGTGGTGCCCGAGGGGCGCCTGTTCATGCTCGGCGACAACCGGGACAATTCCGCCGACAGCCGGTTCCCCAGCATGGGCTTCGTGCCGGTGGAGAACCTCGTCGGACGCGCTGACGCCATCCTCTACTCGTTCGCGACCTGCTCCGGGGAGGAGGGCCTGCGCTGTGCGCCGCGGCGCATGCTGGAACGGGTCGACTGAGCCGCGCCTATTCCCTGCCGCCATCCTGTCCCTTGCCGCCATATTGGGGCAGCGACCAGCCGCGCCGGATGGCGAGGCCGCGGATGACGAAGACCACCACGAAGCCGATGAGATCGTCCGTCTCCGGCGACAGGAAGCGGTTGGCGATCACGAAGACCACCGCCCCCGCCAGGGAGGCCGTGACGTAGATATCGCGCCTGAGCGCCAGCGGCACGTCGCCGGCGAGGATGTCGCGGATGATCCCGCCGAAGGTCGCGGTGACGACCCCGAGCATGACGGCCGAGATGGCCGGCGCACCGGCGTCCAGCGCCTTGGCCGTGCCGGTGACCGTGAACAGGGCAAGACCCAGGGCGTCCGCCCACAGGATGGCCCGGGCGCGTCCCTCCCGCTCGAACAGATCGGCGGTGAAGAAGGCGGCGAGCGAGACCACGAGGCAGATGACGACGACGGTCGGATCGAGGATCCAGGGCACGGGCCGGATCCCGAGGAGCACGTCGCGCAGGGTTCCGCCGCCGATGCCGGTGACCGTGCCGAGCAGCGCGAAGCCGAACGGGTCCATGTGCTTGCGCGCGGCGACCAGCGCCCCGGTCAGGGCGAAGACCGCGACACCTGCCCATTCGAGCCAGGGCAGGAGCCCGGTCATGGCGCGACTACTTGCTGTCGGCGGCAGCCTGGGCGGGAGCTGCCTTCGGACCGCCCTTGGAAACGCCGACCAGCGCCGGACGCAGGACGCGCTCGCCAATCACGTAGCCGGCCTGGACCGTCTGCACCACGGTGCCCGAGGGCACCTGGTCGTTCGGCAGCTCGAACATGGCCTGATGCAGGTTCGGGTCGAACTTCTGCCCGTCCGGCTCGATCCGGCGCACGCCGTGCTTCTCGAGGATCTTGAGGAGCTCGCGCTCGGTCAGGTCGACGCCGTCGGCAAAGGCCCTGACCGGCCCCTCCGCCGGCAGGCTGTCCTTGGGCAGGCTCTCGAAGGCCCGGCGGAAATTGTCGGCGACGGTCAGCAGGTCGCGCGCAAAGGCGCTGATCGCATAGGTACGGGCATCCGCCACCTCGCGTTCGGTGCGCTTCCTCAGGTTTTCCATCTCGGCAAGGGTGCGCAGCAGGCGGTCCTTCATGCCGGCCGCCTCGGCCCGCGCTTCCTCGAGCGGATCGACGGGCGCCGTTTCGGCAGCCGGCGTCGCGCCCCCGGCGGCCTCGTCGCGGGTCACATCGTCATTCGGCGCGCTGTCGCGCCCTTCCTTCGGATCGGTCATGGCGTCTGGCCTGTGATGGAACGGGTTGGCCCGGATATCGAGGCTTCGGGGCGGGAAATCAAGGCTGCGTGATCGGTCGGCAGCTATGGCGCGTGCAGGCGGGCCAGGATATCCGCACCGGACAGGGCCTTGCCGGCGCCATGGGCCTCGATCAGCTCGATCATGCGACGATTGAGCGGCGCCTGCGTTCCGGCCCGATCCGCCAGGCGCACGATCGCGCCGCACAGATCGTCGATCTCGGTCGGCCGGCCGGCCTCGATATCGTCGAGCATGGAGGAGCGGGCCCTGTCGTCAATGGACAGCATGCTGGCGGCGATGCGCGCGAAGGCCCATGTCGGCAGCCGGAGGATCAGCGGGATGAGCGCGGGCGGCGCGGCCCCGACCCTGGCCGGGCGGATGCCGGCCGCCTTCATCACGGCCAGCGCCTCCGTCTGGAGGGCGGCCAGAGCGCGCCTGCAGTCGCGGTCCATGAGCTGGCGCTTGAGCGGCAGGCCGGACAGCGCATTGACCGGATTGTTCAGATTGAGCAGCAGCTTGCCCCATTGCACCGCGGCCATGTCACGGCACAGGATGAGCGGCAGGCCGGCGGCGGCGAAGGCCGGCGCCATGGTCCGGACGGCCGGGTGATCCTCGGCATGCAGGTGGCCGGACGTGCCGCGATGGGCGACCACCGGCTGACCGGCTGTCACCGTCAGGGCGACGTTGAACGGCACCATGCCGGCGAGCGCCACCAGACCGGGGGCCGCCGAGCGGATGCGGCCGACATTGTCGATGCCGTTCTGGAGCGAGAGCACAGGCGTACCTGCCGGGAAGGATGCGGCAAGCCCCGCGGCGGCAGCCTGCGTCGCCGGCCCCTTGACGCAGAGCAGGACGAAGGCCTTGCCACCGGCCATCGCGGCCGCCTGTTCGGGGGTCGCCGCCAGGCGCAGCCGGTCGGGAGCCAGGACCGCCCGGAAGCCGTCCAGATCGGTGACAGCCAGCCCCCCGGCGGCGAGGGCCTCGCGGTTGCGGCCGCGCGCGACCAGCACCACGTTGGCCCCCGAGGCCGCCAGCCGGCCGCCCACATGGCAGCCGATGGCACCGGCGCCGACCACGACGAAGGAGGCGAAAGCGGCCGGGTCAGCCATGCCTGCCTCCCGGGGTCAGGCGGCGAAATCGGGACGCGACAGGCCGGACCGCAGATGCGCGGCCGTCACCGTATTGGCCATCAGCAGCGCAATGGTCATCGGCCCGACGCCGCCCGGCACGGGCGTGATGGCCGCGGCCCGCTCCATGGCCTCTTCGGTCGCCACATCGCCGACAAGGCGGGTGCGGCCCTCGCCCCGCTCCGGTGCCGGAATGCGGTTGATGCCGACATCGATGACCACGGCGCCGGGCTTGACCCAGTCGCCACGGACCATCTGCGGGCGGCCGACAGCGGCGACCAGCACATCCGCCTGCCGGCACAGGTCGGGCAGGTCGCGCGTGCGCGAATGGGCAATCGTCACGGTGGCGTCGCGCTGGAGCAGGAGCTGGGCGACCGGCTTGCCGACGATGTTGGAACGGCCGAGCACCACGGCATGGCGGCCGGCGAGCGAGCGGCCGAGCACGCGCTCGATCAGGATCATCGCGCCGGCCGGCGTGCAGGGCACCAGGGCCCGTTCGGTCTCGCCGCTGGCGATGAGCCCGACATTGACCGGATGGAAACCGTCAACGTCCTTGGCCGGGTCGATGGCGGTCAGGATCCTGCCCGCATCGATCGTCTTCGGCAGTGGCAGCTGGACGAGGATGCCGTCGATGCCGGGATCGGCATTGAGCCGAGCGACGAGGGCGAGAAGATCGGCCTCGGACGTGTCGGCGGCGAGCGTGTGCTGCTCCGACCGGAAGCCGCAGGCCTCGGCCTCGCGGCCCTTGTTGCGCACATAGACCTGGCTGGCCGGATCCTCGCCGACCAGCACCACGGCAAGGCCAGGCGGGCGGCCGGCCTGTCTGACGAAGGCACCGGACAAGGCGGTGGCGCGGGCGATCACCCCCTGGGCGACCGCCTTGCCGTCGATGATGGCAGCCGTCATGGCCTCACACGCGCATCGGCATGAGCACGTAGAGCGCACCGGGCCCCGCCGGATCGCGGATCAGGGTCGGAGAGCCGGGATCGGCCAGCTTCAGCTCGACCGTATCGCCGTCGATCTGGCCGGCAATGTCCAGAAGATAGCGCGAGTTGAAGCCGATATCGAGGGCATCGGCCTCGTAGGAGACCTCGATCTCCTCGGTTGCGCTGCCGGAATCCGGGTTGGTCACCGACAGCAGCAGCCGTCCATCGGAGGCGGAGAGTTTGACCGCCCGGCCGCGCTCCGAGGAGACCGTGGACACGCGGTCGACGGCCGCCGCGAACTCGCCCTTCTCCACGGTCAGAACCTTGTCGTTGGCCACCGGAATGACCCGCGCATAGTCGGGGAACGTGCCGTCGATCAGCTTGGAGGTGAGCACCGTCTCGCCGAACCGGAACCGGATCTTGGCCGTCGAGAGCTCGACGGTGACCCGCGCCTCCGGATCCTCGACCAGCCGCTGGACCTCGGCGACCGTCTTGCGCGGCACGATCACCCCCGGCATGCCGGCCGCCCCCTCGGGGGCCTCGAACTCCACCTGGGCGAGCCGATGGCCGTCGGTGGCCACCGCCCGCAGCATGGCGGTGCCGGCCCTGTCGACCACGTGCAGGTAGATGCCATTGAGATAGTAGCGCGTCTCCTCGGTGGAGATGGCGAATTGCGTCTTGTCGATCAGGCGCTTGAGGTGGCCGGCGGGCAGCTCGAAGCGGTGGCTCATCTCGCCGGCGGCAATATCCGGGAAATCGCCCTCGGGAATGGTCTGGAGCGTGAAGCGGGACCGGCCGGCGCGCACGGCCAGCGTGCCCTTGTCGCCGACGGTCTCGAGCTGAACCTGCGAGCCATCGGGCAGCTTGCGCACGATGTCATAGACCATGTGGGCCGGCACGGTGATGCCGCCGCCCATGGCGACCTCGGCCGGCAGGGTCTCGACCACCTCGATGTCGAGGTCGGTGGCCTTCAGCCGGAGCGAGGCCGCCTCGGCCCGCATCAGCACGTTCGACAGCACGGGAATGGTGTTGCGCCGTTCGACCACGCGATGGACATGGCCGAGCGCCTTGAGGAGCTGGGCCCGCTCGACGGTCACCTTCATCAATGCTGCTCCAGATCGGAAGGCACGGGCGCTAGCCGATGCCCGGAAAGAGGCCGGTCAGTCAAGCTTGCCGTGCGGGCTCTTGCAAGGCCGGTGCCGGTCCTGGCCGGCTTCATCCCCGGCAAATCGCCACGTCTGCGGACCCGACCGCCCCAATCCTCGCCAACCCGCTGCAATCGCCTGCAATGCCGGCGCGTGCCGGCAGCCGCTAAGCCCGCCAGCGATCGCTGCACGGAAAGGGCATGGCATGACGACGAATCTGACACCGATCTGCGCGACCCGCACGGGTGGGCCGCCGCTCGAGGATGCGGCGGCCCGGGCCCTGGTCGCCACAACCCGCGGCTTCCTGGTGGTGGCCTACGCGACTTCCTGGAGCCTGTCCTGCCGGCTGTTGCGGCCGGTGGTGGACAAGCTGGCGATCGAGCTTGCCCCGCAGGCCGCGGTGGCGCGGATCGACGGCGACACGGCCTTCGGCTTCCGCCGGGAGCACGGCATTGCCGGGATTCCGCAGCTGCTCGTCTTCGAGAACGGCACCCTGATCGAGCGCCTCACCGACCTGGATGACGCCCGCCTGGTTCGCCTCAGGCTCCGTCGGGCCATGCGCCTGCCCCTCGGGGAGTCGGCAGGCGAGGCCGAGCACCGGTTTCATCAGGCGCACAGCAAGGCGCGGAAGCTGTTTGCGGAGATGACCGAGCCGGCCAACCGGGCCCTCAGACCGCATCTCGACCAGGTGGCCCCCCAGCTGGAGGCCCTCGAGGCGCGGCTCGCCCGCGAACGCGCGGCCGGACTCCTGACCGACGAGGAGGAAATGGAGGTGCGCAGCGCAGCCTTCGAGGCGGCCTTCGGGCCGATCCGGGCGCAGCTCGAGGCCCTTGACCGCGCAGAGGCCGAAGCGCTGCGGGCCTATGAGGACCTGATGGCGGAAGCGGTCGAGGACTATGGCCTGCTGCAACACCTGCGGCAGGGTTGGCAGGACGGCTGCGGCGGGCCCGCCTGTTCCGCCTCCTTACCCGGGCCGGGCGGCGCCCCTATATCAACAGGGTCTTGAACCCATCACGCTGACGGTGACACTCAGGACGACCAGGGGGCTCCAACCGCGTCGGAACAGGAGACAGTGATGACGACCTCCCAGACAACCCGGCCCGTGGCCTATGCGGTCGCGGCCACGCTTGGCCTCGGCGCCCTGGCGGCCGGCCCGGCTGCCGCCCAGTGGAGCAATTTCGATCCCGGCGGCGGTCCGATCATCGAGAACTTCGACCATTCCCGCTATCGCGCCACGGTGTCGATCCGCACGGTGCCGGTCGGCGCGTCCTGCGTCCGCGCGGTCGAGGCCGTTGGCTATGATCCGGAGCGCAACATCAGGCTTTACCGCGTGCGCTTCGACTCCGGACCGATCGTCCCGCTGGGCGTCGTGGCCTACGAGAACGCCTTCGCCAGCGCGCGAACCGAGGGCGATGCGCTGCGCGCCGTCGCCGCCGGGCAGAACGACGCCGCCCCCTATCGCCGCTCCCGCGGTCAGTGCTGACCGGCGCTTCGCCGCCGGCTTCGTCCTGGACGGGGCCGAGGCCCTGACCGACCGGGCACCGCCTCACTCGTTGAGGCGGCGCCTTAGCTTCTCGAGCTCCTCGTTCAGCGCCAGATCCTGGCTGGCGAGCGACTCGATCTTGCGCACCGCATGAAGCACCGTCGTGTGGTCGCGACCACCGAAGCGCCTGCCGATTTCCGGCAAGGATCGCAGCGTCATGGTCTTCGACAGATACATGGCGACCTGACGGGGGCGGACGACAGAGGCGGTCCGGCGCGCCGACAGGATGTCGGACCGGCTGACATTGTAGTGCTGCGCCACGACCTTCTGGATGTCCTCGATCTTGATCCGCTTGGGCTCGGCAACCCGCACGAGGTCGCGGATCGATCGCTCGGCCATCTCGATCGTGACCGGCTGGTTGGTCAGCCGGTTGTTGGCCAGCAGCCGCGTGAAGGCGCCGTCGAGGTCACGGCCGTTCTGCGTGACATTGCGGGCGATATAGGCCAGCACCTGGGGCGGGACATCGAAGCCCTGGTGCTGGGCCTTCGCCTGTTCGAGCTTCTGGCGCAGGATGTCGAGGCGCAGGCTCTCGTCGAGAGGGCCGATCTCCACGGTCAGCCCGCCGGCGAGGCGCGAACGGACCCGCTCATCCATGCCGTCAAGGTCCGAGGGAGGCCGGTCACCGGCCACGACCACCTGCCGGCCGGCATCGATCAGC
>JBKBOA010000089.1:0-7686 GCA_046295035.1 Phreatobacter sp.
AGGTCACCGGCGAGACGCTGATCAGCGAGCTCGCCAGCCGCGGCGGCGAGGTCACCTCCACGCTGCGCGAGACCGGCCAGGCCTTCGTCTCCGAACTGTCGCTGCGCGGCAACGAGGTCACGACCCGCCTGCGCGACACGGGTGAAACGCTCGTCAGCGAACTCACCACCCGCGGCTCCGAGGTGGTCGGCAAGCTGGAATCGACCGGCAGCTACGTGGCCGAGACCATCACCGTGCGCGGCGGCGCACTGGCCGACCGCATCGCCGAGACCGGCGACCGGCTGCATCAGACGGTCACGACCCATGGCGAGGAGCTGGACAAGCGCCTTGCTGTCACCGGCCAGCTCATCGCCGAGGCCATCACCCAGCGCACGGCCGAGGCCAAGGCCGCCATCGGCGATGTCGGCATCCAGGTGGTCGAGAGCCTTACCGAGAAGGCACAGGACGTGCAGCTTGCCCTGCACCGGGCGAGCGAGACGGTGACCACGGCCATTTCCGAGCGCACCGCCAGCCTGCGCCAGGAGATCGAGCTTGCCGGCACCGACGTGCTGGCCTCCTTCGCCACCCAGGGCACCGACCTGACGACGCGCCTCGGCGCCATCGGCACCGAGATCACCGAGGCCCTGGCCACGCGCGGTGACGCCGTCGCCCGCCAGCTCCAGGAGACCACCGCCGCGATCACCGAGACGGTCAGCCACCACGGCGACCAGGTGGTGGGACGCATCGTCCACCACATGGGCCAGTTCGAGGACGCCATCGGTCGTCATTCGGCCAGCTTCGAGGACCGGGTCGGCCAGCATGTGGCCCATCTCGGGGAGACCTTCGAGCGTCATGCAGCCGGCTTCGAGAGCCGCGTCGCCGCACAGACATCCGGCTTCGAGAACCGCGTCGCCCACTACAGCACCAGCCTCGACGAGGCCATTGCCCGCTATGCCGCCGCGTTCGAGACACAGGTCGCGGCCCATGCCGGCAATCTCGAGGAGGCCTTTGCCCGCTACACCTCCGGCTTCGAGAGCCGCGTCGCCCATCATGCGACCAGCCTCGACGAGGCCATCGCCCGCTACGCGCAGACCTTCGAGAGCCGCGTGGCGGCCCATGCCGGCACGCTGGAGGAGGCGTTCAACCGCTACACGTCCGGCTTCGAGGGCCGCATTGCCCAGCATGTCGCCACCTTCGACGACGCCTTCGGCCGCCATTCCGGCGCCATCGAGGAGATCATCGTCCGTCATGCCGCGAGCTTCGAGAACCGCGTCGCCCATCATGCGACCAGCCTCGAGAACGTGGTCAGCCGGCATTCGATCAACCTGGAGGACGCGGTCGCGCGCCTGACCAGCGATTTCGAGAGCCGCGTCAGCAACCATGCCTCCACGCTGATCGAATCGGTCGCCAGCCAGACCGCGCTGATCGACCACAAGCTGACCACCCACATCGCCACCCTCGACCAGACCATTGCCGGCAAGGGCGGCGAGCTCGCCGACCGCATCCTCAACGATTCCCGCGAGTTCGCCGAACGGGTCGCGACCCAGTCGCAGGCCATCACCGAAGCCCTCGACGGCCGCCTGGAGCGAATCGACACGGCGCTCGACACGCGCGCCCAGGCCTTCAACGCGACGCTGGCGAGCCGCACCCTGGAGCTTGCCAGGGTGCTCGGAGACGGCGGCAAGGCGGTCACCGAAGCCCTGGAGAACAAGTCGGCGGAGATCACCGCCAACCTGGCGGCCAAGTCCGACGAGATCACCCAGACGCTCACCTCCAAGTCGGAGGAGATCGCCTTCAACCTGACCTCCAAGTCGGACGAGATGGCCCGCCTCCTCGCCGACCGCTCCGAGCAGATCGTGGTCAACCTGACCACCAAGTCGGACGACATGGAGCGCATCCTCGCCACCAAGTCGGACGAGATCGCCTTCAACCTGACGTCCCGTTCGGACGAGATGGCCCGCCATCTCACGGAACGCTCGGAAGCGATCGCCCGGGTGCTGGCATCCACCTCGGAGGACATTGCCACCAACCTGACGGTGCGCTCCGACACCATTGCCCAGACGCTCGCCGCAACCTCCGAGGAGATCGCCGCCAACCTGGGCAACCGGGCGGAGGAGATCGCCCGCACGCTGGCCGACAAGTCGGCCGACGTCACCTACACGCTGGCTGCCAAGTCCGGCGAGATCAGCCGCCTGCTCACCGAGAAGTCGGAAGAGGTGACCGAGACCCTCACCAGCCGCGCCGACCAGATCACCACCACGCTTTCGGTCAAGGCCGACGAGATCAACCAGACGCTCGGCATCCGCGCGCTGGAAGTGGCCGAGACGCTCGATACCCGCGTCCAGCGGTTCGAGGAGGCCGTGCTCGGACGCATGGAGACCGTATCGGCCGCCCTCGACGAGCGCGGCACCCACATCGCCGATACGCTCACCCAGCGCGTCGAGGCGGTCACCGCCACCCTGCGCGCCAATGCCGAGGAGGTGGAGCGCACCCTGTCGACCATTTCCGGCGACATCACCCAGGGCCTGTCCACGCGCGTCAACGAGATCAATGCCGTGCTCGGCGCCCGCTCCCACGAACTGGCCTCCCTGCTCGACGAGCGGGGCGGCAACCTGGTGGCCAGCCTCGGCGCGAACGGCGAGCAGGTTTCCCGCGAGATCAGCCGCGTCGGCGACCTGGTGATCCGCGCGCTCGACAACCGCGGCACGGCCATTGCCGAGGTCATCGGCCAGAAGGGCGCGGAAATCACCCGCAGCCTGTCGGAGACCGGCATCGACGTGACACGCACCATCGCCGAATCCAGCGAGGAAGCGGCACGCCTGCTGTCGGAGAGCTCGTCGAGCTTCCGCAATGCCATCGAGGATGGCGCGCGCGCCTCGGTCGCCACCATGCGCCTGACCTCCGAGCAGCTCAGCGGCGAGATCGTCGGCCTGCTCGACCGGCTGGCCGAATCGAACCGGACGCTGCACGAGCTGGCTGGCCAGACGGAGAACAATCTGTCCGAGATCAACGGCGAGCTCGGCCGGCGCATCACCGAGTTCTCCACCACCGCCAATGCCGCCTCGTCCACGGCCGAGAGCTCCACGCGCATGCTGGCCGGGCAGGTGAACCAGCTCAGCCAGGTCGCCAGTTCCGTGCTGGCCGATATCGGCCAGCTGACCGAGCGCTTCGACATGCAGGCACGCCTGCTCGCCGGCGCCGCCGAGCAGATCGAGGAGCTTCAGACGCGGCTCGATGCCGGTCTGGAGGGTCGCCGCGAGGCCATCGAGGCGCTGGTCGGCAACCTCGTCGGCAAGACCGAGGACATGGACAACCTGGTCAAGAGCTTCACCGCCCTGCTCGATGACAACCTGGCCGCGGCCGAGATGCGCGCCCGCGAGATCGGCCGGGTGCTGGTCGAAACCACCGACCAGACCACCCGCGCGATCGGCGAGCAGGCGGAGACGCTGCGCCTGGCCACCGGCAAGGAGCGCGAGCGCACCACCCATGCCATGCGGGCTGCCTACGAGCAGGCGACTGGCGAGATGAATGCCCTGTTCCGCGAGGCGGCCGACCGGTTCGAGACGCTGATTGCCGGGGTCAAGAGCATGACCGCGGAGATCCAGCGCGAGCTGGCCGAGACGCGCAGCGAACTGTCGCGGGGCCTTGTCGAACTGCCCCGGGAGACGCAGGAAAATGCCAGCGCCATGCGCAAGGTCGTGGCTGACCAGATCAAGGCGCTCGCCGAGCTGAACGAGATCGTGGCGAGGTCCGGCCGCGCCTTCGACGTGGCCGAGCCGGCGCCCGCCGCGCCGGCACCGGCCGCCCGCCGGCCCGTGCGCGAGGAACCGGTCGTGACCCTGCGCGGCAGCGTCGCCGAGGCGGTCAGGCCCGAGGCGGTCAGGCCCGAGCCGGTCCGCGCCCGGCCGGCAGCCGAGCCGCGGCGCGAGGCCCCTGCCCCGCGCACCGAGCCGGCCCGCAGCACTGAACGCGGCGGCTGGCTCTCCGATCTGCTCGCCCGGGCCTCCACCCCCGAGGGTCGCGACGAACCGCTGCGGCCGGCCACCCGGCGCGCGCCGGCACCTGCCGCCCTCGACAATCTCGACGCCCTGTCCGCCGACATCGCGCGGATGGTGGATCACGAGGCGGTGGCGGAGCTGTGGGATCGCTGGCGCCGCGGCGAGCGCAACGTGTTCTCGCGCCGCCTCTACACCGCCCAGGGCCAGCAGACCTTCGACGAGCTGCGCCGCCGCTATCGCCGCGACGAGGAGTTCCAGGCCACCGTTGACCGCTACATCGACGAGTTCCAGCGCCTGCTCGCCGATGTCGACCGCAACGACCGCGACGGCTCGCTGTCGCGCAGCTACCTGACCTCCGAGACCGGCAAGGTGTTCACCCTCCTCGCCCATGCATCGGGCCGGTTCGACTGATCCGAATGGCCGATTGCCCCGGCCAGGCGCTCGTCACAATCTCCCGGCTCCTGCCGCTGACGGCAGGGCCGGGAGAGGCTCATGACGCTCGAAGGCGGATGCTATTGCGGTGACCTGCGCTACCGCGCCGAGGGTGAGCCGATGCTGCGCGCCCAGTGCCACTGCCGGCCCTGCCAGCACATTGCCGGCGGCGCACCCAACCTGTTCATGCTGATGCCGTCGGCCGGGTTCGCCTATACGGCTGGCCGGCCGGCCAGCTTCACCCGCCCCGACATCGACAAGGCCGTGACGCGGGAGTTCTGCGGCACTTGCGGCACGCACATCGCCACGCACCGGCCGGGTCTGCCGGCCGTCGTCCTGAAGGTGGGCACGCTGGACGACCCCTCGCTCTTCGGCCAGCCCCAGATGGCGATCTTCACGGCCGAGAAACAGCCATTCCACTGCATCGCCGAAGGACTGCCGGCCTTCGAGGGCCTGCCGCCGCGTCGCTGACGCTCAGATCTGTCCGGTCGACCAGATCACGATGTCGGCCAGCACCTTCGACCCGGCCTCGTTGAAGGCGCGGGCGACACTGGCCGCATCCGTGCCGGACGCGGGCGCGCGCGCGGAGAACACCCGCCCGGCGAGAATGCGGCCGGAACGGTCGTTGACCAGCCGCACCGCCATTTCCACCACCACCTCGGTCGTGCCGGTGGCCACCACCTCGAACGAGCGCACGTCGGCGAGCAATTGCCAGTCGGAGGCCAGCCGGTCGCCCGGCCGGCCGACCGAGCGCAGCCGGTTGGCATTCTCGAAGGCCTGGATGATGCGCGCCTGCAGCAGCTTCGGCAGCCGGTCGGCCCAGGCACCATCGGCGAGATAGGAATAGGCCCCGCCCGGCCCGCGCACGGCGATCCGCTCGGTGTCGAGGCTGGCAAGCGCCTTCGGCTCGGCCACCAGCAGCTGACCGCGCACCGCCCCGGTCCGGCCGGGAAAGGCTGTCGGCGCCATCAGATCATAGCCGCGCGGCACGTTCGAGCCGACGGCCGAGCAGCCTGACAGCATCAGGACGGCGGCGAGAGCCGCCCCGATCCGCATCTTTCGCCTGGCTTCAGTCACGCCTCACCCGTCTGTCTCCTGTGCCGGTCGAGGCATGAGCCTAGCGGCGGTTGAATTCCGGCACGCCGGAGCCGCCGAAGATGAAGCGCTGCGGATTGCGTTCCAGTGAACGCAGCGTGCGTTCAAGCTCGCTCAAGGTGCGGCGCCCGTCGGCGGACAGCGACTGGATATCGCGGATCGTGCGATCCGTGAAGCCGGAGATGGAGTTGCTGAGCTGTGCCGTGCGCGTGTCCAGCCGCTCTGCCAGCGTGCGCACGGCCCGGGCCGTCTGGGTGAACTCGGCGAACATGTTGTTCTGACCCTCGCCCGAGAAGCTCTTGATCAGGTTGTCGATGCGGTCAGCCATGGCATTCAGCTTGCCTGACACCTCCCCGGCATTGCGCAACAGCTGGTCGACGCTCGTCGCATTGTCGCCGAGCGCCTGGGTGAAGCGGTCGATATTGGCCATGGAGCGGCTGATCCGCTCACTGTCGAGCGCCGTCACCACGCGGTCGGCATTGGCAATGGCGCGGTTCAGGGTCCGCACGTCGAAGGTCGTCACGGCCTCGTTGACCGAGCCGAGCGTCTGGCTCAGCGAACTGGCGGCCTGGCGGGCATCGCGCAGCAGCTCGGCGAAGCTGTCGCGCTGGGCATTGAGGCCGGCGGTCAGCTCATCCACGTTGCGCAGGATGGAGCTGATGCGGCCGGGGGTCGCCCCTTCCATCATGGTCTCGACCTGGGTGGCCACGCGGTCGAGCCGCTGGGCCAGCGCGCCGATCTGGCGGGCCGCCTCGCCGGTCTGGGTCAGGATGTCGCGCACGTTGCCGGCATTGTCGCCGAGCGCGGCGGTGAACTTCTCGATGTTCTCCAGGCTGCGGCGAAACGGATCCTGGCCGCTCGCCAGCACGTCGTCGAGGCGGCGCACCAGCCCGTTCAGCGTGTTCATGGTCTCCTGGGCCCCGGCGAGCAGATCCTGCCCGCCCGGCACGTCCGGGCCGATCTGCGGCGGCAGGCCGCCGGCCGCCCGCGGCAGCGGCTCGGCCGGTCCCGGTCCGTTGGTCAGCGAAACCGAGGCGATGCCGGACAGCAGCTGCACGTTCAGGGCAGCCCGCGTGGCGGTCGAGACCGGCGTTCCCTGCTGCATGGCGACGATGGCCACCACCTTGCGCGGATCGGCCGGATCGATCTCCAGATGCCGCACCTCGCCCTTGCGAATGCCGTTGAAGAAGACGTTGGCGCCGGTCCGCAGGCCGCCGACCGGACCGGAGAACACGATGCGGTAGTTCTCGCGATTGGCGCTCTCGCCGGCCCTGAGGAACCACCACAGGAACAGGCCGAAAGCCGCCAGCACCGCCAGGGTGAAGGCGCCGATCAGCGTCGTGTTGGCCCTGGTCTCCATGGAAACCCTCTCCGGCGAAGCGCCCCGATCCGCCCCGTCATGTCCCGATTCCGACCGCGCGCGCCCGCTCGCCGCCGAAATAGCGTCTGAGCCACGGATGCTCCTGACGGACCATGTCCGCCATCGTCCCCGTGGCGATCACCCGGCCGTCGGCGAGGGCTGCGATGCGGTCGCAGATTCGCACCAGGCTATCGAGATCGTGGGTCACCATATACACGGTCAACCCCAGCGTGTCCCGTAACGTCCTGATCAGCGTGTCGAACTCGCCGGCACCGATCGGATCGAGGCCGGAGGTCGGCTCGTCGAGAAAGACGATCTCCGGGTCGAGTGCGAGCGCTCGGGCCAGCGCCGCGCGCTTGATCATGCCGCCGGACAGTTCGGACGGATACTTGTCGGCCGCGTCGGGATTGAGGCCGACCATGGCGATCTTCAGCCGCGCGATCTCGTCCATCAGCGGCTCGGACAGCCTGAGATATTCGCGCAGCGGCACCTGGATGTTCTGCTTCACCGTCAGCGAGGAGAAGAGCGCGCCGTGCTGGAACATCACGCCCCAGCGCCGCTCGATGGCCTTGTGGTCCTGGTCCGTGGTCTGGTCCAGATCCTGGCCGAACACGGTGATCCGGCCGCGCCGCTTGGGCACCAGGCCGATGATGCAGCGGGTGAGCACCGACTTGCCGGTGCCCGAGCCGCCGACCACCCCCAGCACCTCGCCGGAATAGACGTCGAGATCGAGCCCGTCGATGACCATGCGCTCGCCGAAGCCGATGGCCACGTCGCGCGCCGAGATGATGACCTCGCCCTCGGGGATTGCCGCCATCTCAA
>JBKBOA010000090.1:0-7577 GCA_046295035.1 Phreatobacter sp.
GCGGGCGGGAGCGGCCGGTCACGCCGACGCGGGCGCGCATGACGATGCGCACGGCCCGGTGCGGCGCATCGAAGTTCACGAAGATGCGGTGATTGCCGAAGAAGTCGAGATCGTCGCGGCGCTGCGTCGGCTCGGGCGTGATGGTGATCTCGGCGGCGACCACCGTCTGGCCCGGCCGATCGACGGGAACGAGGCGCAGGACGTGCTGGGCAAAGACCACCGGATGGGCATAGCGGTAGTCGGTCACCTGGCGCAGGTCGTAGAGCATCAGGGCAGCTCGATGGCGGTCGGCAGGAGGGCGCGCGTGCCGTCGCGATGGGTGAAATACTGCTCGGAGATCACGTCCGACAGGGTCATCAGGTCGCGTTCGATGGCAAGGATCTGGCGATCCTCCATGGCCTCGGGGTCGGCGGTCTGCAGGTCCACGACGATGCGGGCCATCAGCTTCTCGGCCCGGTTCAGGCGGCCATCGGCGCTGTGGTCGGGCAGGTGCCTGAGGTGCTCGGCGATGCGCTCGGCCTGGAAGGCGACCGAGCGCGGATTGTTCGGGTCGAGAATGACCAGATCGAGCACCGGCGCACGGGCCGGGACCATGACATAGCGGCGGCGATAGGTGATCTGGCTGTCGGCGAGGCTCAGCAGCACATCGAGACCGGCGGTGCCGCCCTTCTCCCCGGCAAACTTGCGGGTGAAGCGGGCGGTCGACAGCGCCCGCTCGATGCGCCGGCCGATCTTCAGGAAGCGCCAGCCGATCAGCTGGTTCATGTTCTCCTGGGCAAGGCCGGAAAAGGCCGAGGACAGGCGCAGGCCCGCCTCGACCGCATCGAGCATGGCGCTTTCGGTGCGACGGCCCTCGCGCTCGGCCAGCTGGGCGAGATCGGTGATGGTCTTCCAGGCATCCGGGGAGAAGCGGTCGCGGATCACCGAGGCGCAGCCGAGTGCGGCGCGGGCGAGCGACAGGATGCTGCCGGAGCTCCGCCCGTTGAAGGCCGTGGCGATGGCCGCAAGCGGATCGGCGACGGCAGCCTCCTGCGGCAGGGCCTGCCAGACCGTCAGCAGGTCGAGAATGCCCTTCACGGCGCCGTTGGCGGCCGATTCCCCCGCGCCGACCTGGTCGCCGAGCACGCGCACCAGGCGCAGCGTCGCCTCGGCGCGCTCCATGTAGCGGGCGAGCCAGAACAGGTTGTCGGCCGCCCGGCTCGGCAGCGAGGCGGTGGCCCGGCGCACCGCCACGCGGTCGGGCGCGGGCATGAGGGTGGTCTGGGCGATCTCGCCCTCGCCGAGCACGCAGACATCCGCGGCCTGGCCACCGCGCTGCATGGTGATGGCGCGGGCATCGATGCGGTCGCCGATCCGGCAGAAGCCGCCGGGCATGACGGTCCAGCCGTCGCCGGCGCGGGCGAGGAACAGGCGCAGGATGAACGGCCGGGGCTCCAGGTAGCCGTCAACCCAGACCGGCGTGGTGGACAGCTTGACCACCTCCTGGGCGACGAAGTCGGAGCCGCGCAGGCCCATCTCGCCGGCAAGGCGGATGCGGGCCTCCGGATCGAGGTCGGCGGCGAGCACGGGGCCGTCGTCGAGCACGCCGGGCAGGCTCTGCGCGAAGGCCGGCGCGATGACGAAGGAATCGAGGTCGGCGATCACGGCGCCGCGTTCCAGCGGCTGGCCGCACCACCAGGTGGCGATGTGCGGGATGGCGAGGTCGCGGCCGAGCCGGGCGCGGGCAATGGTCGGCAGGAAGGCGAGCAGCGAGCGCGCCTCGATCACGCCCGAGCCGAGGGCATTGGCGAGCGTCACGGTGCCGGAGCGGACGGCATGGGCGAAGCTGGCCACGCCGAGCTGCGAGCGCGGATTGAACTCGAGGGGGTCGGCGAAATCGGCATCGAGCCGGCGCCAGACCATTTCAAGCTTCTTCAGGCCGGAGACGGTGCGCAGGTAGAGCGTGTCGTCGCGCACGGTCAGGTCGGCGCCCTCGGTCAGGAGGAAGCCGAGATAGCGGGCGAGGAAGGCATGTTCGAAATAGGTTTCGTTGAGCGGGCCGGGGGTCAGCACGGCAACGCGCGAATCGGTGGCGGCGGCCAGTGCGGAAAAATGCGAGCGCATGTCCTGGAAGAAGCCGGCGAGCCGCTCGACCGGCAGGGTGCGGTAGATCTCGGGCAGGGCGCGGGCCATGGCCAGGCGGTTCTCCAGCGCATAGCCGGCGCCGGAGGGGGCCTGGGCGCGGTCGCCGAGCACCCACCAGCGCCCGTCCGGGCCGCGCCCGACATCGACCGCATAGTAGAGGAGATGGGCGCCGCCGCGCGGCGTGACACCCACCATGGGCCGGAGGAAATCGGGGGAGCCGGCGAAGGCGGCGGCCGGCAGCAGCCCGTCGCGCACCAGGCTCGCCGCGCCGAACAGGTCCTTCAGCACCAGTTCGAGCAGTCCGGCCCGCTCGATCAGGCCCGCGGTCAGCGCCCGCCATTCGCCGGGCGCAATGACCAGCGGCACATGCGAGAGCGGCCAGGTGCGCTCTGCCCCGCTGGCATCGTCATAGACGCGGTAGAACACGCCGGAATCGCGCAGATACTGGTCTGCCGTGCCGAAGCGGCGGTCGAGCTCGCGCGGCCCCAGATCGGCGAGGGCGGCCAGAACCGGCTTCCAGTGCGCGCGCGGCTCGCCGTCGGGACCGATCAGCTCGTCATAGACGCCGGCAAGCGGCTGGTAGCGCGCCAGCATCGTCAGGATGCGTTCGGCGCGGCTTTCGCTGGCGCGGTGACCCCTCGGGCTCATGAGACCTCAATGGACCGGCGGCCGGCGCAAGTCGAGGGTGGCGGGGAACTCGCCGGTGCGTTCGGGGCGCGGGGGATCGACGAGGCCGGGCGTGTGGCCGTGATCCTGGAAGCGCGCCCGGCGGCGCGCCTCCGCCTCGTAGGAATTGACCGGGAAGGTGTCGTAGTTGCGCCCGCCGGGATGGGCGACGTGATAGACGCAGCCGCCCATGGAGCGGCGGCCCCAGCTGTCCACCAGGTCGAAGGTCAGCGGCGCGTGCACCGGGATGGTCGGGTGCAGGCCGGAGGGCGGCTGCCAGGCCTTGAAGCGCACGCCACCGACATACTCGCCGGTTCGGCCGGTGGCGGTCAGCGGCACGGGCCGGCCGTTGCAGGTGACGATGTGGCGTTCGGGCTGCAGGCCGGCGAGCTTCACCTCAAGCCGCTCCACCGACGAATCGACATAGCGCACGGTGCCGCCGATGGCGCCCTCCTCGCCCATGACGTGCCAGGGCTCGAGCGCCTGCCTCAGCTCCATGCGCACGCCGGCATGGTCGACCCGGCCGGCGAGCGGGAAGCGGAACTCGAACTGTGCCTCGAACCAGGCCGGGTCGAAGGGATAGCCGGCACGGGTGAGGTCGCCGATGACGCCGAGGAAATCCTCCCAGACGAAATGCGGCAGCATGAAGCGGTCGTGCAGGGCCGTGCCCCAGCGCACCAGCGCGCCGTCCTGCGGCTCGCGCCAGAACCAGGCGATGAGCGCGCGGATGAGCAGCTGCTGGGCCAGGCTCATGCGCGCATCGGGCGGCATCTCGAAGCCGCGGAACTCGACCAGGCCGAGCCGGCCGGAGGGGCCGTCGGGCGAGTACAGCTTGTCGATGCACAGTTCGGTGCGATGGGTGTTGCCGGTGGAATCGACCAGCAGGTTGCGGAACAGCCGGTCGACCAGCCAGGGCGGCGGCGGCTCGCCCTCGCCGGGCTTCGGCACCAGACCGAAGGCGATCTCCAGCTCGTAGAGCCCGTCATGGCGCGCCTCGTCGACGCGCGGGGCCTGGCTGGTCGGGCCGATGAACAGGCCGGAGAACAGGTAGGACAGCGAGGGATGGCGCTGCCAGTAGAGCACCAGGCTCTTCAGCAGGTCCGGCCGGCGCAGGAAGGGGCTGTCGAGCGGCGTGGCCCCGCCGACCACCACGTGATTGCCGCCGCCGGTGCCGGTATGGCGGCCGTCGAGCATGAACTTCTCCGTGCCCAGGCGGGCGAGGCGTGCCTCCTCATAGAGCCCCTGGGTGATGGCGACGCAGTCGCGCCAGGAGGCGGCCGGATGGACATTGACCTCGATCACGCCGGGGTCCGGCGTCACCTTGATGACATTGAGGCGCGGGTCGGTCGGCGGCGGATAGCCCTCGACATGGACGGCAAGGCCGAGATCCCCGGCGGTTGCCTCCACGGCGGCGAGAAGCTCCAGATAGTCCTCCAGCCGCTCGGTCGGCGGCATGAACACGCAGAGCCGGCCGTCACGCGGCTCCACCGCCAGCGCCGTGCGCACCGAGGGCCCATCGGTGAGCACCTGCTCGACCTGCTCGGCCCGCTCCGGCTCGCGCGCGCGCTCCACCGAGATGCGCTGGGCGATCTGGCCGGCAATGTCCTGCGGGTCGGGCAGTTCGGCCGGCACCGCCGTCGGGTCGGCATTGACGACATGGGGATAGGCGGCAGGCGGCACCCAGGGCAGGGAGGCCAGGGGCAGACGGAACCCCACCGGGCTGTCGCCCGGCACCAGGAACAGCCTTTCGCGCCGGAGCTTCCACTTCTCGGTCATCCAGCCGCCCCGCGGAGCTTCCGCGTTCCAGCGCTGGACCGGCAGGACGAAACCGGAGGGCTGCGTCAGCCCGCGGCCGAAGACCCGGGCGATACGGGCGCGGGCCTCGGCATCCTCCAGCTTCGAATCGAGGGCGTCGACGTTCTCCGGCAGTTCGGCTTCCTTGAGCACCCAGTGGGCCGGATCCTCGTAGGCCGGCAGGGCGGCCTCGGGGTCCAGGCCCAGCCGCTCGGCAATGCCGGCGGCGAGGGCGCCGGCCGCCTCGATCGGCGGCTGGTCGGTGGCGCTCTCGCGGGCGATCAGGCTCTGGTCCTGCCAGATCGGCTTGCCGTCGCGCCGCCAGTAGAGCGCGAAGGTCCAGCGCGGCAGGCTCTCGCCCGGATACCACTTGCCCTGGCCGTAATGGAGGAAGCCGCCGGGGGCGAAGCGCGCGCGCAGCCGGCGGATCAGGTCGTCGGCGCGCTGGCGTTTGGTCGGTCCGACCGCGGCCGTGTTCCATTCGGCGCCCTCGTAGTCGTCGATGGAGACGAAGGTCGGCTCGCCGCCCATGGTCAGGCGCACGTCCCCCGCCTTCAGGTCGGCGTCGATGGCGTCCCCCAGGGCGTCGAGGCGCTGCCAGGCCTCCTCCGAGAAGGGCGCCGTGACGCGCGGGCGCTCGTCGACGCGATCCACCCGCATGTCGAAGGCGAAGGAGACTTCCGCCGGGTCGACGCTGCCGGAGATCGGCGCCGCCGACCGGTAGTGCGGGGTGGCGGCGAGCGGAATGTGGCCCTCCCCGCAGAGCAGGCCCGAGGTCGGGTCGAGACCGATCCAGCCGGCGCCGGGGATGTAGATCTCCGCCCAGGCATGCAGGTCGGTGAAGTCCTTGTCGGTGCCGGCCGGTCCGTCGAGCGCCTTCAGGTCGGGCTTCAGCTGGATCAGGTAGCCGGAGACGAAGCGGGCGGCGAGGCCGAGCCGGCGGGCGAGCTGGACCAGCAGCCAGGCGGAATCGCGACAGGAACCGGAGGCCCGTTCCAGCGTCTCGTCGGGCGTCTGGACGCCGGGCTCCATGCGGATGACATAGCGGATGTCCCGCTGGAGCTTCTGGTTGACCGCGACCAGGAAGCTGATGGTGGACTGCGGCGCGCGATCGATGCCCGCCAGATAGGCCTCGAAGGCCGGGCCGGCCGGCTCGGTGACGAGATAGGGAGCGAGCTCCTCGGCCAGAGCCGGCGGATAGGCGAAGGGAAAGTGCTCGGCATAGGCCTCGATGAAGAAGTCGAAGGGATTGATCACCGCCATGTCGGCGATCAGATCGACCGTGACCGAGAACTCGGTGGTCTTCTCCGGAAAGACGAGGCGGGCGAGCCAGTTGCCGTGCGGATCCTGCTGCCAGTTCACGAAATGGGTCTCGGGAACCACCTTCAGCGAATAGCTCTGCACGGCCGTGCGGCTGTGCGGGGCGGGCCGCAGGCGGATGACCTGGGGACCGAGCGCCACCGGCCGGTCGTAGAGATAGCGGGTGACGTGGTGCAGTTTCGCGAGAATGGCCATGGGACCTGCGGCAGGCGGATGACTACGGGTAAGCGGTCGGCGCGGCCGGAGTCAAAGGTGGCGCGCGCTCCGCCTTGCCGGACAAGCAAGCATCGCGCCGCAGGGCCGCCTGTGCCCGGCAGGCCACGGCGACGGCGACGCCGGCCCGGCGGGCCGAGCAATGCGCCCAAAGACCTTGACATGCTGCGCGATTCCCCGCCTTCGATGGCACCAGAGCCCTGACCGGGGAGCGACGTGCAGCTGTATCTTCCGATCGCCGAACTACCCGTCAACATGCTCCTGATCCTGGGCATGGGGCTGGCGATCGGGTTCATCTCCGGCATGTTCGGGGTCGGCGGCGGCTTCCTGCTGACGCCGCTGCTGATCTTCATCGGCATTCCGCCGTCCATCGCGGTGGCCTCGGTGTCCGGGCAGATCGCCGCCTCCTCCTTTTCCGGCACCATCAGCTACTGGCGCAAGAAGGCGGTCGATCCGAAACTGGCCTCGGTCCTGCTCATCGGTTCGGTGGTGGGCTCGGCGCTGGGCGTGGCCGCCTTCTCGCTGCTGCGTCGCCTGGGGCAGCTCGACCTGTTCATCGCCCTGTCCTATGTCAGCCTGCTCGGCGGCATCGGCCTGCTGATGGTGACGGAAAGCAGCCGCGCCATCATGCGCAGCCGCTCGGGCGATCCGCCCAGGCCGCCCCCGCAGCGCACCCGGCGCATCGCCTCCGGCCTGCCCTTCGTCATGCACTTTCCCCGCTCGCGCATCTCGATCTCGGTCATTCCGGTGATCGCGATCGGGCTCGGCATCGGCTTTCTCGGGGCCATGATGGGTATTGGCGGCGGCTTCCTCCTGGTGCCGGCGCTGATCTACATGCTGCGCGTGTCGACCTCGGTGGTGATCGGCACCTCCAGCCTGCAGACGCTGATCACCATGCTGCTGACGGTGGTCTTCCATTCGCTCACCAACGCCTCGGTGGATGTGGTGCTGGCGCTGCTGCTGATGATCGGCGGGGTGATCGGCGCCCAGTTCGGCGCACGCACCTCGCTGGCCATGCGCGGCGAGGAACTCAGGCTGCTCCTGGGGATCGTGGTCCTGTCGGTCGGCGTGCGCTTCCTGTTCGACCTCATCATCCGGCCGACCGATCCGTTCTCCAACACCATCCTGGAATGGGCGGTGCGGTCATGAGAGCGCTGGTGGCCCTGGTCGCGCTGCTGGTTGTCCTGGCGGCCGCGCCGGCCCGCGCGGAAACCATGATCATCTCGCTGTCGACGCACCGGCTGGAGATCACCTCCAATTTCGTCGGCGCACAGATCGTGCTGTTCGGGGCCATCGAGCGCGACGCCCAGACCATTTCGCGGGCCGGCGGCTACGACATCGCCGTGGTGGTGCGCGGACCGCGGGCCAGGGTGGTGACGCGCCAGAAGAACCGCGTCTTCGGCATCTGGATGAACACCGATGCACGCGAATTCGTCGAGGTGCCGAGCTTCTATGCGCTC
>JBKBOA010000091.1:0-7451 GCA_046295035.1 Phreatobacter sp.
CAGCTTCCCGATCTGCCGACCCTGAGCGAGGCGGGCCTGCCCAATTTCGAGGTGACCGTCTGGAATGCGCTCTATGCGCCGAAGGGCACGCCGCCCGCCATCATCGACCGCCTCTACCAGGCGATGGAGGTGGCGCTGAAGGACGAGACGATCCTCAAGCGCTTCGCCGATCTGGGCACCTCGCTGTTCCCGGCCGGCCAGCGCGGCCCCGAGGCCACGCGCGCCCGCCTGGTGTCGGAGGTGGAGAAGTGGCGCCGCGTCATTGCCGAATCGGGCTACGTGCCGTCCAACTGACCGACCAGCCAGGTTCCCCCTGACCGAGGCCCGCGCCACCCCGGCGCGGGCCTCGTGCTTGCGGGGCCTGTCCTGTGTGCCTGGTCCCCGGCGGCGGCAAGCCGGCCCCGGCCACCTGCCTGCCGCAGGGCCGACCGGCGCTGGCACGGCTTGACCGCCGCTCGCCAAGCGGGCGTGATCGCCGTCCTGGTCCCAGGAGCGCCGATCCAGCCCGTGCCCCCGCCATCCAGTCTCGCGCCGCGTGCCCTCGTGCCGCTCCTCGTCGTGCTGGCTGCGATCGGGCCCTTGACGCTCAACCTGCCGCTGCCCGCCCTGCCGCTGCTGTCACGGCTGTTCGAGGCCGATCCGGGCTTCATCCAGCTGACCATCACGCTCTACCTGGCCGGCATGGCGGTTTCGCAGCTGGTGCTCGGCCCCCTGTCCGACCGGTTCGGACGGCGTCCCGTCATCCTCGTCGCGCTCGGCCTCACCGCCGTCACCAGCCTGTTCGCGGCAATGGCGGCCAGCGCTTCGCTTCTGGTCCTTGCGCGCGTCCTCCAGAGTTTCGGCGCCTCGGCTGGACAGGTTGTCGGCCGGGCGATCATCCGCGACGTGTTCGACCGCGACCGTTCGGCCTCCATGATCGGCTGGGTGACCATGGCCATGGTCGTGGCGCCGATGGTGGCGCCGACCTTCGGCGGCCTGCTGATCGAGACGGTGGGCTGGCGCTGGGTCTTCGTCGCCACCGCCGTCGTGGCGCTCGCGGCCCTCGCCCTGTCCGTCCTGCGGCTGCCGGAAACGCGCGCCACCGCCTCCTCGCCGACCGTCTCGCAGCTCCTGCGGGATGCCGGCGAACTGGCCCGCGATCGCCTCTTCGTCGGCTACCTGCTGCTCGGGGCGCTGTCCTCCATCACCTTCTTCGCCTTCCTGGGCGGGGCGCCGCATGTCACCATCACGCTGATGGGGCAGACCAGCACCACCTATGGCCTGTGGTTCATCGTCAACGCCTCCGGCTACATGCTCGGCAATGCCGTCTGCGGCCGCTATTCCGGCCGGGTCGGTTCGGATCGCCTGATGGTCTGGGGCACCAGCGGCATGATGGTGGCCTCTCTCGGCCAGTTCCTGATTGCCTGGAGCGGCCACATGACCCACCCGGCCCTGCTGTTCATCCCGCAGGCCTTCATCGCCTTCTTCAACGGCCTGCAGCTGCCCGGCGCCATTGCCGGGGCAGTCAGCGTCAGGCCGCAGGTGGCAGGTTCCGCGTCGGGCATTGTCGGTTTCGCCCAGATGGGGCTCGGCGCCATCGCCGCCCAGATCGCCGGCACCATGGTCGGCCTGACGCTCAGCCCGGTCCCGATGACGGCGCTGACCCTGTTCGGCGCCGCCGGAGCGCTCGCCTCGCTGGCCCTCTTGCGGCCGCGCGACCGCTACTGACCCGGCCACGCCTCATTCGGTGTCGGTCGCCTGCAGCAGGACGAACCAGGCAGCCGATTCCGGCCGGCACAGCGGGCCCGGTCCCCGATCCTCGAAGCATTCCTGCCGCTGGGGCCCGCGCGCCAGCGCGCCGCGCCGGTCCACCGGCAGCAGCCGCCGGCTGACTGACTGGAGGACATTGCCGCCCACCACTTCGGCCGTCCGCCGCCGCTCGTCGCGGCCGATGACCACATCGCAATGGAGCAGCCAGACCGGGCGCGATCCTTCGGCGAGGCCGGGCAGCAGCCGGGCGAATGGCCCCTCCCGGCCCTGCGGCGGGGCCTCGCCCGCCCGGTGCCGGTGCAGGCAGACGAGATCGCCCGGGCGCAGCGGCGTCGTGAACGGGTCGCAGGCGCGGTAGAAGGCCGCGTGCTCCCCGCCGCTCAGCTCCGCACGCGACCGGCGCGCCGCCTCCTGCACATAGTCGACATGGGCCATCGAGGCCGCGAAGCGGCGGCGCGGGACGCCCGCCGTCAGCACCACATGCGACACGAAGGCAGCGGACCAGGGCACATCGACCGCGGCGGCCCGTTCCGCCGCCGCCTTCAGCGCGCTCCGTTCGGTCTCACCGAGATCGCTGCGCGCGAGGCGATCGAGGAGCGGCGCCAGCGGCACGTTCGGTGCCGCCTCGTCGCCCGGTCTGAGTCCCAGCGGGCTGCCCTCCACCGGGCCGAGCGTCCGCCAGTAGCGCAGGATCTGCTGGTAGGCCGGCTCCTGGCCGCGGGCCGGGTCGCGGCGGGCATCGGCCTCCACTGCACCGAAGGTGAGCAGGCGCCCGTCCGGTCCGATGACATGGCCGCCGAAGACGGCATGCTCGCGCAGCGCCGTCGCGGCAATGTCCAGCGCCGTCGGGGAGGCGGGCTGCCCGGCCGTGGCAAGGCAGAGCCGGCGCAGCGCGGCGACCTCGCCGGCCGGCAGGGGCTCGGCGGCGCGGGCCTGCCGCCCCGCCAGGGCCGCCAGACAGCCGCTGGCCACGAGAATGGCCATCGCCTGTCGAAGCCAGCGGTCGGTCCGTGATCGCTCTGCCGCCATGGGCCTCCTTGCCGCCCGGTCTGCCGCCACCGCCCGCCATCGTAGGCCATCGGACCGGCGGGGCAGGGCCGGCGGCCGTGAACCGGATCCCGTGCGGGCGACGGGTGCGGTTCGCACGTCAGGCCGGCTGCCAGCCGTCCAGCGCCAGCACCTCGCCGGCCAGATAGAGGCTGCCGGCGATCAGCACGCGCGGCGGCCTCGGCCAGGCCTGCTCGCGGATCGTGGCGAAGGCTGCCGCAAGACTGGTGGCGGCCTGCGCCTGAAGTCCGGTCTGGCGCGCCGCCTCGGCGAGGGCCTCGGCGCCGAGCGCTGCCGGATAGGCGAAGGGCACGGTCAGGAGGCGCGGCGCCAGGGGGACGAAATGCTCGAGGAAGCCGCGCGGATCCTTGGTGGCGATCATGCCCGCCACCATGACCAGCGGCCGCGGGTCGCGCGCCTGCATGACGCCCACGGCCTCAGCCAGCACCTCGCCGCCGCCGGGATTGTGGCCACCGTCCAGCCAGACCTCGGCGCCAGGTGGCAGCGCCCCGGCGACGGATCCGGTCAGGCGCTGCAGCCGGGCCGGCCAGTCGACGGTCCGCAGGCCCGCCGCGACCTCCGCCTCGGTCAGGGCAAAGCCCGCGGTCCTGACCGCGGCGAGCGCCGTGCCGGCGTTCTCGAACTGGTGGGCGCCGGCAAGCCGTGGCGGGGGCGCGTCGATCAGCCCGTGATCGTCCTGATAGACGAACCGGCCGTTCTCCTCGCGGGCGAACCAGTCGAGCCCCGAGACGAGCAGCCGCGAGCGTGTCGCCTGGGCCGCAGTCTCGATGACCGCCATGGCCTCGGGCGTCTGCCGGGCGATCACCGCCGGACGGCCACGCTTGAGGATACCGGCCTTCTCGCCGGCAATCTTCGGAATGGTGTCGCCGAGATAGTCGGCATGATCCATGGAAACCGGCGTGATGACCGAGACCGCCGGACGCGGCACGACATTGGTGGCATCGAACCGGCCACCCATGCCGACCTCGAGGACCAGGGCATCGGCCGGATGGCGCGCAAACAGCACGAAGCCGGCAATGGTGGTGATCTCGAACTGGGTGATCGGCTGGCCGGCATTGACCCGCTCGACCTCCAGCAGCACGTCCGCCAGCGTCTCGTCTTCGACGAGGCGCCCGCCGCCGGCGGCTCCCAGCCGGAAGCGCTCGTTGAAGCGCACCAGGTGCGGGGAGGTATAGACATGAACCCGCCGGCCGGACGCCTCCAGAAATGCGCGCGCAAAGGCCGTGGTCGAGCCCTTGCCATTGGTCCCGGCGACATGGATGACCGGGGGCAAGGCCAGATGCGGGTCGCCCAGCCGCTTCAGCGCCCCATGCATCCGCTCCAGCGACAGGTCGATCAGCTTGGGGTGCAGCCGCGACAGCCGGTCGAGGATCTCGGAGACGGGAGCGGTGGCGACGGTCATGGCGCGAGGAACAGGCCCGGAATGGGCCGCCCGGCGGCGGCCACGGAAGAGGCGGAGACAGAAGGCCGGCGCCGCCGTGCCGTCAAGGGGCAGCAGGCGCGATGATGCGCCGGTCGGTCGGTCAGCTGGCGGCCGGCTCGGCCGCCTCGCCCGCCGCGGGTGCCGGCGGCGCGCTCTCGGCCTGGGGCCGGTGCTGCTTGGTCAGGATGCGGCAGAGCCGGGCCAGCGTGTCGCGCAGGTCGTGGCGATGAACCACCATGTCGATCATGCCGTGATCCTTCAGATATTCGGCGCGCTGGAAGCCCTCCGGCAGCTTCTCCCGGATGGTCTGCTCGATGACGCGTGGGCCGGCAAAGCCGATCAGCGCACCCGGCTCGGCCAGATGCACGTCGCCGAGCATGGCATAACTGGCGGTGACGCCGCCGGTGGTCGGATTGGTCAGCACCACGAGATAGGGCAGGCGCGCCTCGCGCAGCGCCTGCACCGCCACCGTCGTGCGCGGCATCTGCATCAGCGAGAGGATGCCCTCCTGCATGCGCGCGCCGCCGGAGGCCGTGAAGATGATGAACGGCGTCCGCTTCTCCACCGCGGTCATCATGCCCTTGATGATCGCCTCGCCGGCAGCCGTGCCGAGCGAGCCGGCCATGAAGTCCATGTCCTGAACCGCCACCGTGACCGCCATGCCGTCGAGCTTGCCGTAGCCGACCTTGATCGCGTCGGCCATGCCGGTGCGCGCGCGCGCATCCTTCAGCCGGTCGATATAGCGCTTCTCGTCGCGGAACTTCAGCGGGTCGAGCGGCACCTCCGGCAGCGCCACGTCGATCCAGGTGCCGTTGTCGAAGATCGACTTCAGACGCGCCGTCGAGCCCATGCGCATGTGCACGCCCGAGCCCGGGATGACGAACAGATTGGACTCCAGATCCTTGTGGAACACCATCTGCCCGGTTTCCGGGCACTTGATCCACAGGTTCTCCGGTGTGTCGCGCTTCAGGAACGAGCGGATCTTCGGAGGCAGGACATCGGTAATCCAGTTCATGGCTTGATCTCCGAAGGCGGTCGCAAGGACATGGTCGATGGCTGCATCACGGGGCCGGCAGGACCGCCGTCATTCCGCCGCCCGGCGCGCGTCCCGCACGCCGGCGGCCAGCGAGGCGACGAGGTCGATGACGGCGCTGACGCTCTGCCCGGTCGCCCGGCCATCGGCGTCGAGCGAGCCCTTCAGCGCATCGACCAGCGCCGAGCCGACCACCACCGCATCGGCGCCGCGCGCCACCGCCCGGGCATGGTCGGCGTTCTTGACCCCGAAGCCGACCGCAACCGGCAAGGTGGTGTGGGCCTTGATCCGCGCGACGGCAGCGGCGGTCCGGCCGAAATCCGGCGTCGCGGCACCGGTAATGCCGGTGATCGAGACGTAGTAGACGAAGCCCGACGTGTTGGCCAGCACCGCGGGCAGCCGTTTCTCGTCGGTCGTCGGCGTGGCGAGGCGGATGAAGTTGAGCCCGGCCTGCAGGGCGGGCAGGCAGAGCTCGGCATCCTCTTCCGGCGGCAGGTCGACGACGATCAGCCCGTCGATGCCGGCGGCCTTGGCATCGGCGAGGAAGGCGTCCACGCCGTAGATGTAGATCGGGTTGTAGTAGCCCATCAGCACGATGGGTGTTGTCTGGTCGCCCTCGCGGAACCAGGCGATGTCCTCCAGCGTCCGGCGCAGCGTCTGCCCGCCACGCAGCGCGCGCAGCCCGGCCGCCTGGATCGAGGGACCATCGGCCATCGGATCGGTGAACGGCATGCCGAACTCGATGACATCGGCGCCCGCACCCGGCAGGGCCTTCAGGATGGCGCGCGCGGTGTCACGGTCCGGATCGCCGGCCATGACATAGGTGACGAGGCCGGCGCGGCCTTCGCGTGCGAGCTCGGCAAAGCGGGTGTCGAGGCGGTTGGTCATGGCACTCCGGTCATCTGGGGCCGCCGGGTCTGGCCGGTGGTCGGAGAGGCTTCGTCAGAGGCGGCTGGCGCCCTTATGCATCCTCGCGCGCCGCCCGTCGATCCCTCGCATCGTTCCGGGCGCCGCCGCCGGCCCGCCTGCGCCCGGATCGGCCCGCACGTCCCGCATCGGAACCGGAATCAGCTTGCCGTCATGCCTGCCCATCGCCCTTGCTCCGTTTCCCACCGACCGAATGAGAACATAACAGGAACATAGCCGGTGTGCAAGGCGGTCGTCCGTTCACAACCGCGTGCCCAGCATCTCCGCCACCTGCGGCACGTCCTTGTCGCCCCGGCCGGACAGGTTGACCACCATCAGGTGATCGCGGGGGCGCGCCGGGGCGAGCTCGGCGACCTTGGCCAGGGCATGGGCGCATTCCAGCGCCGGGATGATGCCTTCCACCTTCGAGACCAGCTGGAAGGCTTCCAGGGCCTCGTCATCGGTGGCCGACAGATAGGTCACGCGGCCGATATCGTTCAGCCAGGCATGTTCCGGCCCGATGCCGGGATAGTCGAGTCCGGCCGAGATGGAATGGCCTTCCTCGATCTGGCCGTCCTCGTTCATCAGCAGATAGGTGCGGTTGCCATGGAGCACGCCCGGCCGGCCGCCGGAGATGGAGGCGGCATGGAGCTTGTCGAGTCCGTGGCCGGCGGCCTCGACGCCGAAGATTTCCACCGACGGCTCGTCGAGGAAGGGATGGAACAGCCCGATGGCGTTGGAGCCGCCGCCGACGCAGGCCACCAGGCTGTCCGGCAGGCGGCCTTCGGCGGCCATCATCTGCTCGCGCGTCTCCTCGCCGATCACCGACTGGAAATCGCGCACCATGGCCGGATAGGGGTGGGGGCCGGCCACGGTGCCGATGCAGTAGAAGGTGGTGTCGACATTGGTCACCCAGTCGCGCAGCGCCTCGTTCATGGCGTCCTTGAGCGTCCTGGCGCCCGACTGCACGGGCACGACGGTCGCCCCCAGCATCTTCATGCGGAACACGTTGGGCGCCTGCCGGGCGACATCGACCGCGCCCATATAGACGACGCATTCCAGGCCGAAGCGCGCGCACAGGGTCGCGGTGGCCACCCCGTGCTGGCCGGCGCCGGTCTCGGCGATGATCCGCTTCTTGCCCATGCGCCGGGCGAGCAGGATCTGGCCGAGCACGTTGTTCACCTTGTGCGAGCCGGTGTGGTTGAGTTCCTCGCGCTTGAGATAGATGCGGGCGCCGCCGAAATGCGCGGTCAGCCGCTCGGCGAAATAGAG
>JBKBOA010000092.1:0-7154 GCA_046295035.1 Phreatobacter sp.
GGCGGCTGGTGGTGGTCGATGCCCTGGCCGATGCCGATCTCCTCGCCATCGGCGCGGCCGTGGCCGATGCCCGGCTGGTGACCGGCGGCTCCGGCATCGCCCTCGGCCTGCCGGCGAACTTCCGCGCCCGGGGCCTCCTGTCCGGTCGCGGCACCGCCTTCACGCCGGCCCGCGGGCCGGCCGCCGTGCTGTCCGGCTCCTGCTCCGTCCAGTCGCTCGCCCAGGTCAAGGCCTATACGGCGCGCCATCCGGGCCTGGAGATCACGCCGGACGCCGTGATGGCCGGGACCATGAGCGCGAAGAAGGCCTTCGACCACGTCATGGAGCGCATCGGCCTCAGCCCCATGGTCTATTCCTCCGCCGATCCGCAGGCGGTGAAGGCCGCGCAGGAGCGTCACGGAGCCGCCGCGCTGGCCGAGGCCATCGAGGGTTTCTTCGGTGAACTCGCTGTCATGCTGGCGGATGCCGGCGTGGTCCGTCTGGCGGTCGGTGGCGGCGAGACCTCCGGCGCCGTGGTCACCGCGCTGGAGGCCGAGCGCTTCCATATCGGTCCGGAGATCGACCCGGGCGTGCCGGCCCTGGCGGCGGAAGGCCCGCGCCCGGTGCGCCTGGCGCTCAAGAGCGGCAATTTCGGCGCCATCGACTTCTACGAGAAGGCGCTGGCGGCGCTCGGTGCGCCATGACCGCCGCTTCCGCCGCTTCCGCCGCTGCCGATGAGGCCGCTGCCCGCGCCGGCCTGGTGCGCTGGGGCCGCTCGCTGTTCGAGCGCGGCCTCACCCCCGGTTCCTCCGGCAACATGAGCGTCCGGCTGGCCGACGGCTTCCTGTTCACCCCGACCAATTCCTGCCTCGGCTTCCTCGAGGCCGACCGGCTGTCGCGGCTCGATGCCGAAGGGCGCCATGTGGCGGGCGATCCGCCGACCAAGGAGCTGCCGCTGCACTTTGCCTTCTACGAGGCGCGGCCGTCGGCCCGGGCGGTGGTCCACCTGCATTCCACCCATGCCACGGCCCTGTCCTGCCTTGCCGATACCGATCCGCAGGACGCCATCCCGCCCATCACCCCCTATGTGGTCATGCGCGTCGGCAAGGTGCCGGTTCTGCCCTATGTCCGGCCGGGCTCGGCCGACATCGCCCCGCTGATCCGCGCGCGGGCCGGCACGCATCCGGCGGTGCTCCTCGGCAATCACGGTCCGGTGGTCGCCGGCACCAGCCTGGAGGCGGCGGTCTTCGCCATGGAGGAACTGGAGGAGACCGCGCGGCTGGTGATGATGACGCGCGGCCTTGCCGTGCGTCACCTCGGGCCGCAGGAGGTGGCCGAGCTGGAAGCCACCTTCCGGCTGAAGGGCTGAGCGCGCTCAGCCGATCTCGCGATGGGTGATGTCGCCGTCGTGGTCAGGCATGCCCGGGATGGGGCGGGGGCCGGGCGGCCACTGCATGGGGTTGGAATCCGCCGGCGTCGGCACCGGGGAGGTCTGGTAGGCGCCGCCGCCCCAGCAGCCGCCGAGGGCCAGGGCCGCCACGAACAGCATCGCAAGTCTGGGCATCATGGGTGCTCATTCCGATTGGCAGGTTGAGGAACGCGGGGCAGACTGCACGCTTCGCACGGCGGGGCAAGCCCGAAAGAGGATCCGTCCCGCCGAGATCTGTTTCTGAAGGTGAGCGCATGCCCCGTTTCTCGGCCAATCTCGGCTTCCTCTGGTCCGGAATGCCCCTTGTGGAGCAGATGGAGGCCGCGGCCCGGGCGGGCTTCCGGGCGGTGGAAATGCACTGGCCCTACGAGACGGATCCGGCGGCCGTGAAGGCCGCCGCCGCGCGGCTCGGCCTCGCCGTCCTCGGGGTCAACACGGTGCGCGGCGATGTCGGGCGCGGCGAGAACGGCCTCGGTGCGTTGCCGGGCCGGGAAGCGGAGTTCCAGGCCGCCATCGACCAGGCGATCGCCTGGCAGGTCGCGGCCGGTGGCACGGCCATCCATGCCATGGCCGGCATGGTGCCGCGCGGCCAGATCGTGGCCGCCACCGCGACCTTTCGCGAGAACCTGTCGGTGGCCGCCGACAAGGCGGCGGCCCATGGCCTGACCCTGCTGCTCGAGCCGCTCAACCCCCGCGCCGCGCCGGGCTATTTCTACGCAACGCTGCGCGAGGCCGCCGACATGATCGTGCGCGTCGGCAAGCCGAACGTGAAGCTCATGTTCGATGTCTTCCATGTCGGCGTCTCCGAGGGCGACGTGCTCACCAAGCTCGATGCCTTCTGGCCGATGATCGGCCATGTCCAGATCGCCGCGGTGCCGAGCCGCGCCGAGCCCGACGAGGGCGAGATCGACTATCGCGCCGTGTTCGCCGCCCTCGACGCGAAGGGCTATGCCGGCTGGGTCGGTGCCGAATACCGGCCGCGCAGCAGCACCGAAGCCGGCCTTGGCTGGGCCGGGCGGCTGGGGGTCAGCCTCTGAGACCGGGCTCCCGGCGGCCTCAGCCGAGCGCCTGTGCGAAGGCGTGGCTGTCCGGATAGACCTCGAAGACGGCCACCCGCCCTTCCGCGAAGCGGAAGATGTTGGCGGCGCGCAGGTGCAGCTCCTCGCCCGTGGCCTTCACCCGCCACTGGCCCTCGAGCACGAGGGCCACGCCATCCGGGCTCTCGATCCGGCTGACCGTCTGCATGGCGACGACCTCCAGATGTTCGGCAACCCGTCGGAAGAAGGTGATGACCTTGGCCCGCCCCTCCCAGACCCCCGCCCAGGGCACCACGCCGACCGGGCCGTTCCAGCGCACCACGACATCCTCGGTGGTCGCCCCGGCCAGCGCCGCCGCGTCGCCGGAGCGGATCGCCGCATACCAGCGATCGAGGATGGTCTGGACGGGACTGGCTTCGGTCATGGGCACCTCTCCCGCGGTCTCATGCCGGTCCGGTTCGCCGCGTGCAAGCCGATCAGCGCCACAGGCGGGCAAGGCGGGTGAGATCGAGCAGTGTCACCAGCGCCGAGGCGACATAGGTCAGCGCCGCCGCCCGCAGCACGGAACGGGCCGCCGGCATGTCGGCCGGCTTCAGATAGCCGCCCCTCTCGAGGATCGGCAGGGCCTTGCCGAAGCTCGCATCGAACTCCACCGGCAGCGTCACCAGATGCATGACCAGCCGGGACGCCAGCAGCCCGACCGCCACGACGACCTGGAGGATCAGCAGCGGCGTCGCCTTGGCGAACAGGAAGACCAGCGGCGCCATGGCGAACAGGACCGCCGCGGCGATCTCCAGCTTGCGCGCCCCCTCGGCCATGCGGATGCGGGCGAGCAGAAGCCGATGGTTGTCGCGGTGCTGGATGGCATGGCCGACCTCGTGGGCGGCCACCGCCACGGCGGTCACCGATCGGCCGTCGTGGTTTTCGGGGGCGAGCCGCACCACCCGGTCGATCGGGTCGTAATGGTCGCCCTGATCGGTGGGCTCCACAGCCACCGCCTGGAGCCCCGCCGCGTCCAGGAGGTGGCGGGCGAGTTCGCCGCCGGTGCCGGGAAAGTCGGTGCGTTCGGCGCCATGGCGGCGCATCTGGGCGCGGACCCAGGATTGCGGGCCGAAGATGAGGGCGAGCACCGCCAGGACAAGGAGCAGGATCAGGATCGGCATGATGTCTTGAAGCTCGGTCTGCGGTCGGCAGGGTCAAGGGGCGGGCAGCTCGCCCGCCTGCGGCATCCTGCCTCCGACCGGATCGCGGGGGCGGAAAAGCCAGCGCCCGGCGAGGTCTCCCCCGCCGGGCGCAGTTGTCGAACGTGCCTGAAACCTATCAGACCAGCGTAACGCTGTCAAGGCCTTTTTTCCGATGATCAGATCATCGTCCTAGAATCCGCTGCCCGGCCTGGCGCGCCGAGGCCCTGCCATGCCGATTTCGTTCAAGAGGCCGGCGCCGGATCCTGCCAGTGTCGCCGCCCGAACCCTTCCCGGATGCCGCATGTCCCCTTCCGCTTCCGCCCTGTCCGAGTTCCGCGATGGCCTCCTCGAGCTCTCGCCTGCCATGGTCGCGGCGATGCCGATCGCCCTCCTCTATGGCGCCGTCGCCACATCCAGGGGCCTGTCGCCGCTGGAAGCCACGCTGTCCTCGGCGCTGATCTTCGCCGGCGGCGCCCAGCTCGCCGCCATCGAACTGTGGACGCAGCCGGTGCCGGTGGCGGCCCTCATCCTGTCGACCTTCCTGATCAATGCCCGCTACATCCTGATGAGCGCCTCGCTGGCGCCGAAGATCGCCCACCTGCCGCTCGCCGGCCGGCTGTTCGGCCTGCATGTGCTTGCCGACGAGAACTGGGCGCTGGCCGAGCGGCGGGCCGCGCACCGGCGGATCACCGGGGCCTACTTCTTCGGCATGGGCGCCGTGTTCTGGGTGAACTGGGTGGTCTGGACCTGGGCCGGCACCGTGCTCGGGCCGCTTCTGGGCGATCCGCGCCGGTTCGGTGCGGATTTCGCCTTCACCGCCATCTTCATCGGCCTCATCGCCGGCTTCATCACCGGCCGCAGGGCCTGGCTGGTGGTTGTTGTCAGCGCGGCAACGGCCACCGCGGCCTTCCTGGCGTTCGGTTCGCCCTGGCATGTGCTCGCCGGGGCCCTGGCCGGCATGGCGGCGGCGGCGCTCGCCTGGCGTTCGGTCCCGGAGACGGCGGCATGAGCCTTGATCCGGTCACGCTGATGGCCATTCTCGGCATGGCGGCGGTCACCTATGCCTGCCGCATCGCCGGTCCGCTCATGGCCGGGCACCTGGCGCTCACCGGCCGGGCGCGGGCGGCGCTCGACGCCATTCCGCCGGCCGTGCTCACCGCCGTCATCGCGCCGACCCTGCTGGCCACCGGCTGGCCCGAGACACTGGCCGGGGCCCTGACCATCCTCGCCGCGATGCGGCTGCCGCTGTTCGGCGTGATCGGGGTCGGCGTCGCCGGCATCGTGGTGCTGCGCGCCGTGACGGGCGGATAGGCCGGTCAGGCCCGCGGCCGGCCGAGCCCTGCGGCAATCGCGATGCCCGAGGCGACGATCAGGCCGATGCCGGCCAGCGTCAGGGCGTCGGGGCGCTCGGCGAAGAACACCATGCCGATGACCAGCGCGAAGGCGGTCTTGGTGTAGTTGAACGGACCGACCAGCGAGACCGGCGCGATCCTGAACGCCTGGATGATGGCCGCCTGCCCGCCGGCGAGCAGCAGGCCGGCAAGGCCGATCATGCCGGTCTGCCGGACCGTCATCGGCGCCAGGCCCTGGATCAGCGCGAGCAGGCCGGCCGCCGCCATGACCACGGCGACGGTGGAGAAGGTCACGGTGGAGGAGGCGATGGTCGGCGGCAGGAACTTCACGGTCATGTCGCGGAACACGAAACAGACCGTGGTCGCCAGCACCAGGCCGATGGCCGGGTCGAAGCCGGCGGAGAAGGGCCGGGCGATCATCACGATGCCGACGAAGCCGGTGAGCACGAGGCCCCACTGGAGCGGCGAGACCTTCTCGCCGAGCACCAGCACGGCCAGCGGCAGGAGGATCAGCGGCATGGATTGGGAAACCGCCGTGACATCCCCGATCGGCATGCGCCAGAGCGCCTGGAACAGGAAGAACACCGCCAGTCCCTCGGCCAGCGAGCGGGCCACCACCAGCGGGTGCCAGAAGCCGCGCAGGCTGAGGCCGCCGCCCGCGACGGTGAGCCACAGGCCGACCCCGAGGGTGGCGACCAGGCCCCGGACGGCAAGCGACTGGGCAACGGTCAGCTCGCCCATATGCGCCTTCACCAGGGCGTCGTTGGTGGCGAACAGCAGCATGGCGAGCGTCATCAGCGCCATGCCCAGCCGGATGTTCTGCATGGCCAGCTCCCCGCGGCTCAGGCCACGCCGGCGCGCAGCAGGTCGTGAACGTGCAGGATGCCGACCGGCCGACCGTTCTCGACCGCGAACAGCGCGGTGATCTTGGAGCGGTTGACCAGATCGAGCACTTCGGAGGCGAACTGGTCGGGCCGCGCCGTCTTGGGGGCGCGGGTCATGACCGCCTCGACCGGGGCGGCCAGCAGATCGGCGCGCATGTGGCGCCTCAGGTCGCCGTCGGTGACGATGCCGATGAGCCGGCCGTCCGCGTCGGTGACGCCGCAGCAGCCGAAGCCCTTGCGCGTCATTTCCAGCACGACCTCGGTCATCGGCGCCCCCGTGGCGACCAGCGGCAGGGCATCGCCGTCATGCATCAGGTCGCGCACCAGGGTCAGCACCGCGCCGAGCTTGCCGCCGGGGTGGAAGGTGCGGAACTCGGCGGCCGTGAAGCCGCGTTCCTCCAAAAGGGCGATGGCCAGCGCATCGCCGATGGCCAGCTGCATCAGGGTGGAGGTGGTCGGGGCGAGACCGTTCGGGCAGGCTTCTTCCGCGCGCGGGAGGGCCAGCACCACGTCCGCCGCCTTGGCGAGCGCGGAGTCGGTGCCGGAGGTGATCGCCACCAGGCCGACGCCGAAGCGGCGCGAGAACGCCACCAGGTCGCGCAGCTCCACCGTCTCGCCGGACCAGGACAGGGCGAGGATGACATCGTCCGGCGTCACCATGCCGAGGTCGCCGTGGCTGGCCTCGCCCGGATGCACGAAGAAGGCTGGCGTGCCGGTGGAGGCCAGCGTCGCCGCGATCTTGCGGCCGACATGGCCGGACTTGCCCATGCCGGTGACGATCACGCGCCCGCGCGCGGCCTTGAGCAGCGCCACCGCCGCCACGAACGGCCCGCCGAGGCCGTTGCCGAGCGCGGCCTGCAGGGCGGCGAGGCCGGCGGCCTCGAACGACAGCGTCCGCTGCGCGGAATCGAGCGCGCGCGAGGGCATCGCGGAGGGGGCTTCGGATGTCGGAACGGTCATGCAGCGGATCGGTCGGTCAGGGCGGTGGGTCTAGCACGCCGCCCCCATCGGCGGAACCCGTGCCGGCGCCCGGCCGGTCTGCCGCCGGTTAACCGGCCGTAAACCCCGTCTGTTTACCCCTTGTTGACGATGTTGACGCGGGAAGGGGCCGCATAGTGGGTCGCACAGCCCGCCTGCTCCTGGGGACCGGACTGGTGGCGCTCGCCCTCGGCGCGGCGGGCGCGCCGGCCTGCGCCCAGGCACCGGGCGCCCGGCAGGCCGCGGCCGCCGATGACCAGGGCTGGCCGGGCCTCGGCCCGCTCGAGCCGGCCGCCGGGGAGTGGGGCGAT
>JBKBOA010000093.1:0-6895 GCA_046295035.1 Phreatobacter sp.
CGCCCTCGATGCCCGCCTCGCAACCGGCTGCACGACGCTCGCCACCTGCTGGATCGTCCGCCGCCGGGATGGCGTCGTGCTGGGCTTCACCGACCATGATTGCGATCTGGTCGTGGACGGCATCGCCTGTCGGGCGGCCTCCGGCTTCGATGCGGCGGCGGCCGCCGAGAAGCTCGGCTTTGCCGTCGGGACCGGCGAGGTGGCCGGTGCCCTGGTCGACGAGGCCATCGCCGCGGGCGACATCCGCGCCGGCCGTTATGACGGCGCGCGGGTGGAGGTGCATCTGGTCGACTGGTCGCGGCCCGACCTGACGGTGCTGCTCCAGGTCATGAGCCTCGGCGACATCACCCGCGAGGGGTCGGCCTTCCGCGCCGAGCTGCGCGGGCCGGCCCAGGCGCTCGATGCCGAGCGCGGCCGGCTCTACACGCCGCGCTGCTCGGCCGATCTCGGCGACGCCCGCTGCGGCGTTGACCTGGCGGCCCTGACCTTTGAGGCCACGGTCATCGCGGCCGGGCCCGATGCCGTCCTCTGCGCGGGGCTCGCCGATGTCGCGGCGGACGACCTGGCGGGTGGCCGCCTGACCGTGCTGACGGGGGCGGCGGCGGGCTTTGCCGGCGAGATCGCGGCGGCCGCGGCCGTGACCGCAGGCCTCACCCTGTCGCTCTGGCATGCACCACCCGAACCGCTGGCGCCGGGCGACGGGCTGCGCGTTTCGGCCGGCTGCGACAAGCGGTTCTCCACCTGCCGCGACCGCTTCGCCAATGCCGCCAATTTCCGCGGCTTCCCGCACATGCCGGGCATCGACCGCATCCTGTCCGTGCCCCTGCCGGGCGATGGCGCGCCGTGAGCCGGTCCGCCGGGGCCGGCCTGCCGTCCCCACAGCCTGCCGACAGGGGCTCCACAGCCAGCTCACAGCCTCTCCACAGCCTTCGCCACAGGACGTTCCCATGCCCACGCGCGACAGCATCGTTGCGGCCGCCCGCTCCTGGATCGGCACGCCCTACCGCCACCAGGCATCGCTGCGTGGCCTCGGCTGCGATTGCCTCGGCCTCGTGCGCGGGGTGTGGCGCGAGGTGATCGGCCCGGAGCCCTTCTGCGTGCCGCCCTACACACCCGACTGGGCCGAGGCCCACGGGCGGGAGACGCTGGCCGAGGCCGCCGGGCGCCACCTGACCCGGATCGATCCCGCCACCGCCGGCGCAGGCGATGTCGTGCTCCTGCGCTGGCGGGCGGGCCTGCCGGCCAAGCACTGCGCCATCCTGACGGGGCCGGCCGCCTTCATCCATGCCCATGACGGCGCCGCCGTGGCCGAGGTCGCCTTTGCGCCCTGGTGGCGGCGCCGCATCGCCTTTGCCTTTGCCTTTCCCGACATCGCGGAGATGCCCTGATGGCTGCCCTGGTCCTGTCCCTTGCCGGCTCGGCGCTCGGCGGCACGCTCGGCGCGGCCGGTGCCCTGGCCGGCCGGCTTGCCGGCGCCGTGGCGGGCGCCGTCATCGACCGGGCCCTGTTCGGCCCGCGCGCCCCGGACGGTCCGCGGCTGAAGGAGCTCGACGTGCTCGGCTCCACCGAGGGCGCGCCGATCCCGCGCGTCTATGGCCGGATGCGCGTGGCTGGCCAGGTGATCTGGGCGACCAGGCTGCAGGAACACGCTTCCGGCGGCGGCAAGGGCGCCTCCCGACCGCGCAGCTACAGCTATACGGCGAGCTTTTCCGTCGGCCTGTGCGAGGGACCGATCGCCGGCATCGGCCGCATCTGGGCCGATGGCCGGGAGCTCGACCAGTCGGGCCTGACCTTCCGCGTCCATCGCGGCACGGAGGACCAGGCCGCCGATCCGCTGATCGTGGCGGTGGAAGGGGCGGGCGGAACGCCGGCCTATCGGGGCCTCGCCCATGTCGTGTTCGAGGCTCTCGACCTCGGTCCCTTCGGCAACCGCATTCCCCAGCTCACCTTCGAGGTGATCCGGCCGGTCGGCGCGCTGGAGGAGCGCATCCGCGCCGCCGTCATCATCCCCGGCGCCACCGAGTTCGGCTACGAGCCGGGCGTCCACATGCGCGACTTCGGCTATGGCCGCTCGGCGCCCGAAACGCGCCACAGCTCGCGGGCCGTCTCCGACTTCGAGGCCTCGCTGGACGAACTGCAGTCGCTCTGCCCGCGCCTTGAATCGGTCTCGCTGGTGGTCGCCTGGTTCGGCGACGACCTGAGGGCCGGCTCCTGCACCATCCGCCCGGCGGTGGAGCGGCGCGACAAGGAGGTGGCCGGCCTCGTCTGGCGCGTGGCCGGCGAGACCCGCGCCAGCGCGCGGCTCGTCTCCGAGGCGGACGGCGCCCCCGCCTATGGCGGCTCGCCCTCGGATGCGACGGTCGTCCCGGCCATCGCGGAGATGAGGGCGCGCGGGCTGAAGGTGACGCTGATCCCCTTCGTGATGATGGACATCCCGGCCGGCAACGGCCTGCCCGACCCGCATTCGGGGGCCGACAGCCAGCCGGCCCATCCCTGGCGCGGGCGCATCACCGTGACGCCGGCGCCGGGCCGGCCCGGCACGCCCGACGGCACGGCAGCGGCCGCCGACGAGGTGGCGGACTTCCTCGGCACGGCCGCGGCGGCGGATTACGCGGCGGTGGACGGGACGGTGGCCTATTCCGGCCCGGCCGAATGGCGCTATCGCCGCTTCATCCTGCACATGGCGGCCCTGGCGGCGGCCGCCGGCGGGGTGGAGGCCTTCGTCATCGGCTCGGAGATGATCGGCCTGACGCGGGTGCGCTCCGACACGGGGCATCCCTTCGTTGCCGGGCTCGTCGCGCTGGCCACCGAGGTCCGCACGCTCCTGCCTGACACCATCCTCACCTATGCCGCCGACTGGACCGAGTATGGCGCCCACCAGCGCGGGGCGGACCTGCACTTTCCCCTCGACCCGCTCTGGGCGAGCCCGCATATCGGCGCGGTCGGCATCGACTTCTACGCCCCGCTGGCCGACCACCGCGACGACACAGCCGGCTCGCCCTGGGACGCGGCCGCCCTGGCGGCGGGCCTGACCTCCGGCGAGGCCTTCGACTGGTACTATGCCTCCGAGGCCGACCGGCTGGCCGGCCTGCGCACGCCCATCACCGACGGCCTCGGCAAGCCCTGGATCCACCGCCAGAAGGACATCCGCTCCTGGTGGAGCGAGCCGCACGTGGAGCGGATCGGCGGCGTCGAGACCGCGCCGACCGCCTGGGTGCCGATGTCGAAGCCGGTCTGGCTGACCGAGTTCGGCGTGCCCGCGGTCGATCGCGGTGCCAACCGGCCCTCGGTGTTTCCCGACCCCAAGTCGAGCGAGAGCGGCCTGCCGCCCTTTTCCAGCGGCGCGCGCGACGACCTCATCCAGCGGCGGGCGCTGGAGGCCGTGCTCGGCCGGCTCGATCCGGCCTTCGGTGCCACGGAGGCCGACAATCCGGTTTCGCCGGTCTATGGCGGGCGCATGATCGACCCGGCGGCGACCGCGCTATGGGCCTGGGACGCCCGGCCCTGGCCGGCCTTCCCGCGCGCCGCGGACATCTGGGCCGACGGACCGAACTGGGACACCGGCCACTGGCTGAACGGCCGGCTGGGCGCGGCGCCGGTGGCCGACCTGATCCGCGCCGTGCTGGCGGACCATGGCGTGGCCGCCGTCGATGTCGCGGGCGTGGCCGGCGTGCTCGACGGCTTCGTGATCGACCGGCCGATGGCTGCGCGCGACGCGCTGGAGCCGCTGGCGCGCCTGTTCGGCATTGCCATGGTCGCGCGCGGCGACACGCTGGTGTTCCTGTCCGGCCGTCCGGCGCCGGCTGCCGTCATCGCCGCCGACGGCCTGGTGGAGGAGGGCGAGGCCTATCCGCTCGCCGTCACGCGCGGCGAGGAGGACGAGCTCCCCGCCGAACTGTCGGTGGCCTTCGCCGAGACCGAGGCCGATTTCCGAGCGACGGCGGTGACGAGCCGGCGGCTTGCCGGCGGCAGCCGCCGCGTGGCGGTCACCGCGCTCGCCGCTGCCGCCGAGCCCGGCGCCATGGCGGCGGAGACCGAGGCGTTGTTGCACCGGCTCTGGTCGGGGCGCGAGCGGGCGACCTTCGCCCTGCCGCCCTCGCGCATCGCTCTCGAGCCCGGTGATGTGGTCCGCCTCGTCGATGGCGGGCGCAGCCTCGACGTGCGGCTCGACCGGCTCGAGGGCACGCTGATGCGCCGGGCGGAGGCGACGGCTGCGGGCACCGGCCTCAGGATGAAGCGGCCCGCGCCGCTGCGCCGCAGCCATGCCGTGCCGCCCGGTCACGCCCGGCCGGCCGTCGCCGTGCTCGACCTGCCGGCGCTCGGCGAGGCCGATCCGCCGGTCCTGCAATGGCTGGCGGCGGCCGCCGCCCCCTGGCGCGGGCCCCATGCGGTCTGGCGGGGCGGGGAGGGGCTGGGCGACACGGCGATCGCCAGGCTCGAACAACCCTCGATCATGGGCCGTGCCCTCACCGCACTGGGGCCGGGCCAGCCATGGCGCTGGGACCGCGGCGCCAGCCTGACGGTCGAACTGGTGAGCGGGTCGCTGTCCGCTCGCCCGGAGACGGAGGTGCTGGCAGGCGCCAATGCGCTGGCCCTGGAGCACGCCGGGGGCTGGGAGATCCTGCAGTTCCGCGATGCCGAGCTGGTGGCCGAGCGCAGCTGGCGGCTCGGCCTGCTGCTGCGCGGCCAGTCGGGCACCGAGCATCTGGCCGGTCCGACCGTGCCGGGCGCGCGGATCGTGCTGCTGGGCGGACCGCTGGTGCCGCTCGGCACCGACCTCGACCTGGTCGGCCGCCCGCTGCGCTACCGGGTCGGCTCCGCCGTCCTGCTCGCGGCCGATCCGGCGGTGGCGCAGGTGGCGGCGGTGGCCGGTCTGACCGCCCACCTCCCGCTCGCGCCGGTTCACCTGACCGCCCGGCGCGGGCCGGCGGGCGTGACCTTCGGCTGGATCCGCCGCACGCGCCGCGGCGGCGACGCCTGGGATCTCGCCGAGGTGCCGCTGACCGAGGCGGCCGAACGCTACCGGCTCGCCATCCTCGACAGCGGGGGGGCCCTGGTCCGTTCGGTCGAGACCAGCGGGCCCGCCTGGCTCTATCCGGCCGCCGACGAGCTTGCCGATTTCGGCGTCGCGCAGGCGGTCCTGCGCGTGCGCGTCACCCAGATCTCCGCGGTTGCCGGCCCCGGCCGGCCCGCCGAGGCCGTGCTCAGGCCCTGAGCCGGCAATCCCGCCCCCATCGCGAAAGGATCCGCACCATGACCGACATGAAACCCATCCTGATGAGCCGCACCGTCTGGTCGAGCCTGGTCGGCATCGGCTGCCTGATCGGGTCGATCCTCGGCGTGGAGACCCGCATCATCGACCAGGGCGCGCTGACCGAGGCGCTCCTGCAGGTGGGCACGGGCCTGTCCCTCATCGGCACGATCGTGTTCCGCGTCGTCGCGACGCGCCGGCTCACGCCCCGATGAACGGCCATTCATCGGCCGTTCAGACCATCGGTCTAAGGGTGCGGGGCCGGGTCTTGCCGTTCTGGTCAGGCCCGGTCCGCAGGGCCAGGCGGCACGCTGCCGGCGGTGCCAGACCCGGCCCTGTCGCCCGTCCGGCGCACCGGACGGGTCCTGCGACCGATGTCCGGGCTGCGACCAGGATCCCGCGTGCCATGAGCTTGCCGCGCCGCCTCGCCCTCATCCTTGCCTTCGCCCTGGCGGGGGGGCCCGCCCTTGCCCAGGCCTGCCTCAACCCGGCCGAGCGCCGCCAGGCGGTTCAGGCCGGCCAGGCCATGCCCCTGACCCAGGCGACCCGCCAGCTGCGGCCGGAACATCGCGGCGAGGTGGTCAATGCCCGGCTGTGCCGCGCCGGCAACGGGCTCGTCTATCTGCTGACAGTGCTCGACCGGCATGGCAAGGTCATGCGCCTGCGACTCGACGCCCGCAGCGGCCAGATCGTCCAGGCCCGCTGAGCGCGGCCGTCCCCGAGGAGACCGAGACCCGTGCGCCTGCTCGTCGTCGAAGACGATCCCGATCTCAACCGCCAGATCTCCACTGCCCTCACCGATGCCGGCTATGCCGTGGACCGGGCCTTCGATGGCGAGGAGGGCTATTATCTCGGCGACAGCGAGCCCTACGATGCCGTGGTGCTCGATATCGGCCTGCCCAAGATGGACGGCATCTCCGTGCTCGAGCAGTGGCGCCGGTCCGGCCGCACCATGCCGGTGCTGATCCTCACCGCCCGCGACCGCTGGTCCGACAAGGTGCAGGGCTTCGATGCCGGCGCCGACGACTACGTGGCCAAGCCCTTCCACATGGAGGAGGTGCTCGCCCGCCTGCGCGCCCTGCTGCGGCGCGCCGCCGGCCAGGCCACCAACGAGTTCAATTGCGGCCCGGTGCGGCTCGACGCCCGCGCCGGCCGCGTCACGGTGGACGGCAATCCGGTCAAGCTGACCTCCCACGAATACCGGCTGCTCGCCTATCTCATGCACCAGCAGGGCAAGGTGGTCTCCCGCACCGAGCTGGTCGAGCACATCTACGACCAGGACTTCGACCGCGATTCCAACACCATCGAGGTGTTCATCGGCCGCCTGCGCAAGAAGCTCGGCGTCGACGTGATCCAGACCGTCCGCGGCCTCGGCTACATCCTGCAGCCGCCCGACCCGGCCTGACCCCATGGCCGGCGCCGACCGCGCTCCCTCGCTGGCGAGGCGCCTGCTGGCGCTTGCCCTGACCTTTGCCGTCGTGCTGCTGACCATCACCGGCATCGTTCTGGCGGCGGTCAACCGGACGACGGTGGAGCGCGGTTTCGACCGCCGCCTCGGCGTCTATGTCAAGCTGCTGATCGCCGACATTGCCGGCGCGGTGGACGATCCCCAGACCACCATCGGCGCCAATCTCGGCGAGCCGC
>JBKBOA010000094.1:0-6778 GCA_046295035.1 Phreatobacter sp.
CACATCGACGGCTTCGGCTCGCACACCTACTCCTTCATCAACGCCGCCAACGAGCGCTTCTGGGTGAAGTTCCACTTCAAGACCCAGCAGGGCATCCGCAACTGGACCAATGCCGAGGCGGCCGAGGTGATCGGTCGCGACCGCGAATCGGCCCAGCGCGATCTCTACGAGGCGATCGAGCGCGGCGAGTTCCCGAAATGGACCTTCTACGTGCAGATCATGCCGGAGGCCGATGCGGGCAAGCACTGGTACAACCCGTTCGACCTGACCAAGGTCTGGCCGCATGGCGACTATCCGCTGATCGAGGTCGGAGAACTGGAGCTGAACCGCAATCCGGACAATTATTTCGCCGAGGTCGAGCAGGCGGCGCTGGCCCCCTCCAACATCGTCCCCGGCATCGGCCACTCGCCCGACAAGATGCTGCAGGCGCGCATCTTCTCCTATGCCGACGCCCATCGCTACCGCGTTGGCGTCAATCACCACCAGCTGCCGGTGAACAAGCCGCGCTGCCCGGTGCACACCTACCACGCCGATGGCGCCATGCGGCTTGCCGGCCATGCCAATCCGGATGCCTATTACGAGCCGAACACCATGGGCGGGCCGGTGGATGATGCGCGTTTCGTCGAGCCGCCCCTGGCGATCGACGGCGCCGCGGCCCGCTACAATCACCGCGACGGCAATGATGACTATCGCCAGCCCGGCGACCTGTTCCGCCTGATGAGCCCGGACCAGCAGCGCCAGCTGATGGACAATATCGCCGCCGCCATGCAGGGCGTGCCGGTGGAGATCATCCGCCGCCAGGTGGCGCATTTCTACCGCTGTGACCCGAACTATGGCATCGGCGTCGCCACCCGCATGGGCCTGACCGTGGACGACCTGCCGAAGGCAGTCGCGGCCGAGTGAGGCGTTCCCTCGCCGGGCTCTGCGGGGCCCGGTGCCCCTGATCCCAACGGCGCCGGCATCGGGAATGCCGGCGCCGTCTGCCGTTCCGAGGGGGGCTTGCCCTGCGGCAGCGGGCAGGCGATGGCGATGCTTGCCAGGCCGGGCGCGCCTGGCCATTGCCGATGCGCGGCGGCATTGTCCCGTCGCCTTGCCAGCAACCGAGGCCACCCGTGCCGAACCTGTCCTCCGTCCGGTCCGCGCGGACCGATGTGCTCATCATCGGTGCCGGTGCGGCGGGCATGATGTGCGCCATCGAGGCCGGCCGGCGCGGCCGCTCGGTGCTGGTCGTCGATCATGGGGATGCGCCGGGCGAGAAGATCCGCATCTCCGGGGGCGGGCGCTGCAATTTCACCAACCTGCACTGCGCGCCGAAGGCCTTCCTGTCGCAGAACCCGCATTTCTGCCGCTCGGCGCTGGCCCGCTACACCCAGCACGCCTTCATCGCCATGGTGGACCGCCACGGCATCGCCTGGCACGAGAAGACCCTCGGCCAGCTGTTCTGCGACGGGTCTGCCCGCCAGATCGTCGCCATGCTGCTCGACGAGATGGAGGGCGCCGGTGCGCGGCTCGCCCTGTCCACCCGCGTCGAGGCCGTCGAGCGTGAGGACAGCGGCTTTTCCGTCCGGCTGTCCACGGGTCCGGTGCGCTGCCAATCCCTGGTGATTGCCACCGGCGGCAAGTCCATTCCGAAGATGGGCGCAACCGGGTTCGGCTATGCGGTGGCTGAGCGCTTCGGACTGGCCGTGGTCCCGCCGCGACCCGGACTTGTGCCGCTGACCTTCGGGCCCGATCTGGTCGAACGGCTGAAGCCGCTCGCCGGTGTCTCCATCCCTGCCGCCGAGGTCACCCATGGGCGCACGCGGTTCCGCGAGGGGCTGCTGTTCACGCATCGGGGCCTGTCGGGGCCATCGGTGCTGCAGATCTCGTCCTACTGGCGCGAGGGTGAGGAGATTGTCGTCGCGCTGGCGCCCGATGCCGATGTGCTGGCCGCGCTGAAGGCGATGCGTGCGGCCCATGGCCGCCAGTCGGTGGCCTCCGCTCTGGGCACGCTCGTGCCCCGACGGCTGGCCGAGGCCATCGCCGGCATGCAGGGCATCGGCGGCCATCTCGCCGACTGTTCCGATCGCGTGCTGGAGCGCCTCGCCCTGGCGGTCAACGGCTGGCGGTTGAGACCCAGCGGCTCGGAGGGCTACCGCACCGCCGAGGTGACGGTCGGCGGTGTCGATACCGCCGGCCTCGACCAGAAGACCATGGAGGCCAGGGCCGTGCCCGGCCTCTACTTCATCGGCGAGGTGGTCGATGTCACCGGCTGGCTCGGTGGCTACAATTTCCAGTGGGCCTGGTCGTCGGGCTGGGCCGCCGGCCAGGCGGTGTGACCTGCGTCTCCCGCCATGGCGCCCGGAAAGACGGGCCACTAGTCTTGGCCCGATCCCCTCTCACATGGTCGCCTCATGCATCCTCTCCTCAGACCTGCCGGCACGGCCGGCGCCGTTGCCGTCACCTTCGTCACGCCGCAGACGTGGCCGGCCATCCGCGAGCGCCTGAAGCCGGTGCAGCAGACCTATCTCGCCACCATCGGGTTCGAGCCGAGGCCGGGCCGGAGCGCCGTCGTGCCGGATGCGAAGGGCGAGGTCGGTCTCGTGCTGTTCGGCATCGAGGCGGAGGACGCGGCCCAACGCGATCCGCTGCTGGTCGGCAAGCTGCCGGGCCAGATCCCGGCGGGGCTGTACCGTTTCGCCAACGATCCGGGCGATGCCGAGCGCGCGGCCCTGGCCTGGATCACGGCCCAGTACCGCTTCACCCGCTACGGCAGGAAGGCGGCACCGGAAGCGCTGCTGGTCGTGCCGGATGGCGTTGACGGCGAGGCCGTCACGCGCGCTGCGGAGGCGGTGGCGCTTGCCCGCGACCTCATCAACACGCCGGCCAATGATCTGGGACCGGCGGAGCTGGAGGAGGCCGTCCGCGCCCTGGGCCGGCGCCACCGGGCCAAGGTCTCGTCCATCGTCGGCGAGGAACTGATCCGCGCCGGCCTGCCCATGATCCATGCGGTCGGCATGGGCTCGCCGCGCGAGCCGCGCCTCATAGACCTCACCTGGGGTCGGGCCAACGATCCCCGCGTGACGCTGGTGGGCAAGGGCGTGTGCTTCGACACCGGTGGCCTCGACATCAAGCCGGACAGCGCCATGCTGCTGATGAAGAAGGACATGGGCGGCGCGGCCGCCGCCATCGGCCTCGCCCACATGATCATGGCAGCGAAGCTGCCGGTGCGCCTGCGCCTGCTCGTGCCGGCCGTTGAAAATGCCGTCTCGGGCACCGCCTTCCGGCCCGGGGACGTGTTCCCCACCCGCAAGGGCCTGACCGTCGAGATCGGCAATACCGATGCCGAGGGCCGGCTGATCCTCGCCGACGCCCTGGCGCTCGCCGACGAGGAGGCGCCCGAGCTGATCGCCGATTTCGCGACCCTGACCGGCGCCGCCCGCGTCGCGCTCGGGCCGGACCTGCCGCCGGTCTATACCCATGACGACGGCCTCGCCGCCGACCTGGTGGCTGCCGGTCTGAAGGTCGGCGATCCGGTCTGGCGGCTGCCGCTGTGGCAGCCCTATGCCGCCGGCCTCGAGGGCAAGGTGGCCGACCTCAACAACGTGGCAAGCGGCGGCTTTGCCGGCTCGATCACGGCGGCCCTGTTCCTCGACCGCTTCGTGGAAAAGGCCAGGGCCTGGCTGCACGCGGACATCTATGCCTGGGTGCCCTCGGACAAGCCGGGACGGCCGCAGGGCGGCGAGCTGCAGGCCGCCCGCGCCCTGTTCGAGGTGCTGAGGGCACGCTACTCCTGAGCGGGTCATCCTGTCGGCCCGTTGCCGGTTCATCGGCCATTCCCTATGGTCGCGCTCCCCACGAGGACGCGCAAAGACACCAGGGCCCATGGCGAGCGAACCCACTTCCAGCCGGCGGAACCGGCCGACCATCACCGACCAGGAGGCACTGGCCTTCCACCAGACCGGCAAGCCGGGCAAGCTGGAGGTCGTCCCGACCAAGCCGATGGCGACGCAGCGCGACCTGTCGCTGGCCTATTCGCCGGGCGTTGCCGTGCCGGTCCTCGCCATTGCCGAGGATCCCAGCCGCGCCTTCGACTATACCGCCCGCGGCAACATGGTGGCGGTCATCTCCAACGGCACCGCCATCCTCGGCCTCGGCAATCTCGGCGCGCTGGCCTCCAAGCCGGTGATGGAGGGCAAGGCGGTGCTGTTCAAGCGTTTCGCCGATGTCGATTCCATCGACCTGGAGCTGGATACGGAGGATTCCGACAAGTTCATCGAGGCCGTGCGCTATCTCGGTCCCTCGTTCGGGGGCATCAACCTGGAGGACATCAAGGCGCCCGAGTGCTTCATCATCGAGCAGCGCCTCCAGGAGCTGATGGATATCCCGGTGTTCCACGACGATCAGCACGGCACGGCGATCATCGCCGCCGCCGGCCTGATCAATGCCATGGACCTGACCGGCCGCGACATCAAGACGACGCGGCTGGTGGTGAACGGGGCGGGGGCGGCCGGCATTGCCTGCGTCGAGCTTCTGAAGGCCATGGGCTTTGCCCCCGACAATGTCATTCTCTGCGACACCAAGGGCACCATCTGGCGCGGCCGCACCGACGGCATGAACCAGTGGAAATCGGCCCATGCGGCCGTCACCGATGCCCGCACCCTGGCGGAGGCGGTGAATGGCGCGGACGTCTTCTTCGGCCTGTCGGTGAAGGGCGCGCTGACCCGCGAGATGGTCATGTCCATGGCGCCGAAGCCGATCATCTTCGCCATGGCCAATCCGGACCCCGAGATCACGCCGGAGGAGGTCCATGCCGTGCGCTCCGACGCCATCGTGGCGACCGGCCGCTCCGACTATCCGAACCAGGTCAACAACGTCCTCGGCTTCCCCTTCCTGTTCCGCGGCGCGCTCGACGTGCGCGCCACCAAGATCAACATGGAGATGAAGATCGCCGCGGCGGAGGCGCTGGCCCGGCTCGCCCGCGAGGACGTGCCGGACGATGTCGCCGCCGCCTATGGTGGCGGGCGGCCGAAATACGGGCCGGAATACATCATCCCCGTGCCCTTCGATCCGCGCCTGATGTATGCGGTGCCGACGGCTGTGGCCAAGGCGGCCATGGAGACGGGTGTTGCCCGTCGGCCGATCGTCGACATGAATGCCTACAAGGCCCAGCTCACCGCCCGCCTCAACCCGGTAGCCGGCGTGCTCTCGCGCATCTTCGAGCGGGCTCGCCGTTCGCCGCGCCGCATCGTCTTTGCCGAGGGCGAGGAGGAGCAGGTCATCCGCGCCGCCCTCAGCTTCGTCAACCAGGGTCTCGGCACCGCCATCCTGGTCGGCCGCGAGGATCGCGTGCGGGCCACCGCCCAGGCCGCCGGCATTGATCTGCGCGACGGCATCGAGATCGCCAATGCCCGGCTGTCCACGCGCAATGCCGACTATGCCAACCAGCTCTACGAACGCCTCCAGCGCGAGGGCTATCTGTTCCGCGACTGCCAGCGCCTCGTGAACCAGGACCGCAACGTGTTCGGCGCCGCCATGGTGGCGGCCGGCGACGCGGACGGCATGGTGACCGGCGTCACGCGCAACTATTCCTCCGCCCTGGAGGACATCCGGCGCGTCATCGACACCAAGCCGGGGCACCGGCTGATCGGCTGTTCCATCGTCCTGTCACGCGGCCGGACCGTGCTGGTCGCGGACACCGCCATCACCGAAATGCCGGGGGCGGAGGATCTCGCCGAGATCGCCATCGAGGCGGCCCATGCCGCCCGTCGCCTCGGGACCGAGCCGCGCGTGGCGCTGCTCGCCTTCTCCACCTTCGGTCAGCCGAAGGGGGAGCGTTCGGAAAAGGTGATCGAGGCCGTGCGCATCCTCGACAGCCGGCGGGTCGATTTCGAGTATGACGGCGAGATGGCCGCTGACGTCGCGCTCAACCGCGACCTGATCCAGGCCTATCCGTTCTGCCGGCTGACCGGCCCGGCCAACGTGCTGGTCATGCCGGCCTTCCACTCCGCCTCCATCTCCACCAAGATGATGCAGGAACTGGCGGGTGCGACCGTCATCGGGCCGCTGCTGGTCGGCCTCGACAAGCCGGTGCAGATCGTGCCGCTTGGCGCCAAGGATTCCGACATTGTCAACATGGCGGCGCTGGCCGCCTACAATGTCGGCGGATGATCCGTGCCGGCGGCCCGCTGCAGGTCGCCGGTAACCCCCCGTCAACCCTGCCTCTTTACCCTCCCGTCATGTTCGTGTGACGTGGCGGGAGTTGCATGGTGGACGGATTGGCCCTGCTTGCGGGCGGTGCGGTCGCGCTGGTTGTCGCCGCCGCGGCCCTGATCGCCCGTCTCGCCCATGCCCGCCGCGCGCTCGCCCGCAAGGTGGCGTTGCTGGAGGAAACGGTCGAGCAGCTCACCGATCGCGTCTTCGAGCTGGCCGAAAGCGAGGAGCGGCATCGCGGCCTGATCGACGCGCAGGGCGACATCATCGTGCGCCGCGACCGCGAGGGGCGCATCACCTTCGCCAACCGTGCCTTCGCCGACCTGGTGGGCCAGGATGGCGATGCAATGGTGGGCTCGCAGGCCGTCGCCGATGTGCGCGCACGCTCGGACGAGCGGCGCGAGGCGGACGGCTCGGTCAGCGTCGACGAGTTCGTTGCCACGGCGGCCGGCGGGCGCTGGATCGCCTGGCGTCACCATCCCGTGCGCGATGCCGAGGGGCGCTGCGAGGAGACGCTGTCGGTCGGTCGCGACATCACCGAGCGCAAGCTGGCGGAGGTCGAGCTCGCCCGCTCGCGGGCGCGCGC
>JBKBOA010000095.1:0-6673 GCA_046295035.1 Phreatobacter sp.
ACCTCCAGGTCGACGACGAGGATGGGGCCGTCATCACGGCGGTTGCGAAGGAACTCGCGGATGCGATCGGTCATTGAAGCCTCCCCTCGGGCCGCCTGAAGGCCCGCGAAAGGAATGGAACCCATGGGAGGCTTCGCGCTTTCCGGGTCCGCTTTGGAGACGGATGACCGGAGGCGGGCACCACCCGATGACGTTCGCCGAGACATCTTGCCCGCGACGCGGATCTGACATCCGCAACCGGACAGGGACGCCTTCGATTGGCTTGGGGAGACCCCGCACCGCACGGCCGGCAAGAAGAACAAGCCTCTTCGGTTGCCGGCTCTGGACACCGGCTGAGACCAAAAAAGCCCGATCGTCGTTGCTTCAAGTCGCGTCCCCTGCGGAGGGCAGGGTTCGCCGGTTCGCCTCCGGCTGCCGGTTAGGTTATCGAAGACCCCGCGCCTTGCGGCGCCCCTGCCTCCACCGGCGGACCGGCATTGGCCTTGTCTTCGGGCGGCTGTCCGGCCTCTTGTCCGGATGCCCACCAACCGGCACGCAACCACAGGCACGTGCGAAATTGGGCAAGGGGTAGATAACAGATTCCGGCCGGGGCGCAAGCCTTTTTCGCCCCCTCGTCTTCACGAATTTTCGCTAGGGGCTTCATCAGCTTAACAGATGTTCATGGTGATGGCGGCAGCGTGACCTTCGTGGACAATCGGCCGCACGGCCTGCTAGCCTTCCCGCCGCCCCCCGCTCCTCACCGGCGAGACCAGACGCAGTGGCCGCAACCGTCGACATCGCCGCCTACAAGGACATCCTGATCATTCTCGGCACGACGGCAGTCGCCGTCCCGGTTCTCGGCCGGCTGGGCGTGAGCCCGGTCCTGGGCTTCCTCGGCATCGGCACGCTGCTCGGCCCCTCCGGCCTCGGCCAGCTCGCCGCGCACTGGGACCTTCTGCGCTTCGTCACCGCATCCGACAGCGCCCAGATTGCGGCCTTCGCCGAGCTCGGCGTTGTGTTCCTGCTGTTCCTGATCGGCCTCGAACTGTCCTTCGAGCGGCTGGCGCGATTGCGCACGCTCATGCTCGGTCTGGGCTCGGCGCAGGTGGTGGCCAGCATGGCGGTGATCGCCCTGGCCGCCGGCTGGATCGGCCTGCCGGTGCCCGCCGCGATCCTGATCGCCGGGGCGCTTGCCCTGTCCTCCACCGCCATCGTGGTGGAACATCTGGCAAGCCGCAGGCGCCTCGCCTCGAGCACCGGCCGCACCAGCTTTGCGGTGCTGCTGTTCCAGGATCTCGCGGTCATCCCGCTGCTGTTCATGATCGGCGTCTTCGCCGCCCGCGCCGACGGTGGATCGATCTGGACCGGCCTGACGCTCGCCGTCGCCCAGGGCGTGGCGGCCATCGTGCTGGTGGTGATCGTCGGGCGGCTCATCCTGCGCCCGTTCCTGCGCATGGTCGCCAGCGCCGACGAGCCGGAAGCCTTCGTCGCGGCCGCGGTGCTGGTGGCGGTCGGCACCGGCGTCATCACGGCGGCCTTCGGCCTGTCCATGGCGCTGGGCGCCTTCGTTGCCGGCCTGCTGCTGGCCGAGACCGAGTTCCGCCGGGCAGTCGAGGCGACGCTGGCGCCGTTCAAGGGCATCCTGCTGGGCGCGTTCTTCTTTTCTGTCGGCCTGTCGATCGATCTCGGCATCATCGCTGCACGGCCGGCAACCTTCCTCGCCCTGCTCGCCGGCCTGCTGGTCGTCAAGATGGCGATCGTCGTGCCGCTGGTGCGCCTGTTCGGGCAGTCCTGGACGGTGGCGATCCGCAGCGCGCTGCTGCTGGCGCCGGCGGGCGAGTTCGCCTTCGTCATCATCAAGCTGTCCATGGCTGCCGGGGTGGTGGCGCCGGCGACCGGCGCCTTCGTCATCACGCTCACCGCTGTGGGCATGGCGCTGGTACCGCTGCTCGACAGGCTGGGCGAGCGGTTCGAGCGGCGCCTGGTGCCCCCAGCCCCGGTCGATCCCGAACTGCTGGTCCCCCCGCCCGAGACGGCTGGCCGGCATGTCATCGTCGTCGGCTACGGACGGGTCGGCCAGCTGGTCTGCGAGATGCTGCAGCGCCATGCCATTCCCTTCATCGCCATCGACCGCGATGTCCGCGAGATCGCGGCGCTGCGGCGCGCCGGTCACGAGGTCTATTTCGGCGATGCCGCCTCGCCCGGCTTCCTCGAGAACTGCGGCATCCGCCAGGCCTCGGCGCTGGTGCTGACCATCCATACGGCCGGCGCGATCGACGAGATCGCGTCCCTGGCCAAGGGACTGCGGCCGGACCTGACCATCATCGCCCGCGCGCGCGATGCCGACCATGCGAGCCAGCTCTACCGCCTCGGTGTGACCGACGCCGTCCCCGAGACGATCGAGGCGAGCCTTCAGCTGTCGGAAGCCGTTCTGCTCGATCTCGGCGTGCCCGCCGGGCTGGTGATCGCCTCGGTGCACGAGCGCCGCGACCTGTTCCGCCAGGCCCTGCAGGAGGCCGGGGGCGATCCGGAACGGGTGCGCAAGGTGCTTCGCTCGCCTCGGCCGGCGGCCACGAGCCGCGCCTGAAGGATCGCGATCAGCGGACCAGCACTCGCGCGGCCTCGCGGGTGGTGCCGACAGCCTGCGAGATCTGGCCCACCGCCGCCGCCATCGCTCCCACGCTTGCGGCGATGGTGCTGACGGCCTCGGAGGCCCCCTGCATTCCCGCCGACATATCCCGCGTCACCGCGCTCTGCTCCTCGACGGCCGCCGCGGTGGTTGCGACATTGGTGCGCAGGCTCTCGATCGATCCGCAGATTGCCTCCAGCGCCCGAACCACCTCACCCGAGACCTGCTGGACGCCGGTGATCTCTGCGCCGATCTGCTCCGTGGCGCGAGCTGCCTGACCGGCAAGGTTCTTGACCTCCTGCGCAACAACAGCAAAGCCGCGACCGGCCTCACCGGCCCGCGCGGATTCGATGGTGGCATTGAGGGCCAGAAGGTTGATCTGGCCGGCAATGGTGGAGATGAGCGCCACGATGCCTCCCATCGCTGTGGCGGCTTCGGACAGGCGGCCGGTGAAGGCGCCGGCGGCCGCCGCCTCGCGGAACGCCTTGTCCACCTCACTGCGCGACTTGGCCATGCTCTGGGCAATCTCTGCGACGGATGCAGCCAGCTCCTCGGCCGCGGCGGCCATGGCCTGAACCGTTCCCGAAGTGCTGTCGGCGGCCCTCGAGGCCGCCTGCGACTGCTGGCTGGAATGAACCAGAGCCTGATCGATCTCGACGAAATTGCGGTCGATGATGGTGCGCAGCTGCTCCAGCAGCTTCACCTGGGCGGTGATATCGGTGGCAAGCTTCACCACCTTGTAGGGCCGGCCCGCTGCATCGAGAATCGGGTTGTAGGACGCCTGAATCCAGATTTCACGGCCGCCCTTGCCAAGACGCCGATATTCTCCGGCATCATACTCGCCCCGCTTGAGGCGCGCCCACAAGGCCACATAGTCCGGACTGGAACGGTACGCGGGGTCAACGAAGATACTGTGTTGCCGGCCGACGATCTCGCCACGTTCGTAACCGACCGTGCTCAGGAAGTTCTCGTTGGCATCGATGATGATGCCATCCAGCGTGAAGGCGATGACGGCCTGTGCCTTGTTGATGGCGGCGATCTGACCGGCACGGTCGGCATCATCCATCTTCGCCCTCGTGATATCGGTGGCGAACTTGACCACCTTCAGGGGCTTGCCAGTGCGATCGACGATCGGATTGTAGGACGCCTCGATCCAGACTTCTCGCCCGCCCTTGGCCAGCCGCCGGTACTGGCCGGCCCAGAACTCGCCGCCGCGAAGGCGATCCCAGAAATGGCGATAATCCGGTGACTGAGCATAGGCCGGTTCGACGAAGAGGCTGTGGTGACGGCCGACGATCTCGGACAGTTCGTAGCCCATCGTCCGGAGGAAATTGGCATTGGCCTTCAGGATGGTGCCGGAAAGGTCAAACTCGATGATGGCCTGCACCCGATCAAGCGCGGCGAGCAGCGCAGTGTCATCCGATGCCCGTTTCGAATGGAAACCCAACATGAGATCACCCCGAGTTCCCGTCGAATCCTGATCGCCCGTTCTCTGGCGGAGACAGCAGCCGACGACCTCTTCATGTCTGATACGGGCCAGATTGGTCCAGAACGGTGAATACTTGGTTAAACGCAAGTTTTCATCGATTGGATACATCAGACTTTGTTCTATTGATTAAGACAGAAGCGCAGAACAACTTCGACGATGGGTCTGTCCATCGCAACAGCCCTTCCGCAACGGAAGGGCCGTTGCCCCTTGCCGAAGTGCGGCGGGTTTGCCAAGCTTGCGAGCCTATTGACGGCCCTCCATCCGTTCGGGACGGGGGGCCGTATCCGTTCCGGAACCCGAAGGGGATCGAGGACAGGATGAGCGTCAACAAGTCGGGCCACATCAGGCTGACCTCGCATCCGGGCTCCGGCGCACCCTCCCGCTTCCAGATCTGCTGGGGGGCTGCAGATCCGCATGAGCGCGGGCCGGTGGTGGCAACCGTCAATGCCGGACCAGACCGCAACGCCATCGGCACCCATGGCGGCTCCTATGCGCTCTACCGGGCGCTGGCGGTGTCGGCCGGGGCGCTCAATCCGATCCAGCGTCCCGATCTCACCAACACCCACCCGGTCGTTTCCATCGGACCTTTCCCGCAATGGTCCGAGCGCGGTCGCATCGTCTCCATCGACCCGTTCGGTCATCTGGTCGGCGAGGTCTTCGGACATCTGATTGCCGAAGGCGTGGACATCCGCCCTTCCATTGCCATCACCAAGGCCCGGCTGACCCTGCCTGAGCTGAAGGACGCCATCGGCAAGCGGCTGAAGGTCGATGGCCGGATCGTCCGCGAGAGCGGCGACATTGCCTGCGTGAAGATCGCCATCGATCCGGTCTGGCACCTGCCCGGCATCGCCGAGCGCTTCGGCACGTCCGAGACCCATCTCCGGCGCACGCTGTTCGAGCAGACCGGCGGCATGTATCCGGAACTGGTCACGCGCCCCGACATGAGCGTGTTCCTGCCGCCCATCGGCAATACCACCGTGTACCTGTTCGGCGACGTGTCGAAGCTGGGCGACCCGAGAACCTTCATTTCCGGTCGCCTGCATGACGAGTGCAACGGGTCCGACGTCTTCGGCTCGGACATCTGCACCTGCCGGCCCTATCTGGTGCATGGCATCGAGGAGGCTGCCCGCGACGCGCAGGCCGGCGGGGTCGGCTTCATCGTGTACAATCGCAAGGAGGGCCGGGCGCTCGGCGAGGTGACCAAGTTCCTCGTCTATAACGCGCGCAAGCGGCAGGAGGGCGGCGACCAGGCCGCCACCTATTTCGAGCGCACCGAATGCGTGGCCGGCGTGCAGGATGCCCGCTTCCAGCAGCTCATGCCCGACGTCATGCACTGGCTCGGCATTCGCCGCATCGACCGATTCATGTCGATGTCCAACATGAAGCACGATGCGCTGGTGGCTGCCGGCGTCGATGTGGTCGAACGCGTCCCGATCCCGGCCGACCTCGTTCCGCCCGATGCCTCGGTAGAGATGGAGGCCAAGAAGGCCGCCGGCTACTTCACGCCCGGCCCCGCCCCCTCGGCGCAGGACCTGGCGCGCGTGATTGGTCGCAAGATCGAAGATTTCTGATCGTGAAGCGGCCTTGCTACACTGGCTCTCGGCCCTCGAGGGCCCGCGACACCCTTCAAGTCCAGCCGGAGCTGCCGTGATGGCCTTTGCCATGCTCGACGCACCACGGGCCGCGCGTTCGCTTCTGACCGCCTCGGCGGTGCGCGAGCGCGCGCACAAGATGCTCGCGCTCGGCCTCGACGGCAAGCTGACCGCCTTCACGGTCGACCTGGACCGCCTGCCGGCCGCCGCCGATCTCGTGGTGGAGGTGATCCGCGACAGTTACCCGGATCTGGCCGTTCCCTTTCATGCCCGATGGCGACACTTCCGCATCGCGGACCGCGACCTCGGACGCGAGCTCATCGCGGCCATAGCCGACCCCCACGAGCGCGGCCGCACCGCCTTCGACCTCGCCATCGTCTCGGTTCTTCTCGACGCCGGCGCCGGCATGGCCTGGCGCTACCGGGACCGGCAGACGGGCGCGGAACTGTCGAGATCCGAAGGCCTCGCCATCGCCTCGCTGCGCATGGTCGAGGCCGGCGCCTTCGCCGATGACGGTCGCTCGGTGCGCGCCGATGCGGCACGGCTGGCCACCCTCACCGCGGCCGACATCGCCGCCGGCTTCCAGGTGGACGAGACCAATCCGATGGTCGGCCTCGAGGGGCGCGCCCGGCTCCTGAGCCGGCTCGGAACGACCCTCCTCTCCCAGCGATCGGACTTCTCGGCGGACGGCACGCCGCGGCCCGGCGGCCTGTTCGACCTGCTCGCCAGCGAGGCAAAGGATGGCCGGCTGCCGGCGACCGCCATCCTCGCGGCCGTGCTGACCCATCTCGGCCCGATCTGGCCGGGGCGGGTCACGCTCGGCGGGATTGCGCTGGGTGACTGCTGGCATCACCCGCTGATGCGGGCCGGCGATGCCACGGACGGACTGGTGCCGTTTCACAAGCTGTCGCAGTGGCTGGCCTATTCGCTGATCGAGCCGCTGCAATGGGCGGGCATCGAGGTGACCCGGATCGACGGCCTGAC
>JBKBOA010000096.1:0-6387 GCA_046295035.1 Phreatobacter sp.
CAATCACTCGATGATGGAGGCGACGACGCCGGCGCCGACGGTGCGGCCGCCCTCGCGGATGGCGAAGCGCAGCTTCTCCTCCATGGCGATCGGCACGATCAGGTTGACCGTCATGGCAACGTTGTCGCCCGGCATCACCATCTCCGTGCCCTCCGGCAGCTGCACGATGCCGGTCACGTCCGTCGTGCGGAAGTAGAACTGCGGACGGTAGTTGGTGAAGAACGGCGTGTGACGGCCACCCTCCTCCTTCGTCAGGATGTAGGCCTCCGCCTTGAACTTCGTGTGCGGCTTCACCGTGCCCGGCTTGCACAGAACCTGACCGCGCTCCACGTCCTCCCGCTTCGTGCCGCGCAGCAGCGCGCCGATGTTGTCGCCCGCCTGGCCCTGGTCCAGCAGCTTGCGGAACATCTCCACGCCCGTCACCGTCGTCTTCTGCGTGTCGCGGATGCCGACAATCTCGACCTCCTCGCCCACCTTGATCACCCCGCGCTCCACGCGGCCCGTCACAACCGTGCCGCGGCCCGAGATCGAGAACACGTCCTCAACAGGCATCAGGAACGGCTGGTCAATCGGGCGCTCCGGCTGCGGAATGTAATCGTCAACCGTCTGCATCAGCTTCAGGATCGCATCCCGGCCAATCTCCGGCTGACGGTCCTCCAGAGCGCACAGCGCCGAGCCCTTCGTGATCGGAATGTCGTCGCCAGGGAACTCGTACTTCGACAGAAGCTCGCGCACCTCAAGCTCGACAAGCTCCAGAAGCTCCGCGTCGTCGACCATGTCCACCTTGTTCATGAACACGACCAGCGCCGGAACACCCACCTGACGCGCCAGAAGGATGTGCTCGCGCGTCTGCGGCATCGGACCATCCGCCGCAGACACAACCAGGATCGCACCGTCCATCTGCGCCGCACCCGTGATCATGTTCTTCACGTAGTCGGCGTGACCAGGGCAGTCCACATGCGCATAGTGACGCTTCTGCGTCTCGTACTCCACATGCGCCGTCGAGATCGTGATCCCGCGCGCCTTCTCCTCAGGCGCCTTGTCAATCTGGTCATAGGCCGTGAACGTCGCTCCACCCGTCTCAGCCAGAACCTTCGTGATCGCCGCCGTCAGGCTCGTCTTGCCATGGTCAACGTGACCAATCGTGCCGATGTTGCAGTGCGGCTTCGTGCGTTCAAACTTTTCCTTGGCCATCGGTCGTGGTCCTTCGGCTGCTCGTGAGGACGGGCGATCCCGCGTCGGGCGGTCGGTTACGGGTTTTCGCGGCGCTGTTCAAGTCCGATTTTGCCGGAAAGCGCGCGCCGCCTGGCCGCATCGGACTGGTCAGGCCGGGATGGTGGAGCGGGTAGCGGGAATCGAACCCGCGTATTCAGCTTGGAAGGCTGCTGCTCTACCATTGAGCTATACCCGCACGCCGCTGGCGAGTGACCATATTTGGCGGCTGCGATCAAGTGTCGCCTGCGCATCTGCCCTGCCGAAACCCGGTCTTGCCGACTGCACCGGGCCCGTCTTGAGTGGCGGGGCTCCTCCCCGTGCTGCCATCTGGCCGGCTTCGACGGTGTTCCGGGGGGTGCCACGGTTGCCATGTCCGAACCACCCCGCCCCCAGCCTGTCGGGCGCCTGACCACCGCCGGCCTGCTCCGCATCGCCGCCCCGCTCTCGCTCACGCAGATGATCGGATGGGGCACGACCTTCTGGCTGCCGGCCATGCTGGTCGGGCCGGTCGGACGGGAGATCGGGCTCGTGCCGGAAGTGGTGTTTGCCGCGGTGACCGTCATGCTGCTGGTCAGCGCGGTGGTGGCTCCGTCCGTCGGGCGCCTGCTCGACCGGCGCGGGGCGCGCTGGCCCATGGCTGCCGGATCGTGCCTGTTCGCGCTCGCCCTGATCGTGCTCTCGCGCGCGCAGGGAACCGGCAGCTATCTGGCGGCCTGGGTGCTTGTTGGTATCGGAGCACCTCTTGCCCTGACGCAGGCGGCGGCCACGGCCATGGCCCAGCGCGCGGGCGCGGGCGCGCGCCAGGCCATCGGCATGCTCATGCTCGTCGGCGGCCTGTCCTCAACGCTGTTCTGGCCGCTGGCAGCCTGGCTCGAGGCCACCATCGGCTGGCGCGGCGCCTGCCTGGCCTTCGCCGGGCTGCACCTTCTGGTCTGCCTGCCGATCCACCTGATCGCGCTCGCCCGCCCCCGACGGCTCGCCACGCCCGTGGAGGAGGTGATTGCGCCGGCGCCCGAACCGCCGGCCCTGTCGCCGGCGGAGCGGCGGCACGCCTTCGTGCTGATGGCCACGGCCTTCTCGCTGACCGGCTTCGTCTCCTGGGGCCTGCCGCTGCAGATCGTCGAGATCCTCAAGGGCTATGGCCACACGCCCGCCTTCGCCATCTTCGCCGGCACGCTGATGGGCCCGGCCCAGGTCCTCGCCCGGCTCGGCGAGATGGTTTTCGGCCGGCGCCTCGGCATCCTGATGGTGGGCGTCATCTCGGCCACGGTCATGCCGCTGGCCGTGCTCATGCCCGTGCTCGGCCCGCAATCGCCGCTGCTCGCCTGCGCCTTCGTCATGGGCTACGGGCTGTCCGCCGGCGCCATGACCATCGTGCGCGCGGTCGCGCCCCTCGCGCTGTTCGGCGCCGCGACCTTCGCCACCATGAGCGGCTGGCTGGCCGTGCCGCAGAGCATCGCCTTCGCCATCGCCCCGATCATCTTCGCGGCGGTGATGCGCCACTGGGGCCCGACGGCCACGCTGGTCGTCGCCTTTGCCGCCGCGCTGTGCGCGCTGGCCACCGCCCTGATGCTGGAGCGGCATTTCCGCGGCCGCACCGCCGTCTGACCCGCTTGCTCACGCCGCCGCCCGACCGGCGCCGTTGACGATAGTTGCAACTGCAACTATACCCCTCATCAGGAGGACCGCGCCATGACCCTGCAATATGTCACCGGATTCGTGCCGACCGACGAGCGCGGCGGGGGAACCCTCCAGTACATGTCGGGCTTCGGCAATTCCTTCGAGACCGAGGCCCTGCCCGGCGCGCTGCCCATCGGCCGCAACTCGCCGCAGAAGTGCAATTACGGGCTCTATGCCGAGCAGCTCTCCGGCTCGCCCTTCACCGCGCCGCAGGCGACCAACCAGCGCTCCTGGCTCTATCGCATCCGCCCCTCGGTGAAGCATTCCGGCCAGTTCCGCAAGGTCGACCGCGGCCTCCTGCGCACGGCCCCCGACGCCCGCCACGAGAGCACGCTGCCGATCGCCCAGCTGCGCTGGGATCCGACCCCGATACCGACCGCCCCGACCACCTTCGTCAACGGCTTGCAGACCATCACCACCGCCGGCGACAGCGACACGCAGGTGGGCATGGCCGCCCATGTGCTGGTGGTCAACCGGTCCATGGCCAACGAGTATTTCTACAATGCCGATGGCGAGTTCCTCATCGTCGCCCAGGAGAACCGGCTTCGCTTCTGCACCGAGTTCGGCATCATCGAGATCGAGCCAGGCGAGATCTGCGTCATCCCCCGCGGCATCGTGTTCAAGGTCGAGCTCGTCGACGGTCCGGCGCGCGCCTATGTCTGCGAGAACTATGGCGGGGCCTTCACCCTGCCCGACCGCGGCCCGATCGGCGCGAACTGCCTCGCCAATCCGCGCGACTTCCTCACCCCCGTCGCCGCCTACGAGGATCGCGAGGAGCCCTCGACCCTCTATGTCAAATGGGGCGGCGAACTCTATGCGGCGGCCATCGGCCAGTCGCCGCTGGACGTGGCCGCCTGGCACGGCAACTACTACCCCTACAAGTACGATCTCCGGCACTTCTCGCCGGTCGGCCCGATCCTGTTCGACCATGCCGATCCCTCGATCTTCACGGTGATGACCGCGCCCTCCGAGACGCCGGGCACCGCCAATGTCGATTTCGTCATCTTCCCCGAGCGCTGGATGGTGGGCGAGAACACGTTCCGCCCGCCCTGGTACCACCGCAACCTGATGAGCGAGTTCATGGGGCTCGTCTTCGGCGTCTATGACGCCAAGCCCGAGGGATTCGTGCCCGGCGGCATGAGCCTGCACAACTGCATGATGCCGCACGGGCCGGACGCGCCGGCCTTCGAGCATGCCAGCAATGTCGAGCTGAAGCCGGTGAAACTCACCGGCACGCTGGCCTTCATGTTCGAGACGCGCTTCCCGCAGCGTCTGACGAAACATGCCAGCGAGCTGCCGACGCTCCAGGCGAACTACACCGATTGCTGGGCCGGCCTGAAGAAGCATTTCGACCCGTCGCGGAAGGAGCCGAAGCGGGGCTGAGGCCGGGGCGGGCCTTCGGCAGGCCGTTCCCGCCTGCCGCTCCTGCAATGTCGCCGGGCTCGACGCCCACCTCTCCCCGGCGGGCAAGGTGATTGTGGCGCCCTTTCCCGCTTGCCGACTGCCCACCCCGATGGCCTGTCCGGCCGCCGGCCTGTCAGCTGACGACCGGCAGCTCGACGATGTCGTAGGCGTGGACGATGGAGCGGTTCAGCACCGGGTCGATCAGCGCCATCTCGAAACGGGAGGCGGGCCGGATCCCGCCGATGGCGCCGAGCGTGCCGCCGAACATCAGCGTGCCGGCCGGCAGCCCGGCGCCGCCGGTCCACCTCCCGATCAGGTCGGGCGGCGGCCTGAGGGCCGCAAGCGTGCCGTCCTGGTAGAGCACCCGCTCGCCGCCGATGACGGCGTGGGCCACCAGCCGCAGTTCGTCCCAGTGCGGCGCGACCTCGTCATAGCGCCAGAGAACGGTTCCGACCGGCTTGACGCACATCTGCTTGGAGAGCGCGATGCCGTGGGTCTCGGCCTTGCGGTCGGTATGGTCGGAGCCCACCGTGACCCACAGCCCGTCGGCGAGCGCGACGATGACCGGCTCGATCTCGCCGGACGAGTCCGGGCCCAGAACCTCCACCCGGTCGAGCTGCGTGACCAGCGAGGCCGCGCCCCGGTAGAACACCGGCACCGAGGAGGGCGGCGGCACGCCGATGGCCTGCAGCTCATGGATGTGGTGGCGGATGGCCGCCTCGTCGCGGCCGGCCCAGCCGGCAATCACCAGCCGGTCGATGGCGACCGCGACGCGGTCGGTGCGCTCGCCGCAATGGCGGGTGAAGGTGAGCATGGCCAGGTCTCCTCCGGTCCACCGATAGCCTGCCGCGACGCGGGACGCCACGGCCGCCGCGCCCCCGGCATGGCTGCCCTCCCCATCAATCTTAATGCCAGCCGGCGGTTGCCGCCGGGGCCGGCATGAGCTTTGATCCCGCCATCTCGCCAGGGGGGACAGCCATGCAGCCGATGGGACCGGGAATCACCAAGGCCGGAACGGGAATCGACGGGATCGTCTGGAACATTCTCGGCCAGACCTATGTGCCCAAGCAGGTCTGCGAGAGCTCCTTCTCCTGGCATGCCACCTTCCCGCCCGGAACCTTCGTGCCGCCGCACATCCACCCGACCCAGGACGAGTTCATCTACATGCTCGAGGGCCGCTTCGACCTGGTGCTGGAGGGACGGGAGTTCGTCGCCACCAGCGGCGACCTGATCCGCCTGCCCATGGGACAGTCGCACGGCATCTTCAACAAGTCCGACCAGACCGTGAAATGCTTCTTCTGGGTCGCGCCGACCCGCCGCCTCTACGACCTGTTCTGGGGCATCCATTCGCTGCCCGAACAGACTCCCGATGCGGTGGTGGCGCTCGCGGCCAAGCACGAGGTGGTGTTCCTGCCGCCGCCGCCCGAGGCATGAGGCCAGCGCTCGCGCCCCTCGCCGGAGTGACGACGGACCAGGCCAGGTGCATCGGACTTTTTTCCGATCATGAGATTTCATGCCTTGACAGCGTTACGCTGGTCTGGTAGGTTTTCGCTATGTTCGGTTGCTGCGCCTGCAGGGTGCCGAAGCCGCCGATCAGCGGGCTGATCGGGCCTGCGACCAGGTGACCAGCGCGACGCCGGCCACCACCACGAGAGCCCCGAGCCAGGTCGCGGCCGGGTAGCGTTCTCCCAGCACGAGCGTGCCGGAGACAAGGCCGACCGCCGCGGCCACATAGCCGATCTGGCTGAGATAGACCGGCCCGCCGACCTGCTGGAGGCGGAAGAACAGCGCCAGCATGGCGCCGATCAGCACGATCTGCCCGCCGATCAGCAGCGGGACCGAGGCGACCGCCGCGAGGCCGGACGCACCCTCCCCGCTGGCCAGGACGGCGCCAGCGAGCATGGCGGCAGCCGCGAGATTGGTTCCCGCCGACAGGGCCAGCGGATCGGCGCCCGTCGGCCACTTCGCGCTGCGATAGATGTTGCCCGAGGCGAGGAACAGCGGGATCAGCAGGGCGACGAGCACCCAGCCGGGGCCGGCGTCGGAACCCGCCTCTGCGCCACCCCGGAAGGCGATGATCGCCAGAGC
>JBKBOA010000097.1:0-6141 GCA_046295035.1 Phreatobacter sp.
TCCTTCTCCAGGTCGTTGGAATCCATCACGCGTTCGGCAACCCGCTGGTTCTCGCGGAACGAGCCCGACTGCTGCAGCAGCTTGTCGACCAGCGTGGTCTTGCCATGGTCGACATGGGCGATGATGGCGATGTTGCGCATGCTCATGAGGGCGGCCTCGTTGGGGGCGGCTTCCGGGTCGCGGAAAGCAAAGCGCGGGCCCCCGTGGAACGCGGACCCGCATGCTTGTGTTGCGCTGCACTTATAGGAGGGCTGACGACAAGGCAATGAAAAGGACGCGGCACGCGCGGCCGGAGCGCCGGTCTTGCGTTCTGCAAGGCCGTTGCAGAATGCAACGGTCAGATCGCGAGGCGCGGGCGCGGGAGGACGCCGGAGCCCTCAAGATATGGGGGCGAGGGGGTGTCGGCCTGCCAGATGTAGCGTTGGCAGGGGCCGCAGAGCGGCTGGCACCGGTCCTGCTGGGAAGGCGGCGATCCGGCATCAGGTACTGCGTCGCCGGGTCAATGGCTCGGACGGGAGGGGACCGCAATCTGCGACCCCTTGAACGTGGTCTCCTCCCGCTCCAACGCGCCGGTGCCGCGCGACCCTCCCGTGAACCGACATCACAATGCCGAGCGCGGCCCGTGCCGCCGCAGCCGCCGGCCTCGGACGGCCAGGGCCGGTGCCGGACGCCAGGCCAGTTGTCAGCGAGGCTTGCCGCCGCCGGCTGTGCGCCGGGCGCATGCGCTGCCCGCCTATCGGGAAGCGGCCATGCGCCCTTGACGGAAAGCTGCTGACAACTCCCGGCTTGCCATTCCTCCGGGAAGCCGCCAAGTTTCCGATCGAGCAGACTGACGCCTGCGTCGTTCCCGGCTGGCACGGCCATCGCGGAACGACCCAGCAAGCGGCCCGGAATGGCGGAGTTTCCGGTCGGTCCCGTCTGCCAGACCGATGATCTTGGCCACCCCCACCGCTGCCGCCTTGCAGGCGGCGCGGGGGCCATGGAGCGATAACCGTGTCCAGTTCCGTCCGGCGGGTCGTCGCCGTCCTCCTTCTCGCTGCACTTGCTGCCGGCGGCTACTACCTCTGGTCGAACGGTCACGGCGCGCGCACGGCCGCGCCGACCGGCGCACCGACGGCGCCGCCGCCCCCGGAGGTCGGCGTGATCGCGGTCGAGGTCGGGGACATCGCGCTGCCGGTGCAATATGCCGGCCGCGTCGCCGGCTTCCGCGTGGTCGAGATCCGCGCCCAGGTCGGCGGCATCCTCCTGAAGCGGGAGGTGGCCGAAGGGGCCCCGGTGGCGGTCGGCGAGGTGCTGTTCCGCATCGACCCGCGGCCCTACGAGGCGGCGCTGCAGCGCGCCCAGGCACAGGTCGCCCAGGCCCAGGCCTCGCTCAGGCTGGCCGAGGAGAACTTCACGCGCATCGAGCAGCTGGTGCAGCGCCAGGCGGCGACGCCGAAGCAGCTCGACGATGCCATCGCCGCGCGCGACCAGGCCCGCGCCGCCCTGCAGGGTGCCGAGGCCGATCTGGCCACCGCCCGCCTCAACCTCGAATACACGGTCGTGCGTGCTCCGGTGGCCGGGCCGACCAGCCTCGGCACCCCGCCCGAAGGCACGCTGATCCAGGCCCAGCAGACGCTGCTGACCACCATCACCCAGCTCGACCCCGCCTATGTGATGTATTCGACCACGGACCGGGAGTTCCGCGAGTTCCAGGAGATGGACCGGCTCAGGGCCTCGCCGCTGGTGTGGGAGGATCTGACGGTGCGCCTGCAGTTCGGCGACGGCGCCCTCTACGGCCAGCCCGGACGGCTCGACACCCGCTCGCGCACCGTCGATCCGCGCACCGGCACGATCCAGATCCGGGCCGTGTTCCCCAATGCCGCGGGCGAGCTGCTGCCCGGCCAGTTCGTCCGGGTCAATGTCGAGGGCGTCACCATGCCGAAGGCGGTGAAGGTGCCCAAGCAGGCGATCAACCAGGGGCCCCAGGGACCGTTCGTCTATGTCGTCGATGGCCAGTCGAACGCCCAGGTCCGGCCCGTGCGGCTGGATCGCGAACTGACCGACGGCTGGATCATCCGCGAAGGGCTGGCTGCCGGCGAGCGGATCGTCGTCGACGGCGTGATCCGGGTGCGGCCCGGCGCACCGGTCCGCCCGGTGCCCTATGCGCCGCCGCCGGCCCCATCCCCGACCGCCGCCGCGGGGGCGAGGCCATGATCTCCCGCTTCTTCATCGACCGGCCGGTCTTTGCCACCGTGCTGTCGGTGGTCATCGTGCTCGGCGGCCTGATGGCCATGCGCGCGCTTCCGGTGGCACAATACCCGCAGATCGTGCCGCCCGATGTGGTCATCTCGGCGACCTATCCGGGGGCCACCGCCGAGACCGTGGCGACGACCGTCGCCGCCCCCCTGGAGCAGCAGATCAATGGCGTGGAGCGCATGCTCTACATGCGCTCGACCTCGACCGGCTCCGGCGCCATGAGCCTGACGGTCACCTTCGAGATCGGCACCGATCCCGACCAGGCGGCCATCAATGTCAACAACCGCGTCCAGCGCGCCATGGCGGCGCTGCCGGCCGAGGTGACGCGCCAGGGCCTGACGGTCGCCAAGCGCTCGACCTCCATCCTGCAGGTCATCACCCTGTCCTCGCCCGGCGCGCGCTTCGACACGATCTTCATGTCGAACTATGCGCTCGTGAACATCCTCGACGAGCTGCGGCGCGTGCCCGGCGTCGGCGATGCCCAGCTGTTCGGCGCCTCCGACTATTCCATGCGGATCTGGCTGAGGCCGGACAAGGTCGCCCAGTATGGCCTCACCCCGAGCGACATCGCCGCCGCCGTGCGCGAGCAGAACTCGCAATATGCCGCCGGCCGCTTCGCCGAGGAGCCGCTGAGCCAGCCCCAGGCCTTCACCTATTCCGTGACCACGCCGGGCCGTCTGGTCGATCCCGCCCAGTTCGAGAACATCATCATCCGCTCCGACGAGAACGGTGGCGCGCTGCGCCTGAAGGACGTGGCGCGGGTGGAACTCGGCGCGCTGACCTATGGCTTCACCGGCACGTTCAACGGCAATCCGGCGGTCCCGATCGGCGTGTTCCTGCAGCCCGGCGCCAATGCGCTGCAGGTGGCCGAGGCGGTGCGGACGACGATGGACACCATCTCCCGGCGCTTCCCGGAGGGCCTGCGCTACGACATCCCGTTCAACACGACGCGCTTCGTGGAGGTGTCGATCCGCGAGGTGATCAACACCTTCCTGGAGGCCATCGTGCTGGTCACGCTGGTCGTGTTCATCTTCCTTCAGAACCTGCGGGCGACGCTGATCCCGATCCTCGCCGTGCCGGTGTCGATCATCGGCACCTTCGCCGGCATGTTCCTGCTCGGCTTCTCCATCAACCTGCTGACCCTGTTCGGCCTGGTGCTGGCCATCGGCATCGTCGTGGACGATGCCATCGTGGTGCTCGAGAATGTCGAGCGCATCATGCGCACCGAGGGCAAGGCGCCGCGCGAGGCGGCGATCAAGGCCATGGAGGAGGTGACCGGGCCGATCATCGCCATCGTGCTGACGCTGTGCGCCGTGTTCATCCCGGTGTCGTTCCTCGGCGGCCTTGCCGGCGAGCTCTACCGGCAGTTCGCGGTGACCCTGTCGGTCTCGGTGGCGGTGTCCGGCATCGTCGCCCTGACGCTCACGCCGGCGCTGTGCGCGCTGATCCTGAAGCCCGGCCACCAGGAGCCCTGGGCGCCGTTCCGCTGGTTCAACCGCGGGTTCGACTGGCTGACCCACCGCTACACCGCCGGAGTCGCCTTCTTCCTGAAGCGCGCCTCGGTTGGCCTCGTGCTGTTCGCCGTGCTGCTCGGCAGCCTCTGGCAGCTGTTCCAGAAGGTGCCCACCGGCCTCGTCCCCAACGAGGACCAGGGCTATGTCTTCCTGGTCACCATGCTGCCGCCGGCCGCCTCGGTCTCGCGCACCCGCGAGGTCACCGCGATCGCCAATCGCGAGCTGCAGAAGAACCCGGCGGTGGCCTCGGTGGTGACCTTTGCCGGCTTCGACCTCCTGTCGGGCGGCCAGAAGACCAATGCCGGCATCTCCTTCGTGACGCTGAAGGACTGGTCGCAGCGCCGCGACCCGGCCGAGGACGCGCGCAACCTGGCGCCAAGGCTCGGGGCCATCAACGCTCATTTCCGCGACGGAGTCGTGATCGGCTTCAACCCTCCGCCCATCCAGGGCATGAGCACCACCGGCGGCTTCGAGTTCTACCTGCAGGACCGCACCGGCGGCTCTCTGGCCAGCCTGGCCGATGCGGCCAACCGCGTGGTGCAGGCCGCGGCCCGGCGGCCGGAACTGGCGGGCGTGCAGAACATGTTCTCCACATCGGTGCCGCAGTACCAGATCACCGTGGACATCGAGAAGGCCAAGGCGATCGGCATTCCGATCTCCACCATCTTCGACACCATGCAGTCCTCGTTCGGCAGCCTCTATGTCAACGACTTCTCGCTGTTCGGACGCACCTACCGGGTGAGCCTGTCGTCGGAAGCCGACTTCCGCATGACGCCGGACGATCTCAGGCATGTCTTCGTGCGCTCGAGCGCCAGCGCCATGGTGCCGCTCAGCGAGCTGGTCTCGGTCGAGCGCATCGTCGGGCCGGATCAGGTGGACCGCTTCAACATCTTTCCCTCGGCCAAGATCATGGGCCAGCCGGCGCCGGGCTATTCGTCCGGCCAGGCGATCGCCGCCATGCAGGCGGTGGTGCGCGAGACGCTGCCAAGCGAATACACGATCGGCTGGACCGGCTCGGCCTATCAGGAGCTGGCCACCGCCGGCACCGGCTACCAGGGCTTCATCTTCGGCCTGATCATGGTGTTCCTCATCCTCGCCGCGCAGTACGAGCGCTGGTCGCTGCCGCTGGCGGTCATCACCGCCGTGCCCTTCGCGGTGGCGGGCGCGCTGCTGGCCGTGTGGGCGCGCGGACTGGAGAACGACGTCTATTTCCAGATCGGCCTCGTCACGCTCATCGGCCTGTCGGCCAAGAACGCCATCCTGATCGTGGAGTTCGCGCTGCAGCGCTACCTGCAGGGCCTCAGCGTCATGGAGGCGGCGGTGGAGGCTGCCCGCCTGCGCTTCCGGCCGATCATCATGACCTCGCTCGCCTTCGTCCTCGGCGTGGTGCCGCTGGCGATCTCCACCGGAGCCGGTTCGGCGAGCCGGCATTCGATCGGCACGGGGGTGATCGGCGGCATGCTGGCCGCGACCTTCGTGGCGATCCTGTTCGTGCCGATGTTCTTCCGCCTGCTGACACGCGAGCGGCGGGCCGAAGCCCCGGACAGCACCCGCCCGGCCCGCCAGCCGGCCGAATAGGGCCCGTCCGGCAGCCGGTTAAGCCGATCTTAGCCTTTTGGGCTCAGGGATGGTTCCCGTCTCTTCCCTAGGGTCAATTGCGTGCGTCCCCTGCGGTCGAAGGTGCCGATCCTGCCCCACCGCGCGACGATTGTCGTCGCCGACGAGCAGGCCTTTGCACGCCGCCTCGTGCGGTCATCGCTTGCCGGCCTCGGGCGCATCATCGAATGCCGTACGGGCTTCGAGGCCCTGGAGGCCACCGAGCAGCATCGGCCGGCGGTGCTGGTCATGTCGCGCCAGCTCTATGGTCTCGACGGCCACGAGGTCACGCAGTTCCTGCGCCGCGCGGGCGGCGACATCCGCTTCACGCCGGTGGTCCTGATGAGCAGCGACACCCGCCATTCCGCCGTGATGGGCGCGCTCTCGGCCGGCATCCACGAATTCGTCGCGCGCCCCTTCAGCCTCACCGGCCTGCGCCTCAGGGTCGAGAAGGTGCTGCGCGAGACGCGCCCCTTCGTGCGCACGGCCTCGTTCTTCGGTCCGGTGCCGCGCTCGCGCACCGTGGTTTCGGCGATCCTGCCGGGCGGCGAGCAGGCGCTCGACACGCTGACCTGCGTGCTGCGCCGCGAGCGCGCAATCCCGGCCAGCTGCCCGCTCGGCAGCGCCTGCAAGTGCCGGCCCTTCGCGCGCACGGCGAAGGATCTGGTGGAACTCTAGGTCCAATCGACATTCAGGATTCTCAACGCGCGCTGGCGTTGATTCATTGCGTTCCGGATCATGCGATTCGGGGCGCAGACAATGGCAAAGCGATACGAACTGACGACGGCCCAGT
>JBKBOA010000098.1:0-5895 GCA_046295035.1 Phreatobacter sp.
AAGCTCAAGCACTTCCGCCGCTTCGCCACCCGCTACGACCGCCGCGCCAGCCACTTCCTCAGCTTCATCCACCTCGCCAGCGCCATCCTCTGGATGCGCTGAATGTCGATTCAGCCTAGCGGCGCAGCTCGCCGATCCCTATTTTTACGTCTAGCCTTCAGGTGACCGTCTCGGCATGATTCTCGCATCGCTTCCCAGCACCGCCCGCATCGAGGCCGTGTCGCGCGCTCTGCCCCGATCGGGTTCCCTCGGGCGAACCGGAGGACCGGCCCGGACATGAACATGACGCAAGAACCATCGTTTCCACGCGCATCGGCCCGTCAGGGAGCCATCCGCTCACGGGCCGGGAACCAGAGGATTGAGCCGCCGGTCATGGCCGGAAGGCGTGATGAGCGCGACCAGGATCCGGGCGGTCCCGGCACCTCGGTCATCACCAAGACGCGCACCCAGACCAGGCGGCCGAGCCTCTACCGGGTGCTGCTGCTGAACGACGACTACACGCCCATGGAGTTCGTCGTGCACATCCTGCAGAAGTTCTTCAACAAGAATGCCGATGATGCGACGCGCATCATGCTGCATGTCCACCAGCACGGCGTCGGCGAATGTGGCGTCTACACCTATGAGGTGGCCGAGACCAAGGTGACGCAGGTCATGGACTTTGCCCGCAAACACCAGCACCCTCTCCAGTGCGTCATGGAGAAGAAGTGATCGACCGCCCGGCGGGCCGCGGCCCGTGTTCAGGATTTTGAAGAGGTTCCCTTGCCGTCATTCTCCCGCAGCCTCGAACAGTCGCTCCACCGGGCTCTCGCGCTCGCCAACGAGCGGCGCCACGAATACGCGACGCTCGAGCATCTGCTGCTCGCCCTGATCGACGACCAGGACGCAGCGGCGGTCATGCGCGCCTGCAGCGTGGATCTGGAGAAGCTGAAGAAGAGCCTCGTCGGCTACGTCGACAGCGAGCTCGACAACCTCATCACCGACGGTGCGGAGGATTCCAAGCCGACCGCAGGCTTCCAGCGCGTCATCCAGCGGGCGGTCATTCATGTTCAGTCCTCCGGCCGGGAGGAGGTGACCGGCGCCAATGTGCTGGTGGCGATCTTCGCCGAGCGCGAGAGCCATGCCGCCTATTTCCTGCAGGAGCAGGACATGACGCGCTACGACGCGGTCAACTACATCTCCCATGGCATCGCCAAGCGGCCCGGTCTGAGCGAGTCTCGAACCCCGAAGGGCGCCGACGAACCGGAGGAGGCCAAGGAGAAGGCGCCGGAGGGCGAGAAGAAGAAGGGCGATGCCCTCGATGCCTATTGCGTCAATCTCAACAAGAAGGCGCGCGAGGGCCGGATCGACCCGCTGATCGGCCGGGACGGCGAGATCAGCCGCACCATCCAGGTCCTGTGCCGTCGCCAGAAGAACAATCCGCTGCTCGTCGGTGATCCGGGCGTTGGCAAGACCGCCATTGCCGAGGGCCTTGCCAAGCGCATCGTCGAGAATGACGTGCCCGACGTGCTGAGGGATGCCACCGTCTTCTCGCTGGACATGGGCACGCTCCTGGCCGGAACCCGCTATCGCGGCGATTTCGAGGAGCGGCTGAAGCAGGTGATCAAGGAGGTGGAAGCCCACCCCAAGGCCATCATGTTCATCGACGAGATCCACACCGTCATCGGCGCGGGCGCCACGTCCGGCGGGGCCATGGATGCCTCGAACCTGCTGAAACCGGCTCTGGCGCAGGGCACGCTGCGCTGCATCGGTTCCACCACCTACAAGGAGTACCGGCAGTATTTCGAGAAGGACCGCGCGCTGGTGCGCCGGTTCCAGAAGATCGATGTCAACGAACCCTCGGTCGCCGACACCATCGAGATCCTGAAGGGTCTGAAGGCGACCTTCGAGAACTATCACAAGCTGCGCTACACCAACGACGCCATCAAGGCGGCGGTGGAACTGTCGGCCCGGTACATTCACGACCGCAAGCTGCCGGACAAGGCGATCGACGTGATCGACGAGAGCGGGGCGGCGCAGATGCTGCTGCCCGAGGCCAAGCGCAAGCGCACCATCGGCATCAAGGAGATCGAGGCGACCATCGCCACCATGGCGCGGATTCCGCCGAAAACCGTGTCGAAGGACGATGCGGAGGTGCTGAAGAACCTCGAGACCACGCTCAAGCGCGTTGTCTATGGCCAGGACAAGGCGATCGAGGCGCTGGCCGCCTCCATCAAGCTCGCCCGCGCCGGCCTGCGCGAGCCCGAGAAGCCGATCGGCAACTACCTGTTCTCGGGCCCCACCGGTGTCGGCAAGACGGAGGTCGCCAAGCAGCTTGCCAATGTTCTGGGTGTGCAGCTTTTGCGCTTCGACATGTCGGAATACATGGAGCGCCACACGGTCTCGCGGCTGATCGGCGCGCCGCCCGGCTATGTCGGCTTTGACCAGGGCGGGCTTCTGACCGACGGCGTCGACCAGAACCCCTATTGCGTGCTGCTGCTCGACGAGATCGAGAAGGCCCACCCGGACCTCTTCAACATCCTCCTCCAGATCATGGACCACGGGAAGCTGACCGACCACAACGGCAAGCAGGTCGATTTCCGCAACGTGGTGCTGATCATGACCTCCAATGCTGGCGCCGCGGATCTGGCCAAGCCGGCCTTCGGCTTCACCCGCACCAAGCGGGAGGGGGACGATACGGAGGCGATCAACCGCCTGTTCGCGCCGGAGTTCCGCAACCGGCTCGACGCCATCATCGCCTTCGGCCACCTGTCCACAGAGGTGATCGGCAATGTTGTCGAGAAGTTCGTCATGCAGCTGGAGGCCCAGCTCGCCGACCGCCAGGTGACCATCGAGCTGTCGCCCGATGCCAAGGACTGGCTGATCGAGCGGGGCTATGACGAGCAGATGGGCGCCCGCCCCATGGCGCGGGTGATCCAGGAATACATCAAGAAGCCGCTTGCCGAGGATCTTCTGTTCGGCCGCCTGAAGAATGGCGGCCATGTGCGGGTGATCGTTCAGAAGGACGAGGAGGGCTTCCCCGTCCTCGGCTTTGACTATCCGGCCGGTCCCGTCACGCCCAAGCCGGAGCCGGTGGCGCCCGACGTGCGGCGGATCGCCAAGCGCGCCGCACCCCGCAAGGCATCGGCCAGACCGAAGCGCAAGCCGAAGGGCGGTGGGTCCGGCGGCCTGCCGGTGCCGGTCGAGCCGAAGCGGCCGTCCGGCTCGGTGCCGAAGGTACCGCTCAAGACCGAGTGAAGCGGGGGCGGCTGCCGGCCCCGGCTCGGCCTCGGGCGCCGACCCGAATGACGCACATGCAGGAACGCGGCTTGTGCGCCGGGCGCCGACGCCCGACTGATCGGTCATGGACGTTGCCGCAGCCCCCTTGGCCCCTCTGTCGCAAGCCGGCTGGTTCCGCCGCGGGCTGAGGGCCTCGGTCGGCCTGCCAGCCGTCATTCTCGGCGCCACCTTCATCGGCATTGGCTCGGTCTGTGCCGACTATGGCATGCCGCTCGCCTGGGCCATGCTGGCCACCCTGCTCATCTGGGCGGGGCCCGCCCATCTGATTCTCGTCGGCGGGCTCGGCTCGGGCGGCTCGTGGATCGCGGTCGGCCTGACGGTCTGGCTGTCCTCCGTCCGCCTTCTGCCCATGGTCGTCTCGCTGCTGCCCTATCTGAGGCTACAGGGTCGCCATCCCGTCACGGCCCTGCTGTGCGCCCATTTCGTTGCCATCTCGGCCTGGGTGGAGGGCCTGCGCTTGCTGCCCCAGGTGGACGGAGAGGGCCGCGTGCCGTTCTTCCTGGGGCTCGGTTCGGGCCTCCTGCTGGCGGCGAGCCTTGCCACCGCCGCCGGCTATGGCCTTGCCGGGATCATTCCGGGCTATTTCGCCGCGGGCCTTTTGTTCCTCACACCGATCTTCTTCCTGCTCTCGCTGTTCACCACCGCCCATGCCGTCGGCGACCGGCTGGCCATCGGCGCCGGCTTCTTCGGCCTGATCCTCGGCGCCCTGGCCGGCGACGGCCTGGAGCTGCTCTATGCGGGTCTCGGAGGCGGGACGATGGCCTATGCCGCCGCGCGGCTGCACCGCAGGATGCTGGCACCATGACCCTTCTGGGAAACGAGTTTCTGCCCTATGTGGCGCTGATCCTCGTCGGTGTCCTGCCGAGCGAGATGTGGCGCTGGCTCGGCCTGGTGGTCGGGCGCGGCCTCGACGAGCAATCCGAACTGCTGGTCTGGGTCCGGGCTGTGGCGACAGCCACGCTGGCGGCGGTCGTCGCCAAGCTGGCCTTCTTTCCGGCAGGAGCCCTGGCCGGCCTTCCAGCCGGCTGGCGGATCGCAGCACTCGTGGCCGGGATCGCGGCCTATGCTGCCGGCCGCCGCTCCGTGCTCTTCGGGGTGCTGGCCGCCGAGGTCGTCATCGTTTCGGGAGCCTGGTGGGCCGGGCTGCGGTGATCAGCCGCCGGCCTGCATGGCCGTGATGGCGGTGCGGATGGTCTCGGCATGGCGGGCCAGCACCTCGGGCTTCTCCATCGCGCCCGTATGCGGTCGCAGGGCAATGCCGGACCAGCGCGGCAGGACATGGATATGGAGGTGGAACACCACCTGGCCGCCGGCGCTCTCGTTGAACTGCTGGATGGTCAGGCCCTCGGCCCCCATGCCCGCCTTCACCCCGCGCGCGACGATCTGGGTGGCGCGCGCCAGCTCGGCAAGGTCGTCGGGATGGATGTCGAGCAGGTTGCGGGCGGGCGCCTTCGGAATGACGAGCACATGCCCGTCGGCCCGCGGCATGATGTCCATGAAGGCCAGAACCTTCTCTGTCTCGTAAACCTTGTGGGCCGGCAGTTCGCCCCTGAGAATCCGCGCGAAGACGTTGTTGGGATCGTAAGCGGCCTCTGACATGACAACACCCCCGCAACTGTGATGGTCGCGAGGGTGTGGCAATCGCTGGCGGTGGCGTCAAGCACCGCGAAGGGGTGAGATCACCAGACGCGGACCCAGCGGCAGACGCGGCCATAGCCGGTCCACCAGCAGCGGCGAACCATGCGCGGGCGACGATAGTAATAGTAGCGGCGCGGGCGACGGTAATAATAGTACTGCATCTCGGTCGGCGTGGCGCTGCCGGTGAGCGACTGGCGCAGGTTGGCCACGGTGCGCGGAGCATCCGAAGCGGATGTCATCGGGGTCGGTGCCGGGGCCGCTTCGGCGCGTGCAGACGCGGCTGCGACCGCAACACCACCGGCGACGACGGCCAGGAACGAACGACGATGAAGCATGGTATTCCTCCAGGACGATGGCGGACGCTCGGGGTAACGGGGTGATGCTAGGGATTTGTCCCCTAGCGTCATCCGGGTTTTTCCGTAGCTCCGTGATCAAATCAGCCGACAGGTTTTTCGGCACCGGGAGGCCCGATGCCGAGATCAAGGGGCTCACCAGTAGTAGCGGCGGCGCCAGTAGCGACGACGCACGAAATAGCGACGCCGGACCAAGCGGCGGCGGCGCACGAAATAGCGCCGGCGATAGACATAATACTGCATGTCGCGCGGCGCCTCGCCGCCGGCGGCCGCATCGGCAGCCAACGGGACGGCGGCCGTCGCGGCGGACCGGGCGGGGGCGGCCATGGCGGCTCCACCGGTCGCCGAGACGGCGAGACCGCCCACCAGGGCGGCAAGGAAGGCACGGCGTTCGATCATGGTGATGTCCTTCTGAGCATTCGAAACGGATCGCTGAGCGCAACGACCCGGTCCTGAGCCCGAAGACCCGACCACGCCGTTCCGCTGTCAGGACAGCGGATGTCTGTTTCAGTCGGACGCCACCCGGAAACGCGGCGCGTGTCTCCGGGTGGCGGATTGTCGGGCGGTCAGCTGCGACGCGCCGCGCGGCGGGCCGTGCGGCGGGCCGGGCGGCGCACCCGGCGATGGG
>JBKBOA010000099.1:0-5880 GCA_046295035.1 Phreatobacter sp.
CTCGGCCAGATCCCGCTCGCCCACCAGCCCGGCACGACCTTCGAATATTCGATCTCCACCGACGTGCTCGGGCTCCTGCTGGAGCGTGTCACCGGCAAGCGGCTGGACGTGCTGATCAGCGAGATGATCCTCGACCCGCTCGACATGCGCGACACCACCTGGCACGTGGCCGAGGGGCGCCGGGCGCGCCTTGCCGAGGCCTTCGATGCCGATCCGCTGAAGCGCCCGCTGTGGGGCGGCTGGCGCGCCTTCGAGAACCCGGCCGAGCACGGCATGTATTTCCGCGGCGGCGCCGGGCTGGTCGGCACCGCCGAGGACTATTTCAGGTTCGCCCAGATGATCGCCAATGGCGGCGAGTTCATGGGCCGGCGGTTCCTGTCGCCGCGCTGGGTCGACTTCATGCTGTCCGACCACATCATCGGCATGGGCGGCTCGACCGCCGGCTCGACCGGCCCGGGCTATGGTTTCGGCCTCGGCTTTGCCGTGCGCCTGCAGGAGGGCTTCGCCGTCGCCCCCGGTTCCACCGGCGATGCCATGTGGGCGGGCGTGTGGGGAACCAGCTTCACCATCGACCGGCGCGAGGGCCTGGTGGCCATCATCATGACCCAGGGGCCGTCCACCCGGCTGCATTCGCGCATGCTGTTCAAGAACCTGCTCTACGGCGCGGTGGTGCGCTGAATCCGGGCGGGCAAGGCCAGCGGAGGCTGGAGGGCGGCTCCATTCCCTCCCGCCCCCTGCCGACCGGATCGGGCGGCTGCACAGCAGGTTCGTGACGGGCCGCCCTGCGCCGTTCGCATTGCCGGGCAGGGCTGCGCTTCCGCGCTGCCGGCGGCGGGTCTAGGCTCGCCGCGATGAATCGCTACGGCTTCTACATTGTCCGCCTCCTGAGGATCGGCGCCGGCTTCCTGCTGGCCCTGATGGTGGCATCGGCCATGGTGCTGGTGCTCGACCTCAATCGCGGGCGGCTCCCGGAATGGCTCGTCGGCGTCGTGCTCGCCGGCTACCTCGCCTTCCATGCCGCGGCCTGGCTCTGGCCGCTGCTGCTGGCCGCCTTTGCCGCGGAGATCTTCCGATGGCGCTCCCTGGCCTTCTCGCTGGCCCTCGGGCTTGCCGGGGCTGCCGGCGTGCTCGGCTGGCTGGTCTGGAATGCCCGGCTGGAGGAGCCCGATCCGCTGCTCGGCGAGGAGCCGGCCTTCTCGTTGCGGCGTCTCATCGTCTTTGTCGCCGCCGGCCTCGCCGGCGGACTGATCCACTGGTTCGTGGCCGGCCGGTCGGCCGGTCTTCAGAACCGAGAAAGGACCGATCCATGACCTTCACCTGCCGCCCGCCGGCCGATCCCCAGGTGCTCGTCGACAATGACCGCGTGAAGGTGACGCGCTGGAACTTCCAGGACGGCGCCGAGACCGGCTGGCACACCCATGGCTGGGACTATGTGGTGGTGCCGCTCGCCGACGGGAAGCTGATCGCCGAACTGCCGGACGGCACCGGCGGGGAATACGAGATGAAGACCCACGAGCCCTATTTCCGCAAGGAGGGCGTGGAACACAACATCATCAACATCTCGGGCCGCGACTTCGCCTTCATCGAGATCGAGATCAAGCCCTGAACCCTGCCTGTTTCCGCGGCATAAAGCCCATTTCGTCTCCGTGACAGGTTGATAACGCCTGTTTATGATCGCTCCAGGGAGCGGGGCGAAGACCCCGCTGCAACCCATGTTGCGGAGGCGACAGATGCGTTTCGGAACAAGACTCCTGGCCGGCGTGCTGCTGGCGGCTGCGACCTTCGTCACGGCTGCCGATGCCCGCACGGTCCGCTGGGGCCGCTCGGTCGATGCCCAGACGCTCGACCCCATGTCGGCCAATATCGGCCCGACCTCCAATGTCTCGCACCAGCTCTACGAGCCCCTGGTGATCCGTGGCTATGACGGCAAGCTCGTGCCGACGCTGGCGACCGAGTGGCGCATCCTGCCCGAGGATCCGACCGTCTGGGAGTTCAAGCTGCGCGAGGGCGTGAAGTTCCACAACGGCTCGGATTTCACCGCCGATGACGCGGTGTTCTCGTTCGAGCGCGCCCGCCGGCCGACCTCCGACTATCGCGGCCTGCTGACCTCGATCGACACGGTCACCAAGGTCGACAGCCACACGATCCGCATCAAGACCAAGGCGCCGAACCCGCTCCTCGTCCAGAACCTCACCAACATCTTCATGATGTCCAAGGCCTGGGCCGAGGCGAACAACGCGGTGGAGCCGCAGAACATCCGCGAGCGCGCCGAGAACGGCGCCACCCGCAACGCCATGGGCACCGGCCCGTTCATGCTGGTCTCGCGCGAGCCGGACGTGCGCACCGTCATGCGCCGCTTCGAGGGCTACTGGGGCCGCAACCAGTTCCCGATGGAGGTTTCCGAACTCATCGTCGTGCCGATCCAGCAGGACGCGACCCGCATTGCCGCGCTGCTCTCCGGTGAACTTGACGTGGTGCATGACGTGCCCGTGCAGGACATCGCCCGCCTACAGCAGAGCCAGGGCGTGAAGGTGACGACCGGGCCCGAGAACCGGGTCATCTTCCTCGGCTTCAATGTCGGCGATGCCGAGCTGAAATCCTCCGACATCAAGGGCCGCAATCCCTTCGCCGATGTGCGGGTGCGCAATGCCATCAACATCGCGATCAACCGCGAGGCGATCACCCGCGTGGTGATGCGCGGCCAGGGCCAGCCGATCGGCTATATCGGTTCGCCCTTCATCTCCGGCTACTCGCAGGAGCTGGCGGCCGTGCCGCGCTTCGACCCGGCCGCGGCCAATCGCGCGCTCGACGAGGCCGGCTTCCCCCGCCGTCCCGATGCCGGCAACACCCGCTTCTCGGTGACGCTGCAATGCCCCAACAACCGCTACGTCTCGGACGAGAATATCTGCCAGGCGGTGGTGGCGATGATGGGCCAGATCGGCATCCGGGCGAACCTCGTGGCCAAGCCCGCTGCCCAGCACTTCCCGGAGCTGCAGCGTCAGGAGCTCGACTTCTTCCTGCTCGGCTGGGGCATCCCGACCTATGATGCCGAGTACATCCTGACCTTCCTCTATCACACCCGCACCGCCAACAATGGCGGCTGGAACGGCACGCGCTATTCCAACCCGGCGCTCGACACGCGCATGCTGGCCCTGCAGACCATGCCGGACCTCGAGCGCCGCAATGCGGAGCTGGCCGACATCCAGAAGCAGCTGCGCGACCAGGCGATCTACATTCCGCTGCACCTGCAGTCGATCAGCCATGCCTCGCGTGGCGGCATCGAGGTGCCGGTGCATCCGGATGCGGGCGCCTGGTTCAAGCTGTTCCGCTTCGCCGGCTCCTGAGCGGTCTGTCCTCGCGGCCCTCTCCCGGCGCGGCCGGGGGAGGGCCTTTTCGTCGTTTGAACGGTCGCCCGCGCCATGATCGCCTATGTCGTGAAGAGCCTCGCCCAGGCCATCCTGGTGATGCTCACCGTCGCGCTCGTCGCCTTCTCCATGTTCCGCTTCGTCGGCGACCCGGTCTCCAACCTGGTCGGCCAGGAGGCCACGGTGGAGGATCGCGAGCAGCTGGCGCGCGACCTCGGCCTGGCCGACCCGATCCCGGTGCAGTTCGCCCGCTTCGTGGCCAATGCCGCCCAGCTGCAATTCGGCATCAGCTACCGCCAGGGCCGGCCGGTCGCCGACCTGATCGCCGAGCGCCTGCCGGCCACCGTGGAGCTTGCCGTGCTGTCGGCCCTGTTCGCGGTCACCATGGGCATCATCCTCGGCGTCTATACCGCGATCCGGCGCAACGGCCTCCTGTCCCACCTGATCCTGTCCATCTCGCTGGTCGGCGTGTCGCTGCCCACCTTCCTGATCGGGATCGGGCTCATCTGGCTGTTTGCGGTGGAGCTGCGCTGGCTGCCCTCGTTCGGGCGCGGCGACGTGGTGAAGATCGGCTGGTGGACCACAGGCCTGCTCACCGCCTCGGGGTTGAAATCGCTGGTCATGCCGGTGCTCACCCTCGGCTTCTACCAGCTGACCCTGATCATGCGGCTCGTGCGCGCCGAGATGCTGGAGACCATGCGCACCGATTACGTGAAGTTCGCGCGCGCCCGCGGCGTGCCGGAGCGGACCATCTGGTTCCGCCATGCGCTGAAGAACACCATGATCCCGGTGACCACCATTGCCGGCCTGCAGCTCGGCGGCGTCATCGCCTTCGCCATCGTCACCGAGAGCGTGTTCCAGTGGCCCGGCCTCGGTGCGCTGTTCGTCCAGGCCGTGCAGTTCGTCGACATCCCGGTGATGGCGGCCTACCTGATGTTCGTCGCCTTCGTCTTCGTGGTCACCAACCTGTGCGTGGATCTCATCTACTTCCTGCTCGACCCGCGCCTGAGGGGTGCCGGCCGGGCCGCGGCCCATTGAGGCGCCCATGGCCGTGACCGACCCGACGGGCGTCTCGCCCCCAGCCACTGCCGGCCGTTTCAGGCGTCTGTGGGATTCGGACATCGCCTGGAGCTTCCGCCGCTCGCCGGTGGCCATGCTGGCGGCCCTGACCGCGACCATCCTGCTGGTCGCTGCCGTCTTCGCCGACGTCCTCGCTCCCCAGAACGCCTTCGATCCGGCCGCCATCAATCTCCTCGACGCCTATACCCGTCCGGGGCAGGCCGGCATGGGCACCAACACGGTGTTCCTGCTCGGCACCGACAACCAGGGCCGCGACCTCCTGTCGGCCATCCTGTTCGGCTCGCGCGTCTCGCTGTTCGTCGGCTTCTCCTCGGTCGCCTTCTCGGTGGTCATGGGGGTCAGCCTCGGCCTCGTCGCCGGCTATCTCGGCGGGCGCATCGACGCCTTCATCATGCGCGTCGCCGACATCCAGCTGTCGTTTCCGGCCATCCTGATCGCGCTGCTGTTCTTCGGCGTGGCCCGCGGCCTGATCCCGCCGGCCCATCACGAACAGGTGGCGATCTGGGTGCTGATCGTGGCCATCGGCCTGTCCAACTGGGCGCAATATGCCCGCACGGTCCGTGGCTCGACCATGGTCGAGCGCAACAAGGAATATGTGCAGGCCGCCCGCGTCATGGGCCGCCCGCCGCTGCTCATCATGGCCCGCCACGTGCTGCCCAATGTCACCGGGCCGGTGCTGGTGATCGCCACCATCAACCTGGCGCTGGCCATCATCGAGGAGGCCACTCTGTCCTTCCTCGGCGTCGGCGTCCCCGCGACCCAGCCCTCGCTCGGGACGCTGATCCGCTTCGGCCAGCAGTATCTGTTCTCCGGCGAATGGTGGATCCTGTTCTTCCCGGCCCTCGCCCTCGTGCTGCTCGCCCTGTCGATCAACCTGCTCGGCGACTGGCTGCGCGACGCCCTCAACCCGAAACTGCGCTGAACCGAACGAGCCCGATGCCTGAACCTGTCCTTTCCGTCCGCGACCTCGTGGTCCAGTTCCCTACACGCCGGGGCATCCTGACCGCGGTCGATCGCATCTCCTTCGACATCGCGCCCGGCGAGGTGCTCGGCGTGGTCGGCGAATCCGGGGCCGGCAAGTCGATGACCGGCACCGCCGTCATCGGTCTTCTCGAGCCGCCCGGCCGCATTGCCGGCGGCGAGATCCTCCTGAAGGGCGAGCGCATCGACAACCTGCCGCCGGACCGCATGCGCCGCATCCGCGGCAAGCGCATCGGCATGGTGTTCCAGGATCCGCTGACCTCGCTGAACCCGCTCTACCGGGTCGGCGAGCAGCTGATCGAGACGATCCAGACCCACACGAACCTGACGACAGCCCAGGCGCGCCAGCGCGCCATCGACCTCCTGACCGAGGTCGGCATCCCGGCGCCCGACAAGCGCATCGACGCCTACCCGCACCAGTTCTCCGGCGGCATGCGCCAGCGCGTGGTGCTGG
>JBKBOA010000100.1:0-5453 GCA_046295035.1 Phreatobacter sp.
CTGGTCCAGCTCGACCTGAACGAGAACGGCCGCACCCATCTGCATGGCGGCGTCACCGGCTTCGGGCGCCGCGTCTGGTCGCTGGTCGACCACGGGTCGCGGCACGCGACCTTCGAACTGGTCTCCGCCGACGGCGACATGGGCTATCCGGGCCGGCTGGTCGCGCGGGCAACCTACCGGCTGGAGGAGCCCGACCGGCTCGCGATCCGCCTGGAGGCGCAGGCGGAGGCGCAGACGCCGGTGAACCTCGTCTCCCATGCCTATTTCAATCTCGCCGGTCACGGCCATATCCGGAACCACCGGCTTCAGGTCGAGGCATCACGGGTCGTGGAGACGGATGCCGATCTGATCCCGACCGGCCGGCTGATCGCGGTCGCCGGCACGCCGCGGGACTTCCGGCAGGCAAGGCCCGTCGGCGAGACGGGCATCCACCACGACATCTGCTACGTGCTCGACCGGCCGGGCATGGACCGGCACTGCGCCTGCCTGACCGCTCCGGCGGGTGACCTTGCCATGCGCGTGTTCACGACCGAGCCGGGGCTTCAGGTCTATGACGGCCTGCACATGGCCGGCGGTCCGGTCGGACTGGACGGGCTGGCCTATGCCGCCTCGACGGGCCTGTGCCTGGAGGCGCAGCGCTTTCCGGACGGGCCGAACCACGCGCATTTCCCGCCGTCGATCGTGCGCGCGGGCGAGACCTCCGTCCAGGAGGTCGCCTATGCCTTTGCGCCAGCCTGAGTGCCGGGGGCACGAAACGCAAAAGCCCGGTCCTGGGACCGGGCTCGGGCAACAGCGTTGCGGACCTTGGCGTGCGGGCTGGTGGAGCTAGGGGGATTCGAACCCCCGACCTCTGCAGTGCGATTGCAGCGCTCTCCCATCTGAGCTACAGCCCCGCCCGCGAGCGCGCCTTTTAGGGCCCGCCGGGATTGCGGTCAAGGACGTTCGGCGACCGCCCCCAACCTCACATGAACTGCCCGTGGCAGTGCTTGTACTTCTTGCCCGAACCGCAGGGGCATGGCTCGTTGCGGCCAACCTTGCCCCATGTGCGCGGATCGTTCGGATCGCGCTCGGCAACGGCCGTGCCGCCCGTGGGCTGGGCCGAGAAGCCGCCCGAGCCCGCTCCCATCTGGGCAAACTCGTCCACGCCGGTGGTCGCGTCGATGTGATGGGGGCTCATGGGCGGCAGTTCCGGCATCGGTGGCGGTTCCTGCAGCTCGACGAGGGCCAGCTGCTGGGTCGTCACCTCGCGCAGGCGGTGCATCAGCGCCTCGAACAGCTGGAAGGCCTCCGACTTGAACTCGTTCAAGGGATCGCGCTGGGCATAGCCGCGCAGGCCCACCACCTGTCTGAGGTGGTCGAGCTGCATGATGTGCTCGCGCCACAGATGGTCGAGCACCTGCATCACCACGGCCTTCTCGATCTGGCGCATGATGTCCGGCCCGAAGCGGGCGGCCTTGGCGGCCATCATCTCGTCGGCGGCCTTGTTGATGCGCTCGATCACCTCCTCGTCGGCAATGCCCTCCTCCTGCGCCCATTCCGGGATCGGCAGGTCGAGGTTGAGGACGCGCCAGATCTCCTCCTTCAGGGCCTTGGTGTCCCACTGCTCGGGATAGGCATTGGGCGGGATGTGGGTCTGGACGATGTGCTCGACGACCCCATGGCGCATGTCGGCGATCATGTCCGACAGGTCGTCCTGGCTCATCAGCTCGATGCGCTGCTCGAAGATGACCTTGCGCTGGTCATTGGCCACATCGTCATATTTCAGGACGTTCTTGCGCAGGTCGAAATTGCGCGCCTCGACCTTCTGCTGCGCCTTTTCCAGCGCGCGGTTGATCCAGGGATGGACGATCGCCTCGCCTTCCTTCAGGCCGAGCTTGGTGAGCATGCCCTCCATCCGGTCCGACCCGAAGATGCGCATCAGGTCGTCCTGCAGGGACAGGTAGAACTTCGACCGGCCTGGATCGCCCTGACGGCCGGAGCGGCCGCGCAGCTGGTTGTCGATGCGTCGGCTCTCGTGTCGTTCGGTGCCGATGATGTAGAGGCCGCCGGCCTCGATCGCCCGCTGCTTGAGCTCGGCCACCTGGGCACGGATCGCCGCGGCCTTGGCCTCCTTCTCGGGGCCGTCCTCGAGATGGGCGAGCTCGTGGCGGATGCGCATGTCCGGATTGCCGCCGAGCTGGATGTCCGTGCCGCGGCCGGCCATGTTGGTGGCGATGGTGATGGCCCCCGGCACGCCGGCCTGGGAGACGATGAAGGCCTCCTGCTCGTGGTAGCGGGCATTCAGCACGGCGAAGACCTTCTCCGCATCCGTGCCCTGGTCGCCGTCATAGAGCGGCGCGAAGGCCTGCGGATCCTCGAGGTCCACCTGCTTGAAGCCATGGGCCTTCAGCATCTCGGCGAGGGTCTCGGATTTCTCGATCGAGGTGGTGCCGACGAGAACCGGCTGGCCCTTGGCGCGCGCCGCCTCCACCTCGGCGATGATCGCCCGGTACTTGTCCTGGACGGTCTTGTAGACCTCGTCGTCCTCGTCGATGCGGGCGATGCCGCGGTTGGTCGGGATCTCGACCACCTGCAGCTTGTAGATGTCCATGAACTCGTCCGCCTCGGTGGAGGCCGTGCCGGTCATGCCCGCCAGCTTCTTGTACATGCGGAAATAGTTCTGGAAGGTGATCGAGGCGAGCGTCTGGTTCTCCGGCTGGACCTGGACGCGCTCCTTGGCCTCCAGCGCCTGGTGCAGGCCTTCCGAATAGCGCCGGCCGGGCATCATGCGGCCGGTGAACTCGTCGATGATCACCACCTCGCCATTGCGGACGATGTAATCCTTGTCGCGCTGGAACAGCTTGTGCGCCTTCAGCGCCTGGTTGACGTGGTGAACGGTGGAGACGTTCTCCACGTCATAGAGGTCGCCCTTGAGGAGGCCGGCCTCCTTCAGCAGGCGCTCGATCTTCTCGTTGCCGCTCTCGGTCAGCGCACAGGTGCGCTGCTTCTCGTCGATCTCGTAATCGCCCTTGTCCAGGCTCGGGATGAAGGCGTCGATGGTGCCATAGAAGTTGGAACGGTCGTCGAGCGGGCCGGAAATGATCAGCGGCGTGCGCGCCTCGTCGATGAGGATGGAATCGACCTCGTCCACGATGGCATAGGCATGGCCGCGCTGGACCATGTCGGCCACCGAATACTTCATGTTGTCGCGCAGATAGTCGAAGCCGTACTCGTTGTTGGTGCCGTAGGTGATGTCGCAGGCATAGGCCGCCCGGCGCTGGTCGTCGTCGAGGCCATGGACGATGATGCCCGTTGTCAGGCCGAGAAAGCCATAGACCTGGCCCATCCAGTCGGCGTCACGGCGGGCGAGGTAGTCGTTGACGGTCACGACATGGACGCCCTTGCCCGCCAGCGCGTTGAGATAGACCGCCAGGGTCGCCACCAGCGTCTTGCCCTCGCCGGTCTTCATCTCGGCGATGGCGCCCTCGTGCAGCACCATGCCGCCGATCAGCTGGACATCGTAATGGCGCTGGCCCAGCACGCGCTTGGCCGCCTCGCGCACCGTGGCGAAGGCCGGCACCAGCAGGTCGTCAAGGCTCTTGCCGGCGGCAAGCTCCGCCTTGAAGGCATCGGTCCGCGCCCGCAGCGCCTCGTCGGAGAGCTTGGCCAGTTCCGGCTCGAGCGCGTTGATCGCCTCCACTCTGGGACGGTAGCCGCGCACGCGCCGGTCATTGCTGGAGCCGAAGATCTTGCGGGCGAGCGCGCCGAACATGTGCGTTCCTTCAACTGGAGCCGGGCGGGGAGGCGGGCCTCAACCCTCCGCTCGCGGCACCCTGTGGGTCGCGGCAAGGAAGGCGCAGGTTCGATCCGCGGCACGGCCCCGCAGGCCGGGGCGGCAGGACGCACCGTGCGCCCCATCCTCCTCAGCCATCGGGATGCATTTCCGGCGCCTGAGCGCCTGCGGCGCGCGCGTGCCGGAAACCAGCGACAGATATGAACGGGGGCAAGGGTTGTCAATTCGGCGCGAAACGGGCATTCCTGCCCGGTCGGGACGTGATGCCCGGCTCTGGCCGCCGGCCAAGTTCCGGCTGACCTTCGACCCGGCTGACCTTCAAAGCGCCACAAGTGCCGGCGAAGGCACGCCGTCCCGCCACCCAAAGGTCCCGACCGATGACCCTTCGCCTGCCTCTTGCCCTGGCCGTCCTCGCCGTGGCGCTCTCGGCCCCCCTGGCGGCCCAGACGCCGGCACCGGCGACGCCCCCGGCCACCACCTCGCCGGCCGCCGCCCTGCCGACCCCCGCCGATGGCGTCCTGGCGCGGGTCCATGGCGTGGAGATCCGCCAGGCCGATCTCGACGCCGCCGAGGAGGATATCGGCGGCCAGCAGACGGCGCAGATGTCCCCCGAGCAGAAGCGCGAATATCTGCTCTCCTTCGTGATCGATCTCACCCTGGCCGCCCGAGCGGCCGAGCAGCGGCGCATCCAGGACGGACCCGATTTCGCCCGCCGCCTGACCTACTATCGCAACAAGCTGCTGGTCGAGACGCTGCTCAACAACGAGACGCGCGAGCGCGTGACCGAGGAGGCCATGCGCAAGATCTATGACGAGCAGCGGGCCCGCATCACGCCCGAGGACGAGGTGCGTGCGCGCCACATCCTCGTGGAGACCGAGGAGGAGGCCAAGGCGCTGATCGCCCAGATCCGCGGCGGCGGCGATTTCGAGGCGATCGCGCGCGAGAAGTCGAAGGATCCGGGGGGGCAGCGCAACGGCGGCGATCTCGGCTTCTTCACCAAGGGCCAGATGGTCACCGAGTTCGCCGAGGCAGCCTTCGCCATGCAGCCCGGCCAGCTGTCCGAAACGCCGGTCAAGTCCCAGTTCGGCTGGCACATCATCAAGGTGGAGGAGCGCCGCCAGCGGCCGATCCCGACCTTCGAGCAGGTGCGTGGACAGATCGAGGATTTTCTCACGCGCCGCGCGCAGGCCGATCTCGTCCAGCGCCTGCGCTCGGAAGCTGCCTCCGAGGTTCAGCGCTTCGTCCCTCCGCCCCAGCCGCGCACGCCCGCCGTCCCCGGCACACCGGGCGCGAGCCCGGCTCCCGGGGCGGCGCCGGCAACGCCGCGCCCCTGACCGACGCGGGGCGCCGCTGCCAAAACGAAGGCCCTCTCCCGCCGGGAGAGGGCCTTTTGCATGGACGGCCGGGCAGCGGCTTATTCGGCCGCAATCGCCTGGGGCGAGGGCTGGAAGATCAGCCGGTCCGTGCCGGCGCTCACCAGGACGCGATCCCCGTCCTTGATCTCGCCGGCCAGAAGCTTCTCCGCCAGCGGATCCTGGACTGCCTTCTGGATCACGCGCTTCAGCGGCCGGGCGCCGTAGGCAGGATCATAGCCCTTCTCGGCGAGCCAGGCCTTCGCGCCCGGATCGAGATCGAGGACGATCTTGCGCTCGTCCAGCAGCTTCTGCAGGCGCTTCAGCTG
>JBKBOA010000101.1:0-5298 GCA_046295035.1 Phreatobacter sp.
TTTCGCCACGGGAACCTAAATCCCGCGTGTCTACCAATTCCACCACGCCCGCCGAGGGCCGCTCGAAATAGCTTCTCGTTCCGATCGACGCAAGCGCGATCGGGCGCGGCCTCTTAGCACCATGAGGCGAAAGCCGCAGCAAAAAAACGCATCCGCGACCCTGCCCCGGCATGGCGGTGTCAGGTTCGGGCGAACAGCCCCGCCCAGATGACGGCCAGCGCAGCGAGCGCCGCGCCCAGGGCCACCAGGGCCGGACTGTGCGGCAGGTACCCGAGCTGGGCGGCGAGCAGCAGGCCGCCGGCCGCAAGCATGGTGAGCCGGATCATGCATCGTCTCCCGGTTTGACGCCGGTCGGACACGCTGCCGTCACAAGCCTCATGCCAATCCCGATCCGGGACGAGTGCCCGGCGCCGCCCCTCGCTGGTCACGCCGTCGGGCTGCCCTACAATGCGGAAAACCCTGATGACTGTGCTGCCGCCATGTCCCGTCCCCCGCTGACCCGCCGATCCGTTCTCGCCGCTGCGGGCGCGCTGGCCGTGGACCTGTGCCGGCCGGGGACGGCGATGTCCCAGTCGGCAACGCTCCTGGTTGCGCACCCGGCCGTGGCGCGCCTGCGCGGGCCCGACGCGGCAGGGTCGTCGGTGATGACCTTCGGGGGCACGGTGCCCGGGCCGACGCTCAGCGCGCGCCAGGGCGAACCGTTCCAGATCCAGTTCCGCAACGGCCTTGTCGATCCGACCTCGCTGAGCTGGCATGGTCTGAGGGTCGACAGCCGGCTCGCCGGATTCGGCGACATGGTCGGCACCGGCATCGCACCGGGCACCACGATCGACCTGTCATTCGTGCCGCCCGATGCAGGACTGGTCCTCTACCGCCCCTGGCATCCCCGGCACGGTCAGCGGCAGCTCATGCAGGGCATGGCAGGGCTTCTCGTGGTGGAGGGCCCCAGCGCACCGGTGGCCGATCGCGACGAACTGATTCTCATCCAGGACTGGCGCATGGCCGAGGATGGGCGGCTGTTCGCTCCCGAGGACGAGGCCCCCACGGGCCTCGTCCCGCACCTGACGGTCAATGGCCGCCCGGACCTTGTCATCGAGGGGCGCGCCAACGAGCGCCTGCGCCTGCGGCTGGCGAACGGGACGGCGAACCGTCTGCTGCAGGTCACCCTTGGCGGACGGGAGCCTTGGCTGGTGGCGCTCGATGGCCAGCCCTCCGAGGTCTTTCCGCTCGCCGGAGGCCGCCTTGTGCTCGCCCCCAACCAGCGGGCCGATCTCATCGTCGACCTGCCGGCCGAGCCGCTGGCGACCGTCCCCCTCACCATTGCCAATCTGGCCGGGGCCACGCTGTCGGGACGGCTGTCCATCGGCACTGCCGCCGCGCTGCGCCCGCACCCGCTGCCCGCGCCGGCGCCCCTGCCCCCCAATCCCGTGGCCCAGGCCATGGACTTCCGCAGTGCGGCAAGGGCCGAACTGCCGGTGGCCATGTCTGCCGCTGGCACCGTCACGTTCGCCGGGCGGCAGGATCGCGAGCCAGCCGAGCAGCCTGCGTTCCGGGTGGAACGCCAGAAGGTGGTGATCCTCACCCTCGCGAACCGCACGGACCGCTTCCATGCCATTCACCTGCATGGTCACCCAGCCCGCCTGCTGGACGCCATGGATGATGGCTGGAAGCCCTATTTCATCGGCACGGCCGTGCTGACGCCGAATGCGACAAACCGGCTGGCCTTCGTCGCCGACCGGCCCGGCCGATGGCCGATCGAGCTGCAGACGATCAATGACGACGGTGCGCCGCTGCTGGCCTGGTTCCAGGTCGACTAGGTGCCTCTAGCCCTCGCGCAGCAGGGCCGACAGCACCGCCGGCAGGGCCGGCGGCAGATCCTCCGCGATGAGGCCGATACCGGCGAGCCGACCGGCCTCGCCATGCAGCCAGACGGCCGCCGCGGCAGCCTCGAAAGCCGGCATGCGCTGGGCGAGAAGCCCGGTCACCATGCCGGCGAGCACATCGCCCGCGCCGGCTGTCGCGAGCCAGGGCGGCGCATTGGCAGCGATGGCGGCGCGGCCATCCGGGGCAGCCACCACCGTATCGGGCCCCTTCAGCACGACCACGGCGCCCGACTGATCCGCTGCCCGGCGTGCTGCCTCCACCCTGGCGGCAAGCGACCCGGCCCCGAACAGGCGCGTGAACTCCCCGCCATGGGGGGTGAGCACGCAGGGTCGGTCGGGCCAGGCCCGGATGCCGGCGAATAGCCGCTCCGGCGCCTTTGAAAAGCTGGTGAGGGCATCGGCATCGAGCACGGTTGCCGCTCCGCTTGCCAGCGCCTCGGCCACCAGCGCGCAGGTGGCCTCGCCAAGGCCGAGCCCGGGACCGAGACAGACGGCGTTGCGCCGACGATCGGCGAGGATGGCTGCCAGCCCCTCAGGCCCCGCCATGGGGGCCAGCATGATGGCCGTCAGGTGGCCCGCATTGACGGCCAGCGCCTCGGGCGGAGAGGCCAGCGTCACGAGCCCCGCCCCGGCCCTCAGGGCGCCCATGGCGGCAAGGCGCGCGGCCCCCGTGCTGGTCAGGCCGCCGGAGACCACCACGGCATGGCCGCGGTCGTACTTGTGCCCCTGCGGGCGCGGGACCGGATGGACGGGTCGCCAGAGCGGCGGTTCGTTGGCGAAGGTCTTCGGCGCAATCGCGTCGAGCACGCTGTCCGAAATGCCGATATCCGCGGTGCGCACGGTGCCGCAGGCAAGCCGTCCCGGCATCAGCAGATGGCCGGGCCGGCGCCGGAAGAAGGTCACCGTCTCCACGGCCGAGATGGCCCCGCCCTGGATGGCCCCCGTGGTCCCGTCGATACCGGATGGCATGTCGACGGCCAGAACCGGCACGCCGGAGGCATTGACGGCGTCGACCAGCGCGGCTTCGGCCCCGGCGATCGGCCGCGACAGACCCGCGCCATAGAGCGCATCGACAAGGAGGTCCGGACCAGGCTCGCCGAAGGAGGCCAGGGGAACAACGGGCCCGTCCCATTGCTCCGCGGCCCCTTGCGCCGCCGGCGCGCGCGCGTCAGGCTTGCGCGCGCGCGCAACCGTCACCCGGTAGCCGCGCTGCCGCAGCACCCGCGCGGCGACATAGCCATCGCCGCCATTGTTGCCGGGCCCGGCGATCACCACGATGCGGCCGCCGTGCTGCAACCGGCGGGCGGCGGCATCGGCCACGGCCAGGCCGGCTCGGTGCATGAGCGTTGCGATCGGCGTGCCGGCAGCGACGGACAGCCGGTCCGCCTCGGCAACCTCGTCGGGGGTCAGGAGCTCGATCATCGGCCGACTGTGCGGGACGCCCCCGCAGGGGTCAAATCGGCCCGGATCATCCATCACGCCAGCAATTGCCTAACTTGTGGGCATCAACCGGGCCCTGGACCGTCCTCATCGGCCGACCGCCCGATGTGAATGCCCTTATTCTGTGCATTCTGCTCACGATTTAATCGCTCTGACCGTCCGCCGCTGGACCGGGTCACCCGCCCTTGCCGGCATCCCACTGATATTGCTTGCCATTCTGGCCGATAACGGTCTGGCACGGCTCCTGCTAGCCCGCGTCACGGCCCGGGTCCGGCGCGGCAGCCGGGGCCCAGGCTACAGGAGCAGGTTCGGAATGAAGAAGATCGAGGCCATCATCAAGCCGTTCAAGCTGGACGAGGTGAAGGAAGCGCTCCAGGAGGTTGGCCTCCAGGGCATCACGGTCACCGAGGCCAAGGGCTTCGGCCGCCAGAAGGGCCATACCGAGCTCTATCGCGGAGCCGAGTATGTGGTCGACTTCCTGCCCAAGGTGAAGATCGAGATCGTCATGCCCGACGACATGGTGGACAAGGCCATCGAGGCCATCCGCCGCGCGGCCCAGACGGGCCGCATCGGCGACGGCAAGATCTTCGTTTCCACCATCGAGGAAGCGATCCGCATCCGCACCGGCGAATCCGGACTCGACGCCATCTGATCCGCTTTGTCGGCGGCCCGACCGCCAAGACGCGAACGTGCAAACCAAAGAGGAAGCACAATGACCACTGCCAAGGACGTCCTGAAGATGATCAAGGAGAACGACGTCAAATACGTCGATCTCCGGTTTACCGACCCGCGCGGCAAGTGGCAGCATGTCACGTTCGACGTGTCGATGGTGGACGAAGACATCTTCGCCGAGGGCACGATGTTCGACGGCTCCTCGATTGCCGGCTGGAAGGCGATCAACGAGTCCGACATGCTGCTGATGCTGGACCCCTCGACCGCCTGTATCGACCCCTTCTTCGCCGAGACGACGCTGTCGATCACCTGCGACATCCTCGAGCCGTCGACCGGCGAGCCCTACAACCGCGACCCGCGCGGGATTGCCAAGAAGGCCGAGGCCTATCTGAAGTCGACCAAGATCGGCGACACGATCTTCGTCGGCCCCGAGGCCGAGTTCTTCGTGTTCGACGACGTGAAGTTCGCCGCGGATCCGTATCACACCGGCTTCAAGCTGGATTCGTCGGAGCTGCCGACCAACGGCTATACCGACTACGAGGGCGGCAATCTCGGCCACCGCGTACGCACGAAGGGCGGCTACTTCCCGGTTCCGCCGGTCGACAGCCTGCAGGACATGCGCGGCGAGATGCTCGCCTCCATGGCCAAGATGGGCGTGAAGGTCGAGAAGCATCACCATGAGGTGGCCTCGGCCCAGCACGAGCTCGGCATGAAGTTCGACACGCTGACGCACATGGCCGACCAGATGCAGATCTACAAGTACTGCATCCATCAGGTCGCCCACATCTATGGCAAGACGGCCACCTTCATGCCGAAGCCGGTCTATGGCGACAATGGCTCGGGCATGCATGTGCACCAGTCGATCTGGAAGGGCGGCAAGCCGCTGTTCGCCGGCAACAAGTATGCCGACCTCAGCCAGGAATGCCTTTGGTACATCGGCGGCATCATCAAGCACGCCAAGGCCCTGAACGCCTTCACCAACCCGTCGACCAACTCGTACAAGCGCCTGGTCCCGGGCTACGAGGCGCCGGTCCTGCTGGCCTACTCGGCCCGCAACCGCTCGGCGTCCTGCCGCATTCCGTGGACGGCCAACCCGAAGGCCAAGCGCGTCGAGGTCCGCTTCCCCGATCCGACGGCCAACCCCTATCTGGCCTTCGCCGCCATGCTGATGGCCGGCCTTGACGGCATCCTGAACAAGATCGATCCGGGCGCGGCCATGGACAAGGATCTCTACGACCTGCCGCCGAAGGAGCTGAAGAAGATCCCGACGGTCTGCGGATCGCTGCGCGAGGCTCTCCAGAAC
>JBKBOA010000102.1:0-5214 GCA_046295035.1 Phreatobacter sp.
CGCGGGGGGGCGGCCGGGGGACGGACCTGCGTGGGCAGGGCCGGATTGATGAAGGTCGGCGAGAGCAGGTTCAGCGGGCTGCCCGGCGAGGACGACGGCGCCGCCATGGAGCCGGACTGGAAGCCCGGTTGCTGCTGGGCGAGGGCGGCCGGCGCGGAACAGGCGAGGATGAGGGCCACGAGGGCACAGGAGTGCGGTTCGAGCGGACGGGCCATGCCGTGTGATGCGTCCCGGGCTTGCGACCGCCTTGCGGCGATCCTGGGCTGGCCGGTTCCGGCCGGATGACGCGCCGCGATCGCGGCACGCGACGGACAGGGAGCATCACGCGCCCCCGATGGCCTCGCCCTGTCGCAGGCAACTGTGGCAACTTCCGGGCAAGGGAAGCGGCCGGGGGCGCGGGCGGACCCGCGCCGGGCCGGCGGTCAGCCGGTCGTCTCGCGGACCGGGATCCCCTTGGACTTCATCAGCTCGGTCAGCTCGCCCGACTGGAACATCTCGCGGGTGATGTCGCAGCCGCCGACGAACTCGCCCTTGACGTAGAGCTGGGGAATGGTCGGCCAGTTGGAATAGTCCTTGATGCCCTGGCGGATGTCGTCGGAGTCGAGCACGTTGATGCCTTTGAACGGCACGCCGAGATAGTCGAGGATCTGCACGACCTGGCCGGAAAAGCCGCACATCGGGAACTGCGGCGTGCCCTTCATGAAGAGCACGACGTCGTTGCCCTTCACCTCTGCGTCGATCCTGTCGTGGACAGTGGTGCTCATGGGTCCTCTCTTGCGGGGCTCGCCCGCCGTGGGATGCCGGTCAGCCGGGCGCGCCGGTGGTCAGCGCCAGGGCATGCAGGGTGCCGCCCATCTTGCCCTTCAGCGCGGCATAGACAAGCTGGTGCTGCTGCACGCGCGACTTGCCGCGGAAGGCTTCCGAAATGACGGTGGCGGCATAATGGTCGCCGTCGCCGGCCAGATCCCGGATCTCGACCTGCGCATCGGGCAGGGCTTCCTTGATCATCCGCTCGATCTCGGCCGCAGCCATCGGCATGGGATGGATCTCCGCTTCAGGCCGCCCGCGACATGTAGGCGGGCAGCCACGACTCGAACGCTGCGCTCAAGTCCTTCACCAATATGGGTTCCTCGTCGGGGACGGTCAACGCGTCGCCGCCCGTCGTGCCGAGCCGCGTCAGCATGACGCCGGCGCCCGCCGCGCGGGTGGCGATGGCTTCCACCTGGTCGGCCGGCACGGTGATGACATAGCGGCCCTGGTCCTCGCCGAACCAGAAGGCGTGGGCGGGCACGTCCCGCGGCGCCCAGTCCACGCTCAGCCCCATGCCCGAGGCGACCGCCATGTCGGCCAGCGCCACCAAGAGGCCGCCGTCGGAGACGTCGTGGCAGGCCGCCACCAGGCCGTCGGCGATGGCCGCCCGGACGAACTCCCCGTTGAGCCGCTCGATCGTCAGGTCAACCGGCGGCGGCGCACCCTCCTCGCGGCCGCAGATGTCGCGCAGCCACAGCGACTGGCCGAGCCAGCCGTCGGTCTTGCCGACGACGAAGACCTGCTCGCCGGCGGTCCTTGGCGCGATGGCCACCGTTCTGGACACGTCGTCGATGACGCCGACACCGCCGATGGTCGGGGTCGGCAGGATCGCCCGCCCGTTGGTCTCGTTGTAGAGCGAGACATTGCCCGAGACGACCGGGAAGTCGAGCGCCCGGCAGGCCTCGCCGATGCCGCGGATGCAGCCGACCAGCTGGCCCATGATCTCCGGGCGCTCGGGATTGCCGAAATTGAGGTTGTCGGTGATCGCCCGCGGCGTCGCACCGACCGCGCACAGGTTGCGCCAGGCCTCGGCAACCGCCTGCTTGCCGCCCTCGACCGGATCGGCCTCGCAATAGCGGGGCGTGACGTCGCAGGTCATGGCAAGGCCCTTCGGCCCGCGCTCGATGCGCACGACCGCGGCATCGCCGCCGGGCCGCTGGACCGTGTTGCCGAGGATGAAGCTGTCATACTGCTCGTAAACCCAGCGCTTCGAGCACAGGTCGGGGGTGGCGATCAGCTTCAGCAGCGCCGCACGGGTCGACAGCGGCGGATTGACCGAATCCGCCTCGATCTCCGCCAGCTTGGGGCTCGGCACGTGCGGACGGTCGTAGAGGGGAGCCTCGTCGCCCAGCTCCTTGATGGGCAGGTCGGCCTTGACCTCGCCGTTCAGCTTGATGACGAAGCGCAGCGTGTCGGTGGTGTGGCCGATGACGGCGAAATCCAGCCCCCACTTGCGGAAGATGGCCTTGGCCTCCTCCTCCTTCTCGGGTTTCAGCACCATGAGCATGCGCTCCTGGCTTTCCGAGAGCATCATCTCGTAGGCGGTCATGCCGGCCTCGCGGGTCGGCACGTCCTCGAGGTTCAACTCGATGCCGAGATCGCCCTTGGCGCCCATCTCGACGGCCGAGCAGGTCAGCCCGGCCGCGCCCATGTCCTGAATGGCGATGACGCAGTCCTTCGCCATGATTTCGAGGCAGGCTTCCAGCAGCAGCTTCTCGGCGAAGGGATCGCCCACCTGCACGGTCGGGCGCTTCTCCTCGGCGCCCTCGCCGAACTCGGCGGAGGCCATGGTGGCGCCGTGGATGCCGTCGCGGCCGGTCTTGGAGCCGAGATAGACGATGGGCATGCCCACCCCGGTCGCCTTGGCGTAGAAGATGCCGTCGGTGCGGGCGAGGCCGACCGCCATGGCATTGACCAGGCAGTTGCCGTCGTAGCGCGTGTGGAAGCCGACGAGGCCGCCGACCGTCGGCACGCCGAAGGAATTGCCGTAGCCGCCGACGCCCGCGACGACGCCGGCGACCAGATGGCGCGTCCTCGGGTGCGCCGGATCGCCGAAGCGCAGGGCGTTCAGCGCCGCGATCGGGCGGGCGCCCATGGTGAAGACGTCGCGCAGGATGCCGCCGACCCCGGTCGCCGCTCCCTGATAGGGCTCGATATAGGAGGGGTGGTTGTGGCTCTCCATCTTGAACACGCAGGCCCAGCCGTCGCCGATGTCGATGACGCCGGCATTCTCGCCGGGGCCCTGGATCACCCAGGGGGCCTTGGTCGGCAGGGTCTTCAGATGGATCCGGCTCGACTTGTAGGAGCAGTGCTCGTTCCACATGGCCGAGAAGATGCCGAGCTCGGTGAAGGTCGGCTCGCGCCCGATGAGATCGAGGATGCGCTGATACTCGTCGGGCTTCAGCCCGTGGGCGGCGACGAGTTCCGGCGTGATCTTCGGTTCGTTCGCGCTCATCCCTGTCCGTCCCGCGCCGTGATCGAAGCGAAGCACTTAAGGCCAGCGACCTTCTTTCGCAACGGCGAAGGCGCCGCGCGGGACAGGCGGGAGCGGCACGTGGCTTGAAAGGGTGCGGTCAGGGGCGCTGCCGGACGGGGCAGGCGTCCCGGAGCGACACAGATGTTCAGGTTCCTGTCCCGATTCCGCACGCGCACCGACGGCAATGTGGCGGTGATGTTCGCGATCTCGCTGGTGCCGGTCTTCGGCGCCGTGGGGGCGGCGGTCGACTACACCCGTGCCGCCTCCGAACAGGCCCGCATCCAGGCGGCGCTGGATGCCGCCTCGCTGGCAGTCGCCCGGGATTCGCGGCGGCTGGGCCCGGCGGCGATGCAGGACGCCGCCGACAAGGCCTTCGCCGGCAACTACCAGCCGCGCTCAGACACCACGCTGGGGTCGCTCGCCGTGGTCAGGGACGGCAACACGATCCGGCTGAGCGTGGAGGCCTCCGTCAAGACCTCGATCGCCGCCGTCATCGGCTATGACCACATCCCGCTCAGGGTGGTGTCGCAGACCTCGTGGAACGAGCCGCGCATCGAGATCGCGCTGGTTCTGGACAATACCGGCTCGATGGGCTGGAGCAACAAGATGGCCGCGCTGAAGAGCGCCGCCCTCGATCTGGTCAGCGAGCTGGAGGCGAGCCGCGTCTCCGCCGACCAGGTGAAGCTGGCGGTGGTGCCCTTCGATACGCAGGTGCGCATCCCGACCACGTTCCGCAACGCGCCATGGATGCGCTACGATTCCACCGGGCTCGCCGCCTCGCTCGTCACCACCCAGGCGGCCTGGACCGGCTGCCTGACCGACCGCGACCAGCCCTACGACACCAACGACACCACGCCCGTTTCCACCGCGACCGCCTATCGCGGCGCCAAGTGCGCCTCCAGCTCGCTCACCACGTTGCAGCCGCTGACCACCAACTTCACGCTGGTGCGCAACACGATCAATGCCATGCAGCCGGCCGGCAACACCAACATCACCATCGGCCTGCAGATGGGCCTTGCCATCCTGTCGCCGGGCGTGCCGTTCCAGGAAACCGGCTCGGAGCCGGACGTGCTGCGCTACATGATCCTGCTGACCGATGGCGACAACACCCAGAACCGCTTCACCTCCAGTGCCGCCCTCATCGATGTGCGCACCACGCTCGGCTGCAACGCGGTGAAGGCAGCCGGCATCACCCTGTTCACGGTGCGGGTGATCGAGGGCAACGAGACGCTGCTGCGCACCTGCGCGAGCAGCCCGTCGATGTATTTCAACGTGACGAGCTCGGGCGGCATCGGCGATGCCTTCAAGGCGATCACCTCGATGATCAAGCGGATGCGCCTGTCGGTGTGACCGGCGAGGAGGGCTCTGGGGCCGCGCTCGTCCGGATCCACCCCCTAAGCGAAAGGGCCGCCCCATCGGGCGGCCCTTCGGCATCCGGCAGGCGCCTTCGGATCAGCGCGAATAGAACTCGACGACCAGCGAGGGCTCCATCTGGGTCGGGTAGGGAACCTCGGAGAGCGTCGGCACGCGCGACAGCCGGGCCGTCATCTTGTTGTGGTCGACCTCGATGTAGTCCGGCACGTCGCGCTCGCCCGACTGGACGGCCTCGAGCACCGAGACGTGCTGACGGGAGGCTTCCTTGACCTCGACGACATCGCCGACCTTCACGCGGTAGGACGGGATGTTGACCCGGCGGCCATTGACCTTGACGTGGCCGTGGTTGACGAACTGGCGGGCGGCGAACACGGTCGGCACGAACTTGGCGCGATAGACCACCGCATCCAGGCGGCGCTCGAGCAGGCCGATGAGGTTCTCGCCGGTGTCACCCTTGACGCGCGAGGCCTCGGCATAGATGCCGCGGAACTGCTTCTCGGAAATGTTGCCGTAATATCCCTTGAGCTTCTGCTTGGCCTTCAGCTGGGTGCCGA
>JBKBOA010000103.1:0-5146 GCA_046295035.1 Phreatobacter sp.
TCATGCCGCAGATGACGAGTTCGGTGCGCGACAGCGTGCGGCCGTCCATGATGACGGCGCCGAGTCCCTCCGGGACGCCGGTCATCTCGCCGACCACGATGACGAACCAGGCAAGGCCGAGACCAAGCCTCAGGCCCGTGAAGATCGACGGCAGCGCCGCCGGCAGCACCACCTTGTAGAACTGGGCATTGCCCTCGCAGCCGAGCATGGAGGCCGCCTCGAACAGCTTGGGGTCCACCGAGCGCACGCCGAAGATCGTGTTGAGCAGGATGGGATAGAAGGCGCCAAGGCAGACCAGGGCGAAGGCCGAGCGCGGTCCGAGGCCGAACAGGATCATCGACAGCGGCAGCCAGGCGGTGACCGGGATCGGCCGCATCACCTGCAGGAAAGGGTCGAGCACCATCCGGGCGGTCGGAATGCGGCCGATCATCAGGCCGAGGGGCAGCGCGAACAGGGCGGCAAGCGCAAAGCCGCCATAGACCCGACTCATCGAGGCGAGCAGATGGGTGAGGAGCGTGCCGGAGAAGGCATCGTCGTAGATGCCGCCCCAGGCGAAGTCGACCATGTACTCAGCCACCTCGTAGGGCGTCGGGATGAGGCGGGTCCAGCGCAGCGTGGTGGCAATGTGCCAGAACACGAGCAGGCCAACCGGCACGATCAGCGCCAGAACGGTCGGCTTCAGGCGCTCCCACGTCGACCGGCCCGCCGGCTTGTCGGCCGGCGCTGCCGCCGGCGCGGCCCCTGTCTCCACCATGGCCATCAACGATCTCCTGCCTGCCTGCGGTCGTCGAACCGGGATCGGACCGCCCGCAGCAGGCGGGCGGCACGGGTCGCAAGGCGCTCCGGCTCAGGCCGCAGCGATTTCGTCGGAGAACTTCGCGTTCAGGAACTTGGCGAAGTCGGGCAGGGCACGGATCTGGCGCAGCGACAGCATCTGCTCGGCATAGGTCCGCGCCTGGCGCTGCACGGTTTCGTCCAGCTTCCAGACATACTGGATGTTGTCGGCGTTCAGCGCGTGCTCGACCGCGGCCCGGTTGGCGCCGAGGCGCTGAACAGTCAGGTCGGCCACCGTGGCCTTGTTGGCGTTCATGAACTCGACCGCCTGACGATGGATCCGGAGCATGGCCCGCACCGATTCGGGATTGCGCGCCACCGTGTCCTCATGGGTGCCGAAGATCATGTTCAGGCCGCCCATGGCGGTGCCATAGGGATATTCGACAAGCTGGCCGACGCCCGACGTGATCGACAGGGCCGGTCCCGGCTCGGCGCCCACATAGGCGTCGATGTCACCACGCGACAGCATGGCGTGCATCTCACCGAAGGGCACCCGCACCGGCGTGATGTCGCGGATGGACAGGCCCTCCATGCGCAGGCGCTCCATGATGAACACCTCCTGGGTCGAGCCGGGCCAGATGCCGACCCTCTTGCCCTTCAGATCCTTCACTGTCCTCACGTCCGAGCCGGCCTTGGCGATGACGCCCATGCCGCGGTTCGAGAGCGCGCCGACCACCACCACCGGCTCGCCCACGGCGGCGCCGAGGATCCCGGCGGCGATGCCGAAGGTGCCGAAATCCACCGACTTGGTGACCACCGCATTCTTGCAGTCGGTGGGCGAATCGAAGGTGATGATCTCGATCCTGGTGCCAGCCGGCGCGAAGCGCTCGTAGAAATGCGGCGGCATGGAATGGATGAGGCGCAGCGAGCCCATCTTGATGGTGCGCTCCTGCGCGCGCAGCACGCCGGGCGCGCCGAGCGTGCCGGCGGCGAGGCCCGCACCCATGAGGAAATGGCGACGACGGATCATGGTGTGGCTCCTTTGGAAGGGGATGGGGCGGACCGTTCCGCCTGCTCCGGACTGCGGCCGGTCATGACCCGGCACTCGTTGACTGCGAACCTCATGCGGCCTGCCCCGACAGATGCGCCAGGTAGGCACGCCAGCCGCCGTGGGCGGTGATGTCCTCGGCACCGACGAGGCCCTGCGCCTCTGCGAGGAAACCCTTGGGTCGTGTGCCATCGGCAAGCCTGAGCGTGCCGATGCCGAGGGGGGCGGGGATGGCGGCGACGAAACGCCCGAATGCCGCAGGCGACAGGGCCCAGACCTCGCAGGCAATCGCGCCGCCCGTGCCATCGGCCACCCGGATCAGGCCCGGCCGCGCGGGCGGCCCGCCGGGCAGGGCATAGAGGCGGTAATCGGCTGTCGTCACGGCCTGGCGGCGGAAGGCGGCGCCCATCGCCACAAGCTCGCGGTTGAGGGCCATGCCCGACAGGTGAGCCCCCACGACGACGAGTTCGATCGCCTCGTCTCCCGGCGAGTCCGTTGCAGGCGGCACGGTCACGGACGCCCCCCGCGTCTCGATCCCGGGAGGGGTCCGGACAGGATCTGGCCGGAAGGCATGGCGATGAGCGAGTGCATGGCGATTGGGCTCTTGCGATACCGAAGCCTCGCAATGGCCGTGCCAAGCGGCCCCGGTGACCGGGCGGCCCAGCCCGATACGGCCCCCGTCGGCCGGGAGCTCTGCACCATGCATTTGATAAGACAGAGAAATTTCGGGCCGATCCGATCAGCCGCGACAGATCGCAGCGGCGACAGGGGAGCGGGCGAGCGATGAAGCAGCCCGACTCGATTGTATGCAATTCAGGCGGAACGGCGCCTTGTTGCCTTTGAATTAATCACGCGGATGCCTCGGCGCTGACCGTCGAGAGGGCCGTCCATGCCTGGGCCGACAGCGCGATGTGGCGGAGCATGGCCGTGCGGGCACGCTCCGCATCACCGCGCTGGATGGCCTGCACGACTGCATCGTGCTCCGCGTGGGAGCAGGCCAGCCGGTCGCGCCCCTCGAACTGCGCGCGCCGGAACGGCGCCAGCCGCCGCCGGGTCGCCGAGGCGATCTCGGCCAGATAGGCATTGCCGGAGCCGCGATAGATCGCCACGTGAAACTCGATGTTCAGCCGGCTGTAGCCGGACAGATCGCCGGCCCGAACCAAGGCGGCCATGGCCGCATGCAGGCTGGCGAGATCGGCGCGCTCGCGCGGCCCCATCTTCAGGGCGCTGTGGGCAGCACACAGGGCTTCCAGTTCGCCCATCACAGCGAACATGTCGGCAAGCGCCGCCGCATCCGGCTTGGCGACCACCGCCCCGCGGTGAGGCCTGATCTCGACCAGCCCGGAGGCCGAGAGCTGGCGCAGCGCCTCCCGGACCGGCGTCCGCGACACGGCATATTCGGCCGCGATCTGGACCTCGTCCAGCGGCGAGCCGGGCGCAAGGCGGCCCGAGACGATAGCCTCGGCCAGACGGGCCTGCAGCTCCTCCGAGCGCGTCGCCTTCGGCTTCGGCGCCCGGCCCGCGCCGGCGGGCGGTGGGATGTCCGGTCCGTCATTCATGGCGATCGGTCTGCCGCTTGGAGGAGGAGGTCAGGGAAGGATCGTCGGAAGCGGAATGCGAACCGGGCCGATCTGAAGGCGCCCATCGCTTGCCCGCAAGGTCATGACACGGCCGGGCCGGCCCTCCACATCGGCGGGCCGGCTGGCAAGGGTGAGTGCGCCGGCGGCGACCGGACCGAGGGTAGCGCCCAATCCCGACGCCTGGATGGCCGCCTCGGCATTGGCGAGCCGCAACTCGATCTCGCCTTCGGGCTTGCCCTCCGGGGTCAGGCGCAGGTTGCCGCGTGCCACGCCGAGCGCGTCGCCCTGGCTGAGCCGCAACAGCACCACGTCCACCGACCCGCCCGCGGCCTTCCACTGGCGCGGCGTCAGCGGCAGGGGCATGTTCGGCGACCGCAGGAGCCGGCGCAGGATCAGCTGGATCTCGGCATCGACCGGCGCGGCGACCTGCTCGCCAAAGCGGGCCGACACGAGCCGGGAGACGACATCGATGCTGACGGGATCGGACGGATGGGGCCGGGTATGCAGTTCGGCCCGGTTCGCCCTGAGCAGCACGTCGCCGTTGCGCGTCACCTCCAGGGCCTCGGCCTGGGCACTGGTCGAATCATAGCGATCGATGGCCAGGCGCGCCGAAGCCTGCAAGAGCCGCCAGTTGGCGGTCGTGACCGTCGGATCGCCTTCCGTGCTGATGACCACCGGCCCGGTCGCCTCGGCGATGACATGGCCGGGATCCCAGATCTGCGAGACGATGTGCAGGCGCTCGAACCGATAGGTCTGGTAGGGTCGCGCCTCGTCGCGGATGTCCACCACTGGCCGGGTGCAGGTGATCTCCATGCGGAACGGATAGCCGCCGCGCGTGCGCTCGCCACACTGGATGACGCGGCCGTTGGCGGCCTCGCTGGCCAGCCAGCGCTGCACCAGATCCTCCGCCCGGTTCGCCCCCCAATGCCAGACGAGGCTCCATCCGGCGATCGCCAGGCCGACAACCACCACCGGTAGCAGGATGGTCCGCACTCTTGGCATGGGCAATCGTCTCCGGCGGGGCTTGCAAGGCGATGACCGCCTCTATACCAGAACGCGCCTTTCGTCTCCCCGCAACCGACGCGATCCGAACCCTTCATGAGCGGCAATGACGGCGACTTCTGGGTGTTCGGTTATGGCTCGCTGATGTGGCGGCCGGGCTTCGACTTCGAGGAGCGCGTCGTCGCCCGACTGGTCGGCCTCCACCGGTCGCTATGCGTCTATTCCCACGTCCATCGCGGCACGCCCGAACGGCCGGGCCTTGTCCTCGGCCTCGACCGGGGCGGAGCCTGTCGGGGCATCGCCTTCCGCGTGGCCGGGGCGCGGCGTGCGGCGACACTGGCCTATCTGCGCGAACGGGAGCAGGCGACCGCGGTCTATCTGGAAGTCGAGCGACGGGTGACGCTGGCCCGCCCAGGCAATCCGGTGGTGCGCGCCGTCACCTACATCGTGGATCGCGGCCATCCCCAATATGCCGGGCGGCTGAGCCGCGAGCAGCAGCTGCACATCGTGCGCCAGGGCCACGGGCGTTCGGGGGCCAATCCCGACTATGTGCGCAATACGGTGAAGGCGATGGAGGAACATGGCTTCCGCGATGCCGACCTGCACTGGCTGGCCACGCACCTCTAGGCTGAATCGACATTCAGCGCATCCAGAGGATGGCGCTGGCGAGGTGGATGAAGCTGAGGAAGTGGCTGGCGCGGCGGTCGTAGCGGGTGGCGAAGCGGCGGAAGTGCTTGAGCTT
>JBKBOA010000104.1:0-4333 GCA_046295035.1 Phreatobacter sp.
GACCGCCTCACGCTGGACGGCTGGGGCCAGCCGCCGCGCCTTGCCTACCGGCCGCGCAGCCTGCCCGTTCCCGCCGTGCCGCTGGGCGGCATCGCCATCGAGGTGACCGCCGGCTTCGGCGGCCCGCAGGACGTGCCGGCGCCGCTGGTCCAGGCCATCCGGCTGCTTGCCGCGCACTGGTTCGAGAACCGCACGCTGGTCAGCATCGGTCACGAGGTGGCGGTGATGCCGCGCGGCATCGAGGCGCTGATCGCGCCCTTCCAGGTGCGGAGGGTGGCATGAGCGCGACCGCCTCCGGCTTCAATCCCGGCGTGCTGCGCCACCGGCTGGTGCTGGAGGCGCCCGTGGAGCTGCCCGACGGGTCCGGCGGCAGCATCCGCTCCTTCGCCGCCGAGGCCGAGATCTGGGGCCTGATCCAGCCGATGGGCGGCACCGAGGCCCGCCAGCAGGACCGGCTCGCCCAGCGGCTGACGCACCGCATCCTGATCCGCCGCCGCGACGGGCTGAGCGCCGCGCACCGGCTGCGCCGCGGCACCCGCCTGTTCGACATCCGCGCCGTGCTCGAGGACGTGCCCCGGCGCGGCTACCTGACCTGCCAGTGCGAGGAGAGCGCACCATGAAACCGCTCGTCACGGTCGCCTATGGCGGCCTGTCCGCCGAAGCCCGCCTGCCGGCCTGGACCACGCCCTTCCTGGTCCGCCTCGCCGAACGGGTCAGGCTCGAGGCCGCCAATGGCGGCGTGCCGCTCAGCCTCGTCCACGACCGCGGCGCGGTCGTCCTGGTCGATGAGGATCCGGGCGCCTTCGCCCGCGAATATGGGGCGCCGGAGCGGCCGGCCGCGCCGCGCCTCGGTCCCACCATCGCGGCCCTTCGGGCGGGAGGGGCGGCATGACCATCGCCTCGCTGGCGCTGCGCCGCAGCCTGCACCAGAGCCTTGCCGGCCATGCCCCGCTCGTCGCCGTGCTCGGTGGCCCGCATGTCTATGACGAGGCGCCGCGGGGCGCCGCCTTTCCCTATGTGACGCTCGGCGATGCCGAGGTCAGCGACTGGTCGACCGGCTCCTCGAGCGGCCAGGAGCATCGCCTCACCCTGCATGTCTGGTCCCGCCAGGGCGGCCAGGCGGAGGCCCACATCATTGCCGGCGAGATCATCGCCGCCCTGGAGGACGTGCCGCTCGACCCGGCCGGGCACCGGCTCGTCAACCTGCGCTTCGCCACCGCCGACATCCGCCGCGAGGCGGACGGGCGCACCTGGCACGGCCTCGTCCGGTTCCGCGCGGTGACCGAACCGGCCTGAGGCTCGCATCGACCTGTCCCCGGCGGGGAAGGACGGAGTCGCGTCCCGTGTCGCCACCATCACCTCTCCCCGGCGGGGAGCGGTCGGCCGCAGGCCGGGCGAGGGGGCCCGGCGCGAACCTGGCTGGCCATCGTCCCCCTCACCCGCTGCTCGCTGACGCTCGCATCGACCTCTCCCCGCCGGGGAGAGGGGGGCGGGGGCGAGACCGCCGCCATCAGTTCTCCCTGCCGGGGAGAGCTGGGGGCGGCCGCAAGACCCGATGGCGCCGCGCGCTCCCCTGTCCTCGTCCCTTCCCAACCCTCCGGAGACCCCCATGGCCGCCCAGAAAGGCAAGGATCTGCTCGTCAAGATCGCCGACAGCGACAGCTTCGTGACCGTCGCCGGCCTGCGCTCGCGCCAGTTGCGCTTCAATGCCGAGACCGTGGACATCACCCATGCCGAGAGCGCCGGACGCTGGCGCGAACTGCTTGGCGGCACCGGCGTCAAGCGCGCCTCGGTGTCGGGGTCCGGCATCTTCCGCGACGAGGCCTCCGACGCGCTGATGCGTCAGGTCTTCTTCGACGGCGCGGTGCGCGACTTCCAGGTGATCGTGCCGGATTTCGGCACGGTGGAGGGCCCCTTCCAGATCACCGCGCTGGAGTTCGCCGGCAACCACAATGGCGAGGTGACCTGGGACATGGCGCTGGAAAGCGCCGGGGCCCTGACCTTCACCGCCGCCTGAACTGCCCGCCGGGAGCCATGACCATGACCAACCGTCACCGCGGCGAGATCGCCGCCATGCTCGGCGGCCGCCAGCGCCGCCTGGTGCTGACCCTGGCAGGCCTTGCCGAACTGGAGGCCCATTTCGAGGCTGCCGACCTCGTCGAGCTCGCCGACCGCTTTGCCGCCGGCCGGCTGGCGGCGCGCGACCTGGCCGCCGTCATCGGTGCGGGTCTGCGCGGCGCCGGCGAGACGATCAGCGATGCGGAGGCGGCCGGGCTCGCCGTGGACGGCGGGGCGGGCGCCTATGCCCGCATCGTCTCCGATCTGCTGAGCGCCACGTTCGGCGCGCCGCCGCAGGAGGAGCAGCCGGCCGCTGGGGCCAGCGGCCCTTTCGCGGCATGAGCGGCGCGCCGGCCTTGCCCCCCGAGCCGTTCCCCTGGGAGGCGGTGCTCCGCCTCGCCCTCGGCGGGCTTGGCTGGACGCCCGAGGCCTTCTGGCGGGCAACGCCGCGGGAGCTCGCCGCCGCGCTCGAGGGCCGGTTCGGACGCTCCCTTGCCCCCGCCGGCCGCTCCACCCTGGAGCGGCTGATGGCCGCCTATCCCGACACGGACGCCAGCAGGAGAGGCCCATGACCCCCGTCGATACCCTCACCGTCGCGATCACCGCCGATACCAGTGCCTTCCGCCGCGAGGTGGGCGAGGCCGACCGCCTGGCGCGCGGCTTCGGCACCTCGCTGTCGCGCGCCTTCTCCAGTGCCATCGTGCGCGGCCAGGATCTCGGCGACGTGATGCGGGGCCTTGCCCAGCAGCTCTCGGCGCTGGCGTTGCGCGCGGCCATGAAGCCGGTGACCGACGGCCTCGCGGGCGCGTTCAACGACATGCTGATCGGTTTCCGCGGCCTGGGACAGGGGGTCAGCGCCGAGGCCGGCCTCCTGTCGGGGCTGACGCCCTTCGCGCGCGGCGGGGTGATCGCCGCCCCGGCCTACTTTCCGATGCCCGACGGCCGCACAGGCCTGATGGGCGAGCGCGGCGCGGAGGCGGTCATGCCGCTCGCCCGCACCGCCGACGGCCGGCTCGGCGTGGCGGCCGGGGAGGGCCCGCGTGCGCATCCGGCCATCGTGTTCAACGTGACGACCCCCGATGCGGCGAGCTTCCGCCACTCGGAGGCCGAACTGACCGCGCTCCTCGCCCGCGCCGCGGCGCGCGGCCGGCGGGGGCTCTAGCCAGGCGGATGTCCTAGACCTTCGCCGCGTCCAGCATGGCGACGATCTCGTCGAGCAGCGCCAGGCGTTCCTTCTTGGCCTGTTCCAGCGTCTCGTCGGACACTGGCGTGATGCCGGCATTCATGCGGTGAATCGTCCGGTTCAGCTCGTGATAGCGCTCGGCCAGCCGGGCGAAGTGACCATTGACCTGCCTCAGGCGGGTGATCTCCTCGACCCGGTCGGGAAGTTCGGCCGTCAGTTCGTGCGCGACGTGGCTCATGTCGGGATGCCTCCAGATGACGGCGGCAGCCTGCCGGCTCCTCGCCGCCCGCGCCTTGCCCGAAATCAAACGGAGGATCCATGACCGCCTTTCACGAGGTGCTGTTCCCGCTCGACGTGGCGCTGGGGGCGGCCGGCGGGCCGGAGCGGCTGACCGACATCGTCCGGCTCGGCTCGGGCCGGGAGGAGCGCAACGCCCGCTGGGCCCATTCCCGCCGCCGCTATGACGCCGGCTATGGCGTCAAGACCCTGGCAGCCCTTCAGGCCGTCGTGGCCTTCTTCGAGGAACGGCGCGGGCGGCTGCATGGCTTCCGCTTCCGCGACCGGCTGGATCATGCCTCCGCTCCACCGGGCGCGGCGCCTGCGCCCACCGACCAGATCCTCGGCGCGGGCGATGGCGCGACCCAGACCTTCGCGCTGGTCAAGCATTACGGGGCGGGGCCGCAGGCCTATGTCCGGCCGATCGCCAAGCCCGTCGCCGGCTCCCTGCATGTGGCGGTCGATGGCGCCGAGACGACGGCCTTCACGCTCGATTCCACCACCGGCGAGATCACCTTCGCCAGCCCGCCGCCGGCGGGCGCGGTCGTCACCGCCGGCTTCCTGTTCGATGTGCCGGTGCGGTTCGACACCGACCGGCTGGAGGTCAACCTCACCTCCTTCGCCGCCGGCGAGATCCCGTCGATCCCGCTGGTCGAGATCAGGCCGTGAGAGGCTCCCATGCGAACCCTTCCCGCCGCCCTCGATGCCCGCCTCGCAACCGGCTGCACGACGCTCGCCACCTGCTGGATCGTCCGCCGCCGGGATGGCGTCGTGCTGGGCTTCACCGACCATGATTGCGATCTGGTCGTGGACGGC
>JBKBOA010000105.1:0-3249 GCA_046295035.1 Phreatobacter sp.
CATCGAGGTCGCGCTCGCCCGACTGCGCGGGCCCAGCGGGGGCAAGGACGATGCCTGAGCTCCTGCGCCTCGCGCGCCTCCTCCGCTGCGACAGCCCCAACCCCGGGCGCCAGTTCGCCCACCGCCTCCGCGTCGGCCTCGTCGTCGCGGGGCTGATCCTCCTCCTCTCGCTCCTGAGGTGATCCCATGCAGACGACGACCCGGACCACGGATCGCGGCCAGCTGGCCCTGATCCGCCACGAGGGCATCGTGCCCGGACCCTATCTCGACGTGAAGAACGTCTGGACCTTCGGCATCGGCCACACAGCGGAGGCCGGGCCGCCCGATCCCGCAACGATGCCGCGCGGCATGCCCGCCGACCTCGAGGCCGGGATCCGCGAGGCCTTCCGGCTGTTCCGCTCGGACCTGGCCGCCTACGAGGCCGAGGTGCGCCGCGCCGTGAAGGTGCCGCTCGCCCCGCACGAGTTCGATGCGTTGGTCAGCTTCCACTACAATACCGGCGGCATCGCCAAGGCCGCGCTGACCCGGCATCTGAACGCGGGCGACCGTCAGGCGGCGGCCGAGGCTTTCCTCAATTGGCGACGCCCGGCCTCGATCATCCCGCGCCGCGAGTCCGAGCGTGACCTCTTCCGGCATGGCCGCTATCCGGGCGGGTCGATCCCCGTCTGGTCGGTCGACCGCAACGGTCGCGTCGACTTCTCGCGGCCCATCCGGCGTCTGACCGAGGCCGATGCGCTGGCCTTCATGCGCCCACAGCCCACGCCACCGGCACCCGTAATGCCGAAACAACCCGAACCCCCGGCCAGCTGGCTCGCCCGGCTGGCCGCCGTTTTTGCCAACCTCACCCGGAGGGCCTGACCCATGCGTTACATCCGTCCCCGATCCCTCACCTGGTGGGCCGGTCTCATGGCCGTTGCCACTGGCACCGCCACCCTGGCGCTGCCCGCTACCGGCCCACTCGCCGAGCTCGCCCGGCTGGTCACGCTCCTGTCGGGCTCCGGCGACGCATCGCCTGCCGCGCTGATCGCTCTCGGCCTCGGCCTGATCGGCCTGCGCGATCGCCTCGAGCGTGGGTTCCACGGCCGTGATTGAGTTCCTCATCGGCATGGTCCTTGGCGGGATCATCGGCGTGACGATCGTCGCGCTCTGCGTGGCGGCGTCGCGGGGAGACGGGGCATGAAGAACCTTCCTCCAGCCCTGCAGGCGCATCTCATTGAGGGCACGACGACGCTGGCCTGGTGCTGGCGGATCACGCGCGGCGATGGCGTGGCCCTCGGGTTCACCGACCACGACCGGACGCTCGTCTTCGAGGGCACGGACTTCGAGCCCGAGAGCGGCTTCACCGCCTCCGAGGTTCGGGCCGGATCGGACCTGTCGGTCGACGCGCAGGATGCCGAGGGGGTGCTGTCCTCGGACCGGATCGCCGAGACGGACATCCTCGATGGGCGCTGGGACAATGCCGAGGTGGAGCTCTGGCGGGTGAACTGGGCCGACACCGGTCAGCGCGTGCTGCTGCGCCGGGGCGCCATCGGCCAGGTCCGGCGCGGGCGGGTGGCTTTCGTCGCCGAGATCCGCGGCCTCGCCCATGTGCTGGGTCAGACGGTCGGTCGGACCTTCCAGGCGGGCTGCGACGCCACACTGGGCGACTGCCGCTGCGGCGTGAACCTCGAGGCGGCGGCGTTTCGCGGCACGGGCACGGTCACCGATCTTCTGCGCGACCGGGCCTTCACGGCCTCGGGACTCGGGGCCTTCGCGGCGGGCTGGTTCACCTATGGCACGGTCGAGTGGACCTCCGGCGCCAATGCCGGGCGGCGGGCGGAGGTTCTGGCGCACGATCTCGTGGACGGGCTGGCGATCCTGACGCTGCTTGAGGCTCCGGTGCGTGCCATCGCCGAGGGCGACAACTTCATCGCCCGCGCGGGCTGCGACAAGCGCGTCGCCACCTGCAGCACGAAGTTCGCCAATGTCGCGAACTTCCGGGGCTTCCCGCATATCCCCGGCCAGGACACCATCCTGCGCTACGCCTCGCGCGACGGCGGGCATGACGGAGCGGTGCTTTGACAGCGCCTCGCGCTGCCGCCGATCCGGCGCTTGTCATCACCGTCGCCCGCGCCTGGCTGGGCACGCCCTACCACGACCAGGCGAGCCTGCGCGGGGTGGGCTGCGACTGCCTCGGCCTCGCCCGTGGCGTCTGGCGCGAGCTGGTCGGCCCCGAGCCGTTCCCGATCCCCGCCTACAGCCGGGACTGGGGCGAGACCGGGCCGCGTGAGATTCTGGCCGAGGGCGCGCGGGCGATGATGATCGAGGTGCCGCCCGGCGATGCCCCTCCAGGTGCGCTGGTGCTGTTCCGCATGATGCCCCGCGCCATCGCCAAGCATGTCGGGATCCTCACCGGGCCCGGAACCTTCCTCCACGCCTACGAGCGACTCGGTGTGATCGAGGAACCGCTCACCCCGTCCTGGGCGCGCAAGATCGCCTTCGCCTTCCTGTTTCCATCGCGCTGACCCTTCCAACATCGAGATTTCCTGATGGCCACCCTCGTTCTCGGCGTTGTCGGCTCCAGCATCGGCATGGGCTTCGGCGGCGCGATCCTCGGCCTCTCGGGCGCCGCCATCGGCGGGCTGATCGGCTCCACCGTGGGTTCGGTCATCGACAGCTGGATCATCTCCTCGCTCGCCCCCACCCAGCGCATCGAGGGCGCGCGGCTGGAGAGCCTGCGCATCACCTCGTCCACCGAGGGTGCCGTCATTCCGCGCCTCTACGGGCGCATGCGCATCGGCGGCAACATCGTCTGGGCCACGGATTTTCGCGAGGAGACCCGGACAACGACGCAGCGCGGTGGGGGCAAGGGGGGTGGCGGCGGCAAGGTCCGGACGACGGAGTATCTCTACTACGCCAGCTTCGCGGTCGCATTGTGTGAAGGCCCGATCACGGGGATTGGGCGTATCTGGGCAGACGGCAAACCGCTCGATCTCGGCGGCATCACGATGCGCTGGTATCCCGGCGATGAGACGCAGGCGCCGGACCCGTTCATCGCCGCGAAGATGGGCGCGGCGAATACGCCGGCGTATCGCGGCACGGCCTATGTCGTGTTCGAGGAACTGCCGCTCGCGGATTTCGGGAACCGGATCCCGCAGCTTTCCTTCGAGGTCTTCCGCCCGCTGGCCGACCCCGACACCGCCGAGGGGCTGACCCGCGCTGTCACGATGATCCCGGCCTCGGGCGAGTTCACCTATGCCACGCAGGTGA
>JBKBOA010000106.1:0-3202 GCA_046295035.1 Phreatobacter sp.
CAAGCTCAAGCACTTCCGCCGCTTCGCCACCCGCTACGACCGCCGCGCCAGCCACTTCCTCAGCTTCATCCACCTCGCCAGCGCCATCCTCTGGATGCGCTGAATGTCGATTCAGCCTAGCACAGGCCAGGCCGCCGGCATGCCGCGCGACGATCCGTCTGCCTTGCCGCCTCTGCCGCCATCCGCGACAGTCGCGGAAGCCAGCGAGGAGGTTGCGGCATGACGGGAGCGGTGCGCATCGCCTGGGATGCGGTGGAGCAGTTCCTGGAAGATGACGGCTGGGCGATCTCCAGTCACATCGCGCTCAACGGCCTCATGTCGCTGTTCCCCTTCCTCATCGCGGTGACAGCCCTTGCCGGCTTTCTCGGCGCCCGGGCCTATGCCGACGAGGTCACGCGGCTGGTGCTCGAAGCCTGGCCGGAAGTGGTCGCGGCGCCCATCGCCCGCGAGGTCCACACGGTCCTGACCGGCTACCGCACCGATCTCGTCACCGTCGGTCTGGTGCTTTCGGTCTATTTCGCCTCGAACGGCGTGGAAGCCCTGCGCACCGCCATGAACCGGGCCTATGAGGTGCGCGAGCCGCGCTGGTGGTACGTCTGCCGCCTGGAATCCATCGCCTATGTGGTGGTCGGGGCCGTGGCCTTGCTGGCGGTCGCCGTCCTGGTGGTTCTCGGCCCGCTGCTCTGGGCGGCCATGGTGCGTTTCGTGCCGCAGCTGGAGCCGCTCGGCTGGATCGTGCTGTTCATCCGCGCAGCTGCGGCCTCGCTGGTCATCATCATCGCGCTCACCCTGCTGCACCTGTTCCTGCCGGCCGGCCGGCGGCGCTTCCGGGATGTGTGGCCGGGGATCCTGGTGACGCTCGTCCTGTGGCTGGCTGGCGGCACGCTGTTCGGTGCCTATCTGGCGAGCTTCTCGCAGGCCTATGTGAAGACCTATGCGGGGCTTGCCTCCGGCATGATCGCGCTGGTCTTCCTGTATTACTCGGCAGCGATCTTCGTGTTCGGCAGCGAGCTCAATGCGGCCATCTGGCGGGCCCAGGGACGCATCGTATCCTGACCCGTCAGGACGGCCGGCCCGGAATGGCAAGCGGATTGGCGGTGAGCGCCGCGCGATCCGGCTGGTCGGGCCGTGCAATGCCGAGAAAGGCATCGAACAGGGCCTGCACCACGGCCGGCTCCATGTCCTTCAGGATGAAGACGATACGGGTGCGGGCATCGTCGTCGGGCCAGCGGTCCAGAACCGAGGGCGGGTGGAACACATGCTGCGCGCCGTGGATGACCACCGGCCGTTCCGGGAACTCGGCGACCTTCACCACCCCCTTCACGCGCAGCAGCTTCGGTCCGTGGGCCCCGCGCAGGAGGTCGAGGAACATGTCGAGGGCCGCCGTGCCGATGGCCTGGTCGGTGGTCAGCGCGAAGGAGCGGATGCCGTCCGCGTGGTCGTGGGCGGTGGTCCCGGCGGCGGCGGCCACCGCCTCCTCGTTCAGCCAGCGCGCAACGTCCGGCGTCTTGCTGGCGGGGTCATAGAGACCCGCCGCCAGCACGGCGGCCGCATCGGCCTCGCCGCGGGCAGCTTCGAGCCGCACGGCGCCGGGGGCGAGCGCCGCCAGGCGGGCCTCCAGCCGGGCCAGGGTCGTGCGGGCGGCATCGTCGCCCACGAGATCGGTCTTGGTGATGACCAGGCGGTCGGCGACTGCCACCTGCCGGACCGCCTCGGGATGGGCGTCGAGCGTCGCGAGGCCGTTGATGGCGTCGACAACCGTCACCACGGCGTCGAGACGGAAGCGCATCGCCAGATAGGGATGGGCCATCAGGGTCTGGATCACCGGCACCGGGTCCGCAAGACCGGTGGTCTCGATGACGACGCGGGAGAAGGGCTCGACCCGGCCATTGTCGAGCGCGCGCAGGAGATCCTCGAGCGCGGCCACCAGGTCGCCGCGCACCGTGCAGCAGACGCAGCCCGAGGCGAGCATGACGATGCCTTCCTCGACCGTGCGGACCAGCAGGTGGTCGAGCCCGACCTCGCCGAACTCGTTGATGAGCACGGCCGTGTCGGCAAGCGCCGGATCGGCGAGCAGCCGGTTCAGCAGCGTGGTCTTGCCGGCGCCGAGGAAGCCGGTCAGCACCGTCACCGGGATCGGCGGGCGGGGCCTGCGGGGCTCGGGCGCGGGCGGCGGTGCGGTCATCGGCAGGTTCCGGTCAGGCGGGCGCCGTCTGTCGCCTCAGCGCGCTGGCCGATGAGGCCAGCAGCGCGATCAGCACGAACAGGCTACCGATCATCTGGGTGGTCGTGAGGGTTTCGCCAAGCACCACCCCGGCCGCGACAATCGCGACCACCGGTTCGAGGCAGAAGACGAGGCCGATGAGGGCTGGCGGGGCATGGCGCGCGGCGACCATCTGCAGGGCGAAGCCGGCGAGATAGCCGGACACGGTGATGGTGGCGGGAAGCCAGGCGGCGGCGAGCCGGTTCCAGCCGCTCAGGCCGACGGCCAGCATCACGACACCCGCGATCGGCATGATGACCACGTGCGACCAGAACAGGACGGCGGCCGTCCCGGAGCGGGCGCCGGCCCTTGCCGCGGCGAAGAACTGGGCGGCAGCCATGCAGCTTCCGAGGCCCGCAAGGGCGACGCCCCGCCAGTCGAAGCTGCCGAGGCCCGGCCCGATGGCGATGATGAGGCCGGTGAAGGCGATCAGGAAGATGGCAAGCCGCGCCAGCGTGAAGCGCTCGCCGTCGATGAAGGGGCTGGCCGCCAGGATGATCAGCGGGAAGGTGTAGAAGATCACGGCCGCCACGCCGATCGGCACGAAGGAGACGGCGAAAAAGTAGGCGAGCCCGACGCCGGCCGAGGTGATCCCGATGGCAAGGATCGACGGCCATCCGCGCGGGCCGACCGCGATGGTGCTGCGCAGCGCGCCGACCGCCAGCGCGACCAGTCCCAGCATGAGGAAGACGCGCAGGAACACCAGATCGGCGGCGGAGACCCCCATCTGCGTGGTCATGCGCGCATAGACGATGTTGATCCCGTAGGCCGTCGCCGAGGCCAGCGCCGCGGCGATGCCGATGGCCGCGCCGGGCCGGCTCACCGCTGGCGCTGGGCGCTTGCCCGTCCCGGACGCTGGCGCTGCTCGCTCTGGGCCGCGGTGCGCGCCGCGCTGCCACGCGGACGCGGTCGGGCCTGCGGCGGGCCCGGTTCGACGCG